>DASYNF010000176.1:0-43148 GCA_036008685.1 Actinomadura sp. | reverse complement strand
GGGAAGCGCGCCTGCTATGTGCAGCTGAAGGCGATCAACGCGACGCTGCTGAGCAAGCCCGAGACCGAGCACCGCTACGGCAACCTGGTCAGGGGCGGCACGCTCCTCGTGACCGGCGACGTCCTGCGGCGGCTGCGCTTCGACCACGTGCCACGCGGATCCGACACCAAGCTGCTGCGCAGGGCGAAGGCGGAGGGGATCCAGAGCAGCACGTCTGTATCTGACCGAGAGGCGCGTCATGTGTCGGGGCCGTTGACCGGCGAGCATGAACGGCCGATCCGGCCGCGGGACGGGGGCTAAGCGCCCTTGCAGATGTTCTGATTCGCCTGGATCTCACGGTCGCCCGTGGGAGTCAGGCCCTCGAGCCCCTTCCAGTCCTTGCCGAGGACGAGGTAGACCACTCCGGCCGGTACGGACGTGCGGGCCGCCGGCTTCACGCCCGGCACGAGTTCGGCGAGCGTCGCGGCCTGGCGCGCGGCGCCCTCGCCGTACAGGATCCGCGTCCGGGCTGCGGTGCCATTGGGCAGCGGCCCCGGCGTACCGACGATCTCGAACTTCTCCGCTGTCAGCTGGCCGGCGACCTTCGCGGCCGACGCCGCGCCGCCGGCGCCGTTGTAAACGCGGACCTTGACCAGGTTGTGCGCCACCGGTGCCGCCGGCGTCTCCAAGGCCGCCCGCACCATGGACAGCGTCGTCCCCTGCGCCGTGGAGACCTGCGTGGACGGTTTGGGTGCCGGCTCGGGCACCTTGGTGTCCTTGCGAATAGCCTCGAAGAGCGGCTCGGCGCGGGCCTTGTCGAGCGAGACGCGGTTGGGGTCGGGGGCGTAGTCGCCGAACGGCACGGTGACGAACCGTATGCCGCCCGCGTCCATTCCCTTGAGGCCGCCGGCGAGCTTCCGCATGTCGCCGATGCTGAAACCCTCGTCGGTGCTGATGGACTTGGTCGCGGAGCTGAGGAAGCCCATCAGCTTGGTGGGATCGGAGAGCATGTTCGAACTGGTGGCCTTCTGGACCACCGCGGACATGAACTTCTTCTGCCGGTCGATGCGGTCGAGGTCGGAGCCGTTGCCGAGTCCACCGGTGCGGCTCCGTACATAACCCAGCGCCGCGTCGCCCTGGACCGTCTGGCGGCCGGCCGGGAGGTTGAGCCTCGCCTTGTGGTCGTTGACCGCGTGCGGCAGGCAGATCTCCACCCCGCCGAGCGCGTCGACCACCTGCTTGAAGCCGGAGAAGTCGATCACCACGAAGTGATCGATGTGGATCTGGGTGAGCGACTCGATGGTGCGCCACGTGCAGGAAGGACCCGCGTAGGCGTACGCGGCGTTGATCATGCCGAATTGGGCGGGGCTCGCCGGGCCGTTCTTCCTCGTGCACTCCGGGATGTTGACCATGAGGTCGCGGGGGAAGCTCATCCCGATCGCCTTCTGACCGCCCGGAGACAGGTGCAGCAGGATCGTGGTGTCCGCCCGCGCTCCGTCCATGACTCCGTAGGCCGCGTTCTCGCCGGCCCGGCTGTCGGAGCCGATGAGCAGGATGTTGACCGCCTTGTTCAGCTTCTTAGGACGGTTCTGGCCGAGCAGGCCTTTGACGTTGTGCTTGTCGATGTTGCCCTGGAGCTTGCGGTAATAGGCATAGCTCGTCCCGCAGGCCAGGACCAGGATCACGGCCAGGGAGAGCGAGGTCCACTTGAGGACGCGTCGCGCCCGCCCGCGCTTCTTCGGCGGGGCCTCGCCGGCCGTGGCGGCGCTGGGCTCTGAGCCGCCACCGTCGGGCGCGTCGCCCGGGGGGATGTCGCCGCTCGTGGACGAGTCAGTCATGTGAATCCCATTCGATAGCCGCTTCCGCGGTGGCTCCAAGGCGTAGATCGCTCCGCCGCATTATGCCCGAATCGCGATTTTTCCGGATCCGGTGACAATCAGGACGCCTTCCATACGGCCGGGGTTGGCAGCATCCGCTTGATGAAATGCGATCCCCGACTTCATCCGCCCGTCCTCGGTCGTGCCTATGACTTACCGGAGAGGAGTCGACGCAGACTCTCACCAGTCGTGATTGACGCCTATCAGTGCGTAGTCGTGGGTCATGGGTCACTGGTCGAAGTGCGGTCACGAAAACGTGACTGAACGCCTGTCCGAGGAGAGCCGGCAGGGCATGGCGTCGGCTGTCCAGTACCGTACGGACGCCTACCTCTGGACGTAGGTTTACGCGCCGAGTGGCCATCTCGGCCAAGAGACTCCGCGCGGCCGGGCGAGTCTTCCGATAGGCATATCTCCTGGTCAGGGCGGCATTCGCGCATGCCGCCGCGAAGTGAAGATCAACTCTTGACGAAGAGGGGGCGCTGGCCCAAGATGATCACGATCACCGGATATGGGTGATATATGGCGTAGGTGGCTTTGCGCGCCATACGTCCCGGATGTCAGGGAGGTTGTGGCGTGCACCCTCGTCGTGCTGCCGTCATGGCGGCTTCAGTGACTCTCATTGTGGCGCTTCTGCAGGTCCCCTCGGCCATGCAGCCGAAGCACGCCGCGGCGGAGGGTGCGCCTCCTGTGGCCGTGACAGAGGCGCAGGCGACAGCACTCGCCAAAAAGACCGGCAAGCCGGTGCCGGTGGCCTCGATGCAGAACGAGACGAGGGACGTGGTCGCCAACGGCGACGGCACCTTCACCCTCACCGAGCACCTGAGACCGGTCAGGACCAGGAACAAGGGCCTGGGACGGCACCCAATGGAGTCCATGGAGCTGGGCCGGCGCGCAGACCGCCTGCTATTTCTACCTCGACGAGACAGTGCCGGTGCCGCCGACGGTGACGTCGGCCGGCTATCCGGCCGACGGTAACCGGCACGACGGAGTCGGCACACCGGGTGTGTTCACCGCGGACGACCCCACCAACGCCGCAGCCCAGTACGAGGTGAGGCTCAACACCGTTCTGGTCAAGACGGCGCCCACCACCAACGGCGCACCGGCGCAGGTGACGCTGACCCCGACCCGGTCGGGCCCGAACCTGGTGACCGTCCAATCGTTCACCAATGCCGGCACCCCCAGCGCCTCGACGACGTATGCATTCGACGTCAAAACCGGAGCGGCGCCGGTCGCCCACTGGAAGCTGGACGAGGACGCCGGAGCGAGCACTGTCTCAGGTGAGACTCCAGGTGTCCCCGCCTACGTCGGTGGTGGCGGAACCCTGGGTAGCGCGGGACCGGTCGGTACGGCGCTGAACTTCAACGGAACCACGGGCTATGCCGCCACCAATCTCCCGGTACTGAAGACCAGCGAGAGCTTCACGGTGGCGGCCTGGGTTCGGCTGAGGGCCAACGACAAGTACTCCAATGTGCTGGCCCCGGATGGCACGCAGCAGGCCAGTTTCCAACTCGGTGTCGATCCCAACGGCGGCGGATGGGCTTTCAAGATGCCATCGGCGGATGATGTCAATGGGGGTGCTGCACGAAAAGTTGCCCATACTGGTGTCGCAGCGCCGCTCAACACGTGGACACATCTGATCGGGGCCTACGATGCGTCCGCCAAGCAACTTCGGCTGTACGTCAATGGTCAGCGGGCTGCGGTCGCAGACGGCCTCACTGCCTGGGACGCCATTGGTGGCCTTCAGATCGGGCGTAGTAAGTACGACGGGGTCTACACCAACTATTGGCCGGGCAACGTCGACGACATCAAGATTTTCCAGCAGGCCGTTTCCGATTCAGAGGCTAGTGAACTGGCGCAGAACACCACCCCGGCCGGCACGACGCTTCAGGCGCATTGGAAGCTGGACGAGGTCGCCGATTCCAAGCGGGTCTATGGCCAGACCAGCGATATCAAGGCCACCGTACAGGGTGGTGCCACACTCGGTACGGATGGTCAGGTCGGTACGGCGATGCGGGGTGATGGCTCTTCCGGTTACGCCGCCGCCAGCGGTCCGGTTATCGATACCAGCAAGAGCTACGCGGTGTCGGCCTGGGTTCGGCCGGCTTCGACCCCGGCCAACGCCATCATCGCATCTCAGGCAGGGGCTAACCGGACTGGATTCGCGCTGTACTCCTCGAGCAGCCGATGGGTGTTCAACAAATTACCGCTGGGACGAACTCCAAACAAGGATCAACGACGGACGCATCGACCCAGACACGCCAATGCGTATCGACATCTACGGCGGGGAGTAGTGCTCTGATGCCTATGATTCATTCGACTGACCCCGACTTCCGCGTGTGTCAGATCAGTTTCGACACGCTGCTCGAGATCCAGTTGGAGGCGGAGGACCGAGGCTGGGCGACTCGGTGGACCTCGGTGGACGCACTCCGCAGCCAGGTCAAGGAAGAAGTCGTCGTCCTCCAGTCGCTGATGCGCGAGGGGCAGGGAGGGGCTGTGCGGACCTACCGATGCCTCCTGCTGTTCTCGACCGTGGATGGCAGGGATGCTGGCGGAATTGCCACGATCGATCTTGATCCGGCGAGGTTCGAATCGCTGGAGCGACTCGATCGAGACCCGGATGTTCGGAAGGCGCTTGCCCGGATGTTCTCCCTTGCACTGGGCGGGATTTCGATGGTCTCGAAGAAGTAGTGGGCTCTGCTGATGTCCGCGGGCCGGTTTGTGGGAGCAGCGATTGGAAGGATGAGTTCGTGTGATGAAATGCGCGGTGCGTTCGATCGATGGACTAAAGGTGCAGAGCGACTTCCTGCGCGAGGGGCTAAGATCCCCGATGTTTTCAAGCTTCCAGATGGCACTGTCATGCAGTGGAGGACTTCATCCAGGTCCGATGGGGAGACTATTGATATCTTTCCATCTTCAGGTAAGGGAATGAAGGTGCACCTTCCCGATGAATAATGAAGACATCTTTCAAGAGATCCTCATGGAGGGACTGGAAGACTGGGTCCCCGTAGACAGGGTGATCGGTCTAACGCGTGAATCAAAGGAGTCGCAAGGCGAAGACTTTAAGGCGGCTACCGTTGAAGTAATAGAATCTCTTCTAGGTCGGGAGCTCATAGTCGTCGGAGAGATTGGTGAGACTGGGTTCGAGGCGTGGACCGGGGATATCGGCGATATTGTCGCAAAGGTTGTAGCGAAGCTCGATAGAGTCAACTGGGCGCCGTTCGGTGGAGTCTGCTGGCTCGCCAATACACCTAGAGGGGATAGTGAGGTGTCGGGCTAGCGCGAAGAATAACTACGCTTGACCGCATTCGGTTAGCTCCTTCCAGATCTCCACCCAAACAAGCTCCGGTAGGACATTTGTCGGTCTTGACGGTAACGTCGCTGAACGGAGACCATCGCAGGTGGGGCTCGTGGTCGTCGACTGCTTCGTCCTTAGCGTTGGAGGCGGAGTCGGGCGTGGACATAGACGTTGGCGGGACGTCGATGTGAGCGTGGTCGAGGAACTCTATAATCATAACGAGGTCATCGTTAGTCGTTCGAAGATGCAGATTGGGGGACCCGGAGGGGGTGGATACTATGCTTGATGTAATACGTTCGGTGTTGCCAGTCGATGGTTCGGCTTCAATTCAGGTTATTTGTATTGCATCTAGAATCCGTCGGCCTCCGGCCCGTCCATGACCGAGTGTCGGGAAGATCCCTATAGCCAGTGCACGAACAGCTGCAAGATCACGGCGAGGCTGTGGGGCGGGTAGGGATGCAGTGCTTAGTTGGCGAAGAAATCAAACTCGCCGCCTTTGGCGCCGGCGATGAAGGCTTCCCACTCCTGGCGGGTGTAGAGGATCACCTTGCCGTCGGGGTGGTGGCTGTGGCGTACGGCGACGCGCTCGGTGCCGTCGGAGAGCGGGCCGGCCTCGACGCACTCCCCACCGCCGTTGGCGCTTCTCGTGCTGATGTGCCAGGCGATGCCGGCCAGCTCCTCGGGGGTGGCCATGCTGGGTCCCTCCGTAAGCTCAAGCTGGACGTTCCGCTGCGGCCGCGATGAGCGCTACGGATTCGTCGGGCCCAAGCACGGTCTCAAGAAGGCAATCGTACGCCCGTGCGAAGCCCTCCATCCTGTCGGCTTCGGCATAGATTGCGCCTGCCCGCGTTTCGACGTACGCGACGTCGGGATAGGGCTCTGGCATGTCGAAGATCGTGAACGGGCCCTCTGGGCTCGCGTGGGCGCCTTTGCCGAAGGGCAGGACGCGGATCTCGACGTTGGGGCGGTCTGCGGCGTCGATGAGGCGTCGGAGTTGACCGTGGAGATTTTCCAGGCCGCCGACGGCTCGATGTAGCACCGCCTCATCGAGGATCACTGATAGCCGCAGAGGTTCATCTCCGGTGAGCACCTGTTGCCGGTTCAATCGGAACTCAGCCCAAAGCTCGATTCGCGCCTGTGGCTTGCTGGGATCCGCGGCCCGGATCACCGCTTGTGCGTACTCCCGGGTCTGTAACAACCCAGGGACCACCATGGCGTCGTACGAGCGCAGCTCTCTGGCGCGGGACTCCAGCCAGGCATGATCAATGATGCGGCCGGTGAACGCCTGGGCATAACCGTCCCACCAGCTCTTCTGCCAGATGTCACGGCTGAGTCGTTCGAGGCCGTCGCGCAGGTTCTCGTCGCTCACGCCGTACAGATTCAGCAGGGCGAGCACGTCGGGGACCCGCATCGGCGTGACGCCCTGTTCCATGCGGCTGAGCGACGACTGATCACGCTGGATGTACTCGCCGGCCTCCTTCAGCGTGAGCTTGGCCGCTTCGCGCAGCTCGCGTAGTTGCTTGCCGAGCCACTGGGCGCGGAGCGTCGGTCCTTTTCTGGCACCCATGTCGTCTCCGATCCTGCGGAACTAATCGGACACTTTGCGCATATCTCATTCGATTCAATTTCGTGTTGAGCCAATCTTGCACAACTCGTGGATTGCTGTCACGCTTTCCGTGACAATCCGATGACGCAGCGTAGATCTGCGGAAAAGGAGAAGGCCGGGACGGACTTCGCATGCGAGGCAGGCCCGTCCCGGCCGAAGCGCCGGAGAAAGGGGCGACCCGATGGATCAGCAACCCGATTCCAGCTTCCCGCCTGTCTACCACGACCCGGACGAGACGAGCAGGGACATACCTGGAGAGGAGCGCGTGCGGCTGTTCGCACTGTGCGACGAGGACGATGACGAGCAGATCGAGATCGCGCTGTACGGCGTGGCGATTCCAGGAGGGGCCACGGCGACCATCACTCCCAAGGGCCGGCCGCATGGGTGCTGGTCCAGTCCGGACCGGGCGGCGCACATGCTCGGCCTGGATCTCGTCTGGCTCGACCCCGGACGTGTGAGCGGCTGACGCGACTGGCCAAGGCCGGGTCCGCGCCCCGGCACGGCCGCCCTGCCGCGCGGCGCTGACGGCCAGAGGGGCCCGAAAGCCGGCATGACCTGCTGCCACCGCTGCTTGATCTGGGCGGCTCGTTATCGCTCGCCGGTGAGATGAGAGGACAGGAGCTCATCGCCGAAGTCGGCGCCGGGCCGGCGCAGGACAGTGTGGGCGTGATTGGCGTTCCGCTGGGTGTTGTCGTACTCGATCAGCAGACCCGAGCCCTGGAGCCGGTAGTAGTGGCCCTCTCCCGGGCGCAGACCGCCCGCCCAGGCGAAGGTGACCTCGTCGACGTCCAGCCGCTGCCGCTCGTGTTCGGCGAGGGCTGGGGTGAGCCGGTCCAGATAGAGGTCCATGAGCCCGCTCAGGAGGTCGCGAGCGGTCCTGGGAAGATCCGCCGTACGGATTCCGGCCGGGTGCAGATCACCGTTCACGCGGGGGCTGGTCCTGGTCTTGATATCACTGGGCGCGGTGTCGGAGACGACGACCCGTTCGCGCAGATCGGGCGGCAGCCCGGTGACGACGGCGCGGGCGATGTCCTCCTCGCGCCATAGCGGTCCGATGACGAGTCGGCCCCGGTGGTCGACGCGAGCGGGGTTGGCACCCAGGAAGACCGGCGCCACGACGACCCGGCCGGCCGCGAGGGTGGCGGTGACCGACAGATGGTGGCCTTCGAACCGCCAGGTCCACAGGTCGGTTCCGGGGGTGCCGAAGATCGCGACCGAGTAGTCGTCGCTGTGGCGGCCACGCCGTCCGCCCTCATCCAGGTCCAGGACCTCCTCGAAGGCCATGATGGTGACCGCCTGGGCGAAGGCGTGCCGGGACAGAGCGGTGGCCGGCAGTCGGTGGACGGCCTTACGGGCCGTCCTGTCCAACCCGAGCAGGCTGACGCCCGGCCGGGGTCGGGGTACGTAGCTCCAGTCGGTTCGCGCCGGGTCGTCAAAGGCATAGAGTGCGGCGTCCCGCTGCCGGTCGGTGAATGCGTCGATGGCCGTCCGTGCGGCGAAGGTCATCGCGGCGGCGACCTCTGCAAGCCCGCTCATGGTCGACGTCATCCCCGCCGCGGCCGTGGTCATGTCCGCGTGCCGGGTCCGCGCTCGGCATGGCCCCGATGGGTCCAGGGCTACAAGTTTCATAACCTGCAACGTAGGATGCATGTTATGAAAGCAGCATCGCCGATGCTTCTGCCCCTGTTGCGCTCACCGTTCCAGGGGGAACTGCTGGCGTGGCTGTTCCTGCATCCCGAAGGCGAGTTCTCGCTGGTCGAGCTGGCCAGACGGTTCGAGGTCTCCCCGGCCACCGTCACCCGGGAGGCGGACCGCTTCGTGGCCGCGGGCCTGATCCAAGAGCGGCGGCACGGCAATCTGCGACTGTTGCGGGCCAGGACCGACAGCGTCGTCGCGGGGCCGCTGGCCGAACTGCTCGCGGTGACCTATGGCCCGACCGCCGTGCTCGGCACGCTGCTCGCCCAGGTGCCACAGGTCGAGGAGGCCTACGTGTACGGGTCGTGGGCCGCCCGTTACCGCGGCCGCCCTGGTGATGTGCCGCGCGACGTGGATGTGCTCGTCATCGGTGACGCGGACGAGGATGATCTGTACGAGGTTTCTCGTAACGCAGAGCACGCGCTCGGTCGCGAAGTTAACATCCGTCGCGTGTCTCGACAGCTTTGGGAGAACCCAGGTGACGACCCGTTCCTCTCCGCGGTGCGTGCCCGACCGCTCGTACCGCTGAATCTCATATGAGGTGGGAGCAAGGGCGCGGCAGTATCGACGGCATGCTCGAGCGCGGCGAACAGATGAGCCCTTACTGAGGCACCACCGGGTCGCCCACGTCGATCAGCTCACACCGGCGTGCCCCCACTGGATGACAGATCGGCCGACGTGGCTCACGTTGGCGATCCGGCACCCTGGGCCAGGGGAGCTAATCGCCCTTGCAGATGTTCTGGTCCGCTCGTACCTCGCGGGAGCCCGTGGGAGTCAGGCCCCGCAGTCCCTTCCAGTCCTCGCCGAGGACCAGGTGGACGACGCCGTCCGGCACGGAGTCGCGGCGGACCGGCTTGACGCCCGGGACCATCGCGGCCAGGACGGCGGCCTTTCGCTCCCCTCCCGGCCCGTACAGGATCCGGGTTCTGGCGCCACCGCCCTTCGGCAGCCGCCGGGGTCTGCCGAGGACCGTGAACCTCTCCGCCTCGAGCTGGTCGGTCACGCGGCCGGCGAGCTCGGCTCCGCCCGCGCCGTGGTAGACCCGGACCTTGACCTTGCTCCGGTCGGGCGGCTTCGCGGGCGCCGGCGCGCCGGCGGTCGGCGTGGCCGAGGGGGAGGGCTCGGGGAGCCTGGTGTCCTTGCGGATCGCCTCGAAGAGCGGCTCCGCGTGCCTGGCGTCCAGGGACACCCGGTTGGGATCGGGCGGGTAGGCGCCGAACGGCACGGTGACGAACCGCACGCCGCCGGCCTCCATCTCCTTGAGGCCGTCGGCCAGCCTCCGCATGGCGCCGATGCCGAAGCCCTTGTCGGTGCTGATCGACCTGGTCGCGGCGTTGAGGAAGCCCACCAGCTTGGTCGGGTCGGCGAGCATGTCCGAGCTGGTGGCCTTCTGCACCACCGCGGACATGAACCGCTTCTGCCGGTCGATGCGGTCGAGGTCGGAGCCGTCGCCGAGGCCGCCGGTACGGGTGCGGACGTAGCCGAGCGCGGCGTCGCCGTGGACCGTCTGACGTCCGGCCTTGAGGTGGAGCCTGGCCTTGGGGTCGTCGACCGCGTGCGGCAGGCAGACCTCCACTCCGCCGAGCGCGTCGACGACCCGTTTGAAGCCGGAGAAGTCGATGACGATGAAGTGATCGATGTGGATCTGCGTCAACGCCTCGATGGTCTGCCACGTGCACGAGGCGCCCGCCAGGCTGAACGCGGAATTGATCATGCCGAACCGCGGCGGGCTGAGCGGGCCGTTCTTCCGCCGGCAGGCCGGGATGTCGACCATCAGGTCACGGGGAAAGCTCATCCCGATGGCCTTCTGGCCACCCGGCGACAGGTGCAGCAGGATCGTCGTGTCGGCCCGGGCGCCCTCCGTGGAGCCGTAGGCGGCGTTGTCACCGGCCCGGCTGTCGGAGCCGATCACCAGGATGTTCATCGCCTTGCCGAGCTTCTTCGGCCGGTTGCGCCCGAGCAGGCCGTTGACGTCCTGCCTGTCGATGTTGCCCTGGAGCTTCCGGCAATAGAGGATGCCGGCGCCGCTGCCCGCCACCATGACCACGATGAGCGAAAGGCCGGTCCACCTGAGGACGCGCCGGCCCCGGCGGCGTCCCCGGGGTAAGCCGCCACCGCGGGCCGTGTCGCCCTCGGGAACATCACCGCTCTTCGGCTCGTCGGTCATCTGAGTGCCATTCGATGGTGGCCGCCGGCGCGGCGGCGCCCGGACGGAGAGGGCTCCGCCGCATTATGCCTGACCAGCTGATCCACAGGGGTGAGGTCGTGAGCGCGTCACCTTCCGTACGACCGGGGCCGGTATCCTCCCCGTCCGTGAGTATCGACGCCCTACATGTGACCATCGTTCTGCCCTGCTACAACGAGCAGGATCATGTCATCGACGAGGTCGAGCGCATCTCCAAGGCTATGGACGCGAGCGGCCAGACCTATGAGCTCCTGGCCGTCGACGACTGTTCGACGGACGAGACGCTGGCCCGGCTGCGGGAGGCGGCGCCGCGTTTCCCGCATATGAGGATCATCCCGTTCCGCTACAACAGCGGTTCCGGCACCGTACGGCGGATCGGTTCGCAGCAGGCCCGCGGCGAGATCGTCGTGTGGACCGACGCGGACATGTCCTATCCGAACGAGCGGATCCCAGAGCTGGTCGAGATCCTCGACAACGACCCCCTGGTCGACCAGGTGGTCGGGGCGCGCACCTCGGAGGAGGGCTCGCACAAGGCCCTGCGGGTGCCGGCCAAGTGGTTCATCCGCAAGATCGCCGAGCGGCTGTCCGGATCGCAGATCCCCGACCTCAACTCGGGGCTGCGCGCCTTCCGGCGCCCGGTCGCGGAGCCCTATCTCAAGCTCCTGCCGCCCGGGTTCTCCTGCGTCACGACCATCACGCTGGCGTTCCTGTCCAACCAGCACCCGGTGCGCTACGTGCCGATCGACTATTTCAAACGGGCGGGCACGTCCAAGTTCCACTTCACCAAGGACGCCTACCGCTACATCCTGCAGGTCCTGCGGATGGTGATGTACTTCAACCCGCTCAAGGTCCTGATGCCGCTGGCGCTGTGGCTGCTCGGCATCGCGGTCCTCAAGGGGGTGTTCGACATGGTCGTCCACTTCGGCTACTTCGCCAACAACACCGTGCTCCTGTTCGTCACCGGGCTCCTGATCGCGTCGCTGGCCCTGCTGGCAGACCTGATCGTCCGGTCCCGGGGCGACACATGAGCCGGCGTACGTCCGTATCCGCCTCCGTGCGACCGGTGGCCATGACCTGCGAGGGCGGGAGCACGTGAGGATCGCGATCGTCGGGCCGACCTTCCCGTACAAGGGCGGCGGCGCGCACCACACGACCGAGCTGGCGCACCGGCTGTCGGCCGCCGGCCACGAGGTGACGCTGGAGTCGTGGCGCGCGCAGTATCCCTCGTTCCTCTATCCGGGGCAGCAGACGATCTCCGCGCCCGAGGGCACGCCCTTCCCGGGCACGCGGCGCGAGCTGTCCTGGCGGCGGCCGGACGGCTGGGTGCGCGCGGGCCGGCGGCTGCGCGACCGCGACCTCGTGGTGCTGGCCGTCCTGTCGCCGGTGCAGGTGCCCGCCTACCTCGGGATCCTGTACGGCCTGCGCCGCCGGACCCGGGTCGTGGCGCTGTGCCACAACGTCCTGCCCCATGAGCGCAAGCCCTACGACCTGCCGTTGATGCGGGCCCTGCTGCGCCGGGTGGATGGTGTGCTCGTCCATTCCGGAGAGCAGGCGGACCTGGCGCGGACGCTGACCGGCCGGCCGGTCAGCATGGCCGAGATGCCTGCCCACCTGCCCACGCCGTCCGCCGGGTCGCGGGGTGCCGCCGGTACGGACGGGTCGCGGACCGGCGCCGCGCCGCACGCCGGCGAGGACGGGCGGCGGCTGCTGTTCTTCGGGATCGTGCGGCCCTACAAGGGGCTCGACGTGCTGCTCAGGGCGCTGGCCGCCGGGCCCGGGGACGTCGGGCTGACCGTGGCGGGGGAGTTCTGGGGCGGCGAGGACGAGACCCGGAAACTGGTCGCGGAGCTGGGGTTGACCGGACGGGTGGACCTGCGGCCGGGCTATGTGCCCGCCGCCGAGGTCCCCGGGCTGTTCGCCGCCGCGGACGCGCTCGTGCTGCCCTATCGCTCGGCGACCGCGTCACAGAACGTCTGGATGGCCCATGACCACGGTGTGCCGGTCATCGCCACCCGGGTCGGCGGCTTTCCGGAGCAGATCCGCGACGGCGTCGACGGGCTGGTCTGCGAACCCGATGACGTCGGCTCGCTGACCGGTGCGCTCGAGCGGTTCTACGCCCCGGGGGAGCCGCGCCGGCTGCGGGAGAGCGTCCGCCCGGTCGACCATGGTCCCCGGTGGGCGGCCTACGTGGACCGGCTCCTCGGCGCGCCCCGGGCCCGATGAGGATCGGGCCGCCGGGGACGTGACCAGGGGCTCTAGAGGTACTCCTCGATGGCCTTGAGGAGCTGTCGCTTCGGCTTGGCACCGAGGATCTGGGTGACGACCTCACCGTTCTTGTAGAGGTTGAGCGTCGGGGCGCCCATCACCCCGTACTTCGCCGGGGTCGCGGTGTTCTCGTCGATGTCCATCTTCGCGATGGTCAGCTTGTCGGCGTATTCCTCGGCGATCTGGTCCAGCACCGGAGCGATCATCTTGCAGGGGCCGCACCAGGTCGCCCAGAAGTCCACGAGCACCGGCTTGTCGCTGGCCAGGACCTCGGCTTCGAAGGTCGCGTCGGTCACGGTGATCGGTGCGCTCATGCTCTCTCCCACGTCGATGGTGGCTCCGGTGGCCCGAGTGGCTCCGGTGGCTCCGGTGACAAGTCCGCCGGTCGCGGATCCATTCCCGGCCCGGCCGCGGCCGTACGCCGGAGGAGGACGGCGAGCCCGGCCCACAGCAGGTCCGCGGCGGTCAGCACGACCCGGGAGGCGAGGGCGACCACCAGGGGGCCTCCGCTCGGGAGCACGGGCGCGAGTGCCACCACCAGGGCCGCCTCGCGGGCCCCGAGCCCGCCCGGCGCGATGATGACGAGGAAGCCGACCGTGAAGGCGAGGGCGTAGGCGCCGCTCGACAGCAGGAACCCCGCGTCCCCGAGAGACCGTGCGAGCAGCCAGGTGTGGGTCCCGAACAGGCCCCAGGCCAGCAGGCTCCAGCCGACCGCACGGGCCATGGCGGCCAGGCCGACGGCCTCCTCGAGCGGCGGCCGCCGCACGAGCGCCAGCGTCCGGTTCAGCAGTGTGGTGACCACGCGCGGGTGCAGGCACGCCAGCAGGACGGGGGCCAGCGGCAGCAGCCACCAGTAGCGCCTCGTGGCCTCCGCGGACGTCAGCGGCAGCGTCACGGCGGCCACGGCGCATCCGGTGGCGATGGTCGCGGCCATGGCCAGCAGCGTGGCCGCGGCGCCGCGCCGGCGCGGGACATCGTGCTCACGGGCCAGCTCGACCTGGCCGACCAGCGCCCACACCGAGCCGGGCACGTATTTGCCGAGCTGTGCGAGGAACATCACGCGGATCGCGGCGGGCAGCGGCAGCGGCGATCCGAAGCCGGCCAGCAGCGACCGCCAGGCCAGCATGGAGGCGCCCAGCCCGGCGAGCCCGGTGACGAGCGCGCCCCCGATCGCCCACCAGGACAGCCGGGCCAGCGCGTCGCCGATCTGGGCCCGCTGGGAGGCCAGGCCGTAGCCGCAGAACGCCAGGGCGACCAGCACGAACATCACTCGAGGCCAGCGGCTGGATCGCAACCGGGAAATCACGAGCCCAGACTAGGGGGTGCGCGCAGGGGGGTGCGCGAAGGCTCTGAGGTCCGGACCGGACCCCGGCCCCGGCGTCCAGGCGGGGGCCCACTCTCCGGAGCGGCCCTCTAGGGTTGGGGAGCGATGAAACTCAACGATGCCAAGGCGTTCCTCGGACACCAGGTCCACGTGTGCCGCTACCGCGAGGCCGGCACCCTGCTCGACTGGATGGGCGGTGACCTGCGCGGCAAGCGGGTCCTCGACGTCGCCGGAGGCGACGGATACTGGGCCGGTCAGGCCGTCAAGCGCGGGGCCGAGGCCGTCTCCATCGACCTCGCCCGGGGCAAGATGCTGTACGGCCGGACGCTGGCGCACGCGCCGGCGCTGGTCGAGTGCGACGCCCTCACGCTGCCCTTCGCCGACGGCGGCTTCGACGCCGTGCTGTCGGTCTGCGCCATCGAGCACTTCGACGACGGAGGCAAGTCGCTGGACGAGATGAGCAGGGTGCTCAAGCCGGGCGGCGAGCTCCTGATGTCGGCGGACGTGCTGAGCCGGGCCGACGAGTGGCCGAAACTGCGTGACGCGCACAAGGCCAGATATTTCGTGAAGCACACCTACACGCACGAGAGCCTGGGCGAGCTGCTGGCGGCGCGCGGCCTCGACCTGGTCGAACACTCCTACCAGTTCCGCGGGCGGGCGGCCGAGCGGCTCTACCTGTCCCTGTCGACCTACGGCGGCAAGGTCGGTTTCAACGCCGCCGCCCCGCTCACCCCGCTCGTGGCCCTCTCCGACCGGCGCGCCCCCAACGACCGGGGGAGCATCGTCTTGATCCGCGCGCGAAAGCGTTTCTGATCCCCGGTCGGGACCCGATCGGCGTAGGCTCCGGGGTGGGGAGTGATCCCCGCCACAGACCGAGTCTTGGGGAGGATCGTGGCGCTTCGGATACTCGTGGACGCCACCGCAGTGCCCGCGGATCGTGGCGCGCTCGGAAGATACGCAGATGGGCTGTGCACCGCCCTCTCCGCCGCGGGCGCCGATCTGGCCATCGCGTGCCAGCGGCCGGATGAGGAACGGTACGGGCGGCTCGCGCCCGGAGCCCGGATCGTGTCGGGTCCGACCGCGATCGTGCACCGGGCGGCGCGTCAGAACTGGGAGCAGACCGGCCTGCCCCGCGTGGCCGAACAGGTCGGTGCGGACGTCGTCCACCTGCCCTCCTACTCCATGCCGATCAAGGCCGGACGGCCCACGGTGGTCACCGTCCACGACACGGCGGTGTTCTCCGAGCCGGAGGCGCACGATCCCGTACGGGCGGCCTACATCAGGTCGGCCACCCGCGCGGCCTGCCGGCGTGCCACCCGGGTCGTCGTACCGTCCAAGGCCACCAGGGACGAGCTCGTACGGCTGCTGGACGCCGATCCGACCCGGCTCGACGTGGCCTACCACGGTGTGGACCACGAGGCCTTCCACCGGCCGGACGAGGACGAACGGCGGCGGGTGTCCGACCGCCTGGGGCTGCACGGCCGCCCCTACATCGCCTTCCTCGGGGCACTGGAGCCCCGCAAGAACGTGCCCAACCTGATCCGCGGCTGGGTCCTGGCGGCCACCGGAGTGCCCGGGCCGCCGGCCCTGGTCCTCGCCGGGAGCGGCGGCTGGGACGACGAGGTCGACGGCGCGATGGCCACCGTGCCACCCGGGCTGCGCATCGTCCGGCCGGGATACCTGAGCTGGTCGTCGCTGCCCGGCTTCTTCGGTGGCGCGCTCGCGGTCGCGCTGCCGAGCTGGGGCGAGGGCTTCGGGCTGCCGGTGCTGGAGGCCATGGCCTGCGGTGCGCCGGTGCTGACCACCCGGCGCGCCTCGCTGCCCGAGGTGGGCGGGGACGCGGTGGCCTACACCGAGCCCGACGCCGAGAGCATCGGCCGGGCCCTGCGGGCGCTCATCGACGACCCGGGCCGGCGCAAGACCCTGGCCGACGCCGCCTACGCGCGATCACAGGAGTTCAGCTGGGAGGCGTCGGCCGAAGCACATCTGGCCTCCTACCAGCGGGCCGTCGAGGGGTGAACCCCGGGTCATCGCCGGGGCCGCGCAGGTGCCGGGCTCACGGCCTCACAGCGACCGATAGTCCCGCACCGGCATCCGCGGCCCCCGGCGCGGCGGCCGGTCGCCGGACGACTCCAGCAGCCGGGTGACCCGGTAACGGTGCCCGGCGTACGGCTCCAGCAGCTCGAGCATCCCGGCGTCGTCCACCTTGCGGCCGGCCAGGGCCCAGCCCACCACGGAGGGCAGGTGGTAGTCGCCCACCGAGACGGCGTCGGGATCGCCGAGCGCCCGCTGCCGGATCTCCGCCGCGGTCCACACCCCGATGCCGGGCAGTGACCGGAGGCGCGCCTCGGCGGCGTCCTCCTCCAGGCGGGCGGCCACCCGGGCGGCGTTCATGATCGTACGAGCCCGTACGGCCTCGGCGCCGGACCGGTGCCACTCCCAGGACGGGACGCGCGCCCATACGGCGGGGGGCGGCGGCACCCTCATCTCCGGCGCGCCGGGCGCGGGGTCGCCGAAGCGCCACAGCAGATGCCGCCAGGCCCGGAAGGCCTCCAGTCCCACGACCTTCTGCTCGAGCACGGCGGGTACGAGGGCCTCGAAGACCCGCCCGGTGCGGCCGATCCGCAGTCCCGGCCGGCCGCCGACGGCCTTCCGTACGGCCGGGTGCAGCGGCGTCATCGAGCCGGGATCGTCCTCGGCGCCGAGCAGCGCCGGCACTCCGGTGAGCAGCCAGTCCGCCCCCTGGCCCCAGGCCGCGGCGTCCACGGCGCCCCGGTCCGGACGCTCGAGGAGCCGGAGCGTGCCGGGTCCGTCCGGGGTCATCACCGCCCGCCACATCGCGCCGTCGGGGGTCACGCGGAAGGCGGGGTCACGGGAGCCGCGCCGGTGCGGGGACAGCGTCAGCCGCACGTCGACCGGCCATGGCGGTCGCCATTCCCGCGTCAGATCTCCGGTCGGCATGTGCATAGTCTGCCGCCGTCCGGCCCGTGTGCGGACGGTGATGCCCATGGGCCGAAGGGGACGGGGGTGCCCTGCCGGGAATATATCGATCACCTGCGGCGTATGGTTCCGGCATGAGTGACCTTGCCGAGAATTCGCCGTCACCGACCGCTCTTCGCAGGGCACTTGCCCGGGCCCGCGACGGAAAGACACTCGACCTCGCCGAGACCACGACGCTGTTGCACACCCGGGGCGACGATCTCGATCGGCTGCTGGACTACGCCTCCCGTACCCGTGACGCGGGGCTGGAGGCCGCCGGCCGGCCCGGGGTGATCACCTACAGCCGCAAGGTCTTCATCCCGCTGACCCGGCTGTGCCGGGATCGCTGCGGTTACTGCACCTTCGCGACCGTCCCCCACCGGCTGGAGTCCCCCTATCTCAGCCCGGACGAGGTCCTGGAGATCGCCCGGCAGGGCGCGGCCCTCGGCTGCAAGGAGGCGCTGTTCACGCTCGGCGACCGGCCCGAGGACCGCTGGAGCGCGGCCCGCGAGTGGCTGGACGAGGCCGGCTACGACGACACGCTCTCCTATGTCCGCGCGATGGCGATCCGGGTGCTCGAGGAGACCGGCCTGCTGCCGCACCTCAACCCGGGTGTGCTGACCTGGCGGGACTTCCAGCGCCTCAAGCCGGTCGCGCCCTCCATGGGCATGATGCTCGAGACGACCGCGACCCGGCTGTTCACCGAGAAGGGCGGGCCGCACTTCGGCTCGCCGGACAAGGACCCGGCCGTACGGCTGCGCGTCCTCGAGGACGCCGGACGCTGCAACGTGCCCTTCACGACCGGCATCCTCATCGGCATCGGCGAGACGGTCGCCGAGCGCGCCGACGCGTTGTTCGCCATCCGGAAGACCATGCGGGAGTACGGCGCGGTGCAGGAGGTCATCGTCCAGAACTTCCGCGCCAAGCCCGACACCAAGATGCGCGACACCCCCGACGCCGACCTCGAGGAGCTCGCGGCCACGATCGCCGTCGCCCGGCTGGTCCTCGGCCCCAAGGCCCGCATCCAGGCGCCGCCCAACCTCGTGGACTCGCAGTACGAGCTCATGCTCCGTGCGGGCATCGACGACTGGGGCGGCGTCTCGCCGCTGACCCCCGACCACGTCAACCCCGAGCGGCCGTGGCCGCAGATCGACGACCTCGCCCGCCGCACCGCGGACGCCGGCTTCGGGCTGCGGGAGCGGCTGACCATCTATCCGGAGTACGTCCGGCGCGGTGAGCCGTGGCTGGACCCCCGGCTGTCGGCCCACGTCGCCGCCCTCGCCGACGACCAGGGCCTCGCCCGCGAGGACGTACGGCCGGAGGGGCTGCCCTGGCAGGAGCCGGACGGCGGGTTCATGGAGGCCACCGGCCGTACGGACCTGCACGTCGAGATCGACACCACCGGCCGTACCGCCGACCGCCGCGACGACTTCGACGAGGTCTACGGCGACTGGGAGGCCCTGCGCGCCCGGATCCCGGCCGGCGCCGGACAGCCCGGCCGTGGTCTCGCGGACGTCGGCGGCGGGGCGCCGTCCCGGTTCGGCGGGGACCTGCGGGCGGCGCTGGCCGCGGCCGAGCGCGACCCGGGCGGGCTGTCCGACGACGAGGCCCTGGCACTTCTGCACGCGGACGGACCGGAGCTCGACGCGGTCGTCCGCCTGGCCGACGACCTGCGCAAGGACGCCGTCGGGGACGACGTGACCTACATCGTCACCCGCAACATCAACTTCACCAACGTGTGTTACACCGGCTGCCGGTTCTGCGCGTTCGCGCAGCGGCGCACCGACGCCGACGCCTACACGCTGTCGCTGCGGCAGGTCGGTGACCGCGCCGACGAGGCGTGGGCGGCCGGTGCCACCGAGATCTGCATGCAGGGCGGCATCCACCCCGACCTGCCCGGCACGGCCTACTTCGACCTCGCCCGGGAGGTCAAGCGCCGCGCCCCCGGCATCCATCTGCACTCCTACAGCCCGATGGAGGTCCTCAACGGCGCCAGCCGCACGGACCTGTCCGTCAAGGAGTGGCTGCTGGGGGCCAAGGAGGCGGGCGTCGACTCACTGCCCGGCACCGCGGCCGAGATCCTCGACGACGACGTCCGGTGGGTGCTCACCAAGGGCAAGCTCCCCACCGAGCAGTGGGTCGAGGTCGTCACGACCGCGCACGAGCTGGGCATCCCGACGACGTCGACGATGATGTACGGCCATGTCGACACGCCGGCGCACTGGGTGGCCCATCTGAAGCTGCTGCGGAGCATCCAGGAACGGACCGGCGGCTTCACCGAGTTCGTGCTGCTGCCCTTCGTGCACCACAACGCCCCCATCTATCTGGCCGGGCTGGCCCGGCCGGGGCCCACGGCGCGGGAGAACCGGGCGGTGCACGCGCTCGCGCGCATCCTCCTGCACGGGGCGATCGACAACATCCAGTCCTCGTGGGTCAAGCTCGGCGACGAACTCTGTGTCGAGGTGCTCCAGGGCGGGGTGAACGACCTCGGCGGCACGCTGATGGAAGAGACGATCAGCCGGATGGCCGGGTCGGAGAACGGTTCGTTCAAGACGATGAGCTCCCTGGAGGAGATCGCCGCCCGGGCCGGCCGGCCGGCCCGGCAGCGCACGACGACGTACGGCCGGGTGCCGGAGGAGCGCATGGAGGCGGCCCGCCGGACCGACGGCGTCGGCCACTTCCTCCCGCTGGTGACCTGACGGCCGCGAACGTCTGCAAGATCACGGCGATGAAGGCGACCGCGAGCGGGCGCGCGGGGTCTGGACCGACGAGTGAGCGAGTGCGAGGAACGAGCGCTCGGGAGCGAGGAGGGAAGACCCCGCGTCGAAGCGCCCGCTCGCTGCCGCGCGGAGCGCGGCCATGGGTACAGGCCCGCGAGCCGCCGCGCGGAGCGCGGCCATGAACAGGGTCAGCGGGTCTCGATGAAGTCCTCGGGGCGGCGGCCGGGGCGCTCGCGGGGCGGGGCGGCGGCGTGGCCGACGCCCACCGCACCCATCGGGTCCCAGGACTCCGGCAGCTCGAGGACCTCCCGCACGACGTCGGCGCAGAACATCGTGCTCGACACCCAGCAGGAGCCGAGCCCCTCGACGGCCAGCGCGACGAGGAGGTTCTCCACTCCCGCGCCCATCGAGACCAGGAACATCTCCCGCTCGGCACGGGCACGGCGTTCGTCCGGATAGGCGTGGGCGCCGTCCGTCACCAGGCACGGCACCACGAGATAGGGCGCCCGCCGGAGCACGTCGCCGCGCTCGACCCGGCGGGCGATCGACTCCTCGGTGAATCCGTCCCGGCGCAGGTCGGCCAGCCAGGCCTCCAGCATCGCGTCCAGGAGGCGGCGCCGCGCGGCCGGTGACTCCAGCAGGACGAACCGCCAGGGCGTGGTGTGGTGGGGCGCGGGGGCCGTGATCGCGGCGGTGACGGCGCGCCGGACCGCACGCGGATCCACCGGGTCCTCGGTGAAGTCGCGCACAGTGCGCCGGGCATGCAGCACATCCGCCGAGCCGTAGCGGAACATGTCCTCGGCCGGTGGGCGCACGAGCGCGCGCCCTCCCGGGCCGTCCTCGGGGGTGACCAGGTGGCCGAGCCCCCGCACGACTCCGACCGGAACACCGGACAGCTTGCCCTTGACCAGCTCGGCGGCGGCGGCGACCTCGTCGGCGACGGCGGTCACCGTGGCGTCGAGCCGGTTGCCGAAGGAGTCGCTGCGGCCGCGCAGGTCCTCGAGGGGGCTCAGCCCGGCCGCGCCGATGGCCGCGTCGACCAGGCCCATCCGCCATGGCCGGCCCAGGGTGTCCGAGACGATGACGGCGACGTCGACGCCGAGCAGGTCGCGGAGCCGGGCGCGGATCCGGCGCGCCGAGGCGTCGGGATCCTCCGGCAACAGCAGCACCGTGCCCTTCGCGGTGTTGGAGGCGTCGACGCCGGCGGCCGCCAGCACGAGGCCGTGCCGGGTCTCCACGATCCGCGTCTCACCGCCCGCGTGCGCGCGGCGCGCCACCACCCGCACGGTCTCGGCGTCGATGGCCTTCTCGCGGTCGTCGGCCTCGAGCACCTGGCCCTCGGCCTTGCTGACGACCTTGGAGGTCACCACGAGGACGTCACCGTCCCGCAGCACTTCCACCGGGCTCGGCGCCTCGGTCTCGGCGTCCACGGCCTCGGCCGGCTCGGGGGGAGGCCGCAGTGCCATCGCGATCAGCGCGCCGAGATCGTCCCCCTCCTCGACCTCCGGCAGCCCGGCGATTCCAAAGATCTCCAGATGTACGGTCACCGGCCAGTCCCCTCCATGTCCCTCGATGACGTCAAGGCGGTGCGGCCCTCCGCCCGCCTTCCGCTCCGCCCTGACCTTGCGGTCGTTCGCGCGAACGACCGCAAGGTCAGGGCGGGGGACGGGTCACCGGAGGTCCGCGGCGAGGTCGAGGGCGGCACGGGCGATCTCCGCGGTGGCGTCCACGTCGGTCATGAGAAGCGGACGGGAACGGACCGTGATCCCCGTGAGGCTCTGGCCGGCCGCGCCGCCGGCGGGATCGGAGCCGGCATCGGCCGCGGGACCGGCATCGGCGTGGGCGTCGGTCGCGATGGCGGCGTCGGCGGTGTCCACGAGCCAGCCGTCGAGCAGGTCCGAGCCGTAGTGCGCCGCCACCGCCCGCGCGGAGGTCTCCACGCCGATCGCGGACAGGCAGGCGTCGGCCATCCCGCGCACCGGCGCGCCGCCGATGATGGGTGAGATTCCCACGACGGTCTTGGCCTCCACCGCGGAACGGATCCCCGGTACGGACAGGATGGTCCCGACGCTGACCACCGGGTTGGAGGGCGGAAGGATCACGATGTCCGCCTCGGCGATCGCGTCCAGCACTCCGGGCGCCGGCTTGGCGTTGTCCGCCCCGACCGGGGTGATGGACTCGGCGGGGACGGAGGCCCGGAGCCGCACCCACCATTCCTGGAAGTGGACCGCCCGCCGGCCCGCTGAGTCGGAGATCACCACATGTGTCTCGACCCGGTCGTCGGTCATGGGGATGAGCCGCACCCGGCGGCCGGCCGCCGGCCCGAGCCAGCGCTCGCACAGCGCCTCGGTCACCGCGGACAGCGGATAGCCCGCGTCGAGCATCTGGGTGCGCACGATGTGGGTCCCGAAGTCCCGGTCCCCGAGCCCGAACCAGCCGGGGCCGACGCCATAGGCCGCGAGCTCCTCTTTGACCGTGAAGCTCTCATCGGCCCGGCCCCAGCCCTGTTCCTCGTTGATGCCGCCGCCGAGGGTGTACATCACCGTGTCCAGGTCGGGGCACACCCGCAGCCCGAAGAGGCTGATGTCGTCCCCGGTGTTGCCGATGACGGTGATCTCGGCTTCCGGCGCGGCCCGCTGGAGTCCTCGCAGGAAGCGCGCCCCGCCGATCCCTCCGGCCAGTACCACTATCTTCCCGGCCGGGCTCGTCTCCATGCGCATGCATGCAAGTCTGACACCTCGCCGGAGCATGACCGCCGCCGGTGCTCGGTCTGAATATGCTCACCGGTCGGGCCACGCGCGGCTTTGCGGTATGGAAAGCTTGGCTCCAAATCGGCTTATCTCTCCTTGGAGTTTCTCGTGAATAAGGAAGCCGCACAGCGACTGCGCCAGCCGGCCGCCTGGGCTCTCCTCGGGTCCGCGGCCCTGCAGCTTCTCGCCGGCATCGTGATGCTGCTCAGTGGCGGCGGCAAAACGGTCAGTGTCCCCGGGGGCGGTGAGGTCTCGACCGGCACGCCGTTCACACAGCGCGCCTTCGCGGAGCTGACGACCGGGCAGCTGTTCACGAGCGTGACCGTCGTCGGACTGCTGGTGCTCGCCGTCGTGCTCGTCGTGCGCGGGGAACAACAGGCTCCGCAGGCCCGCCCCGTCGTCATGGTCGCACTCGGCGTGCTCGGCGGGGTGGCCCTCCTCACCGTGATCGTCTGGCTGTCCGCGCTCATCGCCGACACCTCCGCGCTCGCCAAGTTCGCGACGTTCCTGTACGGCGCGGCGAAGCTCGCGGTGATCGGGATGGGCGGCTGGTTCGTCTTCACGATCCACCAGGGCCTGCAGCCGCCTCGCCAGGCCCGGCAGCCGGGTGCGATGCAGCAGGGCCACGGCGGCTACGCCTACCCCGGCCAGCAGGGCCACCCGCAGTACGGCCCCGGCCAGGAGGGCGGGCAGGCCTACCAGCAGCAGCAGTACGGACAGCAGGGCCCGCCGCCCCAGCAGGGTTACGAGCAGCAGGGTTACGAGCAGCAGTACGGGCAGCAGGGCTACCCGCAGCAGCAGTACGGGCAGCAGGGCTATGAGCAGCACGTCCCGCCGCAGCAGGGATACGCCCAGCCGGGTCAGCAGCCACCCTCCGGGGGTGAGGGCGACGCGGCTCAGTGGACCAAGGCGTATGGTACCGATGGTGACTCACAGCATGGACGTGATTACGAACAGCAGTACCCGCGGCCTGACCAGCGCGAGGGAGATGAGGGGAATTGGTACCGGGACGACCGTGATCGTCACTAATCACGCTCACGCCCGGGTCAATATCGCGCCTGGACAGCCCATTCGTACCCCCGAAATTCCTTTTCGCTTGACGGGTGCGGCGCCTCACGCGTGTAATTTCAGTGGTGTAGTTCTACGCCTTCCCAGGGGGACGGAGCTCGAGGGAAGGCTCGACCAAAGGGCTCCAGGGGGGCTAGGAGGTGCGCTTTGAGCGAGGTGCTCATCCCGCTCGCGCACGGCACAGACGGTGAAGAGTTGGGCTGGCAGGAGCGCGCGTTGTGCGCGCAGACTGATCCGGAGGCTTTCTTTCCGGAGAAGGGTGGCTCGACTCGCGAGGCCAAGAAGGTGTGCCGGGCTTGCGAGGTTCGTGCGGAATGTTTGGAATATGCGCTCCAGCACGACGAACGTTTCGGCATTTGGGGAGGTATGTCGGAGCGGGAGCGCCGTAAGCTCAAACGCGAAGTCGGCTGACCGGAATCGGCCGCAATGTGACGCGGAGATCGGCAGGGGGCGCCGTCTTCGCGGAGACGCTTGGCGTACAGTGGTCTGCCGTGCCGACCGGTCCGGTAGGCACGGCAGACCACTGAGGCACGGCGCCGCATCCCACCCGCCGGGCCCGCTCTCCAGGCCGCGGTCCCGGGAACTTCGGACCACGACACCATCACCACGCCACCAAGCCCTCACTAGGACATAGATCGAGGCAGAGCGCGAGCGGATCATTGTCGCCCAATCTTGATCGCCATGTCGTCACGGCGGTTCTGGTCGCCCATGACGGGGCGCGCTGGCTCCCGGAGACGCTCAAGGCGGTGCTCACCCAGTCCCGGCCGGTCCAGCGGCTCGTCGCCGTGGACACCGGCAGCCGCGACCGCGGCCCCGCCGTGCTCTCGGAGGTCGTCGGCGACGGCAACCTGCTGCGGCTCCCCCGCACCACCGGATACGGCGAGGCGGTGGCCGAGGCGCTGCGGCACCCCGCCGCGGTGCTCCCCATGGCCGACGGCGATTCCGCCGGGCCACGGGTGGAGTGGGTCTGGCTCCTCCATGACGACTCCGCGCCGGCCCATGACGCACTCGATCACCTCCTCACGGCGGCCGAAACGGATCCGAACAACACCGTCCTCGGTCCCAAGCTCCGCGACTGGAGTGACCGGAGGGTGCTTCTGGAAGCCGGTGTCAGCATCGACAGGGCGGGACGGCGCTGGACCGGCATCGAAGACGGCGAGCTCGACCAGGGTCAGCACGACGGGGTCCGGGACGTGCTGGCCGTCAGCACCGCGGGCATGCTCATCCGCCGGGACGTGTGGGACGACCTCGGCGGACTCGACCTGAACTTCGGCCTCTTCCGGGACGATCTGGACCTGGGCTGGCGAGCCCACGCCCGAGGACACCGGGTCGTCGCGGTCACCGACGCCATCGCCTACCACGCCGAGGCCTCGGCCCGTGGCCTGCGCGAGACCGGCGTCACCTCCGAGCACGGCCGCCGGCGAGACCGCCGCAACGCGATGTACGTCCTGCTCGCCAACCTGCCCCCGGCCGCCATGGCCCGCGCGGCGTGCCGCAACGTCGTCGGGACCCTGGTCCGAGCGCTGTTCCTGGTCCTGGTGAAACAGCCGGCCGCGGCTCGGGACGCGCTGGGCGCGCTCGGCGACGTGCTGCGCGACCCCGGCCGGCTGCGCCGTGCCCGTGCGATGCGGGCGCATCACCGCAAGCGGGTCCACCGCAGCGTCAAGCGCTTCCAGCCGCGCCGCGTCGCCCTGCGGCGGCTCATCGAACACATGGCGACGCTGCTGTCGCCGGACTCCTCCGGACGCCACGGTGCCGAGGAGGCCGAGCCGGGGTCCGGCGAGCCCAGCCTCCGGCGCCGGCTCCTGGGGCATCCCGGCGTGGTCGTCACAGCGGCCCTGATCGGGCTCGCCGTCATCGCCGAACGATCGGCGCTCACCGCCGGCGGGCGGCTGGGGGGCGGTGCGCTGGTCCCCTCGTGGGGTGGGGCGAGCGACCTGTGGAGCCAGTACATCGCCGGGTGGCATCCGGTCGGCCTCGGCTCGGACTCCGGCTCACCCCCGTACGTCGGCGTCATGGCCTTCCTGTCCACAGTGCTGTTCGGCAAGCCGTGGCTCGCGGTCATGGTCGTCATGCTCGGCTGCGTGCCGGTCGCCGGGCTGACCGGCTACATCGCCGCACGAGCCGTGGTCACCGACGCGCCGACCGGCGGCCGCCGCGCCATGCTCGCGCGGAGGCGGATCCCGGCCGGGGCGGTACGGGCGTGGTTCGCCGTGACCTACGCGCTTCTGCCCGCGGCCACGGGGGCCGTCGCCGGTGGCCGGCTCGGCACCGTCGTGGTCATCATGCTGCTGCCGCTGATCGGACTCCTGGTGGCGCGGATGTTCGGCCTGCCCAGGGCCGCCCGGGCCTCGCGCAGGTCCCGGCCGAGGGGGACCCGTGGCCGGATGGCCGTGCCCGGCCCCCGCGGTCAGGCCGTCGGAGGCCCGGTGGCCCGGGCCCGTGCGGCCCGGCGGGCCGCGTGGGGTGTGGCTCTGCTGCTCACGGTCGCGATGGCCTTCGTGCCGCTGGTCTGGGTGCTCATCCTCATCGTCGGCGTGCTGGCGTGGGTGGCCTTCGGTTCCGCGGGCCGCGGCCTGGACCGCAACCTGCTGATCGCGCTCGGTGTTCCGCCCCTGCTGCTGTTCCCCTGGACCGTCGGACTTCTCGTACATCCGTCGAGGTTCCTCCTCGAGGCCGGGTTGCACCGTTCCGAGCTCGTCGACGCGCGGCTTTCCGGCGTGTCCCTGCTGGCGCTCGATCCCGGGGGGCCGGGCACGCCCGCACTGTGGACCACCATCGGCCTGCTCGCGATCGCGGTCCTGGCGCTGCCGCTCCGCAGCCGCCGCATCTCCGTGCTCTCCGGATGGACGCTCGCCCTGTTCGGCCTGCTCACCGCCATCCTCGTCAGCGCCATCACGGTCACCAAGGGAGCCGATCGGGCACCGGCCTGGCCGGGTCCGGCACTCACCTTCGCCGCCGCGGGTGTGCTGCTGGCCGCGACCGCGGCTGTGCAGCGTGCCGTCGAGGTGCTCGCCGGACGGCACCTCACCTACCGGCTCGGTGGAGCCCTCGTCATCCTCGCCGGGCTGACCGCCCCGCTGCTGGCGGCGGGGAGCTGGGCCGCCGGAGGCACAGGGCCGTTGGGCGAGGTGACCACGGAGGCCGTCCCGGCGTTGACCAGCACGGACTTCGGCCCGCGGACCCTGGTGCTCAGCCAGGACCGGCACGGCCGGGTCTCCTACTCGGTCGTCCGCGGGGTGGAGCCGATGCTGGGCGACCCCGAGCTGGAGACGAGTGAGGCGGCACGGCGCCGGATGGACCGCATCGTCGCCGGAATCGCCTCGAGCCGGGATCAGGGTGACGCCCGGATCCTCACCCGGATGGGCATCCAGCACATCATGGTGCCCCGTCCCCTCGGTGACCCGCTCACCCGCGTGCTCGACGCGGCTCCCGAGCTGACGAGGCTCGGCCGGACCGACAGGTTCGGGCTGTGGCGGGTGCTCGCCCCCGGAGGCCGGCTGATGCTCGTGGACGGCCCGGAGATCACGGCACTGCCCGTGGGAGCGACCTCGGCCCGGGTACGGATTCCAGCCGGCAACGCCGGGCGCACGGTTCTGCTGGCCGAGCCCGCCGGCGGCTGGCATGCGACGTTCAACGGTGCCGAGGCCAAGGCCAAGGTCGTGGACGGGTGGGCACAGGCCTACGACGTCCCGGCCGGCGGCGGCGAGTTCCGGCTGTCCCACGGCATGCTGCTACGCCGGCTCTGGGTCGGGGCGCAGGCACTCGCGTTCCTCATCGTCGTGGTCCTGGCGCTGCCGGGGGGACAGATCCAGGAAGGTGCCGCGGCGGAACGGGACCGGCGCCGGTCCCGTGGCCGGCGGGCCCGGGCCACCGGCGACGCCGCCGTCCCGGCCGTCCCCCGTCCGCGAGCCCCTGAGGAGAGCGGGCCTGAGGAGAGCGGGCACGAGGAGAGCGGGCACGCGGACGAGAACGGGCACGCCGGCGACGGCCGCCCGCGGCCCCCAGGGGACGCCGAGGCCGCCGAGGTCCCGCGGGGCCCGGACGCGGAGCCTGTGTCCTCCCCGGGTGATGAGGACTCTCTGACCGGGGAGACCCGGGAACGGGCGGACGTCACGGTGGCGTCCCGGATCACCGGTGCTTCGGACCCGGCGCCGGCCCCGCACGAGCCCGCGCCGGACCGCGCCCCCCTCGCCTGGGAGCCCGCGAAGCCCCGAGGGCTCGGAGCGGGCCGGAACGGCATGGGCCCGGCCGGCATGGACCCGCCCGCCGCGGAGCCTCCGGCCGATCACGGCCTGGTGAGCCGGCTCGGGGACCGGGAGGACCACGGCCCGGCCGCCGGGCGCGCCGAGCGGCCAGAGCGAGATGGCCAGGACGACCGGGCCGGATCCGGTGGCCGGGCCGAACCGCGGGGATGGCCTCGGCTCGGCGACTGGTTCGAAGACGCCGGACCCCGTGGACGGCACGGGCCGGTCGCCGAACCCGCTCCCGGACGTCCTGAACCCGCCGGACCCCCTCGACCCGCTGAACGGTCCGCGCCGGCCGGACCGGCGGAGACCTCCGGATCCGGCGAACCCGTCGAACGGCCCGGACCGGCCGGGCCGATCGGCGGCGAGCGCGTCCACGATGACGAACCGGCCGGGCATCGAGGGCGGACGGTGACCGGCGAGTCCGGCGAGGCGGCTGAGGAGGCGAGGCCATGAGCGGCGGCGAGCGTGGTGGGACGCGTGAGGCGACCGCCCGGGTGGCGCGGTCCTCGGCCCGGAGGGTCGGGCGGCTGATCCGCGATGGCGAACGGCTCGTCAACCTCGACCGGCTGATCGTCTTCGTCGGATATCGCTATGCGACCGCGCTGCTCGTCCTCGTCGCGTTGCTGGCGTTGTACGGTGTCGCGCAGTTCTCCCGCCCGTCCCGCGCGGACCTCCGGCAGCCCGGGACCCGGGCTGCGGTCACCTCGGCCGTGCTGGCCTGCCCGGCCCCGGCCGGAACGCGCCTGAGCGCGCTGACATCCGGCCTGCCGGGACGGCGGGGACACCTTCGGATCACCGCGCCGGACGGAGGCGAGCGGGCCCAGGGCCCCACGGCCACCGTGACCGCCTGGTCCCAGGACATCGACGACCGGGCCTCGTCCGGCCGTCGCGGCAACCGGGACACGGCCGAGCCTTACGCCGTACGGGCGAGCGGTGCGGTGGCCGGAGGGCTCGAGGTCGAGCAGACCGGCATGGTCAAGAAGGGCGCCGACCGCGGCCTGGCGGGCGTGCGCTGCACCGGCCCCGGCACCGACATGTGGTTCCTCGGCCCAGGGCCTGTGGACGCCCACGACATCGAGCTCCATCTCAGCAATGTGGACGATCAGCCCGCCGCGGTGGATGTCCTGGCGCTCTCCGGCGAGGGGCCGCTGGACACCACCGACGGCCGCGGCACGACGGTCGAACCGCACAGCGGCCGGGTGGTCGGCATCGGCAGATCCGCCGAAGGACTCGGTGACATCGTCAAGACCGCCCGTGTCCTGGCGCTGCACGTACGGGTGACGACAGGACGCGCGTCGGCGGCGGTACGGGTCCGCGTCGGGGACAAGAAGGGCGTCGACTGGATGCCGCTCGCCTCCCCGCCGACCCGGGAGGTCGTCGTGCCGGGCCTGCCCGCCGGCGGCGGTCCCAGGCAGTTGCTGGTCGGGGTCCCAGGCGGCGCGGACGCCCAGGTCAAGATCCAAGTCATCACGCCGAGCGGGATGTTCGCACCCGAGGGGCAGGACCGGATCGACGCGCCGGCACAGACGGTGACCCCGGTGGATCTGGAGCGGGCGCTGTCCGGCAAGCCCGCGGCGGTGCGGCTGAGCTCCGACCGGCCCATCATCGCGGGGTTCATCGCCACCGTGGGCGCCGACGTGGCCTACGGTGCCGCGACCGCACCGCTCGGCGGCGGCGGGGTGGTGGCCGACAACCGTGAGGGCACGGTCGTGCTGCTGACCGCTCCCACAGGCGCGGCCACGGTACGGCTGGTCACGGTGACCGGCCAGGGACCGGCCGGCTCACCTCGGGAGGTCACCGTCGCCGCGGGGCGGACGCTCGAGGTCAAGGTCCCGGCTCCACAGGGCGGGGACAGAGGGTTCGGCATATTGATCACTCCCCGGCCCGGCTCACCGGCGGTCTACGGCGCCCGGGTGCTCACCAGCGGCAAGGGGGACAAGCGGCTCTGCACCGTCCTCCCGGTCATGCCGGCGCCGACCTCGGTCGCACAGCCGCCCGTGGCGGAGTCCCTCACGTCCCTGATCCCCTGATCCCCGGGCACGTGATCCCCTGGAGGTCCGGGCACGCGAGCCCGTGGCCGGAGCCGTGCCGGGATCAGTCCTCGTAGGTGGGATCGACGGACTCGGGGGAGAGCCCGAGCAGCTCCGCGACCTCCTCGACGATCAGATCCCGGATCAGCCGGGCGAGGTCGCGTTCGTCGTCGCCGCCGCGGGCCTCGACCGGCCGGCGAAAGACCACCACGCGGGGCGGCCGGCCGGACCCGGCCATGCGGGTCTGGCTGAGCGCTATGGGATCGGTGGCATCGGCCCAGGGCTGGATCGGCGGGACCTCCTCGACCGAGAACTCCACACCGGCCAGTTCGCGGCTCCATCGATGGGCGACACGGCGGACCTCGTCTCGGACCAGATCATCGAAGCGCTCGGCCCGGGTGCGAGAGACCGGCGCCTCCGGAGGTGTTAGAGGGCCACGCAGACCGCGGCCATGGCGGTCGCGGCGTCGGGCGCCTGCCACGCGGGATCGCACATCTCTGAGCTTACCGTCGATGGCCCCGGAAGCCACCAGGCCCTATGGATCAAGTTGTCTCACCCCCGATGCGGAGTTCATCGGCCGGCCGCCGCCCACGCCGCCCCGGCCTCCGTAGCGCATCCCGGGCGGGTCGGCCGTACCCCCGAGGTCAGGCTGGAATGCCGGGCTACCTGCGCAATGTGGCGTTTACGGCGACACGGGAGTCCAGAAGGTGGCGGCGGGGCCGTGAGAGGGGTACGGTCGGCCCTCGTGAGCCCCGTACGCACCTGCTCCCGCACCGCGTGCAAACAGCCTGCAGTCTTCACGCTCACGTACGTCTACCGTGACTCCACCGCGGTCCTGGGTCCGCTTGCCACGTCCGTCGAGCCCCACTGTTACGACCTCTGCGCGGAACACGCCGAGCGGCTCACGGCTCCGATGGGATGGGAGCTCCTCCGGCTGCCGGCCGAAGAAGGCAGACCCAGCAGTGACGACCTGGAGGCGCTCGCCGACGCCGTCCGCGAAGCCGCCAAGCCCGTCGCCCGTCATGAGCCGGTGGGGCAGGGCGTCGAGGTAGGCCGCCGTGGCCATCTGCGGGTGCTGCGATCCTCTCCGCCGTGCCCGTCGGACCGGCCGTCCCGCCCCGGTGACAGGCAGCCCAGACCTGGGGACAGGCCACCGGGCTAGGACGCCTCACCGGACCTGCCTCCGGGCCGTGCTCTCCGGGCCGCCCGGTCACTTGGCGGAGCTGGGGCGAGTCGCGGCCCGCACTCCCGGTAGGCTCGTTGACCGATGTGACGCAGGGGCGTTCCTGGTGGGACGTCGTGCCACGGGACGTGTGACGAGCAGGGAGCAGAAGTGGGCGACCTCGCCAAGATCTTTAAGGCGTATGACATCCGTGGCATCGTGCCGACCGAGCTGGACGCGGAGGTCGCGGAGGCGACCGGCGCGGCGTTCGTGCGTGTGACGGGTGCGTCGGCGGTGGTCACGGCCCATGACATGCGTGAGTCCTCGGTGCCACTGGCCGAGGCGTTCGCCCGCGGCGTCACGTCGCAGGGCGCCGATGTCATCGAGGCCGGCCTCGGCTCCACCGACATGCTGTACTACGCCAGCGGCAGCCTGGACCTGCCCGGAGCCATGTTCACGGCAAGCCACAACCCGGCCAAGTACAACGGGGTGAAGCTCTGCCGGGCGGGCGCCAGGCCGGTCGGCCGTGACACGGGTCTCACCGAGATCCGTGACCTGGTGGAGAGCGGGGTTCCCGGCCATGACGGCGCGGCGGGCACGGTCTCACGGCGCGACGTCCTGTCCGGCTATGCCGATCACCTCAAGACGCTCGTGGACCTGTCCGCGATCCGTCCGCTCAAGGTCGTCGTGGACGCGGGCAACGGGATGGGCGGTCACACCGTGCCGACCGTCTTCGAGGGCCTGCCCCTCGAGCTCGTGCCGCTCTATTTCGAGCTCGACGGCACCTTCCCCAACCACGAGGCCAACCCGATCGAGCCCGAGAACCTGCGAGACCTGCAGGCCGCCGTACGCGAGCACGGCGCGGATGTCGGCCTGGCCTTCGACGGCGACGCCGACCGCTGCTTCGTCGTCGACGAGCGGGGTGAGATCGTGGCACCGTCGGTCATCACCGCCCTGGTGGCGGCACGCGAGCTCGGGAAACACCCGGGAGCCGCCATCGTCCACAACCTGATCAGCTCACGGGCCGTACCCGAGATCATCCGGGAGCACGGCGGCACGCCGGTGCGGACCCGGGTCGGTCACTCCTTCATCAAGCAGACGATGGCCGAGACCGGGGCCGTCTTCGGTGGCGAGCACTCGGCGCACTTCTACTTCCGCGACTTCTGGTTCGCCGACTCGGGCATGCTGGCCGCGCTCCACGTGCTCGCGGCGCTCGGCGGGTCAGCGGGTCCGCTGTCCGGGCTGCTCGAGGAGTACGGGCGGTATGTCCCCTCCGGGGAGATCAACAGTGAGGTGGCCGACCAGACGGTGGCCACCGACAAGGTGCGGGCGGCCTTCGCCGGCCGGCCCGGCGTGACGGTCGACGAACTCGACGGTCTGACCGTCGGGGCCGACGACTGGTGGTTCAACCTGCGGCCTTCCAACACCGAACCGCTGCTGCGGCTCAACGCGGAGGCCATCGACGAAAAGACCATGACGGCCGTGCGCGATGAGGTGCTGGCCATCGTCAGGGAGACAAAGTGAAGATCGACGCGTGGTTGCTGGAGATCCTCGCCTGCCCTCGGTGCGGGGGGTCCCTCACCCCGGACGAGCAGGCCGATGAGCTGGTCTGCACGGGGCAGTGCCGATACGCCTATCCGGTGCGCGACGACATCCCCGTGCTGCTCGTCGACGAGGCCCGGGCGCCTGCCTCATGAGCCTGCAGGTGGACACGGGGGTCCTCGAGGACGCGGACGCCCTCGCGGCCGCCGACCCCGGTGAGATGCTGCGCCAGGTCGCCTCGTCCGCGGCGCAGATCAGGGAAGCGCAAGTGGCGGCGGCCGAGGCCGGCATCGCCGGGCTCGCGGACATGGAACGTCCCCGGGCCATCGTGGTCGCCGGCATGGGCGGCTCGGCCATCTCAGGAGACGTGCTGGCGGCCGTCGCCGGTTCCGGCTGTCCCGTGCCGATCGTGACGGTGCGCGGCTACCAGCTCCCGGGCTGGGTCGGGGCCACGGACCTGGTGATCGCGGTGTCGTGCTCCGGGGCGACGGAGGAGACCCTCGCGATCGCGGCCGAGGCGGTCCGGCGCGGTTCCCGCCTGCTGTGCGTCGGGGCCACGGACTCGCCGCTCGCGCACCTGGCGGCACAGGTCAAGGAGATCTTCATTCCGGTCCGGTCGGTCGGGCAGCCGCGCGCCACGCTCTGGGGCCTCACCGTTCCGCTTCTCCTCGTCGTCCGCGAGCTCGGGCTTCTCAACATCCCCGACGAGGTCCTCGAGGCCACCGCGCGCCGGCTCGAGGAGATCAGTCACCGTTGCCGGCCCAGCAGCGAGTCCTTCCTCAACCCCGGCAAGCAGCTGGCACTGGACCTGGCCGGGGCGGTGCCGATGGTCTGGGGCAGCTCCCCGCTCGCCGCGGTGGCCGCCTACCGGTTCGCGTGCCAGTGCAACGAGAACGCCAAATACCCGGCGGTCTTCGGGGAGCTCCCCGAAGCCGACCACAACCAGGTCGTGGCCTTCGACGGGTTCTTCGGCCGGGGGACCTCCGGTGAGGACGCCTTCTTCCGGGACCGTGCCGACGAGACCGAGACCAGGCTGCACCTCCTCGTGCTCCGCGACACCCGGGAACATCCGCAGGTGGTCAAGCGGCGGGAGGTGTCCGTCGAGCTGGCCCGCGCCCGGGGGGTCGCCGTGACAGAGATCGTGGCGGAGGGAGACCACCCCCTCGAAAGGATCGCCTCTTTGATCGCGCTCGTGGACTACTCCACCGTTTACTTGGCTATCGCGCTCGGGGTCGATCCGACTCCGGTCGCTGCCATTCAGGAGCTCAAGGCGAGGATTGCGCAACGATGAGTGCAGACGGCGGGACCAAGGCCATCATCGCCGCGCTGGGGGCCAACCTGGGAATCGCGGTCTCCAAGTTCGTGGCGTTCACGTTCACCGGATCCTCATCGATGCTGGCCGAATCGATCCACTCGGTCGCGGACTCCGGCAACCAGGGGCTGCTCCTGCTGGGCCGTAAGCGCTCGGAACGCGCCCGGACCCCCGAGCATCCGTTCGGCTACGGCCGGGAACGTTACTTCTACGCCTTTGTCGTGGCGGTCGTCCTGTTCACGGTCGGCGCGGTGTTCTCGCTGTACGAGGGCTACCACAAGATCTCCCATCCGGAGAAGGTCGAGTCGCCGATCTGGGCGTTCGTCGTCCTCTTGATCGCGATCGCGCTCGAGAGCTACTCGTTCCGCACCGCCATCAAGGAGTCCAACCAGCTGCGCGGCGACCGTTCCTGGGTGTCGTTCATCCGCCGGGCCAAGGCCCCCGAGCTTCCCGTGGTGCTGCTGGAGGACCTCGGGGCGCTGGTCGGCCTGGTCCTCGCGCTCACCGGGGTCGCGCTCGCCGTCGTCACCGGCAACGGCATGTGGGACGGCGTCGGCACGGTCAGCATCGGTGTCCTGCTGGCGGTGATCGCGGTCATCCTGGCGGTCGAGACGAAGAGCCTGCTCATCGGCGAGAGCGCCGCCCCCGAGGCCCAGCGGAAGATCATCGAGGCGCTCGAGTCCGTGGACCAGGTCGACCACGTCATGCACCTGCGCACCCTGCACATCGGACCGGAGGAGCTGCTGGTCGCCGCCAAGATCGCCGTCAACCACGCCGACACGGCCGCCGAGGTGGCCCGCGGCATCGACGCGGCCGAGGCGAAGGTGCGCGAGGCGGTGCCGATCGCGCGGATGATCTACCTGGAGCCCGCACTCGACGAACCGCCCAGGAAGGGGCACCCGCTCGAGAACGAGGCCTCGACCTCCTGATCCCGCCACACCCCATCCGGCCACACCCGATCCCGCCACGCCTGGCTCCGCGGCCCCGCGGTCTCAGCGATGCCGGGGTGCGTTCGTCCAGGTGAGGAGATGCCGGACCGGCTCATCCGGGCCGGGCCGGGCATACGCTCCCACCGCCCACAGATAGGACGTGCCCGGGGCCTGGGCCAGTCCCCACACCGCACCCGCCCCCCGTGCTCCGGTCGGCCCCTCTCCCGGAGAGGGGTCTCCGGGGGTGGGAGCACCGGAGACGTCCCAGCGCTCGCCGTTCCAGTGTGCGAGCAGCGCTGTGCCGGTCGAAGTCTCCCCGGCGGTCCAGATCCCGCCCCGCCCATCGCTCGCCACCGAAGAGAGACGGCCGCGCACCCCCGGGACGGGCACGTCCCGCCAGCGTCTGCCGTTCCAGTGCCGGGCCAGGGGGAGGCCGGTGCCCCAGGCCGTCCCCACGACCCAGACGTCGTCAGGGCCCAGCGCCGCGACGTCCGAGAGCACGCTCCCCGAATCCGCGCTCTCGCCGGCCACGCCCTCGCCTCCCGGCATCGGGACCTCACCGGACCACGTGCGGCCGTCCCAGTGCACCACCAGAGACCTGGTGGAGCCGACGTCCCCGCCGGCGGATTCGCTGACGCCCACCGCCCACACGTCATCGGCGGCGAGCGCGGACACGGCCACGAGTTCACTGCTGACCCCTGGCGCGATGCCGGGGACGGCAGGGACCCGCACGGGCCGCCAGGCGCTCCCGTCCCAGTGCCAGGCCATGGCGCGGCGGACCGGACGGCCGGCGCCGCCGACGATCCAGGCGTCGTCGGCCGACCGCGCGTCCACGGCGCGCGGATAACTCGGATCGGGGGCGTGGACCGGCACGGCGGTCCATCGCCCTTCGCCGTCCGCCCCGGACCAGCGGGCGGACTGGGGCGTACCGTCCGGGGTGTAGCCGACGGCCCAGGCGTCCCGCGTGGACGAGGCCGAGACCCCCTCCATGACGGTGCCCGCCGGCAGTGGCACCGCTGTCGTCTCACGCCACCGGACGCCGTTCCACTGGGCGAGCAGCGGTTCGCCGCCGCGGTTGCCCGCCGCCAGGGCACTGCCGAAGGAGGGGGCGGAGACCTCCTTGAAGGTGGTGTTGGCCGTCGCGCCCTCGGCCCGTACGTAGTGCCAGCACTCACAGTCCGCCGTCGCCGTGGCCGGCGTCCCCAGCACGACGGACCCGGCGAGCGCCCATGCGGCCACCGCGGAAGAGGCGGGGTCGAGTCTCATGATGTGCTCCCTGAGTCGGTCTCCAGGGAGGTCTACCAACCGGACGTCATGATCTTGTGGAGGCGAGGGAACGCGGCGCTTAAAGGTCCTGTACAGAAGGTCCGGCCACAGAAGGTCCGGCCACAGAAGGTCCCGGCCGGCGAGCCCGCGTGAAGACAGGCCGGCGGCGGACACCCTCGCCGGCCGGCCGATCCGGTCAGATCACCCCAGCCCAGGCGAGACCGGTCGTCCCTCCGCGGGAGACACGACGACGGCCGGGCCGGCGAGGGGCGTCTCCCTACCCGCCGTCCGGACCACTGAGCCCGGTGGCGGGTGTGACGGCGGTGGCGCTCTGGACCCCCTGGCCGAAAGCGCCACCGCCCTCGTCACGTTCACAACATTACGTCCGTACAGGCCGGTCGGCGTCCCCCGCGAGGATGGAACCGGGATCGTCCTCAAGGGGGAGGGCGGGCGTCACCATCGCACCCCACGGTGAGGCGCCTGGTCCGAAGCACGGGTAAAAAGGTGTGATGACCAGCGATAAGCCGACCGATCCGCCATTTCGTCCCACGAGCGGGGAACTGACGGGCTCCCAGCGGTTCGCCCATCACGCGTGGCGGTTGTCCGGACGCGTCGTCGCGGGTGTGGGCCAGGTGCTGCTGTGGATCCTCACCGGCATCGGCCGGCTGCTCCGTCCGCTCACCACCCGGGTGACCGCGCGGCTGTACGGGCCCGCGAGGCCAGCGGAGACCGGCCCCGGCCCGTCCGGCGGGCCAGGTGCGGGACCGTCCGGATATGGACCGGCGGGTCACGAAATGAGATATGCCCAGACCGGCAACGGCCAGCCCGGCACTGGCCAGGCCGGCACTGGCCGGCCCGGTGGAGGGGGCGTCGGTGCCACGCGGGAGGAGCGGCCCACCGCTCCGATGCCGCGCTGGATCGACGGCTGGCGCCGGTTCGCCGGGTCCTGGTTCTTCGCGCCGTTGACGGGGTTCGCGCTCGCGGCGGCGGCGGTGGCGGAACTCGTCCCGCACGGCCTCCATCCGGTGAGCCTGGCCGGAGGCTTTGCCGTGGCCGCCACACTTCCGCTGGTGTGGCGGCGGGAGTTCCTGCGGCCGGTGGCCGCCGTGGGCCTCGGCGGCTTCGCGGCCGGGCTGCTGTCCGGACAGATCCTGCTGGTCACCACGGCTTTCGCCGCGCTCTCCATGCTGTTCCTGCTGGCACAGCACATGCCAAGGCAGTCCGCCGGGGTACTCGCCGTGGGGAGCATCGCCACGGTGGGCGTCGTCTATCTGGCGTCGAACGGCCTGGCCGACATCCCTTGGCCGGCCGGGATCCTGGCCGTCCTCGCCTCCATCGGCCTGGGGGACGCCCGCAGAGTGGCCGAGACGGCCGAGCGCACCAACGCCGAGGCCAACGAACGCACGACCCAGACGCTGACGCGGTTGCACGAGGTCCGGCACGAGCAGGCCGTCCTGCGGGAGAGGGCCCGGATCGCCAGGGAACTGCACGATGTGGTGGCCCACTCGGTCTCGATGATCGCCGTACAGGCGGAGACGGCTCCCTACACGATGTCGCAGCTGTCCCCGGAGGCCCAACGCGGTTTCGCCGAGATCGCCCATACGGCGCGCGAGGCCCTCGTCGAGATGCGCCGGCTGCTCGGTGTCCTGCGGTCGGACGCCCACGCCGAACCCGAGGTGACCCCGCAGCCGCGCCTGGACCGGCTCCCGGAGCTCATCGACCAGCACCGCGGGGCCGGTGGCCGGGCCGAGATCTCCGTACGCGGCGTCCCGCGGGGCCTCTCGGCGACCATCGAACTGTCGGCCTACCGGATCGTGCAGGAGGCGCTCACCAACGCGCGACGGCACGCGCCGGGAGCGCAGGTCCAGGTGGAACTGACCTATCTCCCGGACCGGCTGGCCGTCCGGGTGCGCGACGACGGCGCGTCGGCGCCGACCATGATCCTCGATCCGAACGATCTCGGCGGCGGCCATGGTCTCGTCGGGATGCGCGAACGTGCGACGATACTCGGCGGACGGTTCTCCGCCGGACCCGCCACCGAGGGCGGGTTCATGGTGGAGGCCGAGTTGCCCGTCTCACGTGAGGAGTCCCCCCGGTCGTGATCCGAGTGCTGATCGTCGACGACCAGACGATCGTACGCGCCGGGTTCGCCGCGCTGCTCAACGCCCAGCCCGACATCAGTGTGGTCGGAGAGGCGGGAGACGGGCGCGAGGCGGTGCGGCTCGCCGGCAGCGCGTTGCCCGACGTCGTCGTCATGGACATCCGGATGCCGGGAATGGACGGCATCGAGGCCACCCGCCGGCTGCTGGCCCGGCCCGGCGCCGAGGCCGTGCGGGTCCTGGTGCTCACCACCTTCGACGTCGACGACTACGTCTACGCGGCTCTGGCGGCCGGGGCCAGCGGGTTCCTGCTCAAGGACGCCACGGCCGAGGAGCTGGTCTCCGCGGTCCGGGTGGTCGCCCGTGGGGACGCCCTCCTGGCTCCGCAGGTCACCGGGCGGCTGATCCGGGAGTTCACGAAACAGCGTCGCAGCAGGCCCCGGCCCCCGGCCGAGCTCACCAGCCTGACCGCACGAGAGACCGAGGTCCTCCTGCAGATGGCGGGCGGCCTGTCCAACGCCGAGATCGCCGCCCGGCTGGTCGTGAGCGAGCACACCGTCAAGACCCACGTGGCCCGGGTCTTCACCAAGCTGGGGCTGCGGGACCGCGCGCAGGCCGTGATGCTCGCCTACGAATCCGGGCTGGTGACGCCCGGGGAGAACCAGCAGGCCTGACCCGGCGGGAGCGGCCTCATCCGGCCGCGGGCGCCGCGTCCGGTGTGAGCTCGGCGTCGCCGGTCTCGCCCGCGCGGACGGCCTTGCGGCCGAACACGATGACATAGGCCAGGAAGGTCGCCTCCGCGAGGACGCCGATGCCGATGCGCAGCCAGGTCACGTGCACCCACCCGGTCACGAACCCCTCGATGAGCCCGGAGACCAGCAGCACCCCCACGAGCCCGATGGCGATGCTCATCGCCGCACGGCCCTCCTCGGCCAGCGCCTGCCCGCGCCGCCGCGGCCCGGGATCGATGACCGTCCATCCGAGCCTGAGGCCCGCGGCACAGGCGAGGTAGACCGCGCTCAGCTCCAGCAGGCCGTGCGGCAGGATCAGCCCGAGGAACAGGCCCCCCTTGCCGTTGGCGAACATGAAGCCCGCGATGACGCCGAGGTTGAGCTGGTTCTGCAACAGCACGAACAGCGTGGGGATGCCGAGCAGGATGCCGAAGATCAGCGCCTGTGCGGACACCCAGGCGTTGTTGACCCACACCTGGAAGGCGAAGGACGAGGCCGAGTGCTCGGTGTAATAGCCGGCGAAGTCCTGCTCCACGAGCTTGCGGATCTCATGGGGCGTGCTGATGGAGGCCTGCACCTCCGGGTTCCTGGCCACCCAGATGGCGAGGACGAGCGAGAGCGCGTTGCCGAGCAGGGCGCTGCCCAGCCACCACCACCGCATCCGGTAGGCGGCGGCGGGGAACGAGGTCGTGACGAACCGGCCCGCGTCGCGCCACAGCGGCGCCTGGGCCCCGGTGACGGCGGCCCGCCCGCGAGCGACCAGGGAGGACAGCCGGCCGACCAGCACGGGGTCGGGAGAGCTCGAGCGCACGGTGGACAGATGTGTGGCGGCCCGCTGATAGAGCTCGACGAGTTCGTCGATCTCCGTGCCGGTCAGCTTGCGGCTACGGTTGATCAGGCGCTCCAGGCGCAGCCACTCCTGGTGATGGGCGGCCACGAAGGCATCGACGTCCACCGGGCGAGACTAACGTCTCCGCCCGCTTACCGGGCAAACTAGACCCCGAGCCCCGACCACACCGGAGGAGATCCATGGCCGAACTCGTCACCGGCGAGGCCGTCGCACTCGACATCAGGGTGGCCCGGCTGGCGAGCCGGGCGATGGCCCTCCTGCTGGACCTGCTCGTCCAGGCCACCCTCCTCAACGCGCTGTTCTCTCTGACGGGCATGACGGTGCTCATCGCCGATGAGGCATGGGTGGCCGGGCTGAGCATCCTGACGACCGTGGTGGTGATCATCGGCTATCCGGCGTCGATGGAGACCCTGACCCGCGGTCGCACGCTCGGCAAGATGGCACTGGGCCTGCGGGTGGTCGGCGACGACGGCGGGCCGGTGCGGTTCCGCCAGGCCCTGGTCCGCGCACTGGCGGGTTTCGTGGAGTTCTGGCTCCTGTTCGGTTCGCCGGCGCTCATCGCGTCGCTGTTCAACCCCCGGAGCAAGCGGCTCGGGGACATCTTCGCCGGCACGATCGTCATGCAGGACCGGGTGCCCGCCTCGGCGATGTTCGGGCCCGTCGCGGTCATGCCGCCGCAGCTCGCGGAGTGGGGGCGATCGCTCGAGATCTCCCGCCTGCCCGACGGCCTCGCGCTCACGGCCCGGCAATACCTCACCCGGTTCTGGGAACTTCTCCCGGAGGTGCGGGACGCCATGGGCCGGCGCATCGCCGGGCAGGTGCTGGCCGTGGTGAGCCCGCCGCCACCCGCGGGCTTCCGCCCGGAGATCCTCCTCTCGGCCGTGCTCGCCGAGCGGCGGCGGCGCGAGGAGTGGCGGCTGCATCAGCGGGGCCGGCGGCGCATGGCACTGCTTCAGCGTTCCCTCACGGGCCCGCCCGCCACCGGCGTCTTCGGAGCGGCTCCTCCCGGTGTGGTGCCACATATGACGGCCACTCCCGGTGTGGTGCCGCGAGCGGCGGCGCCGGCCGCTCCGCCGCAGCCCCCACCGCTCAGCGCGCCGTCGCCGGGACGGCCGCACTTCCTGCCACCCGCCTCTTACGGGGCCGGCCCGTACGAGCGCGTCTTCCCGGGCGGCGGGGACGACCCGCCGCCGAACCCACGACCGTGATCTCGCAGTCGTTCGCGCCGGCTCCCGGCGCGTGGCCGGGGGCGGGGTCACGATCGGGACAGGTTGGGCGGGGACTCGAGGTCGCTGAGTTCGGCTCCCGGTCCCTCCAGGACCACGTCTCCGGCGATGTGGACCGGGACGGACTCGCCGGTGGCCAGATCGGCGACCTCATAGCGCTCGACCGGCAGCGGCGCCAGTTCGGTGTCGTAGGTCGTGATGTCGGTCAGCCACCATCGCTGGGAGATGGTGAGGGACGCGAGCACCGTCCCGCTCAGCCGTACGAGCGCCACGTCCGCGTGCGCGCCCGGCTCCAGGGCCAGCGACCGTGCCACGGCGACCAGGAAACCGGGAGACTCCCCGGCGAAGCCCGCGGCCGCGGCGGAGTGCTCCTCGCCGGCCCGGATCCAGAGCAGCTCCCGGCCGACGAGCCCGCCACGCAGGAGGACGTCCCCCGACGAGACCTGGACGCGGATCTGACGCCAGCGGCTGTCCACGGTGATGTCGGTCCGGAGCCCGTCCGACCGCTCGCCGACATAGCGCCAGCCGCCCACGCCAGGGGCGCACTGAAAGGTCTCGCGGGTCCCGCTCCGCGGGTCGGTGTAGGTTCCTCGGGGCACCCGCCCAGCGTGTCAGAGCCGCGTACGGCCGGCCCGGCCGGGGTTCGGGAGCGAGTTCAGGAGCCGGATCTCCAGGACCCGAGATAGTCCTGCTGGACGGGACTGAGGACGTCGATCGCTATGTCCATGGAGTCGAGCTTCAGCCGTGCCACCTGCGCGTCGATCTCTGGCGGTACGGCGTGGACCGCCGGGGCGAGCTCCTGGTGTGACGTGGCCAGCCACGCGCAGGTGAGGGCCTGGTCGGCGAAGGACATGTCCATCACGGCCGCCGGATGGCCCTCGGCCGCGGCCAGGTTGACGAGCCGTCCCTCGGCGAGCAGGACGAGCCTGCGGCCGTCGGGGAGGACGTATTCGTCGGCCTGCGGCCGGACGCGATGGACCTCGGCGGCGAGGGCGTCGAGGGCTCTTACATCGATCTCCACGTCGAAGTGGCCGGAGTTGGCGAGGATCGCGCCGTCCTTCATGACCGCGAAGTGCTCCTCGCGGACGACCTCACGGTTGCCCGTCACGGTGATGAAGATGTCCCCGTGCCGGGCGGCCTCGCTCATCGGCAGGACCCTGAAGCCCCGCAGGGTCGCGTCGAGCGCCTTGACGGGGTCGATCTCCGTGACGACCACGCGCCCGCCGAGGCCCTGGGCCCGCTCGGCCAGTCCACTGCCGCAGTGGCCGAACCCCGCGATCACGATCGTCTTACCGGCCAGCAGCGTGTTGGTGGCACGGATGACGCCGTCCAGGGTCGACTGCCCGGTGCCGTGGCGGTTGTCGAACAGGTGGCCCGTGTCGGTGTCGTTGACCGCCACCATCGGAAACCTGAGCACGCCCTCGCGGGCCATCTGGCGCAGCCGGATGACCCCGCTGGTGGTCTCCTCACAGCCGCCCTTGACCGTGCCGAGCAGGTCCGTACGGTCGGTGTGCAGCATGTTCACGAGGTCACAGCCGTCGTCCAGGACCAGGTCGGGCGCTATCTCGAGGGCTCGGCCGAGGTGCCCGTAGTAGCCCGCCCGGTCGGTCCCGGCCCGGGCGAACACCATCGCGCCGTACTCCTCGACGAGGGCCGCGGCGGCGTCGTCCTGCGTGGACAGCGGGTTGGAGGCGGCGAGGGAGACCTGTGCGCCCCCGGCCTGGAGCGTCCGGATCAGGTTGGCGGTCTCGGTCGTGACGTGCATGCAGGCGGCGATCCGCAGGCCTTCGAGGGGCCGCTCCGTGGCGAACCGGGCGCGAATCTGACGCAGCACGGGCATGGACCGGTCCGCCCACTCGATCCGCCGGACTCCCGCCTTGGCGAGGCCCGGGTCGGCGATGTCGGAGGTGGAACCCTGCACGCTCACTGCCGACGCCCTTCCCCCGGCCGCACCCCGTGATCCTCCACATACTGCCGTGATCTCGCGGTCGTGCGCGCCCGGGGGGGG
>DASYNF010000175.1:0-2028 GCA_036008685.1 Actinomadura sp. | reverse complement strand
GGCGGTGCCTATCGTGCACCGTCTTCCACTTCCCGAACCGCGTGGGCAAGTCCCGCCAGGGCACCCCGGTCCGCTGGCGGAAGAGAATGCCGATGATGACCGTACGGTGGTTCTTCCAACGCCCACCGCGCCCCACGTTCTTCGGTAGATGCGGCTCCAGCCGTGCCCACTCCGCATCTGACAGATCTCCCCGCGCCACATAGAGCCCAACGAGTCACCCGTTAGACCATCAGGCGACCCATCGGACAGTCCCTAGGGTCTGTTGCGAAAGTGGATCTTGGTCGTGAAGCGCCCGGACCGGGTACGGGCTGACAAGGCGTACGACTCCTGCCGCCACCGTCAGCAGAGCAGGGCTGCGACGCCGGATGAGACGGTGGAGGGGAAGGGCACGCCGACGGAAGAGGTTCATCAGGTATGGCTGGCATCCACAACACCACTATGACGCCCGGCACGCTGGAGCTTCTTGCGGCCTGGTTACCCACGCAGCCGTGGTACGTCGAGACGGACCGCGAGCCGGAACTGACCCAGGCCGGCGGCTTCCGGCTCGATGACCCACAAGGCGAGGTGGAAATCGAGTTCATGGTGGTCACGGACGTGTCCGGCGACGAACCGGTCTCGTACCACGTACCGCTCACCTACCGCGGAGCACCGCTCGCCAGAGCCGATGATGCCCTCATCGGCACGGCTGAACACGGGGAACTGGGACGGCGGTGGGTGTACGACGGGACCCACGACCCGGTTCTCATCGCTCAGCTGCTCGCCCTCCTCCAGGGCCGCGCCGAGCCGCGGGCCCAGAGCGCGACCGACACCCCCGACCCATCCGTCACTACTTCCTTCTCCGGAGCCGGCTTGTCGATCGAGATCGAGTCGGTGGCCGTCGCCAACGGGCCGTACGGCACCGACATCGTCCTGGAATCCACGACAGAAGCCGAGCCGGACAGCGAGTCCGCGGGACTTCTGATCATCCGGGTGACGCGCGTCCTCCGGCCGGACCAGCAGTTCTCCTGCCCCGGCACGACCGAGGCCCGGGGACACGTCACCGCCGGATGGCGCTCGCCCGATGGCGATGAGAGCCGCGGCGTGTTCGTCGTCCTTTGCCACGCAGCACCCTGACGACGAGATCCTCGAGCGTCTCGCCGGATATCCGAACAGGATTCCCGACCTGGGAGGGTCAGGACCAGTCGGTCTGGTAGCCCGGAGGGCGCAGCAGGCGCAAGAGCTCGGCATCGGTCGGCCGGTGGGTGTGGTCGAGCACGTGAAGCAGCTGGTCGACATCTGCGTCCCCGCCATATCCCGTAACGCTGATGACCCGGTTTCCGAGATGCCGGTAGAGACCAAGGGAGGGATCGCTGTTGTCGGTGTCATGCGTGACTACCTTTGTCAGGTCACTGCCCAGGCTGGTGCAGGTCCTGACCTTTCTTGCGCCGCATCCGAAGATATCCTCAAGGGAATTGTCTTCCGTAAGCTGGTGGATCGCATATTTGATCACGGGTCCGCCGCGACCGCCTGGACCGACGCGGTAGCTGACGGAGAATTCGTGCGAACTCGCGTAACCTAGCGCATCGTCTTCACGGGTTGCCGCATCGGGAACGAGAAGTTCACTGGCTTCCCAGGGAAGGGACCGCGTGAGGTCGTGGAGATCGCGGTGATCCTTCGCCTCCTGATTCGCAGAGGCAAGCCATTGGCAGGCGCCCCAGCAGCCCGCTATCAGCGCTATCAGCGCGACAGTGAGCAGCCGGCCTTTCGATGCACGCAGCATGTCCCGATCATGCCAGTGATGCACTGTTCGCCGGATATACGAGCAAGATTCCTGACTCAGGGCATTAGGCGTCGTGGCCGAACCATGCCGGGAGCGGCTCGCGGCATCGCCGCCAGGTGCTCGGGATACCGGGAGCGTGCGCCGCGATGATGCCGCCGACGATCGCCGCGGTGGTGTCCATGTCACCGCCCACCGCGGCGCAGGTCCGCACCGCCGTCTCGTAGTCGTTCAGGTGCCGGGCGGCCACCCACAGCGTGAACGGCACGGTG
>DASYNF010000174.1:0-18395 GCA_036008685.1 Actinomadura sp. | reverse complement strand
GCTGGCCTCCAGGAGGTGGCGGGCCCGCTCCAGCCGCTGCCGGGTGAGCCACTGGCCCGGAGTCGAGCCGACCTCGTCGCGGAACCTGCGGGTGAAGGTCCGTACGCTCATCCCGGCGTGCGTGGCCAGCGCCGCGAACGGAAGCGGCTCGTGGAGGTGCTGGTACGGGTGCACGCCCCGAGGGTCAACCCGACCGACTGTAAGTCCCGGACGAACGGAGCCATGATCAGCGGCGAGGGGGCATCGATCCTCGGCTTCGACGTCGTCCTCGACCCCGTCGCCGGCGACGACGGGCACCGGTCGCTGCGGACCCTGCGCGACGGCGGGACCTTGGTCTCGATCCTGCCGCTCGCGGACGGCGTCGCGGCCGAGGCCGCCGAGCACGGCATCCGGGCCGGGTTCCGTGGCCGCGAGGAACACGGTCCCGACCTGCCGCCGGCCGGGGTTGTTTCCGGCGGCGCACCTCGGCATTCACCGCCGGAAGCGGTGACCGGCTCCCGATCGCCCGCTATCGGTGAATGTCCGGCTCCCCGCGAAGGGTCGTGGTGAAGGCGGCCCATTGGGCGCGGGTGAACTCCAGGATGGGGCCCTGGCCGTGCGCTTTGGTGTCCCGTACCCCGACGGTGCCGTCAGCGGCGCATGCCACCTCGACACATGAGCCATCGGGGTCACTGTGGTGGGATTTGCGCCAGCCGAGGTATTTCGCCGTCATGAATGCACTCCTGCCTGATGGGCGAGCTGGTCGGCGACCTTGCCGAGGAGTGTGAGGCTGTCGGCGGGTGACAGCGCGGCCCGGCGAAGGCGGTCGTAGTGCCCTGTATAGCGCGCCGCTTCGGGCTCGTCCGTGTGCACGATGTCCGTCGCCGCGGTGTCCACCACGGCCATGGGCGGGTCCTGGGGGTCGGGGAACGTGTAAAGGGTGAAAGACGACTTCGGCAGCAGCCCTCCCACCAGCGGGGCGTCGAAGGGCAGTACCCGTACGGTGACGCGGGGTTCCACGGACGCCACCTCGATGAGATGGGCCAGCTGGGCGGCCATGACCGCGGCGGGCACGGTCAGCCGTCGCACGACCAGCTCGTCCAGCACGACCTCATAGACGGGGCCGTCGAGGTGGAGAACGGTGCGCTGCCGCTGCAGCCGGGCCTGCGCCATCCGCTCGGGGACGTAGCCGATCGGGCCTTCACCCCTGTCCAGGTCGACCAGCGCCCAGGTGAACTCCGGGGTCTGAAGGACCCCGGGGACGGCGGTCTGGTTGTACTCGCGGATGGAGGAGGCGCCGGACTCCAGGTCGGCATAGAGGCGCTGGCGGGGGCCCATGGCATCGCCGAACGAGTCCCACCAGCCGCGTTCGGCGGCGTCGCGCGCTATCCGCACGACCTCGTTCCACTTGTCCCCGGTGACGCCCATGATGTCGAGGATCTTCATGACCTCGGCCAGATCCGGGCGGATATGGGCGTTTTCCAGGCGGCTGACCTTCATACGGGATTGATGAAGGAGCTGGGACAACCGGCCCGCGGTCATGCCCTTTTCCTCACGAAGCGCGCGCAGCTCCGCGGCGAGGCGCCGGCGCCGTACGAATGGACTGGTCATGGGGTGACCTTCCGAGGGGTAAACGTGCGGCATCCGCATGTGCGCAGCGAATGCAGTCGGCTACAGGATGTATGGCAAGAGAACGTTCCGTAATCATGCGTGCAAATCAAGGAGCTGACCGCATCAGGTCATCGGTGTCGGTGCTCGGGCCGCGACGGACTGTGACGGCAGAGGCGCGCCGTCGGCGATCTCGAACGGTTCCGTGAGGGCGACCCCCTCTTCTCGTGAGGTGCCCGATGCTCTTGGCGACGGCATGCGCCCGTAAGAGGGCATGCGCCCGTAAGCGGAGACGGCCCGAGGGCCATGGCCGTCGCGCGTCCGCGCGGATGGCCCCGCGGTAGACGGACGGTCAGATCTGCATGGCCCGGCTGAAGTCGTGGCGGTAGGTCACCGGGGTGTCGAAGCGGGTCGCCGCCTGATCCCCGGTGTCCGGTGTCCGGTGTCAAGGAAAGGGCACCGGACACCGGGGTCACGGCTCAGTGGCCGACGATCTCCGAGTCCGTGGCGGCCGACTCGCCCTGGTCGAGCCCGCTGATCTCGTCGACCTCCTCGGGCGTGAGGGCGAAGTCGAAGATGTCGATGTTCTCCCTCATCCGCTCGGGGCTCGCGGACTTGGGGACCGTGATGAGGTCGAGCTCCATGTGCCAGCGCAGCACGATCTGCGCCGGGGTCTTGCCATAGCGGTCGGCCAACCGGGTGATCACCGTCTCGCCGAGCAGGTCCCCGCCCCGGCCGATCGGGCTCCAGGACTGGGTCACGATGCCGTGCGCCGCGTCGTAGGCCCGGGTGGCGTCACGGGTGACGGTCGGGTTGAGCTCGATCTGGTTGACGTCCGGGACGACGCCGGTGTCGGCGAGGACCCGGTCGATGTGGGCCGGCTTGAAGTTCGACAGCCCGATGGCCCGCACCCGTCCGTCCTCGAGGAGTTTGGCCAGGCCCTTCCACGCCTCAACGTAGGAGTCCTGCTGCGGCAGCGGCCAATGGATGAGGTACATGTCGACGTAGTCGAGCCCGAGGCGGCCGGCGCTGGCCTGGAAGGCCTCCTGCGCGGCCTGGTAACCGTGCCACTCGCCGTTGAGCTTGGTGGTGACGAACAGCTCCTCGCGCGGGACTCCGCTCGCGCGCAGCCCGCGTCCCACGCCCTCCTCGTTGCCGTACGCGTATGCCGTGTCGAAAAGCCGGTAGCCGGCCTCGGCGGCCTGGGCCACCGCGGCTTCCGCCTCCTCGCCGGACATGGGCCAGGTGCCCAGGCCGAGCCGCGGGATCGACGCCCCATTGACGAGCTTGACGGTCGGGGCCGCGGGTGTGCTCACGTCACAAGTCCTTCGCGCTGGAGAATGAGGCCCGGAGGGGCCGCTGGAGAGCGCTCCGGCACCGCCGTGACGCAGGAGCGGGAGTCACTCTCCGCGACCATATCTCCAACGAAGATCCACTGGTCCGGGGCAGGACCCATGGGGGAGCTCTTATCGCGGTAGGGCTATTCGCCCGAGTCGGGGAGGGGGCGGGGGTCCAGGACCAGCCGGGTGCCAGGGGCGGAGGCGATCTGCAGGGTGCGCAGGTGCAGCAGAGCGGGGTGCTCCTCGAGAAGGCGCGCCGTGTTGGCCAGGGACCGCAGGACCGCGGCCTCGCCGCGGGCGCGCTCCAGCTCGGCCCGGCCGCGTTCTCGGGCCAGGAGGGTCTCCTGTGCCGCCCGGCGCAGCTCGCCCGGGAGCATGAGGTCGCGCGCGTGGACCTCGGTCACGGTGATGCCGAGGACGCCCGCCCGTCCCGGCACGACCTCCATCATCGCCGCCGAGATCCGGGCACGGTCCGCGAGGAGGTCCTCCAGCGACGCGGTGGAGACCGCGTCCCTGAGCGCCTCCTGCACCGCGGCGTACAGCGCGCCGTGAGACGACTCGGCCCCGGTCTCGAACACCACTGGGTCGGAGACCGCCCACGTCGCCACGACGCTCACGCGGAGGGAGATGCCGTCCTGCGTGATCAGCTCCTGGCCGGTCACGTTGAGCATGCGAGGCCGCATCTCGACGGTGACCAGCTCCGACCTCTTCGCCCGGTAGCGATGCCGCCCCGGCTCCAGCACACGCTCGAGCCGGCCGTCGACGAACAGCAGGACCCGCTGCCACTCCATCACGGTCACATGCGTCATTGGTCGTCTCCAAAATGGGGGTGTGGTCCGGCCGGACGGACGGCCCTCCCCCGCCACGGGCGCACGGCGGGGGTCTTCCCGGCCGGAGCCGGGAGCCCGCAGGGCCGTGCGGTCCGATGCCGCCGGAGCGGCACGGCGGGGAAGGGCCGAACGCCGAGGAGTTGAACCTCAGGGCATAAAGCCCGACCGGGGGTGCGGTTACCCGGCGATGCGCAGGACGCCGACCGGCGATGCCGGGGCGCTGCTCGGAGCGGTATCCGCGTGATCATGCTAGGCCCACCCGCCACCGCGGCGCCAACCCTTTTCGAAGGAGCCGGTGACCTCTTCCCCAGGAGTCGCCGGCTTGCCCTTCACCAGCCCCTGGACCGCCATTCGGGGATCGAGGGACGCTCCTTGCCGAGAGTGGTGTCCCCGCCGTGGCCCGGGTAGACCCACGTCCGGTCCGGGAGCCGGTCGAACACCCGCTCCGTCACGTCGGTGAGGAGCTGGTCGAACAGCTTCCGGTCGCCCCACGTGTTGCCGACTCCGCCCGGGAAGAGGCTGTCCCCGGTGAAGAGGTGCGGCGACTCCGCCAGCTCGCCGTCGGCGTCGTACAGCAGCGCGATGGACCCCGGGGTGTGGCCACGCAGGTGGATGACCTCCAGCGTGACGCGTCCCACCCGTACCCTGTCGCCGTGCTCCACCGGCTCGCCGACCGGCACCGGCAGGATCTCGGCGTCGTGGGGGTGCGCCACGACCGGCGCGTGCGTCGCCCCGACGACCTCGCGCAATGCCTGCCAGTGGTCCTGGTGCCGGTGCGTGGTGACCACCCGGCCGAGGGGCCCGTCCCCGATGAGGCCGAGCAGCCGTGCCCCCTCGTTGGCCGCGTCGATGAGCAGCTGCTCACCGGTGGCGGCACACCGCAGCAGGTAGGCGTTGTTGTCGTACGGCCCGACCGCGACCTTGGTGACGGTCAGCCCGGGCAGTTCGCGAATGTCCGGCTCGCCGCCGGCCTTGACGTCTCCCGTGTAACTCATGTGCTCCTCCTGTCGGTCCCGGGTGCCTGTGGCCACGTGGGCGGTGCCGGCAGCGGGGCACCCGTGAGGTCCGCGCCGGTGCCCCGGCCGGACAGCCACACCACCAGCGCCCGCGCGGATCCTTCGATCTCCGGGCCCTCACCGCCGAGCCGTACGTCCACGTCGAGATCCGTGGCGCGGACCCGGCCCGCGTCCAGTCCGCCGCGCTCGCGCAGCCAGGCGAGGGTCCCGGTGAGCTCCCAGCGGACGTAGGACTCGGGCCAGTCCGCGTCCGAATAGCCGGCGTCCAGGTCCGCGTGGTGCGTTTCCACCTCGCGCCAGCGCCGGTGCACCGTGTACGACGCGGGGTGTTCCCAGCCGTGGAAGGCGCGCACAGTGCTCCGCCACGCCGGCTCGGGGAGGGTACGGACGCGGGCGGCGAACCGTTCCGCCGCCGCCCGTACGTCCTCGAGCAACTCGGCGGAGGACCGGCCGGCGCCCGCCGTCAGATCGGCCTCGCGGCTCTCCAGGCTCGGGTACTGCGGCGTCTCCACCCCGGTGCGGGCCCAGTCGAGGAGGTTGGAGTAGCTGTCGGCGTTGCGCGCCAGGTGCGTCGCGACGTGACCGCGCGACCACCCCGGCAGCAGCGAAGGCTCCCGCAGGTCCGCGTCGGTGAGCCTGGACAGCGTCGTGAGGAGCCGGCCGGTCCCCGACTCGAGTTCGGCGAACGCGGCACGCCAGTCGTCCATGCCAATGATCCTTCCATGGGAACCTCCCCATCTTCACCCATCACGGACCTGCTCACGACGGCCCTCGGCCTTCCGGCCGGATGCCGGCCCTGGTTGGATGCCCGCCATGAGCCATCCCATCTGTGCCACGTGCGGCGTGCAGTACGGCGAGCCGCGCGCGGACTGCCCCATCTGCGAGGACGAGCGCCAGTACGTCGGCTGGGACGGGCAGCGGTGGACCACTGTGGAGCGGTTGCGGGCCGACGGGCACCACGGCCGGGTCGAGGAGGAGGGCGCCGGAGTCGTCGGGGTCGGTGTCACGCCGCAGGTCGCCATCGGCCAGCGGGCCCTGCTCGTCCGCACGCCCTCGGGCAACGTCCTCTGGGACATGATCCCGTACATCGACGACGACCTGGTCCGGGAGATCACCGAGCTCGGCGGGGTCAGCGCGATCGCGGTCAGCCACCCGCACTTCTACGGCTCCATGATCGAGTGGGCGCACGCCTTCGGCGCGCCGGTGTACATCCACGAGGCGGACCGGCGCTGGGTGGCGCGCCCCGACGACGCGGTCGAGTTCTGGGACGGTGAGACGCGGGAGATCGCCGACGGGCTCACCCTGATCAACGCGGGCGTGCACTTCGACGGCGGTCAGGTCCTGCACTGGCGCGACGGCGAGGAGGGGGCCGGGGCCCTGTTCTCCGGCGACATCCTCACCGTGGTCAACGACCGGCGGTGGGTGAGCTTCATGTACAGCTATCCCAACCACATCCCCGAGCGTCCCCGCACGATCCGGCGCGCGCTGCGGCTGCTCGAGCCGTACCCGTTCGAGCGGGTGTACGGCGCGTGGTGGCGAAGGATCGTGGACACCGACGGGACCGCGGCCGTCCGCAGGTCGGCCGAGCGCTATCTCGACTTCGCCCTCGACGACGGCTGACGGATCGGAGACGGGACGGTCGTCTTGTTCGGCTCCGGGAATCCTTCGAACGCGTGTACGGTTCGAGAGTATGGCGGGGCGGGGATGTGCCGTTCTGAGCAATGCTGTCGTACCCCCTCGCTAGCCTGAGAGTGACCCGTCTGTCACCAGGCCTCACCTCCCACCAGGCCCTAGGGGAAACGGTACGCATCGTGCATGACCGACTGATCGTTCGCGGAGCACGTGAGCACAACCTCAAGGACGTCTCGCTGGATCTGCCGCGAGACGCCCTCATCGTGTTCACCGGGCTGTCCGGATCCGGCAAGTCCAGCCTCGCCTTCGACACGATCTTCGCCGAGGGGCAGCGGCGCTATGTCGAGTCGCTGTCGTCCTACGCCCGGCAGTTCCTCGGCCAGATGGACAAGCCGGACGTCGACTTCATCGAGGGACTGTCCCCGGCGGTCTCCATCGACCAGAAGTCGACGAGCAAGAACCCGCGGTCCACGGTCGGCACGATCACCGAGGTCTACGACTACCTGCGCCTGCTCTACGCGCGCATCGGCCACCCGCACTGCCCGGAATGCGGCCGTACGATCAGCAGGCAGACCCCGCAGCAGATCGTCGACCGGGTCCTCGAGCTCGAAGAGGGCACCAGGTTCCAGGTCCTCGCCCCGGTGATCCGCGGCCGCAAGGGTGAATACGCCGAGCTCTTCCGCGAACTGCAGAGCAAGGGGTTCTCGCGGGCCCGCGTGGACGGCGAGCTCATCCGGCTGGACGAGCCGCCGAAGCTTAAAAAATACGAAAAGCACGACATCGCCGTTGTCGTCGACCGGCTCTCGGTCAAGGACTCGGCCCGGGGGCGCCTCGCCGACTCGGTCGAGACGGCGCTGGGGCTGGCCGGCGGCACGATCGTGCTGGACTTCGTCGACCGGCCGGAGGACGACGAGGGACGCGAGCGGATGTACTCCGAGCATCTCTACTGTCCCTACGACGACCGGTCCTTCGACGAGCTCGAGCCGCGGTCCTTCTCCTTCAACTCGCCCTACGGCGCCTGCCCGGACTGCACCGGGCTGGGCACCCGCATGGAGGTCGACCCCGAGCTCATCGTGCCGGACCCGGAGAAATCGCTGGGCGACGGAGCCATCCAGCCCTGGTCCAACGGCCATGTGAGCGACTACTTCACGCGGATGCTCGGCGGCCTCGGCGACGCGCTCGGGTTCGACCTCGACACTCCCTGGGAGCGGCTGCCCGCCAAGGCGCGCAAGGCCGTCCTGCACGGCTACGACACCCAGGTGCACATCAGCTACAGCAACCGCTACGGGCGCAAGCGCTCCTACTACACCGCCTACGAGGGCGTGCTCCCGTGGATACAGCGCCGCCACGCCGAGGCCGAGAGCGACACCACCCGGGAGCGGTTCGAGGGCTACATGCGGGAGATCCCGTGCCCGACCTGCGAGGGCGCGCGGCTCAAGCCCGTGGTGCTGGCCGTGACCATCGGCGGCCGCTCGATCGCCGACGTGTCGGCCATGCCGATCGGGGAGTGCGCCAAGTTCCTGCTGTCACTGGAGCTGGGCGACCGTGAGCGGCACATCGCCGAGCGGGTGCTCAAGGAGGTCAACGCCCGGCTGGGGTTCCTGCTCGACGTGGGCCTGGACTATCTGACGCTCGACCGCGCGTCGGCCACCCTCGCGGGCGGTGAGGCACAGCGGATCCGGCTGGCCACCCAGATCGGCTCGGGCCTGGTCGGCGTGCTGTACGTGCTGGACGAGCCGTCCATCGGCCTGCACCAGCGTGACAACCACCGCCTGCTCGAGACACTGGTCCGGCTGCGTGACATCGGCAACACCCTCATCGTCGTCGAGCACGACGAGGACACGATCCACGCCGCCGACTGGGTCGTCGACATCGGCCCGGGGGCCGGCGAGCACGGCGGAGAGATCGTCGTGTCCGGCACGGTCACCGACCTGCTCGAGTCGAAGGCCTCGATGACCGGCGCCTACCTGTCCGGACGCCGCCAGATCGCCGTACCGGAGCGGCGGCGCGAGCTCCAGAAGGGCCGCGAGCTGGTCGTCAAGGGGGCCAGAGAGCACAACCTGCAGGGCGTCGACGTCGCGTTCCCCCTCGGCGTCTTCACCGCCGTGACCGGGGTGTCCGGATCGGGCAAGTCCACGCTGGTCAACGACATTCTCTACAACGTGCTGGCCAAGCAGCTGCACGGCGCCCGGACCGTCCCGGGCAAGCACAAGCGCATCACCGGGATGGAACACCTCGACAAGGTCGTGCACGTCGACCAGTCGCCGATCGGCCGGACCCCCCGGTCCAATCCCGCGACCTACACGGGCGTGTTCGACCACGTCCGCAAGCTCTTCGCCCAGACCACCGAGGCCAAGATCCGTGGTTATCAGCCCGGCCGGTTCTCGTTCAACGTCAAGGGCGGCCGATGCGAGAACTGCTCCGGCGACGGCACCATCAAGATCGAGATGAACTTCCTGCCGGACGTCTACGTCCCCTGTGAGGTCTGCCACGGCGCCCGCTACAACCGCGAGACGCTCGAGGTCCACTACAAGGGAAAGACGATCGCCGAGGTCCTCGACATGCCCATCGAGGAGGCCTGTGAATTCTTCGAGTCGATCCCGGCGATCCACCGGCACCTCAGGACCCTCCAGGACGTCGGCCTCGGATACGTACGGCTCGGCCAGCCGGCGCCGACCCTGTCCGGCGGTGAGGCCCAGCGGGTCAAGCTCGCCTCCGAGCTGCAGCGACGCTCGACCGGACGTACGGCCTACGTGCTCGACGAGCCCACCACCGGCCTGCACTTCGAGGACATCCGCAAGCTCCTCGGCGTGCTGGGACGGCTGGTGGACGGCGGCAACTCGGTGATCGTCATCGAGCACAACCTCGACGTCATCAAGACCGCGGACTGGATCATCGACATGGGTCCCGAGGGGGGTTCGCGCGGCGGCACGCTGGTCGCGGCAGGGACCCCCGAGGACATCGCCAAGGTCCCCGAGAGCTATACCGGTCAGTTCCTCGGCAAGATCCTGAACGGCTGAGCCCACCGGCCCGGGTTCGATCGAGACCCCCGGTGGCGTTCGGGGGGCCCGTGCTTCCGCGTGCCTGTATTTTGACGTGCCTGTACTCGGCGACGGGCCTGTGCTTTGACGGGCCCCTACTGCGCGAACGGGGGCGGGGGCGGAGTGGCCGTTGAACCGGTTCCGGCATCCGGCCGTAGTGAAAAGCGTCATGTACCCATCGCCACACCTGATCGAGGAGGACGACCTATGCAGCGCAAGCCCGCACCGGACGTGGACAACGAGGCGCACGGCGCCGGCGGCCCGGCGGCGAAGGACGTTCCCGGTGGGGCGCCCGAGGCCGGCACCACGCGTCGTGGGGCCATGCTCGGCGCCGGACTGGTCGGGGTCGCCGGAGTGGTGGCGGCCTGCGGCGGGGGCTCCGGCGGCGAGGCGGCGGCCAACCCCGGCGGCACGTCCAAGGCCGCCGGTGGAGGCACCGACCAGGGCGCCGGCGGGGGCGCGTCGCTCGGCAAGACCTCCGACATCCCGGTGGGCGGCGGCAAGATCTTTCCGGATCGGAAGGTCGTGGTGACCCAGCCGGAGGCCGGGACCTTCAAGGCGTTCAGCGCCACCTGCACCCACCGCGGCTGCGCGGTCGGATCGGTCTCGGGAGGCACCATCAACTGCCCCTGCCACGGGAGCAAATTCGCGATCACCGACGCCTCGGTCACCGCGGGGCCCGCGGACAAGCCCCTGGCGGTTCAGCCGATCACCGTGGAGGCCGGCGAGATCAAGCTGGCCTGAGCTCCCCGGCAGGTCCGGGGCCGCGCTCCCGCCGACGACGACTGCGAGATGACGACTGCGAGATCACGCCTGTTTCGGCGTCACGGGGTCGTGTCGAGCTGAGGGATGACTCCGGGGTCGGCTCGGAAGCGGGGGAGCGCGTCGGGGTGCTTCTCCTGTATGTAGGAGACCAGCCGCTCACGCGCGTCGCAGCGCAGGTCCCAGGCGCTGGCCGCGTCGGCCGCGCTCATGAGCGCGCGCAACTGCACGAGCCCGTTCGGGAGGATTTCGGTGACCTGGAGCACCCAGTCGCGGCGGTCCCACAGCGGGTGATCGGACAGGAAGGCGTGCAACTCGGTCCGCAGGTCGCTGACGGGGACCGACCAGTCCACGTGGATGAAGACCGAGCCCACCACGCGGCTCTCGTGCCTGGTCCAGTTCTCGAACGGGGTCTGGGTGAAGTAGGAGACCGGCAGGATGAGCCGCCGTTCGTCCCAGGTCCGGACGACGACATAGGTCAGGGTGAGCTCCTCGATCCGACCCCATTCCCCCTCGACCACCACGACGTCGTCGAGCCGGAGGGCGTCGCTGAAGGCGAGCTGGAGGCCGGCGAACAGGTTGCCGAGCATGGGACGCGCGGCGATGCCGACCACCAGGCCCGCGGCCCCCGCGGAGGCGAGGAGTCCCGCCCCCAGGGCACGTACGCCCGGGAAGGTGAACAGAGCCGTGCCCACCGCGAGCACGACCACGAGCGCCGAGGCGATCCGCCGCAGGAGCAGCACCTGGGTCCGGGCGCGTCTGGCCCGCAGGTTCCGTGCTCCCTCGACCCGCGTCAGCCGGTCCAGTGCCGGGTCGCTGAGAGCGTAGGCGATGCGGAGGATCAGCCAGGTCGTGGTCCCGATGACCCCGATCCACAGCCCATGCCTCACGATCCGTTCGGTCTCGGCGCCGAGAGCGCTCACCGGCAGGGCGGCATGCGCGCTGGTCACCACCGCGGTGGCGAAACCCGGGGCGGCGCATCGCTGGGCGGCGGCACGGACGCCGGGCCGGCGCCGGGACAGACGTCCGGCGAACAGGCGGCGGACGATCTCGACCGCGACCACGGCCGTGGTGATGGTCGCGGCCAGCGTTATCCACTCGCGCAACGGGGACACGACGAAACCCTTCTCGAAGCGACGGCACTGAGGTAGTCCCTGTCCCGGTTCGACGTGGTGTGAACGCGATCCAGGTCACAGGAGCCGGCGGGTGCGGGCCTCCGGGCACGGTGGAACCGTCGGTGGATCCCACTAGGCTGGCATAGTGGCAGATCCGGCGAGTTACCGGCCCGCCCCGGGTTCCATTCCCGAATCGCCGGGGGTCTATCGATTCCGCGATGAGCACGGCCGGGTCATCTACGTGGGCAAGGCCAAGAACCTGCGCTCCCGGCTCAACTCCTACTTCGCGGACTTCGCCGGTCTGCATCCGCGCACCCAGACGATGCTCAAGACGGCGGCGAACGTGCACTGGACCATCGTCCGCACCGAGGTCGAGGCTCTGCAGCTCGAATACTCCTGGATCAAGGAGTTCGACCCGCGGTTCAACGTCCGCTACCGGGACGACAAGTCCTACCCCTACCTCGCGGTGACCCTTGACGAGGAGTTCCCCCGGGTGATGGTGACGCGGGGGGCCAAGCGCAAGGGCGTCCGCTATTTCGGCCCCTACTCCCACGCCTGGGCGATCCGGGAGACCGTGGACCTGCTGCTCCGGGTCTTCCCGATCCGGACCTGCAAGCCGGGGGTCCTGCGGCGAGCCCAGCAGACCGGCCGTCCCTGCCTGCTCGGCTACATCGACAAGTGCTCGGCGCCGTGCGTCGGCAGGGTCTCCGCGGCCGAGCACCGGCTCATCGCCGAGGAGTTCTGCGACTTCATGGCCGGCAACAGCAGCCGGTTCATCAAGCGGCTCGAGCGTGAGATGCGCGCCGCCGCCGCGGCCGAGGAGTACGAGCGCGCGGCGCGGCTGCGCGACGACATCCAGGCCCTGTCCCGGGCCTTGGAGAAGCAGGCCGTCGTGCTCGGCGACAACACCGACTGTGACGTCATCGCCTTGGCCGAGGACCAGCTCGAGGCCGCGGTACAGGTCTTCTTCGTCCGCGGCGGGCGGATCCGCGGCCAGCGCGGCTGGGTGGTCGACAAGGTCGAGGACCTCGATATCGGCGAGCTGGTCGAGCACTTCCTCATCCAGATCTACAGCGAAAGCGAGGCCGTGCCCCGCGAGGTCCTGGTCCCGGCCGAGCCGCCGGAGGCCGAGGCGATGAGCGAGCTGCTCAGCGAGCAGCGCGGTGGCCCCGTGCGGCTGCGGGTCCCGATGCGCGGTGACAAGAAGTCGCTGATGGAGACCGTCGCCCGCAACGCCCGGGAGGCCCTCAAGCAGCACAAGACGCGCAGGGCCGGCGATCTGACGACCCGGAGCAAGGCGCTCCAGGAGATCCAGGAGGCACTGGGCCTCGACCAGGCGCCGCTGCGGATGGAGTGCTACGACGTCTCCAACCTGCAGGGCACCAACGTGGTCGCGTCCATGGTCGTCTTCGAGGACGGGCTCGTGCGCAAGAGCGAATACCGCCGGTTCAAGATCCGGGGCGTGGAGGGGCAGGACGACGTCCGGTCCATCCACGAGGTCATCACCCGTCGCTTCAAGCGCCATCTCGCCGAACGCGACCGCGCCGCGGCGGCCGAGTCGGCCGGTGGAGTGCTGGCCTCGTACGGGTTCGGCGACGGCGCCGCGGAGGAGGGGGCCGCGGACGAGGGCGCCCATCAGCCCATCGATCCCGAGACCGGCAGAGCCCGCAAGTTCGCCTATCCCCCCAACCTCATCGTGATCGACGGCGGCGCACCCCAGGTCGCGGCCGCGCAGCGAGCCCTGGACGAGCTGGGTGTGGACGACGTCGCCGTCTGCGGCATCGCCAAGCGGCTCGAGGAGGTCTGGCTCCCGGAGGAGGAGGAGCCGGTGATCCTCCCGCGCCGTAGTGAAGGCCTGTTCCTGCTCCAGCGCATGCGCGATGAAGCCCATCGGTTTGCGATCACTTTCCATCGCGCCCGCCGCTCCAAGGCCATGACGGCCAGCGAACTCGATAACGTTCCGGGTCTGGGCCCGACACGCCGTACGGCACTGCTGAAACACTTCGGCTCATTGCAGCGTTTGAAGCAGGCGACGCCGGACCAGATCGCGGAGGTCCCCGGCATCGGGCCGCGCACGGCCGAGACCATCGCGGCGACACTGCATGGGGAGCTGGGAGACGGAGGGACGCCGAGATGACCGCCGGCACGCAGATACCGGACATCGTGATCATCACAGGCATGTCCGGCGCGGGACGCAGCACGGCGGCCAAGTCCCTCGAGGACCTGGACTGGTTCGTCGTGGACAACCTGCCACCGGGACTGCTGGCGACCATGGCCGATCTCGGGGGGCGGCTGCAGGGAGCCGTGCCCCGTATCGCCGTGGTGGTGGACGTGCGCAGCCGAGCCTTCACCACCGACCTGTACACCGCCATCGAAGATCTGGAGGCGCGCGGCGGGCAGCCGCGTGTGGTCTTCCTGGAGGCCGGTGACGACGAGCTCGTGCGCCGGTTCGAGAGCGTACGACGGCCCCACCCGCTCCAGGGAGACGGGCGGCTGGTCGACGGCATCGCCCGTGAGCGGGAGGTGCTCCGGCAGGTCCGGGGCGAGGCGGACCTCGTGCTCGACACCACCGGGCTCAACGTGCATGAGCTCCGCGCCAAGATCGTAAGTTTCTTCGGGGACGACACCGGTGAGTCGAGCCTGCGCGCGACCGTGGTGTCGTTCGGCTACAAGTACGGCCTGCCCGTGGACGCCGACCTGGTCGTGGACTGCCGCTTCCTGCCCAACCCGCACTGGGTGCCGGAGCTGCGTCCCAAGACCGGCCGCGACCAGCAGGTACGCGACTACGTGCTGGGCCGGCGCGGGGCCAAGGAGTTCCTCGACGCCTACACCGAGGTGCTGCGGCTGCTGGCCGAGGGCTACGAGAGGGAGGGTAAGCACTACGTGACGTTGGCCGTCGGCTGTACGGGTGGCAAGCACCGCAGTGTCGCCATGGCAGAGCAGATCGCCGGCCGGCTGCGGGACGAGGGCATCGAAGTGCAGGTCTCGCACCGTGACCTCGGCCGTGAGTAGGCCCGGCCGCACCGGGCCAGACGCGGTCCCCGAGGGCGAGGAGGGCCCCCCGCTCCCGCGCATCGACGCTCCCAAGGTCGTGGCGTTCGGGGGCGGTCATGGGCTCTTCGCCTCGCTGTCGGCTCTGCGGAGGGTGACGGACCGGCTCACCGCCATCGTGACCGTGGCCGATGACGGCGGGTCCAGCGGACGGCTGCGCCGTGAGCTGGGCGTGCTGCCTCCGGGAGACCTGCGCATGGCGCTGGCCGCGCTGTGCGGCGACGACGACTGGGGGCGGACATGGAGCCAGGTCGTCCAGCACCGGTTCCGCACCGAGGGGGATCTGCACGGGCACGCCGTCGGCAACCTGCTGATCGTCGCCCTGTGGGAGCTGCTCGACGACCCTGTGGCCGGCCTGGAATGGGTCGGCCGGCTCCTCGGCGCACAGGGCCGGGTGCTGCCGATGACCCTGGTCCCCCTGGACATCGTCGCCGAGGTCGAGGGAGTCGATCCCGCCCGACCGCGCGACATCACCTGGGTCCGTGGCCAGGTGGCGTGCGCCAAGACTCCGGGAAAGGTGCTCAGCGTCTCACTCGTACCGGTGGACCCGCCGGCCAGCCCGGAGGCCCTGGCCGCGATCGAGGACGCCGACTGGCTCGTGTTCGGCCCCGGCTCCTGGTTCACCAGCGTGCTCCCGCACCTGCAGGTGCCCGAGCTGGCCAGGGCACTGAGCAAGACCAAGGCGCGGCGGATCGTCGCGCTCAACCTGGCACCTCAGCCGGGGGAGACCGATGGCTTCTCGCCACATGCCCATCTGGAGGTGCTGCAGGCCCACGCCCCGGATCTGCGCGTGGACGTGGTGCTCGCCGACCGCGGCGTCGTGGACGACCCGATCGCTCTCGAGAAGGCCGTACAGTCGCTCGGCGGGATGCTCACGCTGGCCGACGTCGCCGCGGAGGACGGGTCGCCGAGGCACGATCCCGCCCGGTTGGCCCATGCGTTCGTACAGATCTTCACGTCTGACGAACGGGCGGGGCGGGATGGACGAGACTGCGAGTAGCGGGAGACCGACTATGGGGGAGGGGTTGCATCTATGGCGATGACCGGCGTGGTGAAGGACGAGCTGAGCAGGCTGTCCATCATGAAGCCGTGCTGTCGCAAGGCCGAGGTTTCGACGCTGCTGAGGTTCGCGGGGGGACTGCACCTGGTCAGCGGGCGCATCGTGATCGAGGCCGAGCTCGACACCGGAGTCGCGGCGCGCCGTCTGCGCAAGGACGTCGCGGAGGTGTTCGGGCACACCTCTGACGTGGTCGTGCTGGCGCCGAGCGGTCTGCGCAAGGGCAACAGGTACGTCGTACGGGTGTTCCGGGACGGGGAATCCCTCGCCCGGCAGACCGGGCTGATCGACAACCATGGCCGGCCGGTGCGGGGGCTGCCCCGGCACGTGGTCGCGGGAGCGGCCTGCGACGCCGAGTCCGCGTGGCGGGGGGCTTTCCTCGCGCACGGCTCACTCACCGAGCCCGGGCGGTCGATGTCGCTGGAGATCACCTGCCCGGGTCCGGAGGCGGCGCTGGCGCTCGTCGGTGCCGCGCGGCGGCTCAAGATCCATGCGAAGGCGCGGGAGGTCCGCGGCATCGACCGAGTCGTGGTCCGCGACGGTGACGCGATCTCGGCGTTGCTGACCCGGCTGGGAGCGCACGACTCCGTGCTGGCGTGGGAGGAACGGCGCATGCGACGGGAGGTGCGGGCGACCGCCAATCGCCTGGCCAACTTCGACGACGCCAACCTGCGCAGGTCGGCGCGTGCGGCCGTCGCCGCGGGAGCCCGGGTCGCCCGGGCCCTGGAGATCCTCGAAGGCGAGGCCCCCGACCACCTCGTGGCGGCCGGACGGCTACGGCTGCAGCACAAGCAGGCGTCGCTGGAAGAACTCGGGCAGCTCGCCGATCCGCCGCTGACCAAGGACGCGATCGCGGGCCGTATCCGGAGGCTGCTGGCACTGGCCGACAAACGCGCGGGCGATCAGGGCCTGCCCGGCACCGAGGCCAACCTCACCGCCGACATGCTGGCCCAGTAGCCGGCCTCCGCGGCCCCGGCCTCCCCGCGGTGCCGGCCCGTGTGGCCGGGGCGGTATGGAACGGCGGTATGGAACGGCGGCACGGAACAGGTGGCGCGGAACAGGTGGGTGCGGGGGCTCGCCCGGTCCGGGGCCGTCCGGGCCCCGGACCCCGGGCCCCGGGCCGAACGCGTCAGGGGAGAACGGCGGGCCGTCGGGACGCTTTCCCGCAGGGAAGAGGGCGGTTCATCTGCGCCGTCCCGCGTCGCCGATGTCCCGAACGGCGCCGACGGTTCGATAAGGTCACATGGGGGAGACCCTGATGTCAGGCTGCCAACGGTCCCGGGAAGGCCCGGGCGAGACGACCCACGAGGAGAACAGTTCCGTGACCATCCGGGTAGGCATCAATGGGTTCGGCCGGATCGGCCGTAACTTCTTCCGTGCCCTGCAGGCCAGCGGGGCGGACGTCCAGGTCGTGGCGGTCAACGACCTGACCGACAACGCCACGCTCGCCCACCTGCTGAAGTACGACAGCATCCTCGGCCGCCTGCCCCAGCAGGTCAGGGCGACCGAGGACGAGATCGTCGTCGGCGACCAGACCATCAAGGCATTCGCCGAGCGCGACCCGGCCGCCCTCAAGTGGGGCGACGTCGGCGCCGACATCGTGATCGAGTCCACCGGGTTCTTCACGGACGCCGAGAAGGCCAAGGCCCACGTCGAGAACGGTGCCAAGAAGGTCATCATCTCCGCGCCGGCCAAGAACGACGACTTCACCGTGGTGATGGGCGTGAACGACGGTGACTACGACCCGGCGTCGCACCACATCATCTCCAACGCCTCCTGCACCACGAACTGCCTGGCGCCGATGGCCAAGGTCCTCAACGACGAGTTCGGCATCGTCAAGGGCCTGATGACCACGATCCACGCGTACACGCAGGACCAGAACCTGCAGGACGGCCCGCACTCCGACCTGCGCCGGGCCCGCGCCGCGGCCCTCAACATCGTGCCGACCTCGACCGGTGCGGCCAAGGCGATCGGCCTCGTCCTCCCCGAGCTCAAGGGCAAGCTGGACGGCTACGCGCTGCGCGTCCCGGTGCCCACGGGTTCCGCCACCGACCTCACCTTCGAGGCCGGTCGCGAGACCAGCGTCGCGGAGGTCAACGCCGCCGTGAAGGCCGCCGCCGAGGGTCCCCTCAAGGGCTTCCTGCTCTACACCGAGGACCCGATCGTCTCCAGCGACATCGTCACCGACCCGCACTCCTGCATCTTCGACGCCGGCCTCACCAAGGTGATCGGCAACCAGGTCAAGGTCGTCGGCTGGTACGACAACGAGTGGGGCTACTCCAACCGCCTGGTCGACCTCGTCACGCTGGTCGGCAGCTCCCTCTGACCCACATCCGGGCGGCCGTCGGAATCACAGGTATACCTCGGTAATTCGCGCTTTGCGTGCGAAGTAACGCACGCAAAGCGCGAAATTGGAAGGTATACCTGTGATTCCGACAGGGGGCCCAGCCCGGATCCCAGCAGAGGCGGCCGACCCGGGTGGGTGGGCCGCAGCTGTCTCACGTCCAGGAAAGGACCTTGCGTGAAGTCTGTCTCTGATCTCGGTGACCTCCGCGGCAAGCGGGTGCTGATCCGCTGCGACCTCAACGTGCCCCTCGACGGGGGCGCGATCACCGACGACGGGCGGATCCGGGCCTCGGTGCCCACCCTCACCCAGCTTCGGGAGGCGGGCGCCAAGGTGGTCGTGCTCGCGCACCTGGGCCGGCCGAAGGGCGAGGTCAACCCCAAGTACTCACTCGCCCCGGCGGCGCGGCGGCTCAGCGAGCTGCTGAGCACGGACGTCAAGCTGGCGTCCGACGTGGTGGGGGAGTCGGCGCACGCGACGGTCGGGTCCCTGGCCGACGGCGAGGTCGCCATGCTGGAGAACGTCCGCTACGAGCCGGGCGAGGAGTCCAAGGACGAGGCGGTCCGGGGCGAGCTGGCCGACCGGTACGCGGCCCTCGGCGACGTCTTCGTCTCCGACGG
>DASYNF010000173.1:0-48104 GCA_036008685.1 Actinomadura sp. | reverse complement strand
CCGCCACCGCCACCGGCGGCGGCCGCCGCGGCGCCACGCCTTCCGGCCGCGGCCGAAGCACTACCGCCACCGCCACCACCGCCGCCACCCGCCTGGGGCGCGCTGATCATGGCTTCGGCGCTCTGCGCGCTGGCCGGGGCGGCCGCGCCCACGGCGAGGGCGGCCGCTCCCGCCAGAACCAGGCCGGACACGGCGACTGCCACGCGCTTCTGAATGTCCATGGAACTTGCCTCCTTGGGGAATCTGGCCATAAGGCCGGATTTTTACTTCGGAACTGATCGGCTTCGTGGCGCGACTTCTGCCACACCTCGACAATTGATGTGTTAATGCATCCGCCGACGACCTTTATGTCGAATGTTCCGCTTGGTTGATCCCCTGGCGGTAACTCCATGAAACCGCGAGATGTGAGACTTGGCTTCGATCCAACGCTCTCGACAGGCATGCTTTAATCAATTACGATACGCTCGATTAACTACAGCTATACACCATTTCAGGAGCATATGTCCGATTAATGATGCATCGCATAGGGCGGCGGATTCGCCGTGCCCATCGGGGGTCAGGCCCTCCGGTCCGCCTCCGGGTGACGTGAACCGCTCACACGGGCAGGCCGACGTAGTTCTCCGCCAGAGTGGTGGCCGCCGCCCGCGAGGACGCGACATAGCGCAGGTGGGACGACTGCAGACGGCGCCCGAAGTCGTCCTGACCCGGGTCGGTGTGCAGAAGGGTCGTCATCCAGTAGGCGAAGTGCTCCGCTCGCCAGACCCTCTGGAGACAGGTGTCCGAATACGCGTCGAGGAGGGCCTCGGAGCCGTTCCGGAGCCATTCGGCCAGGGCCCGGGCCAGCACTGTGACGTCCGAGACCGCCAGGTTGAGGCCTTTGGCTCCGGTCGGCGGCACGATGTGCGCGGCGTCACCGGCGAGGAAGAGCCGGTCGTGCCGCATGGGCTCGGCGACGAAACTGCGCATGGGGGTGATGCTCTTTTCGAGGATCGGCCCGTCTCGCAGTTCCCAGTCCCCCTCCACGGCGAACCGCGTCCGCAACTCGTCCCAGATCCGCTGGTCCGGCCAGGCGGCGATGTCCTCATCGCCGGGGACTTGGAGGTAGAGACGGCTGACCTCCGGGGACCGCAGGCTGTGCAGCGCGAAACCCCGCTCGTGGTGACAGTAGATGAGCTCGTCGGTCGACGGCGGGACCTGCGCGAGGATGCCGAGCCAGCTGTACGGATATTCGCGTTCGAAGGTCCGCAGCGAGGGGACCGCGGGCCGGCTCACGCCGTGAAAACCGTCGCACCCGGCGATGAAGTCGCATTCCAGGGTGTACGTCCGGCCGTTCTGCCGGTAGGTCACCGAGGGCGCGCCAGGGTCCACCTCTAGCACTTCGGTCCCGAAGCGGATGTCGCCTCCGGCCGCGAGCCGGGCGGCGATCAGATCCTTCACCACCTCGGTCTGGGCGTACACCACGACGGACCGGCCGGTCAGCTCTTTCAAGGGGATGCGATGCGCCGCTCCACCGAAGCGCAGTTCCAGCCCATCGTGAACGAGACCCTCCCGGTCCAGCCGGCCGGCCACGCCACTGTCGCGGAGCACGTCCACGGTTGCCTGTTCCAGGATCCCGGCACGTTGCCGTCGCTCCACATAGGCCCGGTCGCGGCTCTCGAGCACGACCGAGTCGATGCCCTGCAGGTCGAGCAGATGAGACAGCAGCAGCCCCGCGGGACCCGCTCCGACGATCGCCACCCGGGTGCGCATGACGGCCTCCTCCTCCGGTGTTGCGACGATCCTGGCGTGCCGTCGCCACGGTCGGCCGGCATCCTTCCGCTGACCGGAAGGGTCAGCCGGTCACTGCCGGGAGACCGGGTGGTCCGGCGCCAACGGCCGGACGACGGCCTCGCAGATCTCCCGTAGCTGGTCGACCTGTTCAGGGGTGAGGCGGTCGAACAGGTGAGCCCGCACACCCTGGACATGGCCGGACGCCGCCGCGGTGAGCGCGGCCATGCCCTCACCGGTCAGCGCGGCGAACTGGCCGCGTTTGTCGTCGGGGCACTCACGGCGCCGCACCCAGCCACGGTCTTCGAGCCGCGCTATCGCGTGGGAGAGCCGGCTGGGGCTCGAGCGGGTGAGTTCCGCGAGCTCCCGCATGCGCAGCTCACGCCCGGGCACCTCGGAGAGGACGACGAGGAGCTCATAGTAGGCGTGGGGCATGTTCGCGTCCCGCTGCAGTTCCCGGTCCAGCTGGTCGAACAGCACCTTGCCGGCCGCATAGAAGGCCCGCCACGCACGCTGCTCGCCATCGTTCAACCACGGAGGTTCGCTCACGGGCACATCCTAGTTTGTTGTTCAGCCCTCAACTAATTGGTAGGGTCGGAAACTACTTGAGCGCTCAAAACTTGAGCGCTCAATCATTTTCCGCCCGTCCTGCTCACCCGCAGACAGGAGATCCCGATGTACCGCTGGATACCCCGCCCGCTGACCGATGTCGCTCTGCTCCTCTCCCGGATCGCCATCGGAGTCATCTTCTTCGCACACGGCTGGCAGAAGCTCAACACCAACGGCCTCGGCGGGACCCAGAAGGCCTTCGAGATGATGGGCGTCCCGCTTCCGGCCGTCTCGGCGCTCTACGCCACGTTCGTGGAGCTCCTCGGCGGAGCGGCGCTGATCGCCGGAGCCCTCATGCCGCTGGCCGGGCTTCTGCTGGTGCTCGACATGGCGGGCGCGTTCCTGTTCGTGCACGCGGACAAGGGCCTGTTCGCGGACAAGGGCGGCTATGAGCTCGTGCTGGCGCTGGGCGCCGGCGCACTGGCCCTCGCTCTGGTGGGCGGCGGCCGGTACGGCGTCGACGGGGTGCTGGCCCGCCGCGCTCCCGCCACGGACGCGGCGCCGGCCGAGTCCGTGACCGCCTGACTCCGTCCCCGGGTCCCCGGGGACCCGGGGCCGTCGGAGCGCCTGCCGATGGCCCCGGACGGGGCGGATCAGCCCCGTCCGCCTCCGTCCTCGCCCCAGTGCGCGGAGACGTCCCGGGACAGCGACCCGGCCACGGAGACGACCGCGGGGACGAGACGCCGCAGGTCGGCGCTGTGCCTGTGCGCCACGACGGACAGCGCGGCGACGACCCGCCGTCCGGAGCCGCGGACCGGTGCGGCCACCGAGCAGGATCCGAGCGTCATCTCCTCCCGGGTGACGACATAGCCCTCGCGTCGCACCTCGGCGAGACAGGTCCTGAGCCGGCCCGGGTCGGTGACCGTGTTGCGGGTGTGGGCGGTGAGGGGTGAGCTCAGGACCTGTTCGCGCAGGCTCTCCGGAGCGTAGGCCAGCAGGACCTTGCCCACCGCTGTGGCGTGCAGGGGCAGCTCGGTGGCGACCCTGGTGACGACCGGCACCGAGCGTGAACCCCGCAGCCGCTCAAGATAGAGGGCCTTGCCGTCGCGCAGAACGGCCAGCTGCACGTTCTCGTGCGTCCCCTCGTACAACTCCTCCATGTGGGGAAGTGCGAGCTCGCGCAGGCCGGAGGGGACGGAGGCCTGCGTCCCGATCCGCCACAGCCGCATGCCGACGCGGTAGCTCCCGTCCGGGTGTCGTTCCAGGAAGCCCCCACCGGCCAGTTCGCCGACGAGCCGGTGCCCGGTCGCCAGCGGCAGCCCCGCCCGGCGGCAGACCTCCGTGAGGGTGAGGCCGACGTCGCCGGGGGCGAAGGCGTCGAGGATCGCCATCACCTTGCCGGTCACGGTCGGAGGAGGGGGCGCCGGGGCATCCTCCACAAAAGTCATGGCCCATTATCGCCGGATATATCCGGTTAACCGCCATCGGCTACGCCGCCGGCCTCCTCCGCGTGGCCCGCCCCGGCAGCGCTCGACCCGGCATCGCCACCGGGGGGCTCGATCACTCCGTCGTCGACCAGCACCTGCTGGGCCACGGCGAACGCGGCGTTGGCCGCGGGCACACCGCAGTAGACGGCGGTCTGCAGCAGCACCTCTTTGACCTCCTCGGGGCTGAGGCCGTTGCGCAACGCGGCGCGTACGTGCATCGCGAGCTCCTGCAGGTGCCCTCCGGCGACGAGCGCGGTGAGGGTGATGCAGCTCCGGGTCCGGCGGTCCAGAAGGGGCCGGGCCCAGATCTCGCCCCAGGCGTACCGGGTGATGAAGTCCTGGAAGTCCGCGGTGAAACCCGTCGTCCGGGCCGTGGCCCGGTCCACGTGGGCGTCGCCGAGGACCTCACGGCGGATCCTCATCCCGTCGTCATGACTCAACTGTTCCTCCTCCGGATCCCGGTCCTCCCGCGGATGCCCCCCGGCAGGCGGCCAGGTGGCGGGCCATCGCCTCGCCGACCTCGCCGGGACGCTCGACGTTGGCCAGGTGTGCCGCCGGGGACAGGACCCGCAGCTCGGCGTCCCGGATCCCGTCCAGCAGGAGCTTCGCATGCTCCACGGGGGTCGCCGGGTCGCTCTCGCCGGCGATGATCAGGGTCGGCGTCCGGACGTCGCCGAGCCGGTCTCGCAGGTCGAAGCCGGCGATGGCCTCACAGCAGGCGGCGTAGCCCTCGGGGTCCGCACCGGCCAGCATGGCCAGCTGCGGCCCCGGATCGGCGAACTCCTCCGTGAACCAGCGGCCGCGCGTCCCCTCGATCAGCGGCGCGGTCCCCTCACGGCGCACCAGCGCGGCCCGCTCGTGCCACGCCTCCGGTGAACCGAAGCGGGCCGACGTGCAGCACAGCACCAGGCCGGCCACCCGCTCCGGCGCGACCACCGCGAGAGTGGTCCCGATGGCACCACCGATGGACACGCCGCCGTAGGCGACTCGCTCGAGCCCGTACAGGTCCAGCAGCCGGACCACCTCGGCGGCGAGGTCCTCCATCGTCAGGGACGGCCCCGGGCCCCGGGACGGCGCCGGTGAGCCGCCGTGGCCCGGCAGGTCATAGCGCAGGACGCGCCACGCGTCGGTGAGGTACGGCAGCTGCGGCGCCCACAGGTCCAGTGTGGTGCCGAGTGAGGGACCGAGGACGACCACCGGCCCGTCCTCGGGTCCGTCGAAGCGGTGGTGCAGGGTCATGACGAGGCCTTTCGGAAGTACTCGAGCGCGCGGTCGACCAGAGCGGCCGCGGCCCCCGTGCCGGCGGGCTCACCGTGCTCGGCGAGGACGCCGAGGAGCCCGTCGAGGTTCGCCCGCATCCGCTCCGGGAACACCTCGATGCCCTCCGCGAGCCCGGCCATGGTCTCGGCCGCGCCACCGGTCAGGCGCAGGCACTGGCGCAGGGGCTGCCATTCGGCGTGCCACTCCCCCGCCGGTCGCTCCAGGCCCGCCGGCTGCGCGGTCATCAGGATCTGGACGAGGGCCGGGACCTGGATCGCCGCGGAGCGGACCACCGTGGCCAGCGCGGGATTGCGCTTGTGCGGCATGGCCGAGGAGCCTCCGCGACCGGGCCCCGCGGCCTCGGCCACCTCACCGATCTCGGTCTGGGCGAGGAGCACGACATCGGCGGCGACCTTGCCGAGGGCGCCCGTGGTGACGGCGAGGGCGGATCCGAGGTCCACGACGGGAAACCGGAGGGTGTGCCACGGCAGCACGGGCTCGGCGAGCGCCGTCTCCCGCGCGTAGGCCCCGAGCAGCTCGACCGCCCGCGGGCCGAGGGCCGCCATCGTCCCGGCCGCACCCCCCAGCTGGACCGGAAGCGTCACCCCGGACAGCCGCTCGCGCGCCCGCAGGCAGCCGGTGAGCCAGCCGGCCGCCCGGAGCCCGAAGGTCGTGGGCACGGCCTGCTGCCCGAGCGTCCGCCCGGCCATGGGGGTCTCCCGATGCCGCTCGGCGAGCTCGGCCAGCGCCGCCAGGAGCCGATCGAGATCGGCCAGGACGACCTCACGGGCGCGGGCCGCGACCAGCATGGCCGCCGTGTCCATGATGTCCTGGCTCGTCGCGCCTTGGTGGAAATGCCGGGCAAGTACGGGGCCGGCCCTGCGCCGGAGCTCGGCGACGAGGGGCACCACGGGATTGCCGGCCCCCCGCGCCCGTACGGACAGCTCGCGGGCGTCGAGGTCCGCCGTCCGCGCGATCTCAGTGATCGCCGCCGCCGCCTCCCCGGGCACGATCCCGAGGCCGGCCTGCGCCCGCGTGAGGGCCGCCTCGGCCTCCAGCAGCGCACGCAGCCAGGCCTCGTCGGAGGTGAGCGCCTCCACCGCGGTCCCGGCCCGCACCGGTTCGAGGAGGCCGTGGTCGGCGAGGTGGGCGGGATCCGTACGGCCGGAGCGGTCAGAAGGCTCAGAAGGCAAAGAACACCGTCTCCCCCTCGCCCTGGAGCCGCACGTCGAAGCGGTAGGCGGCCTCGCCGTCCGGCTGTGCGACCAGGGTGCCGCGGCGCTCCGGGTCGATCGCGCACAGCACCGGGTCACGGCCGTTGGCGTCGGCCTCCTCGGGGAAGTACAGCCGCGTGGCGACCGGCTTGAGCAGGCCCCGGGCGAAGACCAGCACGGCGATGTAGGGGGCCGCCCCGCCGATCCGGCCGGGTTTGAGGGTGGAGAACCAGTAGCCGCCGTCCTTGTCGGTGGGGCATCGGCCGAACCCCGAGAAGCCGTATCCGGCCCGCCGCAGCCCGCCGGTCCCGCCCGCGGGCACGGTGCCGTCGGCATCGGCCTGCCAGATCTCCACCAGGGCGTCGGGGAGCGGCCGGCCCGCGCCGTCGAGGACCCGTCCGCGTACGGTGATGGCCTGGGGCCGCCACGGCGGCACCACGTAGGGGCCCTCCTCGTACGGGAGCGCGTAGCCGAAGAACGGGCCCACGGTCTGCGAGGGGGTGGCCGGCGTCGTGTCCATCATGCCTCCATGGGCGTCGCGTTCAGCACGATGTCCCACTGGTAGCCGAGTGCCCACTCGGGCACGGTGGTGTCCAGGTCGAAGCGGGCCACGAGCAGTCCCCGCGCCTTCTCGTCCGGGATCGACTGGAAGATCGGGTCCTGGCCGAACAGCGGATCACCCGGGAAGTACATCTGCGTGACGAGACGCTGGGTGAAGGACCTGCCGAAGACCGAGAAGTGGATGTGCGCCGGCCGCCAGGCGTTGGGGTGGTTGCGCCACGGATAAGCGCCGGGCTTGATGGTCACGAACCGGTAGCGGCCCTCGGCGTCGGTGAGGCACCGGCCCGCACCCGTGAAATTGGGGTCCAGCGGCGCCGGATGCTGGTCGGCCAGGTGGACGTAGCGGCCCGCGGCGTTGGTCTGCCAGATCTCCACCAGGGCCCCTGGCACCGGGCGGCCCCGGGAGTCCAGGACCCGGCCGGTCACGATGATCCGTTCGCCCTGCGGCTCGCCGGCGTGCTGGCGGGTGAGGTCGTGGTCCAGCACCCCGAGATCGGTGTGACCGAACACCGGGCCGGCGAGCTCGATCGCGTCGGGGCCGAGTTTGGGCATCACCAGCGGCCGGGCGGGGGCACGAAGCAGCGTGCTCTTGTAGCCCGGGCTGAGGTAGGCGGGATGGGGATCGGGTGGCGTGTCGCTCGGCATGGGATCTCCCGGGTCGTCGTTCAGTTCTGCTGCCGCGAGCCTTGGACGGGCGCGCGGACGGGGGTGAGGACGGGCGCCTCCGTCCGTTCGCGGACCTGTGCCTCGGACACGCCCGGCGCGGTCTCGACGAGGACGAGCCCGTCTCCCGTCACGTCCAGGACGGCGAGGTCGGTGATGATCCGGTCCACGCAGGAGGCACCGGTCAGCGGGAGCGTGCACTCGGAGACGACCTTGGGGCTGCCATCCCTCGCGGTGTGCTCCATCACCACGATGACCCGGCGGGCCCCGTGCACCAGGTCCATGGCGCCGCCCATACCCTTGATCATCTTGCCCGGCACCGCCCAGTTGGCGAGATCACCCCGGGCCGAGACCTGCATGGCCCCCAGCACGGCCACGTCGATGTGGCCGCCGCGGATCATCCCGAACGACAGCGCCGAGTCGAAGAAGGCGGCACCCGGCAGCACGGTGACCGTCTCCTTGCCGGCGTTGATCAGGTCCGGGTCCAGCTCGTCCTCGGTCGGGTACGGACCCACGCCGAGCACGCCGTTCTCGGAGTGCACGACGACGTGGACCCCCTCGGGGATGTACCCGGGGATCAGCGTGGGTAGCCCGATCCCGAGGTTGACGTAGGCACCGTCCGGCAGCTCGGCCGCCGCCCGCGCGGCGATCTCGTTCCTGGTCCAGCTCATCTCGCGGTCGCTCGCCCTTCTGGTCGCACGCCTCAGGAGCGCACTGTTCTCTTCTCGATCCGCTTCTCCGCGGCCTGCTCAGGGGTGAGGACCACGATCCGGTTGACGAACACGCCCGGGACGTGCACCTCGTCGGGGTCGAGCTGGGTGAGCTCCTCCACCTCGGCGATGGTGATGCGGCCGGCCATGGCGCACAGCGGGTTGAAGTTCCGGGCGGCCTTGTCGAAGACGAGGTTTCCGTACCTGTCTCCGCGGGCCGCCCGTACGAGCCCGAAGTCGGTGGTGATGCCGGTCTCGAGGACGTGGGGCACGCCGTCGAACTCCCGTACCTCCTTGGCCGGTGAGGCGACCGCGACGCCGCCGCCGGGGGCGTAACGCCAGGGCAGCCCGCCCTCGGCGACCTGCGTGCCCACGCCGGCGGGGGTGTAGAAGGCCGGGATGCCGCAGCCGCCCGCGCGCAGCCGCTCGGCGAGCGTGCCCTGAGGGGTCAGCTCCACCTCGATGTCCCCGGCGAGGTACCGCCGGGCCAGCTCCTTGTTCTCGCCGATGTACGACCCGGTGGCCCGGGAGATCCGGCCGGCCTCGAGGAGCCGGCCGAGTCCCCGGCCGGCGACCCCGCAGTTGTTGGAGACCACCGAGAGGCCGGTCGCTCCACGCTCGTACAACGCCTCGATGAGCACCACCGGCACGCCGCAGAGGCCGAAGCCGCCCACCGCCAGCGACGCTCCGTCCGCGATGTCCGCGACGGCCTCCGCCGCCGAGTTCACGACCTTGTTCATGAGCCCGCCCTGGTCATGAGCCCACGGTCGCAGAGCCTCCGGTCGCGGCGCCCATGGGCTTCCGCTGAGCGGAAGCGTCGCCGCGTCCATGAGGGGAATCTGTGACCCCGGTGAGCTCTTGTGATGATTTGCCCCTACTGTGAAACACGCCCAAGTATCTCCTGCCTCAGGTCAGAGGAGCGGACGTGGCCACCCCCGATGCCGCACGGAGCCGAGGCTCCTTGTGGGCCAGACGCGGCGCGGCCGCCGTCGTCGCCGCAATGGCCGCCCTGATCCTGCCGCCCCAGGCCATGGGGCTGGCGCAACCGCAGGAGCCGACGGCGCACGCTCTCCCGCACGCCCCCGGCCCCCGGGGAGACCTCCGGGATCTGCGGAGGCGCGCCGCCGCCCTGGAGAAGGACTACAGAGGCGATCTGGAGATCCTCCGTGACGCGGAGAAGGCCGCCGAGCGCGCCACCGGGCAGGCCGCCAAGGCGAGCCGGGACCTCGAGGACGCACGGGCCCGGATGCGCCGGCTGGCCGTCGCCTCGTACATGAGCGGTGGTTTCGACTCACCCCCCGTGCTGTTCGGCGCCGCGGGGAACGGCGGCCCGGCCGGTGGCGCCGCCTCCGTGGAATACCTCGCCCGCGACAACACGCGGCGGATCGGGGAGTTCTCACGGCTCGCGGCCGGTGCGGAGCGGGCGCGGGGCGCGGCTCGGCGCACGATGAGCGATGCCCGCAAGGAGGCCGGCGCGCTGGAGAGGCGCCGCGCCCAGGTCAGGACGCTGCTCGCGAAGTACCGCCCGGAGACACCGGCGAGCCGGCCGGCCGCGGATGCACCGGCCGCGGGTGCACCGGCCACAGGTGGACCGGGAGGTGCCGCGGGACCGCGGTCCACCGTCATCGGCGACACCATGACCGCGCGGATGCGCACGGCGCTGCTGGAGATCGACCGCCGGTTCGGCGCTTTCTCGGCCGTGGGCTGCTACCGGGCCGGAGACCCCCAGGACCACGGCTCAGGGCACGCCTGTGACTTCATGGAGAGCACCGGTGGGAGCATGCCGACCGCCCGGGCGGTCGCACACGGCACCTCGGTGGCGCAGTACGCGATCACCAACGCGTCGAGGCTCGGCGTCAAGTACGTGATCTGGCGGCAGCGTATCTATGACCTGCGCAACCCCGGGTGGCGGGCCATGGAGGACCGCGGCGGCATCACGGCCAACCACTACGACCACGTTCACGTCTCGGTCCTGTGAGAGTCCCGGCCCCCGAGTGATATCACGGGGAGAACGGCCGGTGAGAGAGGAGCGCGCAGTGACCATGCGGCCTACCGAGGAGACGGCTCCGGGCACGGCGGCCGCGGAGGCGTCGAAGGACACGGCGGCTCCGGCCGCGGCGGATGCGGTGATCGTGGTGGCGGGAGCGGGCGGGCCCGCCGGGCGGGCGGTCGTACGGCGGCTCGCCGGGGCGGGGACCCGGGTCGTGGCGGCCGATGTCGCACCTCAGACCTGGGATGACGCCGGCCCTGACGCCGACCGGATCACCTCTGTGGTCGTGGACCTGCTCGACGCCGAGGCGACCCGCGCCTGGGCGGCCGAGGTGGTGCGCACCCACGGCCGGGTGGACGGACTGATCCATCTCGTGGGCGGCTGGCGCGGCGGCGAGACCTTCGCCGAGACCGATCCGGCGGACTGGACGCTGCTCCAGGATCTCCTGGTCCGGACGCTGCAGCACACCACGCTGGCCTTTCACGAGGCCCTGCGCGGAGGACCGCACGGCCGTGTGGCCATCGTCTCGCAGCCGGGAGCGCAGGCGCCGACGGAGGGCAACGCGGCCTACGCCGCGGCGAAGGCGGCCGCCGAGGCATGGACCCTCGCCCTCGCCGACTCCTTCAGGGACACCCCCGCCGCGGCCACGATCCTGGTGGTCAGGGCCCTGCTCACCGATAGCATGCTGCGGCGGAAGCCGGACTGGCCCGGCTTCACGCATGTCGACGACGTCGCCGACACCATCGCGGGCCTGTGGGCCACGCCCGCCGAAGAGCTGAACGGAAGGCGCCTGTGGTTGACCGAATGAGCGATGGCACCCCCCGCCACGACCCCGGGATACGCGGATTCGCCAGCGACAACCATGCCGGCGTGCATCCCGAGGTGATGGCCGCGCTCGCCGCCGCCAACGGGGGACACCAGGCCGCCTACGGTGACGACGTCTACACCGCCGGGTTGCGCGAGGTGTTCCGGAGGCACTTCGGGGAGCGGGCCGAGGCCTACCCGGTCTTCAACGGCACGGGGGCCAACGTGGTCGGGCTGCAGGCGATGAGCGACCGCTGGGGCGCGGTGATCTGTGCCGACAACGCCCACATCAACGTCGACGAATGCGGTGCGGCGGAGCGGGTCGCCGGCCTGAAGCTGCTCACCGTGGACGCGCCGGACGGCAAGCTCACGCCGGAGCTGATCGGCACGCGCGTGTGGGGCGTCGGGGACCAGCACCACGCGCAACCGCAGATCATCTCGCTGACCCAGAGCACCGAGCTCGGCACGGTCTACACCGCCGAGGAGATCGGCGCGATCTCGGCCTACGCCCGCGAGAACGGCATGCTGGTCCACATGGACGGCGCCCGGCTGGCCAACGCGGCCGCCGCGCTCGACCTGCCGCTGCGGGCGTTCACGACGGACGCCGGGGTGGACGTGCTGTCGTTCGGCGGCACCAAGAACGGGGTGCTGCTGGGCGAGGCCGTCGTCGTGCTGAACCCCGACGCCGTCGAAGGTCTGCTCTACCTGCGCAAGGCCGCCATGCAACTGGCCTCCAAGATGCGGTTCGTATCGGCCCAGCTGCTCGCGCTGCTGGAGGGCGATCTGTGGCTGCGCAACGCCCGGCACGCCAACGCGATGGCGCGGCGCCTGGTGACGGCGGCCCGGGAGGTCCCCGGGGTGGCGGTGACGAGACCGGTCCAGGCCAACGCGGTCTTCGCGAGCATTCCGGCGGATGTCGCCGAGCGCCTCAGCAAGCGGTTCCGCTTCTACACCTGGGACGAGCACACCGGCGAGGTCCGCTGGATGACCGCCTTCGACACCACGGAGGAGGACGTGGACGCCTTCGCCGCCGCGCTCGCCGAGGAGATGGCCGCCTGAGCCCGGCCGGCCGCACCGGGGCCGCATCGGGGCCGGACCGGGCGGGCCACGCTCACGAGCCGGCGAACCGTCGCCGCCGCACAGCGCGATCTCGCGACTATACGGTGTCGTCCCGCAACTGCGCGGTGTAGTCCAGGGCGCCGTCGCGCACCGCCGCGTGCACGGCGCGCGCGGCCCGGGCGCCCCACCGCGAGCGGGGACCGCCGAACGGCTCGGCCGGGCCGTCGGCGCGCGCGGCGACGCACACGGCGTCGCTGGCCGTCCCGCTGCAGTGGTAACCCGCCTCGATCAGGGCCTGCGTTTTGGCCTCGGTGACGGTGGAGACCATGTTGACGAGCGCGGCGTCGCTGAGTGCCACGGGCACGGACACCATGATGTTGATGGTCCCGGGGCTCCTCAGGGTCCCCGGATCCGCTACCTTCCCGCGGATCGGCGCGAACTCCAGATCGACCCCGCCGGAGGGGGCCGCCGCCCAGGTCGGCACGCGCAGCCCGACCGTCGCCACGGCCTCCACGCCCTCGTCGGCACGGACCACGAGCCGGTCCACCGCGGCCGCGGTCAGCATGCCGACCCCCGGGCCCGTGAGCCCGAACCGCAGGGCGAGCTCACCCAGGTGCGTGACCGGGTCCAGGCGGGCGTAGGTCCCGGGGACCTGGGCGTTCAGCACCCATTCGGCCGGCCCGATGCCGCCGCCGACCATGGCGGAGGAGATCATCCGGTGACCGGCTCCGGCTCGCCAGACCGCGGCCGCCAGCCGTACGCCGTCCTCGAAGCGCCAGACGACGCCGACGTTCACGGCCGTACCAGCATCATGACGGGGCGGCCGTCCTGGCCCGGGGTGACCTGGACCCGGGCACCGAAGTGGGCGTCCACCGTGTCCTTGGTCAGCACCTCGGCCGCCCGGCCCGCCGCGGCCACCCGGCCGGCGGAGAGCAGCACGAGGGTGTCGGCGTACTGCCCGGCCAGCGAGAGGTCGTGCAGCGTGGTGACGACCGTGAGGCCGTCGGCCAGCCGGAGCCGGTCGACCAGCTCCATCACCTGCTGCTGGTGACCGAGGTCGAGCGCGGTGGTGGGCTCGTCCAGGAGGAGCACGGGTGTCTGCTGGGCCAGTGCCCGGGCGAGGACCACGCGCTGCCGCTCCCCGCCGGACAGTTGTCCCATGGGGCGGCGGGCGAGGCGGCCGAGGTCGAGGCGCTCCAGCACCTCACCCGCCACCGCACGGTCGTGCCGGCTCTCCTTGCCCAGATAACCGATGTACGGGGCCCGGCCGAGCAGCGTGTAGTCGAACACCGACATGTCCGAGGGCAGCGCCGGGGCCTGTGGCGCATAGGCCACCAGCCGGGCGCGCTGCCGAAGCGCGAGCGACCGCACCGGTTGCCCGTCGACGACCAGGTCGCCGTGGTACGGCAGCAGCCCGACCATGGCCCGCAGCAGCGTGGACTTGCCGGCGCCGTTCGGGCCGATGACGGCGACCCACGAGCCCGAGGGAGCCTCCAGCGACACCGAGGACAGCACCGGACGGCCGGAGAGCGCGACGTCGAGGGACCGTACCGAGATCATGTCTCCACCCGCCGGGTCGCCCGGAGGACACCGACGAAGAAGGGGGCTCCGACGAACGCGGTCACCACGCCGAGGGGCAGCTCCCCAGGGGCGATCAGGGAGCGCGCGACCAGGTCGGCGAGCTCGAGGAACGTCGCCCCCACGATCACCGACAACGGCAGGACGATCCGGTAGGATCCGCCGGCGAGCCGCCGCACCAGGTGCGGGACGACGATCCCGACGAAGCCGATGAGCCCGCTCACCGCGACCGCGGACGCGGTGGCGAGCGACGCGGCGACCAGCACGACCAGGCGCACCCGCGGGGCCGACAGCCCGAGCGAGGCCGCCTCGTCGTCCCCGACGCTGAGGACGTCCAGCAGGCGCCCGTGCATGAGCAGGACGATGGTGGACACGAGGGCATAGGGGGCGATCATGGCGAGGGTGGGCCAGTCGGCGCCGGTCAGGCCGCCCATGATCCAGGAGTAGATCCGCTGGAGCTCTTCGAGCTTGGCCTGCTGGACGAAGGTCTGGAGTGCGGACAGGAAGGAGGACACCGCCACGCCGGCGAGCACCAACGTGGCCGCGCCACCGCCACGACCTCTCGTGCTGCCGAGCAGGTAGGCCAGGAACACCCCGCCGACGGCACCCGCGAACGCGGCAACCGGAGTGCCGATCAAGGGATCGAACGGCATGAAGACGATGACGAGCGTGGCCCCCAGGCCGGCTCCGGCGGCCGCACCGAGCAGGTAGGGATCGGCGAGCGGATTGCGGAAGACCCCTTGGTAGCCGGCGCCGGCGACGGCCAGCAGGCCTCCCACGGCCGCGCCCATGAGGACCCGGGGCAACCGGAGTTGCAGGAGGACGTTCTGCTCGACCACCGACAGCCCCGAGTCGAGGTGCACGAACGGCAACCGGTCCAGCAACTCGGCCACGACGCCCCCGGCGGGCAGACCGGCGGCGCCCGACAACAGCGAGAGCCCCGTGACCCCGGCGAGCAGGACCAGTGCGGTGATGAGCGGGACCGGCCGCAGCCGGGCCGGACGCCCAGGGGACGCCGGCCGCACACCCGTGTCCTTCGCGACCGGCGCCGCGGCCGCCGCCGGCGGTGACCCGGCACCCCCGGTGTCCGGCGACCCCGGGTGCGCGGGGGCCGGGGGCTCCGTGAGCGCCATGGCGGGCGGCGCCGGCGAGCCGGCACGGGCCGGGCCCGCCGGTGCGGACGGCGGCGGTGGTACGACCGGCCGCCGCCCGGACGCGCTCGATTTCACCGGTGGGCGCTCACTGCCGCGCCGGGGTCTTCTGCCCCGCGGCCGGCCGTCCCGGGTCCTTTCGGCCCGCCTTCTGCACGGCCGCACCGACCGCCTTGACATGCTCGACCAGGCGAGGGCCCCATCGTGAGGCGACGTCGTCGTCGAGAGGGATGACGGCCTGGTCGCGCACCGCGGTGAGGTCCCGCCACCCGGGTCGTTTCGCGACCGTGGAGACCGTCTGGCCGCAGCATTTGGTGTCGCCGAGGAAGATCAGGTCCGGGTCGGCCTTCACCAGGTACTCCGGGGACAGCTGGGGATAGCCGCTGCCCTGCTTGTCGGCCCGGTCCGCGACGTTCTGGAGTCCGAAGAGCCCGTAGACCTGGCCGATGAAGGTGTTGGAGGTCGCGGAGTGCAGGCCGTCGTCGAGCTCGTGGTAGTAGGTCAGGCCCTTGCCCTGCGGCGCGGCGGCCTGGACGGCGCCGGCTATCCGGACCCGCATGTCGGCCGTGACCCTGGCGGCCTCTCCGGCGTGACCGGTCGCCGTGCCGAGATCGGCGATCTGGTCGTAGGAGTCGTCGAGCCTGGTCGCGGACGGCTCCAGCAGCACCGGGACCTTGACCTTCTCCAGCGCCTTCACGATGCCGCCCATGTCGCTGGCGAGCACCACCAGATCGGGGTTGTACTTGATGACCGCCTCGGAGTTGGGCTTGAAGCCCGACAGCTTGGTCTTCGGCGCCTCGCCCGGGTAGGTGGACTGGTCGTCGACCGCCACGACCTGCGAGCCCGCGCCGATGGCGAACAGCATCTCGGTCGCCGTGGGCGACAGCGACACGATCCGCCGCGGGCGCGCGGGAATCGTGATCTTTCCGTTGCCGGCCTGCACGGTGACGGAACCGGCGGATTCGTTCTCGGTGCTGGATGTGCCGGGCCGGCCGCAACCGACCAGCGTCATGACACCCAGCACCACGGTCGCGCAGAGAGCGCTTACGGGTCTCACGAGGACCTCCATGGTCGCCGGGAAGCGCGAGACCCGTCAGGACGGATCGCCCTTCCCACGAGGGCGGATATCGTCGGTGTCACGGAGGCGACCTGGCTCGGCCCACGAGGGGCATGACAGTTGCGGGACAGCAGCCGGACTCACACCGGCACTTCGCTCCGTGACACGCGGGGAGCAGACTATCAGTACGTCCGCATACCACCTGTTCACGAATAATCTCGGCAAAACGACTGTCTCGCCCATAAACCCATTTATCGGAATGCGACATCGGCCGGGAGATGGCCGGCGGAGATGGACGTTCACCAACCCGGAACCCGGAACGCTGCCCGTGCGCGCGAATCGTCGAAGAAATGTGACCGGCCCCAGCGGTACGGTCGCAGAATGCAGGTCTACGAGATGATCGCCAACGAGCGCCGTGCGCTGGCCGACGTAGTGGACGAGCTCACGCCCGAGCAGCTGCGCACGCAGAGCCTGTGCGGCGCCTGGACCGTGCGGGACGTCATCGCCCACCTCGTCATGCCGCTCGACTCCGGCAAGCCCGCGCTGGCACTGGTGCTGATCTCCGCACGGGGCGATTTCCACCGGGCCAACCGGGTCCTGACCGGACGGCACGCCACCCGGCCGGTCACCGAGCTGGCCGGCTCGCTGCGCCGGGGCGCCGAGCATCGCTTCAGGCCACCGGGCATGGGGCCCGAGGCCCCCCTGACCGACCTGCTGGTGCACGGCCAGGACATCCGGCGGCCGCTCGGTCTCGGCCGGGAGTTCGGTGCGGAGCGGATCTCGCTCGCGCTGCGCTTCCTCACCGAGACGAAGGCCCGCAGGTTCGTCCCCGCCGGACGGCTGGACGGCCTGAGGTTCGAGGCCACCGATCTGGACTGGTCGTACGGCCGGGGTCCGGCGGTCCGCGGTCCGGCCGAGGCGCTGCTCCTCGCCGTCACCGGACGGCCCGCGGCTCTCGATGACCTCGACGGCGACGGCGTGGCGGCCCTGCGGACCCGGGTGGCGTAGGGGCCCTGGCTAGAGTCGTCACATGCGTATCGGAGTGTCTCTCAGCGACCCAACCGGCCCGGATGCCCTCACCGTCCTGAGGGAGGAGATCCAGAGCGCGGCCGACGACGGCTTCGCCTCCGCCTGGAAGTCGAACATCTTCGGACTCGACGCGCTCACCGCCCTCGCCGTCGCGGGCGGCCAGGCCCCCGGAATCGAGCTCGGCACCGCGGTGGTCCCGACCTACCCGCGCCATCCGGCCGCACTGGCCCAGCAGGCGCGCACCGCGGCACTGGCCGTCGACGACCGTCTGACCCTCGGGATCGGGCCGTCCCACAAGGTCATGATCGAGAACATGTTCGGCTACGACTTCGACAAGCCGGTCCGGCATGTGAGCGAGTACCTCTCCATCCTGCTGCCGTTGCTCGACGGACGGCCGGTGTCGTTCCAGGGCGAGACGCTGCGCGCCGACATCGAGCTCACCATCGGCAACCGGCGGCGGGTGCCCGTGGTCCTGGCCGCCCTGGGCCCGCAGATGCTCAAGATCGCGGGAGAGCGCACGGACGGGACCGTGCTGTGGATGACCGGCCCCAAGACCGTCCGCGACCACATCGTTCCGACGATCACGGCGGCGGCCGAGGCCGCGGGCCGCCCCTCACCGCGGGTCATCTGCATCCTGCCGATCTGCGTCACCGATGACACCGAATCCGCCCGGGCGCGCGCCGCCAAGATCTTCGAGATGTACGGGAGGCTGCCCTCCTACCGGGCGATGATGGACCGCGAGGGCGCCGCGGGGCCCGCCGACCTGGCCCTCATCGGCGATGAGGACACCGTCGGAGCGCAGGTGGAGGCCCTCGCCAAGGCGGGGGCGACGGACTTCGTCGCCGGGGACTTCTCCCGCCGCGACGCGCCGCGCACCCGCGCCTTCCTCAAGTCCCTCCTCGCCTGACGCCCCGTCCTTCCGTGATCTTGCAGACGTTCGCGCGAAGACGTGCGATGTCACGGCGGGGCCGGGACCGGGTGGGGGTGAACCTCGGCGGACTGCCGGCGACGTACTGGTATCTGTGGGCCGGCATGCTGGTGAACAAGGTGGGCGGCTTCGGGATCCTGTTCCTGTCGCTCTATCTCGTGGCCGTCCGCGGCCTCGACCCGGCCACCGCCGGAGTGGTCGTCGGGCTCAACGGCCTCGGCGGCGCCGTGGGAGTGCTCGCCGGTGGCGTGCTCGCCGACCACTGGGGCCGCCGCCGGACGCTGCTCGCCTGCCACGCCGCCGCGTCCGCCCTGATGTTCGCACTCGCCCTCGTGTCCTGGATGCCGGCCATCGCCGCGATCGGCTGCGCGCTCGGCGCCGCGCAGGCCATGGCCGGCCCGCCCATGGTGGCCGCGATCGTCGACGTGGTGCCCGAGCACGACCGGACCCGGGCCTTCAACCTGCAGTTCTGGGCCTTCAACCTCGGCACCGCGGCGGCGTCGCTCATCGCGGGACTGCTGGCCCAGGCGAGCTACACCCTCCTGTTCGCCCTGGACGGAGCGGCCACGTTGGCCACCTTCATGGTGTTCGTGCTGCGTGTGCCCGAGACCCTGCCCCGAGCCCTTCCCGCAACACCGTCCGGGCGCCGGTCCGTGACCCCCGGTGAGCCCACGGCCGGGCCGGGCCGCCGGGGGCTCAGGACCGCACTGACCGACCGGGTCTTCCTTCCGTTCGTGGGCCTCACCCTGATCTTGGCGATCCTCAGCACGCAGACCTCCACGATCCTGCCCCTGGCCATGAAGCAGGATCGCCTCGGTCCCTCGGCCTACGGCGGGCTGATGGCCTTCGCGGGCGCGCTCATCGTCGCCGGCCAGCTCTTCATCCCCCGGATCATCGGCACCCGCGCGAAGGGCGGCGTACTGGCCGCCGCCAACGTGATGCTCGCCGCCGGATTCGCACTGGTCGCGCTGGCCGACGCCCTGCCCCTGTACATGATCGCCGCCACGATCTGGACGCTGGGGTCCATGGTGGCGGCGCCGCCCAACGCGGCCGTCATCGCCGAGCTCGCCCCCGCCGACCTGCGAGGCCGTTACCAGAGCGTGTTCTATCTGACCTTCCCCCTCGCCGGCTTCATCGCCCCGGCGCTCGGCGGCATCGGCCTGCAGCGGCTCGGGGACTGGCACTGGGTGATGTGCGGCGTCCTGGGAACGCTCGCCGCGATCGGGCATCTGCTCACCGGCCCGGCCCGCGACCGCCGTGCCCACGCGCTCCGTTCGCTCGCACCGGCCGGCGCCGGCCCGGCCGCGCCGTCGTCCGCTCCCGCCGCCGGTGGCTGAACCCGCCTGGTCAGGGCGTCGGCATCGGGGTTCGACCCGGCCCGCTCGTGGAGCCCGGCCGCACCGCCATGCCGCGAGGGCGACCGCATCGGGTCAGTTCCACTCCTCCGTGGCCGCGCAGATGAGCTTCCACTCGAGGCTGTAGTCGCGGGTCAGCCGTGCGATGTCGAGGGGCGTGTGCCCGTGCACATCGGCACGGCTCAGATCGGCGCCGGCCAGCCGGAGCAGCTCGATGACCTCGTCACGGCCGGCGGCCCGGAAGCTCGCGAGGATCAGCGGCGTATAGCCGCCCTCGGTCGCGGCGTCGACGGCCGCTCCGGCGGCGAGCAGCTCGCGGACGGCGTCGACCGACCACTCCTGGCAGGCGAGGTGGAGGGGGGTGAACCCGTCTTCGTCGGTCTGGTTCGGGTCGGCCCCTTGGGCGAGCAGTTCACGAAGCCGGTCCACCTCGTTCAACGCGGCGGCGGCGTAGAGGTCGTGACTCCCTGGCATGACCTCTATTCTCGGCCGCCGCGGGGACCCCCGCCGCCGGTTTCCGCCGATTGCCGTGGGCCCCCGGTGGGATTTCTCCGCGGACGGCTGCTTCGGAACGCGGCGGCACTCCCGGCGAAGACGGCTCCCAGCAGCGGCTTCACCCGCCGGCCGGCGCCACCGCCGAGGCGATCCAGCGGCCGATCCGCTCGATCAGGATGGGCGTGGCGGCCGCCTCTGCGTGCCCGAAACCGGGTTCGACCCAGAGCTCTCGCGGTTCTCCCGCGGCGCCGTACAACTGCTCGGCGTGCTCCAGGGGGAAGAAGGGATCGGCGTCGCCGTGGACGACCAGGAAGGGGACGGGCGCGATCCGGCCGGCGAGCTCATGCGGAGCCTCGGGGACCGGATCCCATCCCGCGGCGGTGATGCGGGTGCCCCTGACGATCCTCGCCGCGAACCGTCCGGCCGGCCGTTCGGCCGCCCAGTGCACCCGCCGCATCATGGCGGTGCCCCGGTAGTACCAGCGCGCGGGGGCGCTCACGGCGACGACGGCGTCGACGCCGCCGTGCAGCGCGGCGTGCCGTACGGCCACGGCGCCGCCCATGGAGAAGCCGACGGGGACGACGCGTTCGTAGCCGATCCGGCGGGCGTGGGCCACGGCCGCCTCGACGTCCAGCACCTCGCGATCGCCGACGGTGGACCGGCCTCCAGACCTTCCGTGCCCGCGAAAGTCCAGTGAGAGCACCGCACCGGATCGGTTGAGCACGGTCGCGATGCGGCGGAGCATGGGAAGCCGGCGATGGCAGGTGAACCCGTGCAACAGCACCACGCACAGGCCGTTCGCACCGGTCGCGTCACCGCCCGGCAGGTGCTCGGCGTCGATGCGTACGCCGTCATCGGCGAAGAGGTTCAGCTGCTGTGCGGTCATACCGGCCATTCTGCCGTCGTTCCGGCCGCCGGGGGCGGCACCGGAAGGGCCGGGATCCATCCCCGGGGAGACCGGACGAGGGTCCCGCGCGAAAAGACGCGGAACCCTCGTCGGCCCACGGTGGGCCCGTGCGGGCGGGGGTCAGATCACCGCCGCCCGGCTGATACCGGGACCGGCGTTCCTATCCTCCGCGGTTGGAGCCATCCTCCTCATTGACGAAGAAGTCGCCTTCTTCCACGATGAAGTCTTCACCGGGGCCCTGAGCTTCCTCGCCGCCACGGCCAAAGCCACGGCCCATGCCATGGCCCATGCCCTCGCCCTGAACAGTGGCTGAGATGGCTGCGCTGGCGGGTCCCGCCGCCATCGTGAAGAAGACCGCCGATCCCGCGAAAGCCAGGGTGGATGCGGCGACTGCCATATGCTTCGGAATTCTCATTGAAACTGCCTCCTTGGAGAATTCAAGCCGTGCAGGCTGAAATCGAGTTTCTATGGAACGGAGTCGTTCTCCTGGCACGGCGTCCGGCCGTCACACCGGGCAGCGCACGCACCAATGGGCTCACCCCTGACTCCATGTCGCTTCTTGCAGTTACGCACATCCCCATAGGACAAGGACTATAAACGACAAGATGTCCCGACTTGACCTCGCAGCCATGATGGACAGGGAGGAAAATTAATCACAGGTCCGAATTAGGATGGATAGCTGGAATATGGCTCCAATGGATGATCTTCTCTCGGTTTAAGAGGTGAAGCGTCCCGTTGGGATGGCTCGATTCCGCAATACCATGACACCTTCCCCCTATGGGGGACCATAACGACACAGGACTCTATATCCCTGATAAATATCTAAATCGCCCTTTTACGGATAGAAGCCAGAGCTCTCCGGGCCCCGCCAGGACAAGGCCCGGCCTCATGGCGATCGCGGCGGACGAGACCCTCTACGCCGCGCCGGCCCGCGCGGCCGGGCACGCGGGAGCCTGAGGGCCGGGTCCCGGCGGCCGCCGCCGCTATTTCGCCGCGGCCGGGGGTCCGAGGCGGTCCAGCGCCGCCCGCCCCATGGTGTAGAGGAGGTCCCCCATGGCGTCGCGGGACAGGCCGCCGGCGCTGTGGGGGGTCGAGTTGAGCAGGCCGAAGGCGGCGTGGGTGGCCGCCCGCGCCCGGCCTTCGGGCAGGTCCGCGTGAAGCCGCCGCAGCACGCCCACCCACTCCTCGGCGTAGGACCGCTGCAGCCTGCGGATCTCATGGCGCTGCGGCCCCGGCACATTGTCGAGCTCTCGCTCGTGCACGGTGATCAGGGCGGGGTTGTCGAGCGCGAAGTCGATGTGCCAGCGGAGCAGCGCGTCCAGCGCCTCCGCAGGCGCCGGTGCCGCGGCGACCCGGGCCGCCCCCTCGGTGAGCAACCGCTCGCTGATGTCCAGCAGCATCCGGGCGAGCACCGCGTCCTTGCCACTGAAATGCCGGTAGAGCGCGGGACCGGTCAGGCCGACCGCGCGACCGAGATCGCCGATCGACACGCCGTGGTAACCGTGGCGGGCGAACAGCTCCGCCGCCGCGGCCAGGATCTCTGTCCTCCGCGCGGATCCGGGTACGATCTCAGTCATCTTGGGAAGTGTAGAGGAAGTGCGAGCGGATTCATGTTAACGTTCGCGAACATCGACGTTGTTAACGATCGTTAACCACGGTGATCCCGCAAGTGGAGCGAGCCGATGAGCACAGCCGGCGGAGCGAGCCGATGAGCGAGAGAGCCCCCGAGCGGAGCGCGGCCTTTGAACACGGCCCGCGAGCCGCCGCGCGGAGCGCGGCAATCAACGGAGCGCGGCCATGAACACAGTGCTCGGGACCCGGGCCGATCCGACCAGCGAGGCGTACAAGCGGAACGCCGAACAGAATCTCGGCCTCGTGGCGGAGCTGCGCGACCGGCTCGCGCGGGCGGGGCGCGGCGGCCCGGAGCGAGCCCGCGAGCGGCACGTCTCACGGGGCAAGCTGCTGCCCCGTGACCGGGTGGACGGGCTGCTCGACCCCGGCTCACCGTTCCTGGAGCTGTCCCCGCTCGCGGCGGAGGGCATGTACGACGACGAGGCACCGGGCGCCGGCATCATCACCGGCATCGGACGGGTCTCGGGCCGCGAGTGCGTGATCGTCGCCAACGACGCCACGGTCAAGGGCGGCACCTATTATCCGGTCACCGTCAAAAAGCACCTGCGCGCGCAGGAGATCGCGCTCCACAACAACCTGCCGTGCCTTTATCTGGTCGACTCCGGCGGCGCGTTCCTGCCGCGGCAGGACGAGGTCTTCCCCGACCGGGAGCACTTCGGCCGGATCTTCTTCAACCAGGCGACGATGTCCGCGCGGGGCATCCCCCAGATCGCCGCGGTGCTCGGGTCCTGCACCGCCGGCGGCGCCTACGTCCCGGCGATGAGCGACGAGGCCGTCATCGTGCGCGGCCAGGGGACGATCTTCCTCGGCGGCCCACCGCTGGTGAAGGCCGCCACCGGCGAGGTCGTCACGGCCGAGGAACTCGGCGGCGGCGAGCTGCACGCCCGTACCTCCGGGGTGACCGACCACCTGGCCGACGACGACGCGCACGCGCTGCGGACCGTACGCGACATCGTGGGCACGCTGGGCCCGCGGCCGCCGCGCCCTTGGGACATCGCGCCGCCCGAGGAGCCGGCGGCCGACCCGGCCGAGCTGTACGGCGTGGTGCCCCCGGATCCCCGTACGCCCTACGACGTGCGCGAGGTCATCGCCCGGGTGGTCGACGGCTCCCGCTTCCAGGAGTTCAAGCGGGAGTACGGCCCGACGCTGGTGACCGGGTTCGCCCGGATCCACGGCCACCCGGTCGGGATCGTCGCCAACAACGGCATCCTGTTCGGCGAGTCCGCGCAGAAGGGCGCGCACTTCATCGAGCTGTGCGACCGGCGCTCGGTCCCGCTGGTCTTCCTGCAGAACATCACCGGATTCATGGTGGGCCGGGAGTACGAGGCGGGCGGGATCGCCAAGCACGGCGCCAAGATGGTCACCGCCGTCGCCTGCGCCCGGGTCCCCAAGTTCACGGTGGTCATCGGCGGCTCGTTCGGCGCCGGGAACTACGCGATGTGCGGCCGGGCCTACTCCCCCCGGTTCCTGTGGATGTGGCCGGGCGCGCGCATCTCGGTGATGGGCGGGGAGCAGGCGGCCTCGGTGCTGGCCACCGTACGGCGCGACCGGTCCGAGAGCCAGGGCGAGGACTGGGCGGCCGAGGCCGAGGAGGAGTTCAAGCGGCCGATCCGCGAGCAGTACGAACGGCAGGGCAACCCCTATTACTCGACCGCCCGGCTGTGGGACGACGGCGTCATCGACCCGATGGACACCCGGCGGGTCCTCGGCCTGGCGCTGTCGGTGGCCGCCAACGCGCCGCTCGAGCCGGTCGGCTACGGCGTCTTCCGGATGTGAGAGAGGCCTGATGTTCAAGACCGTCCTGGTCGCCGGCCGCGGCGAGATCGCGGTACGGATCATTCGCACCCTGCGCGGGCTCGGGATCACGTCGGTGGCGGTGCACGCCGACGCCGACGCCGGCGCCCGGCACGTGCGCGACGCCGACCTGGCCGTGCGCATCGACAGTTATCTGAGCGTCGACGCCGTCATCGGCGCCGCCCGCGAGACCGGCGCCGAGGCGGTGCACCCCGGCTATGGGTTCCTGGCGGAGAACAGTGTCTTCGCGCGGGCGTGCGCCGACGCCGGGCTCGTCTTCATCGGGCCGCCGGCCTCGGCCATCGAGGCCATGGGCGACAAGATCCGCGCCAAGCGCACCGTCGCGGCCGCCGGCGTCCCGGTCGTGCCGGGCAGCGAGGAAGCGGGACTGTCGGACGAGGAGCTCGCCGCGGCGGCGATCCGGATCGGGCTCCCCGTGCTGCTCAAACCCTCGGCGGGCGGCGGCGGCAAGGGAATGCGGCTGGTCCGGGACCCGGCCGAGCTGACCGAGGCGATCGAGTCCGCCCGCCGGGAGGCGCGCGGCTCGTTCGGCGACGACACGCTGCTCGTCGAGCGGTTCATCGACAATCCCAGGCACATCGAGATCCAGGTCTTCGCCGACACGTACGGCAACGTCGTGCACCTCGGCGAACGCGAGTGCAGCCTGCAGCGCCGCCACCAGAAGATCGTCGAGGAGGCGCCGTCGCCACTGCTGGACGCGACGCTGCGGCGGTCGATGGGTGCGCAGGCGGTGAACGCCGCGAAAGCGGTCGGCTACGTCGGCGCCGGAACCGTGGAGTTCGTCGTGCCGGGCGACCGGCCCGAGGATCTCAACTTCATGGAAATGAACACCCGGCTTCAGGTGGAGCACCCGGTCACCGAGCTGGTGACCGGGTACGACCTGGTCGAGCTGCAGCTGCGGATCGCCGCGGGTGACCCGCTGCCCTTCACCCAGGACGACATCGCCTTCGAGGGACATGCGGTCGAGGCCCGGATCTACGCCGAGGACCCCGCGCGCGGGTTCCTGCCCAGCGGTGGCCGGGTGCTCGCGCTGTCCGAGCCGGTCGGCCGGGACGTCCGGGTCGACTCCGGCATCTCCCCCGGCGACGAGGTCGGCAGCTCCTACGACCCCATGCTGGCCAAGGTCATCGCCACGGGCCGGGACCGGGCGACGGCCCTCCGCGGGCTCGACCGCGCACTGGCCTCCTACACCCTGCTCGGAGTGCCGACCAACGTCGCGTTCCTGCGGAGGCTCCTGGCCCACCCGGACGTGACCGCCGGGCGGCTCGACACCGGGCTGGTCGAGCGTGCGATGCCCGAACTCACCGGCGACCGGCCGGACCATGAAGAGCACGTGCGGGCGGCCGCCGCACTGGAGCGGATGCTGGCCCTGGAGCCGAAGGCCCCCGGTGACCCGTGGCTGATCCCGGACGGCTGGCGGCAGGGTGAGCCCGCCTGGACCCGGTGGCTGATCAACGCGAGCGGCCGTGATCCGGTGGAGGTACGGGTCCGCGGCCGGGCGCACGACGCGGAGGTCTCCGTCGGCGGCGGCGAGCCGGTCCGGGCGTCGGCGGCCTGGGACGGTCCCGGGGACCTCATGGTGTCCTATGCCGGCCGTACGATCCGTTACGCCTGCGCGCGCGACGGCGACGTCTGCTGGCTCGGCCGTGAGGGGCGGACCTGGGCCCTCACCGAGCACCCGGTCACCGCGGCGGGCGGTGGTGCCGGACCGGCCGCGGGAGGGGTCGTCCGGAGCCCGATGCCCGGCACGGTCCTGGCGGTCAAGGCGGCCGAGGGAGACGAGGTGGCGGAAGGTCAGCCGCTGGTGATCGTCGAAGCCATGAAGATGGAGCACACCGTGGTCGCCCCGGTGGCGGGCGTGGTGGCCCGGCTGCCGGCCCGCCCGGGCGCCCAGGTCTCGCTCGAGGAGATCCTCGCCGAGATCGCCCCGGCCCCTGCTCCCCCGTGATCTCGCGGTCGTTCCCTGAACGACCGCGAGATCCCACAGCCAAGGAGACGAGGATGAAGGTACCGCTGGAAGGGCTCCCGGACCGGGTGACGGTCTATGAGGTGGGCCCGAGGGACGGGCTGCAGAACGAGTCCGCCGTCGTACCGGTGGAGGTCAAGGCCGAGTTCATCACCCGGCTCGCCGGTGCGGGGCTGACCACGATCGAGACGACGAGCTTCGTGCACCCGGCGTGGGTGCCGCAGCTCGCCGACGCCGACCGGCTCCTCACGGTCCTGCCGAGGGAGCACGGCGTGCGCTACCCGGTGCTGGTGCCGAACGAGCGCGGCCTCGACCGGGCCCTCGCGCGCGGCGTCACGGAGATCGCGGTGTTCGGCAGCGCCACCGAGACCTTCGCCCGGCGCAACCTCAACCGCACGGTCGACGAGTCGCTCGCGATGTTCGCCCCCGTGGTCGAGCGGGCCCGGACGGAGGGCCTCACCGTGCGCGGCTACCTGTCCATGTGCTTCGGCGATCCCTGGGAGGGCGAGGTGCCACTCGGGCAGGTGGTCTCCGTGGCCACCCGGCTCCTCGACCTCGGTTGCACCCAGCTGAGTCTCGGCGACACCATCGGGGTGGGCACACCCGGCCAGGTCACCGCCCTGATCGAGGCCCTCGGCGCGGCGGGGGTCCACGCGGACCGGATCGCCGTGCACTTCCACGACACCTACGGCCAGGCCCTCGCCAACACCCTCGCGGCGCTGCGCTGCGGGGTCACCACGGTGGACGCGTCGGCGGGCGGGCTGGGCGGCTGTCCGTACGCCGAGAGCGCCACCGGCAACCTCGCCACCGAGGACCTGGTCTGGATGCTCGACGGGCTCGGCATCGAGACCGGCGTCGACCTCACCGCCCTGGTGGAGACCAGCCGGTGGATGGCCGGCCGGCTCGGCCGTCCCAGCCCTTCCCGGGTCGTCCAAGCCCTGTCCCCGGCGTCCCCGTCCGGATCCACGCCGAGGCCCTCGTCCACGGTCCCGGCCCCATCCCAGCCGTGATCTCGCGGTCGTTCGCGCGAACGACCGCGAGATCACCGCGGAGAGCGGAAGTGAAGAAATGATCGATTTTCGGCTCACCGAAGAGCATGAGGCCCTTCGGCAGACGGTCGCCCGATTCGCCCGGGAAGCGGTCGCACCCGTCATCGGGGACCTCTACGAGCGCGGCGAGTTCCCCTACGACCTGGTCGCCGGCATGGGCAAGATGGGGCTGTTCGGGCTGCCGTTCCCCGAGGAACACGGCGGGATGGGCGGCGACTACTTCGCCCTGTGCCTGGCGCTGGAGGAGCTGGCCCGGGTCGACTCCTCCGTCGCGATCACGCTCGAGGCCGGCGTCTCGCTCGGCGCGATGCCGATCTTCCGGTTCGGCGACGAGGAGCAGAAGCGGGAGTGGCTGCCGCGGCTGTGCTCGGGAGAGCGGCTGGCCGGCTTCGGGCTGACCGAGCCCGGCGGCGGATCCGACGTGCCCGGCGGCATGCGGACGACGGCTCGTCTCGAGGACGGGCACTGGGTGATCAACGGCTCCAAGTCGTTCATCACCAACGCCGGTACCGATATCACGGCCTTCGTGACGGTCGCGGCGCTGACCGGCGAGCGAGAGATCTCCACGATCATCGTGCCGTCCGGCACACCCGGGTTCACGGTCGGCCGCAAGTACTCCAAGGTCGGCTGGTCCGCCTCGGACACGCGTGAGCTGTCCTTCGAGGACGTCCGGGTGCCGGAGGCCAACCTCGTCGGGCCGAGGGGACGCGGTTACGCGCAGTTCCTCCAGACGCTGGACGAGGGCCGCATCGCCATCGCCGCACTGTCGGTCGGGCTGGCCCAGGGCTGCGTCGACGAGTGCCTTCGCTATGTCCGCGAGCGCGAGGCGTTCGGCCAGGCGATCGGCCGATACCAGGCGATCCAATTCAAGATCGCGGATATGGAGACGAGGGCGCACACCGCGCGGATCGCCTACTACGCCGCCGCGGCCGGAATGCTCGCCGGTGAGCGGTTCAAGAAGGAGGCTGCGATCGCCAAGCTGGTCGCCTCCAACGCGGCGATGGACAACGCGCGCGACGCGACGCAGATCTTCGGTGGCTATGGCTTCATGAACGAGTACGCGGTCGGCCGGTTCTACCGGGACGCCAAGATCCTGGAGATCGGCGAGGGCACCTCCGAGGTCCAGCGCATGATCATTTCCCGGGAGCTCGGCCTACCAGCATGACGCGGGGGCCCCGGCCGGACGGGGCCACACGCCGGCAGAGTGGCCGGGCCCGGTCACAGATCCCGCCGCAGGGGCGTGTGGCCGGTCTCAGACGTCCGCGCCGGGACCTGTGACCTGTCACAGGTCCTTGATGATCTGGTCCAGCATGGCGCCGGTTTCACTGCTGGAGGCCGCCTCGATCAACAGGCGGTCCATCACGGCCATGTAGCCGTCCACCTCTTCGCGATCGTCGAGATACAGCGCGCTGGCGAGCTGCTCCAGGTAGACCACGTCGGGAAGGTCGGAGTCGCCGAACCGCAGGATCGTGAAAGGCCCACCCGCCGCGGCGTGGCCGCCCCGGTCGAACGGGACGATCTGCAGGGTGACGTTGGGCAGCGCGCTCATCTCGACGAGATGCTCCAGCTGTGCCCGCATGACGCCGGGTCCGCCCAGTGGACGGCGCAGCACCGCCTCGTCCACGACCGCCCATATGGCGGGCGGCGCCAGGCCGGCCGGAGCCGTCGCGGTGAGGCGCTGCCCCCGGACCATGCGCAGGTCGACCCGGCGGGAGATCTCTTCCTCCGGGGCCCCGGCATGCCCGAGCAGCGTGACGGCCCGCGCGTAGTCCCTGGTCTGCAGGAGGCCGGGGACGAACTGGACCTCATAGGTCCGGATCAGGACCGCGGCCTCCTCGATCCCGACGTAGAGCTCGAACCAGGGCGGGAGGACGTCGCCGTACTTGTGCCACCAGCCCGGCTTGCTGGCCTGCCGGCCGAGCGCCGCGAACATGGCGCGCTGGTCCTCGTCGGTCACCCCGTAGAGGGTCAGCAGGTCGGCGACGTCCCGCTCCTTGAAGGCGACCCGGCCGAGCTCCAGCCTGCTGATCTTGGAGTCGGACGCCCTGATGGCGTCTCCCGCCTGCGAGCGAGTGATCCCGCTGCCCTCCCGCAGGCGCCGCAGCCGGCCGCCCAGCAGGATCCTGAGCGCGGTGGGACCTCCTTTGGAGGAGGTGGGCAAGGTGGCCGCGGCGGGCGCGGCCCCGGCCTCGGTGTCGATCACAACTCACCCCGGCATCGCCGACAGCCCCCGTATGGTCACGGCCAGTGTTGCACCGCCGGCCCGGCGGTTCAACATTCACCTATCTTCACGTTCATTCCGGTCCGCTCTTTTCGGAGTTTCGGCGCGCCTTTCAGGTGGTACGGATCGGATCCCGTGAAAACGGAGTGTCGTTCACAGAATGCGTGCCGTTTTGACGGGATTCCCGTAGAGTCATTCGGATTCGGCGGAAGCCAACTGAGGGGTCGCGCGTTGAGTCACGAGAGCTCGATGCCACGAGGTATCGACCCACGCACGCCCAACAACGCCCGGATGTACGACTACGCCCTCGGAGGCAAGGACAATTTCGCCGCCGACCGGGCGGTGGCGGACGAGTTCTTCGAGTCCCTCTCCATGAAGAGCCTGCCCACCACGGAGAACCGCAGGTTCATGCGCCGGGCCGTCCGATTCCTGCTGCGGGAGGGGATCCGCCAGTTCATCGACATCGGCTGCGGCCTCCCGGGCCGCGGTAACGTGCACGACCTGGCGCACAAGGTGGACCCCGACGCCAGGATCGTCTACGTCGACTACGACCCGGTCGTCGTCACGCACTACAACGCTGTGCTGTCGAGCACCGCGACCGCGGCCGCGATCCACGCGGACGCCCGTCAGGCCGATGAGGTCCTCACCCATCCCCAGGTGGCGAAGCTGATCGACTTCGACCGGCCGGTGGGCCTGCTGATGATCTCCGTACTGGACCTCATCACCGACCAGGATCCGGCCGGGATCGTGGGGACGTTCCGGGAGGCGATGGCCCCCGGGAGCCATCTGGCGCTGGCCCACACCACCTACGAGGGAAAATCCCGGGAGGAACTGGATACCGGTGCCGCCCTCCTGAAGCCCATCCGGGAGGCGTGGCGGCTCCGCAACCGCGAGCAGATCACCGGTTTCTTCGACGGCTTCGAGATCCTGGACCCCGGCATCGTCGCCCTGCCGGACTGGCGCCCCGACCGCCCCTACGACACTCCGTCGGGGTGGCTGCTGGGCGGGGTCGGGCGTCTTCAGCCCTGATCCGGCCCCGGGACCCGGCCGCACGCCTCCGCGTGTGAGGCGGGCCCGGACAGGCCCGCGGGCCGCCGCGCCCTCCTAGAGGTCGCCGAGAATGCGCTTGAGGATGTCCGGGGTCGCGGAGACCGGCTCGGCCTCGACGCACAGCCGCTCCATCACCGCGAGATAGCGGTCGATGTCGTCGCGCTTCTCCAGGTAGAGCGCGCTGGTGAGCTGCTCCAGGTAGACCACGTCCGGCAGGTCCGGCTCCGAGAAGCGCAGGATGCTGAACGGCCCGCCCGCGGCGGCGTGCCCGCCATGCTCGAACGGCACCACCTGGAGCGTCACGTTCGGCAGCCCGGTCAGCTCGACGAGATGGTGGATCTGCTCCCGCATCACCTCGCCGCCGCCGACGGGACGCCGCAGCGCCGCCTCGTCGACCACGGCCCACAGGTGCGGAGGATCCTCGGCGGTGATGAGCCGCTGACGGGTCATGCGCAGTGTCACCCGGCGCTCGATCTCCTCGGCCGAGGCGTCGGGATGCCCGAGCATGGTGACGGCCCGCGCGTAGTCCCCGGTCTGGAGGAGCCCCGGTACGAACTGCACCTCATAGGCGCGGATGCGGGCCGCTACCTCCTCCAGCCCCACGTAGACCTCGAACCAGCTCGGCAGCACGTCGGAGTAACGGTGCCACCAGCCGGGAGCGTTGGCCTGGGCGGCCAGTGACAGCAGCTCCTCACGGTCCCGCTCGTCGGTGACGCCATAGAGGGTGAGGAGATCGGAGACGTCCCGCTCCTTGAACCCCACGCGGCCGAGCTCCAGCCGGCTGATCTTGGAGTCGGAGGCCCGGATCGCATATCCGGCCTCCTCCCGGCCGATCCCCTTGGCCTCCCGCAGCTGCCGCAACTGCGATCCCAGGAGGATGCGCAGCACGGTGGGGCCGCCCCGCGGCGACGTGAACATGCTGCGGACGGCAGGCTCACCACCGGGTCTGGCTGTCATAGGCGCTCCTGGGATGCCGGATCGGCCAGTATCCCACCGACCCGGCGTGATGCCTAGTCGATCTCCGAGGTCACCCTCTGATCAGGTCGTCGAAGTCTCCGTCCTTGGCTCCGCCGATGAACGCCTCGATCTCCGCGCGCGTATAGACGAGCGCCGGGCCATCTGGATGCCGGGAGTTCCGCATCGCGATCTCCCCGCTGGGGAGTTCGGTCATCTCGACGCAGTTGCCGCTCGGATTGCTCCGCGCGCTCTTCTGCCACGCGTTGTCGCGCAGGAGCCGAGCAGGCATGCCGTTGCCGAACTCATCCGTGTCGAACTGGTCCATACGGTCCATCTGATCCATCAGTCCCCCTGTGGAAGACACCCCACCCCACCCCTCAATGTACGGCGCGTGCGCGTGCACGTGCATCCGTCCTTGCAGGAGCCCTTGCACCTGCACGGGTTAAGGAGCAAGATAGCGGTTACCCGATCACCGCCCCCATTCGACCTGCAGGGTTCGCCATGATGGTTCTCCGCGCCAGCCGCATCGACGACTCCGCCCACCACGACGACTGGATCTCCGTGCTCGGCCAGACCTGGCCGAACACCGGACGACGGTCGTCACCACTCCCCTGCATCCAGGAGGCGGCCCGCTGCCTGCTCCGTTCCGACCTGGAATCTCCCCGGACCGGCCGGGAGTTCACCCGCGAGATCCTGGCCGACTGGAGGCTGCGCCGGCTCGCCGAGGACGCCACCGTGGTGGTCTCCGAACTGGTGACCAACGCCGTGCGTCACGGCATGCGAGGCGTGCTGCATCCCGCGCACGCACGGCCGATCCAGCTGGTGCTGCTCAGGCACGAGCGCAGGCTGATGGCCGTGGTGACCGACGCCGGCAACGACCTTCCCGCGCCTCCGCCGGTGAACCCCGGCTGCTTCGACTTCATGGAGAGCGGCCGTGGCCTGCACGTCGTCGAGGCCATGGCGAGCGCGTGGGGCTGGACCCGGCTGGCCGGCGCCGGCAAGGCCGTGTGGGCGGCCTTCGAGACCCCTTAGGGAGCTTCCTCCAGGGCGGTGAGGAACTCCTGAGCCCATCTGTCCACATCGTGCTCGATCACCCGCTTGCGCATGGAGCGCATCCGGCGGCCCTGTTCGGCAGGTGAGGCGTGCAGGGCGGTCAGCATGGTCTCCTTGAGGCCATCGATGTCGTAGGGGTTGACGCGGAAGGCCCGCTTGAACTCGTCGGCGGCTCCGGCGAACTCGCTCAGCACCAGGGCTCCGCCATTGTCCTCGCGGCAGGCGACATACTCCTTGGCGACCAGGTTCATGCCGTCGCGCAGCGGCGTGACGACCATGACGTCGGCGGCGAGATAGAGCGCGGCGAGCTCTTCCCTCGTATAGGAGCTGTGCAGATAGTGGATCACCGGCGCGCCGAGCTCGGCGTGCTCCCCGTTGATCCTGCCGACCTGCTGCTCGATCTGCTCGCGCAGCAGCTGGTACTCCTCGATCCGCTCCCGGCTCGGGGTGGCGATCTGCACGAAGACCGCCTCGCCCGGCTTGAGGTCCCCATCGCTGAGGATCTCACCGAACGCCTCCAGCCGCTGTGAGATCCCCTTGGTGTAGTCGAGTCTGTCCACGCCCAGCATGATCTTGGTGTCCCCCAGATCCGCCTTGATCTCCTCGGCCCGCATCCGGATCTCGGGCCGGCGGGTGATCTCGGTCAGCTCCTCCACGTCCACCGAGATCGGGAAGGCCTCCGCCCGTACGACCCGGTTCCCCACCTTGACGTGCGACCCTTGGGTGCGTACGTCCAGGTGCAGCCGGGCCAGCCGCAGGAAGTTGGCCGCGGCGCCGGGCAGCTGGAACCCGACCAGATCGGCACCGAGGAGTCCCTGGATGATCTGACGCCGCCAGGGCAGCTGCTGGAAGAGCTCCAGCGGGGGGAAGGGGATGTGGAGGAAGAAGCCGATGCGCAGGTCGGGCCGGAGCTCACGGAGCATGGCCGGGACGAGTTGCAGCTGGTAGTCCTGCACCCAGACGACCGCCCCCGGCCCGGCCTCACGCGCCGTGGCCTCGGCGAAGCGTCTGTTGACCTGGACATAGGCGTCCCAGAACTCACGCGCGTAGACGGGCGGCGCGATGACGTCGTGGTAGAGCGGCCAGAGCGTGGCGTTGGAGAAGCCTTCGTAGTAGAGCTCGACCTCCTGGGCCGACAGGGCGACCGGCACGAGGAACATGCTGTCCTCTTCGAACGGTTCCAGTTCCTCGTCCGGCGCGCCGGACCAGCCGATCCAGGCTCCGTCCCGGCGCCGCATCACCGGCGCGATGGCCGTCACGAGCCCTCCCGGGCTGCGCCTCCACGCCGACTTCCCATCCTCTCCGGTGACCCGGTCCACCGGCAGCCGGTTGGCCACGACCACGAATTCGCTCTCACTGGGCACTGAGGCGTTACCTTTCGGATAAGGAATCTCGGCAATTAGCCACCTCGGCCTTCATGCCCAGAAACCGCCATAAGTCACGTGAAAGTGATCACAACCGCATAAAGCAGCCCTCACGTGCTCTCGAGTGCCGTCGTGCGGCAGCAGAAGCCAGGATAAGCCGGGCGAACGGCTGTGACGCTGCACCGGACCCCTGACAGGCGCCCGGGTGTTGGCCTATCGTCCTCACACAGAGGAGTTTTGCCGTCACACGGGGAGACGGGGCAGGTCATGAGGAGCGACCATGACCGTGATAATCGTTGTCGCCTGCCTGACGATCGCAGGCTCGGAGCTCTACCTGGCGCGGGGCGCGCGTCAGGTTTCGGACCGGCTGGAGAAGCTGGAGGCCGTCACGCTCCGCCAGGAGGAGCGCATTGAGTCGATGACCGCGTGGCTGAAGGACACCGAGCCGGATCCGGCCCGGCGGCTGAGCGAACGGCAGGCCGCCGCCGGGCTCACCGGTGCGAGCGCCCGGCCCCGCGGGAGCCCGGACGGCCCGCAGGACGACGGGAACGCCGGCCGCGGTCCGCGGGTGGGTCTGCACCGGGCACTGGGGTCTGTGGGGGGCGTGGTCTCGGGCGTGTTCCGGCATCCGCCCCGCGGCCCGGAGCGAGCCCTCACCCAGGGGGTGGGAGGCGTCCCCGCCGGCTCCGAGGCCGCGGACGGCGTACGGCCGCAAAGGCGCGGGCCGCGGTCCGCCCGCGTGGCCGCCGCGCTCGGCGTGCTCCTCGGTGCGAGCTCCGCGGGCGGCGTCGTGGTGACCGGGATCCGGCACTTCCTGGACTACTACAGCGGCGTGCTCGCCCTCGTCGCGCTGAGCCTGTCCGTCGTGGCCGGCCTCGTCGCGACCGACCGTGCGATCCTGACCGTCCGGCACCGGATCCTCGCACAGGGCCTGCACCGGGCCACGACGCTGGTCGCCGCCGCGTTCCTGCTCATCCACGTCCTGATGCGGATCCTCACCGGCGACGCGGACGTCATGGAGACCGTCCTCCCGTTCGGGCGGACCGTGTCCCTGGGCCTCGGCACCGTGGCCGCGCAGGTGGTCGTCGCGGTCATCCTGACCGGGCTCGTCCGCGGCCGTTTCGCGCTCTGCCGCCGGCCGGGACTGTGGCGGGCCGCGCACAGCCTGGCCTATCTCGGCTGGGTCTGCGCCATGCTGCACGGGCTCCTGGCAGGCCGGCGGCCGGCGACGTGGGTCACCTGGAGTTATGCGGGCTGCGCGGCCATCGTGGGGGTCGCGCTCCTGGCGAGGGGCCTGGTCACCCTGCGCCCGCGCACCGCGGAGACGCGGCCGCCGGGGCCCCGGCCCGGTCACCGGACCGGCGGCGAGAAACGGGACCAGTGGGCGAAGGTCCCGCGGTGACCGGCCCCCTCGTGACCCACGTCGACACGCGACGGCTGACCCTCGGCTTCGATCGGTTCGAACGGCTGGACCTGGACCGGCACCGCGCGGTGCACGGACGGCTCCACCGGCCCCGGCTGGCCCGGCTCATCACGATGGCCGACCGGGTGGACCTGCGCGGCCGGGGAGGTGCGGCCTTCCCGTTCGCCCGCAAGCTCCGCGCGGTCGGACGCCACATCGGCCGCGGCATCGTCGTGGTGGTCAACGCGGCCGAGGGCGAGCCCGGGAGCGCGAAGGACCAGGTGCTGTTGACCCGCGCACCCCATCTGGTGCTCGACGGTGCCGTCGTGGCCGCGCACGCGCTGCAGAGCCGCGAGGTGGTCGTCGCGGTGACCGGAAACGGCCCCGCCGGGCGGTCCGTCCGGGCGGCGTCGGCCGAACGCGACTTCCCCGTACGGGTGGTGGAGCTGCGGGAGCGGTTCATCGCCGGGGAGAGCGGCGCAGTGATCCGCGCCCTCAACGGGGATGCGCCGCTGCCGCCCGGCCGCGGATTCCACGCCAGCGACTCCGGCGTCGGCGGAAGGCCCACGCTGCTGTCGAACGCGGAGACGTTCGCCCAGCTGGCGCTGTTGACCTCCCTGGGCGTGGACCTCTACGGGAGTGTCGGGACCCCTGCCGAACCCGGAACGGTACTGCTGACCGTGGCCGGGACCACGGTGGTCGAGGTCCCCCTGGGCACGCCGCTCGGCACGGTCCTGGAGCGGTGCGGCACCCCGGCCGGCCAGGGCGTGCTGGTCGGCGGCTACCACGGGACCTGGCTGGCACCACCGGCAGCGTTGCACGCCTCCGTCTCGAGGGCCGGGCTGGCCGCCACGGGCGGGACGCTGGGCGCCGGTGTCGTGCTTCCGCTCGCATCGGGCACCTGCCCGCTCGGGGAGGTCGCCCGGATCGGGGCCTATCTGGTGGCGGAGTCGGCGGGCCAGTGCGGGCCCTGCCGGCTGGGCCTGCCCGCGGTCGTACGTGCGCTGAGCGGGCTCGCCAACGGCACCCGGGGCCCACAGGCCGTACGCGAGGCGGTGGCCATCGGTCAGGGCAGGGGCGCCTGTTCCCACCCCGACGGAACCGCCCGGTTCGTGCTCTCCGCCCTCGAGGTGTTCGGCCGTGACCTCGCGCTGCACGAGACCGGGGGCGGATGCGGGCTGCCGGTGCGCGCCCTGTTGCCGCTGCCGGCCCAGGGCACCACGAGGCTCGCGGTCGACTGGACCCGGTGCGAGGGGCACGGGCTCTGCGCTCACCTGGCACCGGAGCTCATCCGGCTGGACCGTGACGGCTATCCGGTCGTGCTGGCGTCGGCCATCCCCACCTGGGCCGAACGCGACGCGCGCCGGGCGGTCTCGATGTGCCCGTCCCTGGCCCTCCGCCTGGCCTCCGAGAACCTCCACACCACCGAGAGGACGTGACATGCGGCTTCACCGGCACCCGCGGTGGTGTGGCGGGACACCCACCGCGATCGCGCGCGGGCGGTCGTACGGCACCGCCCGGCCCCGCGGGGGAACGTACGGCGAGGAGCGACCATGACCACGATTCTCATTCTCGCCTGCCTCGCGATCGCCGGGGCGGAGCTCTACATGGCCCGCGGCGCCCGCCGGGTGGCGGACCGGCTGGAGCGGCTCGAAGCCATCGCGCTGCTCCAGGACGAGCGCATCGAATCGATCGCCGGCGGGCTCCAGGGAGCCTCCCCGGGCGAGAACGGGGCCGGTGGCGCGTCCGCCGACGGCGACCTGGGCAGGCTGACGGCCGAGAGCGCGCTCCTGCGCGAACGGCTCGACACGCTGGAGGAGGCGGGCCGGGCGGACCGGGAACTGCACGCACGCGTGACCGGGACCGTCCAGTCGTTGGGGCAGGTCGTCTCGGATGTGCTCCGCCACACCGTGACCCGCCTGGACCAGGAGGTGGACCGGACCCTCTGCGGGCCCTCCCCGCACGGCGACGGGCAGTGCGACACGGTGCGCGGAGTCGTGTCCGGCGCGGCGCCGGAGGATCGGGAGTCGCTGACACGGGTGTACGAGGAGTGCGCCGCGGCGGCCGGGCTCCGGATCCGGTTCCGGGTTCCGGACCTCAGCGGCCCCTGGCACGCGCGCTATTACCTGGGGGGCAGGGCTCCCCGGGAACTGGAGCGTGACTTCCTGGCCATGGTCGAGTCCGTACGGACGGAGACGGCGCCGGAGGACGAGGCCGGCCTTCGCGGGCTGCTGCGCGCGCTCGACCTCATGGCGGCGGGCTTCGCGCAGATCGGCCCGCTCGTGGCGGCGCGCGCGCCCGGCACGTTGCTGTGCGGGGTCCTCACGCTCGCCGAGTGCCGTGACTTCCACGCCGACGATCTGGTCGGCGACCCGGCGGCCGTGGCCAGGCGGTTGCGCGGGCTTCCCGCCGAGCGGATGTGCGATGTGACGACCTGGGCTCCCGCGGAGCCGGACCTGGACATCGCCCGGCCGCGGTCCTGAGCCCGTGGGTGCCGGCGATCGCGGCCGTCGACCACAGGAACGGGGAGGGTGTGCGTGCGAGGCCGGGCCGCCGCGGGGACCCGGAGGGCGGCCCCGCCCTCCCTAACCGCGCGGCGGTTCGGACATCGCGTCGAGACGCCGCAGGATCACGCCCTCGCGCAGGGCCCACGGGCAGATCTCCAGCTCCTGGAGACCGAACAGGTCCATGATGGCGTCGGCGACGATCGCGCCCGCGGGGAGCTGGGCCGCCCGGCCCTCGGAGACCCCGGGGAGCTCGGCCCGTTCGGCCGAGGTCATCTGGGCCAGCCGCTCGGCCCAATGGGTCACGTCGGTGTGCTTGAGCACTCGCCGTACGCGCTGCCCCTCGGCGGAGGGGGCGGCGCCCGCGATCCGCGCCAGCTGCTTGAAGGTCTTGGAGGTCGCGACCGCGTGGTCCGGCCGGCCGTGCCGGAGCACGCCGCCGACCGTACGGCCGATCTCCGCGCGCACGTGCTTGCGCAGCCGCCGCACCTCCGCGACCGGTGGCGGGTCCCCGGTGAACCAGTTGTGGGTGAGCCGCCCCGCTCCGAACGGCAGGGAGATGGCCGCGTCCGGCTCCTCGTCGACACCGGAGGCGATCTCGAGCGAGCCGCCGCCTATGTCGAGCACGAGCAGCCGGCCGGAGGACCACCCGAACCACCGGCGCACGGCGAGGAAGGTCAGCCGCGACTCGACCTCGCCGGACAGCACGTCGATGGTGATGCCGGTCTCGTCGCGGATCCGGCCGAGGATCTCCTCTCCGTTGGCCGCGTCACGCACCGCCGAGGTGGCGAAGGCCATCAGATCCTCGACCCCCTTGTCCTCCGCCACCTCGAGCGCCTCGCCGACGAACGCCCGCAGCCGGCCGGCGCACTCCTGGGAGAGCCGGTCGCCGTTCTGCAGGTGATCGGTCAGCTTCAGCTCTGCCTTGTGGGAGTAGGCGGGCACCGGCCGGGCGCCCTGGTGCGCGTCGACCACCAGGAGGTGCACGGTGTTGGAGCCGATATCCAGGACACCAAGTCGCATGATGTGACGCTATCCAATCCGGAGGGGCACTTCGGCCCTCGGCCGCATGGCCGGCCCGGCGGAATACCTCACCGGCGAAGGAGGTTGCGGCGGCCATGACCGATGACGCGCTCTTCTCCCTGCTCGCGAGCCGGCACGACGGCGTGCTCGCGACGATCAGAAGCGATGGCCGCCCCCAGCTCTCGAACGTCAACTACGCCTTCGACGAGGCGGCGCGGACGATCCGGGTGTCGATCACCGACGACAGGGCCAAGACCCGTAACCTGCGGCGCGACCCGCGGGCCAGCCTGCATGTGACCACCGGGAAGTTCTGGCCCTACACGGTGGCGGAGGGCACGGCGGAGCTCTCACCGGTGGCCGCCGACCCGGGCGACGCCACGGTCCAGGAGCTGATCGACCTCTACCGGTCGATCCAGGGGGAGCACCCCGACTGGGACGACTACCGCACCGCCATGGTCGAGGACCGCCGCCTGGTGCTGCGTCTCGCCGTCGACCGCGTGTACGGCATCGCCTGAGGCCCGCACGGGCGATGACGTGCGAGGTCATGGCGGGCCTGACCCGGCCGCGGTGACCTACCCCGGTTCACTCCCCGAGCGCCCGGCGCAGGCCGGGCTCCGGGGGGCCGAGAAAGCGCGGTGGGGGCTTGCGCACCAGGTCCGACAGCGCCTTGGCGGAGGCCCCGACCTCGCGCAGGTATCCCGCGTCGGTCGTGGCCTCGGCCGTCGACGCGGAGTCGTGGCCGACGCCCGCCGTCTCGATGCCGGCGGCCCGGCAGAGGGCGACCGCGCGCGGGAGGTGGAACAGCTGCGTGACGACGATCGCCCGGCGCACGCCGAACAACCGCCGGGCCCGGACACAGCTGTCCCAGGTGTCGAAGCCCGCGTGGAGACCGGCGCCCAGCACCAGGGCGACCGGCGCCGCGGGGACCCGCCGCGCCGGATAGCGGACCGGGGCGGTGGAGACCTGTATCCAGGCCCACGGGAGGACGATCAGGTGGCCGAGGAGCAGGAGCCCGACGAGGCCGGGCCACAGCAGGCCTTTGAGCATGCGCCGGCGTGTCACGATCCTTCGGACGCGCGGCCCCGGGTCAAGGTTCGGCCCTCCACGCGTATTCGTGCTCCGGCCGGCCGGTCGTGCCGTAGCGCAGGGAGACGCGCACCCTCCCGGCCTGCGCGAGTGAGGCGAGATAGCGCTGCGCGGTCGCCCGGGAGATGCCGACCTCGGCGGCTATCTCGGCCGCCGACCGGGGCCGGCCGGCCCGCTCCAGCGTCTCGGTGATGAGCCGGCTGGTCACGAGCGACTGGCCCTTGGCGGTGTGCGCGGGACCCTGCGAGGTGGTGTGGAGGACCCGTACGGCCTGGTCGACGGCCTCCTGACTGAGCTCGCGCCGGGTGCCCAGCTGGTCGCGGTAGCGGGCGTAGGCGGTCAGCCGCGCGGCGAGCTCCTGGGCGGCGAACGGCTTGATCAGGTAGTGCAGGGCCCCCCGGGACAGCGCGGCGCGGACCGACCGGGCGTCGGCCGCGGCCGTCGCCATGATCACGTCTGCGTCGAGCTCGGGGAGCAGGTCCAGCCCCGAGGCGTCGGGCAGATAGACGTCCAGCACGACCAGCTCAGGGCCGAGCTCACCGGCCTTGGCCCGGGCATCGGCGGCCGTGTGCGCCTGGCCGACGACCTGGAAGCCCGGCACCAGCTCGACGAAGCCGGCGTGGACCTGCGCCACCCGGAAGTCGTCGTCGACGACGAGCACTCCGATCACCGCGGCACCTCCGTCCGGGTTCCGAGCAGCACCCCTGGAAGGCGGGCCACGAACACCGCGCCCTCGTTCTGACCGCCCGGATCCGCGAGGGCGACGTCCCCTCCGCGCGCCCGGGCCGTGTGACGGGCCAGGGCCAGCCCGAGACCCCGGCTCCGGTCCACGGCCGGCGCCCGCGTCGAGACTCCGTCCCTGAAGATGGCCTCGCGTAGTTCCGGCGGCACGCCCATGCCGCTGTCGGAGACGTCGATGTAGAGGTCCGGGCCGTCGCCGAGCAGCTCCACCTCCACCGTGGCCGGCCGCCGCGGACCGAGCCGGGCCGCCTCGACGGCGTTGTCCACCAGGTTCCCGAGGACCGTGGTGACGTCGAGGGGGTCGGCGACCCGGCCCGGCACCCAGGTGCCCTCACCGATCGCGAGCACGACGTCCTTCTCCGCGGCGGCCGCGGTCTTGGCGGACAGCAGGGCCTGCAGGTAGGGGTCGGGCACGGTGCCGGGAGGGGCGTTCGCCGGCACCTCGGTGAGGGTCTGGATGTAGGTGGCCGCCTGCTCGTGGTGGCCGAGCTGGAGCAGCCCGGACAGGGTGTGCAGGCGGTTGGCGTATTCATGGCGCTGCGCGCGCAGGGCGTCGAAGAGGGTACGGACGGCGTCGAGCTCGCGGGCGAGCGTCTCGACGTCCGTCCGGTCGCGCAGGGTGATGACGCCCCCCAGGAGCCGGCCGCTGTGGCGGACCTGGCGGCGGTTGAGGACCAGGACCCGGTCGCCCACGACCGCGAGGACGTTGTGCGCCTCCTCCGTGGACGTGAGGATCTCTTCGAGCCGGCCGGTCACGGGGAGGTCGGCCACCGGAGAGCCGCGCTCGGGCATGGCGCCGAGGAGCCGCCCGGCCTCGTCGTTGCACACCGCCACCCGGCCGCGGGTGTCGACGGTCAGGACGCCGTCGCCCACGCCGTGCAGGACGGCCTCCCGCTCCTGCACCAGCTCGGCCAGCTCGTACGGCTCGAGCCCGAGCGTCTGCCGTTTGAGCCGGCGGACGATGGCGGTCGAGGCGAGCACGCCGACGAGCAGCGCGCCGGTGGCGAACAGGATCGCGGAGCGCATGGAGCGGTCGATCTGCCGGTCGATGTCACGGGCGTCGAAGCCCACGCTCACCTCGCCGGCGATCGCGCCGGTGTGGTCGTACAGCGGGACCTTGCCGCGGGCCGACAGCCCGAGGGTGCCCCGCTCGACCTTGACGATCTCCCGCCCGGACAGCGGTACGGACGGGTCGGTGCTGACCGGGGCGCCGAGCCGATCCGGGTTGGGATGCGACAACCGGATCCCGCGCCGGTCCGCGACCACGACGAACAGCGCCCTGCTGCGCATGCGCACCCGCTCGGCCCGGGCCTGGACGACATGGCCCGGGTCGCCGGCCGCCACCGCGTCGCCGAGCGCCGGATCGGCCGCGACGCTGCGCGCCAGGGTGAGTGCCCGCTGGCCGTACTCGTGGGTCAGCTCAGCGCGCAGCAGCCATTCGGCCAGCCCGAATCCGACCCCGGCCAGCAGCACGACGAGGCTGATCTGGAGCACGAGGACCTGGTGGGCGAAACGAATGCGGGGGGCCGTGAACATGGGGTGCCACGGTAACCCACCACGGCCCTATCACGACCGTTCGAGCAAAAGGCGCAGAATTCCCAAAAAAGCGAAGAGCCTGCGCTAAAGCGGCTTGCGATCAGTTCGCGGGCAATACTTCCCGATTTGTACACACGTTCATAACCTCCCGCCATGTCCTCGCAACCAAACCCAGCAGGCCCCGTGATAGAGCTCCGCGGCGCCACCAAACGCTTCCGATCCTCTTCGGGAGGTGTGCACACCGCGGTCCGCGACCTGGACTTCGCCGTCGAGGCCGGCGAGTTCGTCGCCGTGGTGGGTCCCACCGGTTGCGGTAAGTCCACGGCGCTGTCCCTGGTCTCGGGCCTGGAGCCGCCGTCCACCGGGCAGGCCATCGTGCACGGCACCGAGGTCGACGGCATCCCCGACGGCGTCGGCTACATGTTCCAGGCCGACGCCGTGCTGCCCTGGCGCACGGTGCTCGACAACATCGCCACCGGCCCGCGCTACCGCGGCGTGCCGAAGAAGGAGGCCCGCGAGCGGGCGCGCGAGTGGGTCGGGCGGGTCGGGCTGTCCGGCTTCGAGTCCTACTACCCGCACCAGCTCTCCGGGGGCATGCGCAAGCGCGTGGCGCTCGCCCAGACCCTGGTCAACGAGCCTTCGATCCTGCTGATGGACGAGCCGTTCTCCGCGCTGGACGTCCAGACCCGCGGCCTCATGCAGGACGAGCTACTGCGGCTGTGGACCGGCTCCGGCTCGGCCGTGGTCTTCGTGACCCACGACCTCGAGGAGGCCATCGTCCTCGCCGACCGCGTCGTCGTCATGACGGCGGGCCCGGCCACGATCAAGGGGTCCTTCCCCATCCCGCTGCCGCGCCCGCGAGACGCCGAGGAGATCCGGCTCACCCCGGAGTTCCTCGAGATCTACCGCGAGGTGTGGAACTCCCTGCGGGAAGAAGTCAAGATCACCCGTGAGAGGGCCACCGACCATGCCGCCTGAGACCTCCACCATCGGGACTTCCCCGAGCGCGGTCGAGCCCGCGGCCGACGTCCACTCGGCCGCCGTGGCCAGGGCCCGCGGCGCGCGCCGCCGCCGCCTCCTCACCGTCAACGGCGTCCGCGCCCTCCTCATCGCCGCGTGGCTCGGCAGCTGGGAGCTCGCCGCCTCCCACTGGATCGATCCCTTCTACTACTCCAAGCCGTCCGCCATCTCGCACCGGCTGGTGGAGTGGTTCACCACCGGCACGTCGCAGGGCTCCATCTGGACCCAGATCTCCTACACGCTGCAGGAGGCGCTGGCGGGGTTCGTGCTCGGGAGCCTCAGTGGCATCGTCCTCGGCATCGTGCTCGGCCGCAGCCGGTTCATGTCCGACGTGTCCGCACCCTTCATCAAGGCCGCCAACGCCATCCCCCGCATCATCCTGGCCTCGCTGTTCGTCATCTGGTTCGGGCTGGGCATGTCCTCCAAAGTGGCCACGGCGTTCGTCCTGGTCTTCTTCGCGGTGTTCTTCAACGCCTTCCAGGGCGCGCGTGAGGTCGACGCCAACCTGGTGAACAACGCCCGCATCCTGGGCGCCGGACGCATGCAGGTGCTCCGCACGATCGTCGTGCCGAGCGCGACCTCCTGGATCCTCGCCTCGCTCCATTCGGCCTTCGGCTTCGCCATCATCGGCGCGGTCGTCGGCGAGTACAGCGGCGCGGACAAGGGACTCGGGCTGCTCATCAACCACGCCCAGGGCACCTTCGACTCGGCGGGCATCTACGCCGGGATGATCGTCATCACCGTCATCGCGCTGCTCGCCGAGTGGCTGCTCACCCTGCTGGAGCAGCGCCTGCTGCGGTGGCGGCCGCCGTCCGCCGGGAACGACATCCAGATCTGACGCGGACCTCCCGCCACCTCCCCGCCCGACCCCCTGAAGGAGACCCCATGCGCAAGACCACCCGCGTCGCCGCGGCGGCCCTGGCCGCGGTGACCGCCCTGTCGCTGTCGGCCTGCCGCGACTCCCATGCCACGTCCGGCGGCTCGAAGGGCGACCCCGGCAATATCAAGATCATGGTCGGCGGCATCGACAAGGTGATCTACCTGCCGGCCAAGCTGACCGAGCAGCTCGGCTATTTCAAGCAGGAGGGCCTGAACGTCCAGCTCCTCACCGAGCCGGCCGGCGCGCAGGCGGAGAACGTGCTGATCTCCGGTGACGTCCAGGGCGTCGTCGGCTTCTATGACCACACCATCGACCTGCAGACCAAGGGCAAGTGCATCCAGAGCGTCGTGCAGTTCGCCGACGTACCCGGCGAGGTCGAGATCGTCTCCGCCGCGAAGGCGGACAAGATCAAGTCGCCGGCCGACTTCAAGGGGACCAGGCTGGGCGTCACGAGCCCGGGCTCCTCCACCGACTTCCTCACCCGTTATCTGGCGGTCAAGCACGGCCTCCGGACGTCGGACTACACCACGGTCAAGGCCGGCGCCGGCCAGACCTTCATCGCCACGCTGGAGAACGGCGGCATCGACGCCGGCATGGCCACGGACCCGACCGCCGCCCGGCTCCTCAGCACCGGCAAGGGCAAGGTCCTGGTGGACATGCGGACCGAGGAGACCACCAAGGCCGCCCTCGGCGGCCTCTACCCGTCCAGCTCGCTGTACATGGACTGCTCCTACGTCAAGGCCCACCCGGAGACGGTGCAGAAGCTGGCCAACGCCTTCGTCCGTACGCTCGGCTGGATCAAGACCCAGACCCCGGCGCAGATCGCCGCCAAGATGCCGGCCGACTACGCCGGCGGCGACCCGAAGCTCTACGAGAAGGGCGTCACCGACACGATCGGCATGTTCACCGCCGACGGCATCATGCCCGCGGACGGAGCCCGCAACGTGCTCGAGGTGCTGGCGCAGTTCTCCCCCAACGTCAAGGGCCGCAAGGACACCATCGACCTGACCAAGACCTACACCACCGACTTCGCGCAGAAGGCGAAGCACTAGGCGCAGGGCGCCCGCACGCCCTGCGAAGGCGGCTCCGGTACGACGCCGGGGCCGCCTTCGGCCGTTTCCACCAGGAATGGACCATGAGCACGCGAGGTTGTGCACGAGGGCCGGTCACGCCGTCAAGCGGCGCGACCGGCCTCGACGATTGACGCAAGCCCCCGAGGAGAACCCCTACGTGACGACGACGACCTCCCCCGCGACCCCGAAAGGCGTCGGCTTCCGGTCCGAACGCGGCCCGGTGCTGGCCGCGCTCATGCTCAGCACCGGCCTGGTCGCATTGGACAGCACCATCATCGCCACCGCGGTGCCATCGGTGGTCCGCGATGTCGGGGGCTTCTCGCAGTTCCCCTGGCTGTTCTCGATCTATCTGCTCACGCAGGCGGTGACCGTACCGCTGTACGGGAAGTTCGCCGACGTGGTGGGCCGCAGGCCGGTCATGTTCTTCGGCATCGCGGTGTTCCTGCTCGGCTCGGTGCTCTGCGGCCTCGCCTGGAGCATGCCGGCGCTGATCGTGTTCCGGGCGATCCAGGGCATGGGCGCCGGGGCCGTGCAGCCGATGAGCATGACGATGGTCGGGGACCTCTACACGGTCGAGGAACGGGCCCGCGTGCAGGGTTACATCGCCAGCGTCTGGGGCATCGCGGCCGTGCTCGGGCCGGCCCTCGGCGGCCTCTTCTCGCAGTACCTGTCGTGGCGCTGGATCTTCTTCGTCAACCTGCCGCTGGGCGCGGTCGCGGCCTGGACGCTCGCCCGCAACTTCAAGGAGAAGGTCACGCGGCGTCCACACCGGATCGACTACACCGGTGCCGTGCTCCTCACGGCCGGCTGTTCCCTCGTCATCCTCGGCCTGCTCGAGGGTGGGGTGGCGTGGGGCTGGACGTCCGTGCCCAGCCTGGTGATCTTCGCGGCCGGCCTGGTGGCCCTGGCCGTGTTCGTGCTGGTGGAACGCCGGGCGGCCGAGCCGATCCTGCCGCTGTGGGTCTTCCGGCACCGCACCCTCATCGGTGGATGCCTGTCCGCCCTGTGCGTCGGCGCGCTGGTCATGGGCCTCAGCTCCTACATTCCCACGTACGCGGAGGGGGTCCTCGGCACCGGCCCGCTGGTCGCCGGATTCGCCCTCGCCGCGCTCAGCATGGGCTGGCCGATCGCGGCCAGCCTGGCGGGCCGGCTCTACCTGCGCATCGGATTCCGCGACACGGCCTTCATCGGCAGCGTCGTCTTCGTGGCGGGCGCCGTGCTCTGCGCCGGGCTGAGCGCGCACACGCCCGTAGCGCTGGTCGCGGGCGCGTGCTTCGTGGTCGGGGTCGGACTCGGCCTCGCGGCCGGGCCGGTGCTGGTGGCCGTCCAGTCGGCCGTGGACTGGGACCGCCGGGGCCTGGTCACGGGCGCCAACATGTTCAGCCGTTCCATCGGCAGCGCCGTCGGGGTGGCCGTCTTCGGCGCGATCGCCAACGTCACCCTGGCGGACCGGTTCGCCCACCCGCCTGAGGCGCTCGCGGGCCGGCTGCCGAAGAGCGTCGACGCCACGAGCCTCGTGCTCGGCGGGCACGGTGCCGAGGAGCACTCACCGGTGACGGCGTTCGTCCGGGCCTCTCTCTACGCCGCCGCGCACAACGTGTTCCTCAGCGTCGTCGTGGCGGCCGTCCTCGGCGTGGTGGTGCTCCTGGTGATGCCCCGCCGGACGGAGAAGCTGAATCCGGCCGCCCCGGCCGGGCCATCGGCCTCACGCTGACACCTGGGCCCGGCGTGATTTCTCCGTCGTCCGCCGTGTTCCGTCATCTGGATCACCAACCGGACGGGGGCCGCGCCGTCTAGGGAGGGAAAGCCGAGGACGGTCCCGGGAGGTGACGTCCGATGCCCCAGGCGACGGCGCCGCGGAGCGGGTTCTGGCACGCGCTGGACGAGACCGAGCGTTCCGCGCTGCTGAAGACGGCCCGCGCACTCAAGGTCTGGCGGGCGCGCGGTCTCGTACGGACCGAACGGCGCAAGATCATCACCTTGGACCTGCCCGGGCTCCACGACTACGCCGGCGACCGCGGGGCGTCCTCCGCCCGCGCCTAGCGGATCAGCCGGCCTCGAGCGTGGCCCGCGCCGCGACGGCCGCGCCCCTGGCGCCCGCCATGTCCAGGTCGGGGACGAGGGCGAACACCGACGCGCGCCGTTGTTCCGCACGCAGGACGGTGTGCTCCCGGACCGTGTCGAGGAACCAGTCCCGAAACCACGGCGCGGTCTCGACCACGCCGCCGCCGACGAAGTAGGCGCCCGGATCGGTGAAGTTCGCGGTGATCGTGAAAAGGCGGCCGAGCGCCATCGCCTGCTGCTCGAAGATCTTCAGTGCCAGCGGATCGCGCCGCTCGGCATGACCGCGGACGAGTTTCGCCGCCTTGCCCGGTGACTCCGCACGGGCGAGTTCGTGGCCGTCGAACCTCGTGAGCCAGAAGGGCAGCAGGTTGTTCTCGATTCCGGTCAGGGAGGCGACGCTCTCCACGTCCCCGCTGAAACCGCAGTTACAGACGGGCACCGGCTGGGCCTCCTCGAGGAGGCCGTCCATGGGGATCTGGACGTGGCCGAGCTCCCCGGCCATCCCGGCCGCCCCGCGGACGACCCGGCCGGCCTCGATGATCCCGCCGCCGAGCCCGGTCCCGACGATGGCCGAGACGGAGGAGTGCGACGCCGCCTCGGCTCCGAAGCGCGCGTGGTGGGCGTACAACGCCGCGGCGTTGCCGTCGTTGTTGTAGACGACCGGCAGCCCCAGCCGGGACTCCAGCGCCGACCGGAAGTCGAAGCCCCACCACGCCGGCTGTGCGAAGTTGGTCGCTCCCCTGGAGGAGATCACCCCGTCCGCGCTCGCCGGTCCCGGGCTGTCGAGGCCGACCGCGCGTACGGCGGCCCGCGGGGTCCCGGTCAGCCGGAGGACGTTGTCCAGCGCCGCGACGAGCGCCTCGACGGCCGCCTGGGGGCCGTCCTGCACCCGACTCGGCACCTCCACCAGCCGGTCCACCAGGAACCGGCCCGAGGCGCCGAGGACGGTGGCGTTGTTGCTCGTGCCGCCGTTGTCCAGTCCGACGACCACCCAAGAGTCAGGTATGCGCGTTTCGGTCACGACAGACGAAGATATCCGGGCGGCCCGACCACGAGAACCACCCGCCGCGCACTTCCTGACCGGCCACCGCCGCCGGAACCGGC
>DASYNF010000172.1:0-44965 GCA_036008685.1 Actinomadura sp. | reverse complement strand
CCGAACCCGGAAGTTAAGCCCTTCAGCGCCGATGGTACTGCATGGGAGACCGTGTGGGAGAGTAGGACGCCGCCGGACACCACGTGAAAAGAGGGCCACCCCACCGGGGTGGCCCTCTTTTTTTTATGCCCTTTTCCCTGTGGGCTTGATCCGATATCCGGGTCAGAGGGCCGAGTCGAGGATGTGGGCCCACTGGCGCAGGAGGCGGGACCGGCGGGCCTCGTCGTCGGTGAGCAGGTCGGCCAGGCCGAGGCCCCGGATCAGGTCCAGTGTGGCCTGGACGGTCTCCCGTACGCCGGGACGGCTCTCCTCCACGCCCAGGATCTCCACCGTCAGGCGGTGTGTCTCCCTGCCGACCCGGGCCTCGATCGGAGCGACCCTTTCACGAAGCCGCGGATCCGAACTGGCCGCCACCCACAGCTGCAGTGAGGCCCGGAACAGCGGGCTCGTGGAGAGCCCCGCCAGCAGGGTCAGCACCTCCAGGGTGGAAGGGCGCCGGACGCCCACCTCGCCGAGTCGCCGGCGGAGCTGGGCGAGCCTCACCTCCGCGCCGTATTCGACCGCGGCGGTGACGAGCTCCTCCCTGGTGCGGAAGTGATGCTGTGCGGCACCACGCGAGACCCCCGCCCGCGCGGCGACGACGGCCACGGTCGTGCCCGCCCATCCGGCCGACGCGAGACAGTCGATGGCGGCCTCCAGCAGCCGCTGCCGGGTGAGCCGGCTGCGATCCTGTCGGGGTTCGCGCGGTGTGTCCTGAGCTCTCATGCCGATGCCGGGGAGATCGAGGTGATGGAAACCTCAGTCAACCAGCGAACCCGGGCTAAAACAATCAAGCATGATTGATTCTTTCGGGCCAAGCTGGCATTCTGCCCGCATGGTCCCTGACAGCCCGGTGCCTCCGAGCCTCGTCGAGACGGCGGTGCCGCTGCGCGTCGGCAACGCGTCGGGCTTCTATGGTGATCGCTTCAGCGCCGTGCGGGAGATGCTCGACGACGGCCCCCTGGATGTCCTGACCGGGGACTACCTCGCCGAGCTGACGATGCTGATCCTCGGCCGCGGCAGGCTCAAGGATCCGGAGCGCGGATACGCGACCACCTTTCTGCGGCAGATGGAGGAGTCTCTCGGCACGGCTCTCGATCGGGGCGTCAGGATCGTGGCCAACGCCGGCGGGCTCAATCCGGCCGGGCTCGCCACCAGGCTCGGCGAACTCGCTCGCCGTCTTGGACTCGACGCGGCCATCGCCCATGTGGAAGGCGATGATCTGCTGTCCCGTGCCGGGGAACTCGGATTGGAGGAGGGACCGTACGGCCCGCCCCTGACCGCCAACGCCTATCTCGGGGCATGGGGCATCGCCGAATGCCTCAAAGACGGCGCCGACATCGTGGTGACCGGCCGGGTCACCGATGCCTCGCTGGTGGTCGGCCCGGCGGCCGCCCACTTCGGCTGGGCGCGGGACGACTGGGACGCGCTGGCGGGAGCGACCGTGGCCGGCCACGTGCTCGAATGCGGAGCCCAGGCCACCGGGGGAAACTTCGCCTTCTTTGAAGAGATCTACAACGTAAAGGCTCCGGGCGCAGGATATTCGCCCGTCGAGCGTTACGGCTTCCCCATCGCGCAGGTCTACCGGGACGGCTCCAGCGTCATCACCAAACACCCCGGCACCGGCGGCGCCGTGACGACGGAGACGGTGACCGCCCAGCTGGTCTATGAGATCGCGGGACCGCGCTATGCCGGCCCGGACGTCACCACGCGCTTCGACTCGATCGAGCTGTCGGCCGAGGGTCCCGACCGGGTGCGCATCACGGGCGTCCGCGGTGAGCCGCCGCCACCGACCACCAAGGTCTGCCTGAACCATCTCGGCGGCTTCCGCAACGAGGTGACGTTCGTGCTCACCGGCCTGGACATCGACGCGAAGGCACGGCTCGTACGGGCGCAGCTCGAGCACGCACTGCCCGTACGCCCCCGGGATCTGGAGTGGCGGCTCGCCCGCACCGATCACGAGGACTCCTCCGGCCAGCAGGAGGCCGCCGCGCTGCTGCGCTGTGTCGTCAAGGATCCGGACAAGGACACGGTCGGACGCGCCTTCAGCGGGGCGGCGGTGGAGCTCGCACTCGCCAGCTATCCCGGCTTCACCATGACCACGCCTCCCGCCGACGCGAGCCCTTACGGCGTCTACGCGCCCGCCTATGTGGACAACGCCGAGATCCAGCACATCGCGGTCCTGCCGGCCGGCGGCCGCGTCGAGGTCGGCCCGGATCCGGGGGCGGAGCCCGTCATCCCGGCGGTTCGCGACCTGCCGGAGACCGGAGGAGCACCGCCCCAGCCGTACGACCTCCAGGCGACGGTCCGAAGGACTCCGCTCGGCAGGGTCGCGGGAGCGCGCAGCGGAGACAAGGGCGGCGACGCCAACATCGGTGTGTGGGCGCGCACGGACGAGCAGTGGCGCTGGCTCGCTCACTTCCTCACCGTCGACACCCTCACGACGCTGCTCCCCGAGACCGCCGGTCACGCCGTCACCCGCCACCTCCTGCCCAACCTCAGAGCCCTCAACTTCGTCGTGGAGGGACTGCTGCAGGAGGGGGTGGCCGCCTCGACCAGGTTCGACCCGCAGGGCAAGGCGCTGGGCGAGTGGCTGCGGTCACGGGTCGTGGACATACCGGAGGCGCTGCTTTGACCGTCCTCACGAGCACTCTCGACCGGCGCCATCCCGACTATGGGCAACGCCGCGAGGCGATGCTGGCCAAGCTCGCCGACCTCGAGCGGGAGCACGCCAAGGCCCTCCAGGGAGGAGGGGCCAAGTACGTCGAGCGCCACCACCGGCGTGGAAAGCTCCTCGCCCGGGAGCGGATCGAGCTCCTCCTCGACCCGGACTCGCCCTTCCTGGAGCTGTCGCCCCTGGCGGCCTGGGGCAGTGACTTCCCCGTCGGCGCGAGCGTCATCACCGGCATCGGGGTCGTCGAGGGCGTCGAGTGCATGATCGTCGCCAACGATCCGACCGTACGCGGCGGCGCGAGCAACCCGTGGACGGTGAAGAAGAGCTTCCGGGCCTCGGACATCGCGCTCGAGAACCGGCTGCCGTTGATCAACCTCGTCGAGTCGGGGGGCGCCGACCTGCCGACCCAGAAGGAGATCTTCATCCCGGGCGGCCGGATGTTCCGCGACCTGACCCGGCTGTCGGCGGCGGGCATCCCGACCATCGCCCTGGTCTTCGGCAACTCCACCGCCGGTGGGGCCTACATCCCCGGGATGTGCGACTACGTGGTCATGGTGAAAGAGCGCGCCAAGGTCTTCCTCGGCGGCCCGCCCCTGGTCAAGATGGCGACCGGTGAGGAGTCCGATGACGAGTCGCTGGGCGGTGCGGAGATGCACGCCCGTACGAGCGGCCTCGCCGACTACATGGCCGCGGACGAGCCGGACGCGCTCCGGATGGGCAGACGCATCGTCGCGCGGCTCGGTCATCGTAAGGCGGGGCCCGAGCCGGGTCCGCAGCGCGAGCCGGTGTGGGATCCCGACGAGCTGCTCGGCATCGTGCCCGAGGATCTCAAGATCCCTTTTGATCCCCGGGAGGTCATCGCACGGGTCGTCGACGGTTCGGACTTCGACGAGTTCAAGCCCCTCTACGGGACCAGCCTCGTCACCGGCTGGGCCGACGTGCACGGATATCCGATCGGCGTTCTGGCCAACGCCCAGGGCGTCCTGTTCAGCGCCGAGGCACAGAAGGCCGCGCAGTTCATCCAGCTCGCCAACCAGCGGGACGTCCCGCTGGTGTTCCTGCACAACACCACCGGCTACATGGTCGGCCGGCAATACGAGCGGGCCGGCATCATCAAGCACGGTGCGCTCATGATCAACGCGGTCGCCAACAGCACGGTGCCGCACATCTCCATCGTCATGGGCGCCTCCTACGGGGCCGGGAACTATGGGATGTGCGGGCGTGCCTACGACCCTCGGTTCCTGTTCACCTGGCCCAGCGCCAAATCGGCCGTCATGGGGCCTCAGCAGCTCGCCGGGGTCCTGTCGATCGTGGCCCGTCAGGCCGCCCAGGCCCGCGGGCAGGTGTACGACGAGGCGGGCGACACGGCCATGCGGGAGATGGTCGAGACCCAGATCGAGGCCGAGTCCCTGCCGTTCTTCCTGTCCGGGCGGCTCTACGACGACGGAGTCATCGACCCCCGAGACACCCGTACGGTCATCGGCTTCTGTCTCTCGGCCATCCACAACGCGCCGATCTCCGGAGCCAGCGGCTTCGGTGTCTTCCGGATGTGATCATGCCCACGATCGTGCCTCACGACATGCCCGCCGATGTGCCGGAGAACATGCCCGCCACAATGATCGGCAAAGTCCTCGTCGCCAACCGCGGGGAGATCGCCCGCCGGATCTTCCGCACCTGCCGTGATCTCGGCGTCGGCACCGTGGCGGTGTTCTCCGACGCCGACGCGGGCTCCCCGCACGTGGCCGAGGCGGACCTGGCCGTACGGCTGCCCGGCGTCTCGCCCACGGAGACGTACCTGAGCGGGGACCTGCTGATCGAGGCCGCGCGTGCGGCGGGCGCCGACGCCGTCCATCCGGGCTATGGGTTCCTGTCGGAGAACACCGGTTTCGCCCAGGCGGTGATGGACGCGGGGCTCACCTGGATCGGCCCGGCGCCGGCGGCGATCGGGGCGATGGGCTCCAAGACCGAGGCCAAGAAGATGATGGCGTCGGCGGGAGTGCCGGTCCTCGCGGAGCCGGATCCCGAGACCGTCACCGAGGACGACCTGCCACTGCTCATCAAGGCCTCGGCCGGCGGTGGCGGGCGTGGCATGCGGATCGTACGTAGCCTCGACGACCTCGAGGAGGCGGTCGCGTCCGCCCGTCGCGAGGCCCAGTCGGCGTTCGGCGACCCGGCCGTGTTCTGCGAACCGCTGCTGGAGGGCGCCAGGCACATCGAGGTGCAGATCATCGCCGACCGGCACGGCACCGTCTGGGCGCTCGGGGAGCGTGAATGCTCCATCCAGCGGCGCCACCAGAAGATCATCGAGGAGGCCCCGTCTCCGGCGGTCGACGACCGGCTGCGGATCCGGTTGTACGACGCCGCGATCGCCGCCGCCCGGGCGATCGGCTACGAGGGGGCGGGCACCGTCGAGTTCCTCCTCGCGGGCCCCGCCGATGAGATGCCCGGTGGGGCGGCCGGCGGTAACGACACGGCCGGGGAGGCCGGTCCAGAGGGCGGCACAGACAGTGACGAGCCGCGGTTCTTCTTCCTGGAGGTCAACACCCGGCTGCAGGTAGAGCATCCGGTCACCGAGTGCGTGTACGGGATCGATCTCGTCCGGTTGCAGATCGAGGTCGCCGAGGGCGCGCCGCTGCCATCGGACCCGCCCCGGCCGCGCGGCCACGCCATCGAGGTCCGCCTCTATGCCGAGGACCCGGCCGAGGACTGGAGGCCCGCGAGCGGTGTCCTCGGCGCGTTCGAGGTGCCGCACGTCGACACCCGTTTCCGGGTGCCATCCGACTATGGACTGCGGCTCGACAGCGGGGTGGAGCGGGGCACCGAGGTCGGCGTCCACTACGACCCGATGCTGGCCAAGGTGATCGCCTGGGCACCGAACCGGAACGCGGCCGCCCGCCGGCTGGCGGCCGCGCTCCGTGGCGCGCGGATCCACGGCCTGGCCACGAACCGGGACCTGCTCGTGCGGACGCTCACCGAGAAGTGCTTCCTCGCCGGTGCGACGGACACCGGCTATCTGGACCGCCATCTGGTCGCGGGCCGCCTCGGCGGGTCCACCGCGGACATCTGCAAGATCAGGAGGGGAGAGGCCGTGGGGCTCGCGGGCCCGCTGGCCGACGAGCGCGCCGTCCGGTTGTCGGCGCTCGCCGCCGCGCTCGCGGACGCGGCCGCCAACCGGTCCGCCGCCGGTGTGCTCGGACGGCTGCCGTCCGGCTGGCGCAACGTGCCCTCCCAGCCCCAGCGCAAGAGCTATGAGGGTCCCTTCGGAGAGATCGAGGTCGCCTACGCACTTACCCGGGACGGACTGCGCACGGAGACCGAGCCCGACGTCGGCCTGGCCGCGGCGGGCCCCGGCGAAGTGGTCCTGGACGCGGCGGGCGTGCGGCTGCGCTTCGCCGTCCGGGCGTACGGGGAGCACGTCCACGTGGACTCCGCGCTGGGCTCGGCGGCTCTCCGGCGCGTGCCACGCTTCCCCGACCCCCGCACCCAGGTGGCGGCGGGCTCCCTGCTCGCGCCGATGCCGGGCACGGTCGTACGGGTGCACACCGAGCACGGAGCCACGGTCACCCAGGGACAGCCGCTGGTCGTCCTGGAGGCCATGAAGATGGAGCACCGCGTCGCCGCACCGGGCGACGGGGTCGTGAGCGAGCTCAGGGTGATCGAAGGACAGCAGGTCGAGGCCGGCGCGGTCCTGGCCGTCATCTCGACCCCCGACCAGGCCACGGGGCACGGCAAGGGCGGGGCCACGGAACAGGACAAGGAGAGTCGGCGGTGAGCTTCATCGAGAGCGATGAGCGACGGGCGCTGCGGCAGGCCGTGGCAGAGCTGGGCGCGAAATACGGCCCGTCCTACTACGCGGAAAAGGCCAAGACCGGCGGCAAGACCCACGAACTGTGGGCCGAGGCCGGTCGTCTCGGCTATCTCGGCGTCAACGTCCCCGAGGAGTACGGCGGCGGGGGCGGCGGCATCGGGGACCTCGCCGCCGTGTGCGAGGAGCTCGCGGCGGCCGGCTGCCCACTCCTCCTCATGGTCGTCTCTCCGGCGATCTGCGCGACCATCATCAGCAGGTTCGGCACCGAGGACCAGCGGAAGCGCTGGCTGCCGGGCTTCGCCGACGGGTCGGTGAAGATGGCCTTCGCCATCACCGAACCCGACGCCGGCTCCAACTCCCACCGCATCACGACCACCGGCCGCAGGGACGGCGCCGGCTGGGTCCTGAACGGCCAGAAGACTTTCATCTCCGCCGTGGACGAGGCGGACGCGGTGCTGTTCGTCGGCCGCACCGAGCAGGCGGGCCGGCTCAGCCCCGCGCTGTTCGTCGTCCCCACCGGCACCCCCGGCTTCACCCGCACGCCGATCGAGATGGAGATCGTCTCCCCGGAGAAGCAGTTCGTCTGCCACCTCGACGACGTGGTCCTGCCCGCCGACGCGCTCGTCGGCGGCTCCGATGCCGACGGCGCCGGAGGACTCCAGCAGCTGTTCGCCGGGCTGAACCCGGAGCGGATCATGGGCACGGCCTATGCGGCCGGCATCGGCCGCTACGCGCTCGGCAAGGCGGTGCGCTATGCGAATGAGCGCCAGGTGTTCAAGATGCCCATCGGTGCTCACCAGGGACTGGCTCACCCGCTCGCGCAGGCCAAGATCGAGCTGGAGCTGGCGCGGCTGATGGGGCAGAAGGCCGCCTGGCTGTACGACTCGGGCGATGACATGGGTGCCGGCGAAGCGGCCAACATGGCCAAGTACGCGGCGGCGGAGGCCGCGTGCCACTGCGTCGACCAGGCCATCCAGGTGCACGGCGGCAACGGCCTCACCACGGAATACGGCCTCGGGATGCTGGCCGGTGCCGTACGGCTGGCCCGGATCGCGCCGGTCAGCCGGGAGATGATTCTCAACTTCGTCTCCCAGTACTCGCTCGGCCTGCCCAAGTCCTACTGAGCACAGCCGGTCGACCGGGCACGGAGGATCGACCCGGCACGGAGGACCGACCCGCACGGCGGGCCGGTCCTCCGTCATCCCACCGCGGCGAGCTGTCTCTCCAGGGGGTCTGCGCCGAGGCGGTTATCGATCTCCAGGTGATCGATGGGAGGCGGCCGCCCGGGCCGGATCGCGGCCACGAAGTCGTCGAACCGGGCCAGTTTTCCGCTGTCCCGTCCCAGTCCGCGCTCGCGCAGCCGGTGCCGCAGCGTGTCCGCGTCGGTGCGGATCCAGATGAGGTGGACGGGCTCGCCTCCGAGCTCCGCGGTCCACTCCCGCCAGCGCCGGGCGCAGTGGATCTTCCCGGTGAACGGACCGCTGAGCATCACCGGACAGCCGTGCGAGCGGATCTCCCTGGCCGTCGCGGTCATCCCGCCGTATTCGTGCGGCTTGATGTGGGCGTCGTACCACGGCCCTTCGCGCTCTCCCGGCTCCCGCCCGTGCGCCTCGAGGGTCGCGGCGACGAATGGGCCGTACAGGGTGTCCTTGTCGAGCAGGGCCGGGACCGGGCGGAGGCGAGCCAGGAGGAGCTCGGCGACCGTGGACTTGCCGCTGCCCGGCGGCCCGGCGACGACCCAGACCGGTGCGGGACCCGGTGCGGGGACCGGATCGGTGTGCATCCCACGAGGATGCCCGATCGGCCATCGGCCTTGTCCATGGGGGAGGGGCCAGAGCTCGTCACCTTGCCGTGCGGCCCTGGCGGGACGCGGATGTCTCCGCGGAGCGTCGGCCCGGACCCCGGTGCGATCCGGGCCCCTGCGGGGTTACGGCGTCCGCATGGACGCGGATGCCGGCCCTCGCGTCCGGACGGTGACGCGGTAGGGGAGCGTGCCGGCCGTCAGGCGGGGATGCGCAGGGCCTTCGAGGCGAGCCGGATGATGCCCTCCTCGTCGACGTCGTGACCGAGCCCGGGCTGGGTGAGCGGCACGGCGACGACCCCGCCGCTGGCCCGTATGGGCGGTGACAAGAACATGGGGCCACCCGCGATCTCGGCCACGTCGCTGGGGAGCGTGCAGCCCGGCAGGCTGGCCACCGCGATCGTGGCGGCCTGTCCGATGCCGAAGGGGCCCGCGCGCCCGCACCACACGTCCCAGCCGGCGGCGTAGGCGCGGTCATGGGCGCTGCGCGCGGCGGTCAGACCGCCGAGACGGTCGACGCGCAGGTTCAGCGCCCGGCCGGCGTCGGCGGAGATCGCGGCGCCGAGAGTCTCCAGATCGCCCACGTCCGGGCAGACCGGCGTGGCGAGCCGGCGCTGCAGCCGCGCGTGCGCGGCCAGGTCATCGTGTCCGAAGGGTCGCTCGAGGGCCAGCAGCCCATAGGAGTCGAGTGCCTCGAGCGCCGTCAGGTCTCCGGGCGACTCGGTATAACGGCCGCCCGCGTCGGCCACCAGAGCCAGCGCGGGGTAGGCGTGCCGGATGGCCCGTACCGGTTCGACGTCCCAGCCCGGCCGGATCTCCAGGGTCACCCGGGAGTATCCGGCGCCGGCGTAGCGGTTCACCCGGTCGACGAGGGAATCCAGCGGAGGATCCGCGACGATCGCGGCACCGACCACGACGGCGGTCCGGGTCCCCCCGAGCGCGTGCGCCACGGGGATCCCACGGCTCCTGCACCACAGGTCCCAACATGCGATGTCGACGGCCGCGGCGGCGCGCCGGCCCCCGAGCTGGGCCACGCCCGCCATATCCTCGGGCCGCTCCCACTCCACTCCGAGGAGTGCGGGAGCGAGCCGCTCCTCGATGTCGGCCCAGGCCGATTCGGCGCCGGGCGGAAGAGCGACCTCGCCCCAGCCCACCGTGTCATCGTCGCCGGTCAGCCGGACGATGATGCTCTCCGGGCGCCGACCGCGGGGCATGGCCACGCGAAAGGCGTCGAAGCCCTCGATTCGGGGCACCCGGCGGTCACCTCCCTGTGCTGGGGCCCTTGGCCCCTTCCCTCAATGATCCCCCCTCCAGAGACCAGGAGGAACACCGCGTAACCCCGTCCGCGACGGCCGAGGGGTCCACGACGGCCCGCCGGCGCGCCGCGTCTTCGGGGACAGCCGGGCCACGCTCACGCCGCCGTCGGCGCAGAGCTACTCGAGCCTCGTCCTCATCCCGCTGCTGACCTTCGCCGCTCGGCCCCGTGGCCTGGCGGCTGCACCAGCGCGCGGATGGCTCGCTGCGCTGTGTCATGGACGGGGGCGACCCGGGTGTCGTGGCGGTCGCGCTGCGCCGGCTCCTCGGCGACCTCCCCATGGTCGTGGAGCCCGGGTCGCTGTCCGGCGACCCCGAACCTCAGCGCTACCGCAGCGACCTCCCCGAGCCGGGGTGAGGCCGGCGCGGTCACGGCCGCGGTGCCGGTGGTGCGTCAGGAGGGGCAGGTCGCGTCGAGGGAGGTCGGCTGGGCGCGGCTCGCTCCCGGTGAGGGAGTGCCGCCGGACGGCGTCGCGCCGGCGCGGTCCGGCTTGGGGGTGGGCTTCTTACCGGAGGGCGCCGGTGTGCCCTCCGAGGACGCGGTCGGGCTCCCGCTCGGGCTCCCGGTGGCGCGCGGCGCGCCCTCGCTGTCGGCTATCGCCTTGGCCGACAGCCTCCGGATCAGTGCGAAGTCGGGGTTGCCGGTATAGATGAGCGGTGGCACGAACTGCAGGCTGTCCATCCGCGCACCGTCCTTGACCTTGCCGGACAGCTCGATCAACGCCGGTATCAGGTCCAGGGGCAGGTCGGTCGAGATGGCACGCTTGGTCGCGAGGGCCAGCCGGTGGAAGCGCGTGAGGACCCGCTGCGGATCGGCCTGCTTGGCCACCGCCCGCAGCAGGCACTTCTGCCGGCCCATCCGCGTGTAGTCGTCGCTGTCGGTGCGGGATCGCCCGTACCACAGCGCCTCCTTGCCACCCAGCTTCCGGTTGCCGGGGCGCAGCACCTCACCCCGCTGACCGTAGGGGATCGGCTGGTCGATCCTGAGCCGCACACCTCCCATGGCGTCGATGATGTCGGCGAAGCCGAACATGTCCACCAGGATGTAGTAGTCGATCGGCTGGCCGAGGATCTCACTGGCCGTGGCCTTCACCAGCTCGGGGCCGCGCCGGTTCTTCGGCGTGCCGGGGACCACCTCGGGATGGTTCTCCGCGTAGTCGTACACCTCGTTGAGCAGACCGGGGTTGAGCGGCCCGTCACCGGTGAAGCCGTTCGGGAAGCGGTCCCGCGCCGGTCCCGGGGGCATGGGAAAGCTCTGCAGGTTGCGCGGCAGGCTCAGCAGCACCGTCCGGCCGGTCTTGGTGTCGATGCTCGCCAGGGTGACGCTGTCGGTGCGTACGCCCGTGCGGTTGCCGGCGGCGTCCCCGCCCAGCAGCAGGATATTGACCCGCCGCTGGCCCTCGAAGGGGTCCTTCGGGTTCACCGTGCGATGGCTGGCGCCGCCGGTCTGCCGGAAGATGCTCGACAGCGCGTCGCGATAGGCGTACGTGACCTGTGCGGCCCAGACGGACGGCGCGGCCACGAGGACGCACAGGAGCCCGGCGAGCACCTGCCCGGCGATCCGGGTCGGGAGCGCGGCGCCGGTGGGACGGACGACCTGGTAGGAACGCATCACCACGATGACCCAGACCAGGCCCAGGGCCAGGAGGGCCAGGGCGACGCCGGCCAGCCAGTCGGGCCGCAGGGAGATCCAGATCGAGATCTTGTCCCACCGAAGGTAGAGCCCGGCCACGACCCCGCCGGCGACCAGCAACCCGAAGATCCCGAGCAGGAATCCGCCGGCCAGCCTGCGCCCCGCGGACAGATGGGCGACCCCCCACACGAAGGCGGAGGCGAGGGTGAGCGCGAGCGCCCGCGCCAGACCGCCCCCCGCTGCGACGGGTTCCTCGGTTGCGGCCCCCTGGCCGGCCCGTCGCCATCTCATGTCCGCTCCCGATCCCCCGGATGGTGATTTATCCCCGCACTCTACATTTTGGACGCTCAAAAGCGGGGTAAGTTGACAGGCCGCGGGGCCGTTATGAAGGCCGATCGGTCAGGCACACTGGCGAGCGTGGATCACTCCCTTGAGGCAAAGGATGCGATCAACGCACGTGAAAGTGCGGTTCCGCGTACGGCGTGTCGCGAAGATCGTAGGCTCACCAGCTCGTGGCGAGTGGCATGCCCTCCGCATATCCCGACGAGCTCTGGACCCCGACGACCGTGCGTTCGTGGAATTCCTCGAGCGTGCGGGCCCCCGCGTAGGTGCAGGAGCTGCGCAGACCGGCGACGATCGAGTCGACCAGATCCTCCACGCCCGGGCGCTGAGGGTCGAGGAACATCCGCGAGGTCGAGATGCCCTCCTCGAACAGCGCCTTGCGCGCCCGGTCGAACGGTGAGTCCTCGGCCGTGCGCAGCCGCACGGCCCTGGCCGAGGCCATCCCGAAGCTCTCCTTGTAGAGTCTCCCGTCGGCCGCGCGCTGGAGGTCCCCCGGAGACTCGTAGGTGCCCGCGAACCAGGAACCCACCATCACGTTCGCCGCACCGGCCGCCAGGGCGAGGGCCACGTCGCGAGGGTGCCGCACGCCGCCGTCCGCCCAGACGTGCCTGCCCAGACGGCGAGCCTCGGCCGCGCACTCCAGCACGGCGGAGAACTGCGGCCGGCCCACGCCGGTCATCATCCGGGTGGTGCACATCGCTCCCGGTCCGACCCCGACCTTCACGATGTCGGCGCCCGCCTCCACGAGGTCGCGCACGCCCTCGGCGGTCACCACGTTCCCGGCCACGATCGGAATCTGCGGGTCCAGGCCCCGCACCTGGTGCAACGCGTTGATCATCTTGTCCTGGTGGCCGTGTGCGGTGTCCACGACCAGCAGATCCGCACCGGCCTCTATCAGAGCCTTGGCCTTGCCGGCGATGTCGCCGTTGACGCCCACCGCGACCGCTACGCGCAGCCGTCCGGAGGAGTCGACGGCGGGTGTGTACAGCGTCGCGCGCAGCGCACCGGTACGGGTCAGGATGCCGGCCAGCCGCCCCTCCCCGTCGATGACCGGGGCCAGCCGGTGACCGTGATCGTGCAGCCGGTTGAAGGCCTCGCGGGGGTCGACCGTGTGGGGGAGGGTGAGGAGGCTCCGGGACATGACGTCGCGCAGCTGAGCGAACCGGTCCACCCCCTGGCAGTCGGCCTCGGTGACGACACCGACCGGCCGCCCGCCCTCGACCACGATGACCGCGCCGTGAGCCCGCTTGGAGAGGAGACCGAGGGCCTGCCCCACGGTGTCACCGGGGCTGAGGGTGATGGGTGTGTCGAAGACCAGGTCCCGGCCCTTGACCCAGGAGACGACATCGGCCACGACACCCTCAGGGATGTCCTGGGGGATCACGGCGATGCCGCCGCGCCTGGCGACCGTCTCGGCCATGCGCCGGCCGGAGACCGCCGTCATGTTCGCGACCACGAGGGGGATGGTCGTTCCACTGCCGTCCACCGTGGCGAGATCGACATCGAGCCGAGATCCCACCGAGGACCGGCGCGGAACCATGAAGACATCGTTGTACGTGAGGTCGTGAGCGAGGTGCTCACCATCGAGAAGACGCACGTTCTTTCTTCACACCGTCCTAGTTCAGGGCTTCAAGGCCGCGGGGGCCGGCCTTCATTGTGATCGATACCCGCAGGTGGTCTGCCCGACGCGGGTGGGAGACGTCCCTTCTGACCGGCGGCCGGAGCCCGGACATGACGCCGTACCGGCCATGGACGGTGACGAGATGCTGACCCGCTGTGCGTCTCGGTCCGGTGGCGTGACCTCAGGGGCTGCTGGAGCGGAGGTGCACTGCCGGATTCGACAGTTGATGAGTTGCCCCTTGACGAAAAATCCTGATCGGGGAAACTTTCTTACAGGAATCGACGTCGATGGCGTCTGTGGACCGGAGAGGTGCACACGACCGCGGGGAGAGGTCCATGCAGATCAGGCTCTTAGGTCCGGTGCAGCTGCGGGGGAGCGACGGCCCGGTGCCGATCGGCCCCCGGGTTCGCGTGGTCCTCGCGGCCCTCGCCCTCAATCCCGGCCGGGCCGTCAGCGTCGACCGCCTGGTGGCCGCGGTGTGGCCGGAGCGGCCGCCGGCCACCGCGACGGCGCAGATCCAGGCCTGTGTGTCGGTGCTGCGCCGGGCCGTGGCCGCCGTGGGCCGGCCGGCGCGTGACGTGGTCGTCACGACGCCGCCCGGTTACATGCTGTCCGCCGGTCCGGACGAGGTCGACGTCCTCCAGTTCGAGCGAGGGCTCGCCGACGCCGGTGCGGCCGCGGCGCACGGAGATCCGGAGCGGGCCGCGGGCCTGCTGCGGGAGGCCCTCGCGCGTTGGCGCGGTCGTGCGCTGGAGGGCTTTCCCGGGCTGGCCGCCGAGGCCACCCGGCTGGAGGAGCGGCGCCTCGCGGCTCTGGAGAAGCGCTTCGACGCGGACCTCGCCTGCGGCCGCCACGCCGATGTGATCCCTGAGCTCGTCGTGGTCGTGGCGGAGCATCCGCTGCGGGAGCGGTTCCGGGTGCACCTCGTGCGTGCTCTGCATCGCGCCGGGCGGCGGTCGGAGGCGCTGGAGGTCTATCAGGACGGCCGGCGGTCCCTGATCGAGGAGCTGGGACTCGAACCAGGCCCGGAGCTTCGCCGGGCGCAGCGGGACATCCTCGCCGCCGATCCGGCCGTTCTCGCACAGCCCGTCGCGCCGATCCGCCAGGTGGCCGGCGGTCCCTCGCCGTTGCCGTCCGACGTCGCCGACTTCCTCGGGCGGCGTGGCGAGGTGGCCGCCGTCGTGGACGCGCTCACCGGGCGGACGGACCCGTGCGGGGCTGTTCCGGCCGTCGCCGTCACGGGGCCGGGCGGGGTCGGCAAGACGACCCTCGCGGTCCACGTGGCCCATCGGCTGCGTGATCTCTTCCGCGACGGCCGGCTCTACGCCGATCTGCACGGCACCGGCGGTGACGCCGCGGGTCCCGGCGAGGTGCTGGGCCGGCTGCTGCGCCGGCTGGGCGTCCAGGACGGCGCGATACCGCGGGACACGGAGGAACGAGCCGAGCTCTACCGCGCGAGTCTCGACGGCAGGCGGGTCCTGGTCGTGCTCGACAACGCGGCCGGCGAGGCCCAGGTCCGCCCGCTGCTGCCGGGCAGTGGCACGTGCGCGGTCGTCATCACGAGCCGCCGGCGGCTCACCGGGCTGCCCGGCGCGGTGACGGTGGAGCTGGACGCCTTCACCGAGGTCCATGCCACGGCGCTGCTGGGCCGGATCGCGGGACGTGAGCGGGTGTCCGCCGAGCCGGCCGCGGCCCGGCGCATAGCCGAGCTGTGCGATCGGCTCCCGCTGGCCCTGCGCATCGCCGGCGCGAGGCTGGCCGCCAAACCCCACTGGCGGCTCGAGGAGCTCGCCGCGCGCCTGGGCGAGGAGGACCGGCGCCTGGACGAACTCGCTCACGCCGATCTCGGCGTACGGGAGAGTCTCCGGGCCGATGACGAGACGATCTCCCCGCCCGCCCGCCGGGTCCTTCGGCTGCTGAGCCTCCTGGACTCGGAGGACTTCCGGGCCGGACCCGCGGCCGCCCTCGCCGACGTCCCGGTGGCGGAGGCCGAGGAGCTGGTCGAGGAGCTCGTCGACGCCCGGCTGCTGCAGGTGACGGGCCGGGACCCGGCCGGCCGTACGTGCTACCGGTTCCCCGGTCTGGTCCGGGTCTACGCGCGCGAGCGGGCCGCCTGCGAGGACAGCCCGGACGAACGGCGGCGGGCGTTGAGCCGGGCGCTCACCACCCCGCTCCTGCCGGCGGTGCGGGAGGACCTGGCGGGGGCCCGTGACGGGTCCGACGCACAGCACGGGAGGGCACGGTGGCCGGCCGTGCCGGCGGCGGGCCGTGCGACCGGGGCCGGATCCGGCGAGGCCCCGTCCACCGCCGGGGCGAAGGGCACCGTCGTGCCGCTGCGGGAGCCGGTCGGGGAAGCCGGAGGATCGCCTGTTCCCGCATCCGCCGAGACGGGCGCCGCCGAGGACAAGGCGTGATGTCGGTACGTTGCGGTGTCGCGATGGTCCGGATCGCACCGTATTCGTCGTCGGCACGGGCGATCGCCGACGCATCTTTCGCCCCTGGGTACGACGAACACGAGCAAGATGAATATGTCACGGACAACTCCCCATAAGTGGAATGATCTTGCAGACCGGACGAAAACGATTTCATTGAGGTATGTCGAGGAGGAGACCCGTGCTGGATGCGGTCGACGCCGTGCTCGTCCGCGAGCTCCAGCGGGATGGCCGGGCGACGTTCCAGGCGCTGGCCGACCGCGTCGGGCTCTCCCGGACGGCCGTGCGGGCTCGCGTGCAACATCTCCTCCGGACCGAGGTCGTGCGGGTCATAGGCGTCGTGCATTCGGCGGTCATCGGCGCGGGCGTGACCGGGCACGTGCTCGTGGCGGTGGACGGAGCGGCCAGGGACGTGGCACTGGCCGTGGCCAAGCGGGACGCGGTCTGCTTCGCGGCGCTGACCGCGGGGCCGCACGACCTGGTGACCCAGGTGCGTGCTCGAGACGATGACGCCCTCGAGGCCGAGGTCGACGAGATCCGGCGCATACCCGGGGTCCGGACGACCGAGGTCGTGCGCTGCGTGGCGACCATGCGCGACGCCCATTCCGTGGTCCGTTCCCTGGCGGATGTGACGCTGGACGACATCGACTGGCGGCTGCTGCGGGAGCTGCAGCGCGACGGCCGGGCCCCCTACACCCGCCTGGCCGGGATCATCGGTCTGTCCCAGGCGGCCACCCGGGCCCGGGTGGTCAGGCTGATGCGTGCGGGAGCGATCCAGGTGACCGCGCAGGCCGACGCCGCGGCCCTCGGCGCCACCGAGGTCGGAGGATTCGGTCTCGTGGTCTCGGGTTCGGTCCGGAAAGTCGCGGACGCCGTGGCCCGGCAGGACGGCGTGCGATACGTCGCCACCGGATTCGGCCGCTATGACGTCGTCGGCCAACTGGAGGCCGCCACGCGGGCGGAGCTGGTCGAGATCCTCGACGCCGTCAGGTCGGTGCCGGGAGCCACGGTGGGGGGGTCATGGCACCACCTCGACGTGGTGAAGGAGCGCTACGCCGCCGAGCTGCCGGACCGGTCTCCCGCCGCCGCGACATAACGGCTCGGCCGGTCGCACCGCTGAACCTGGTGCTAGCACACCCCCATCCGGCGATCGCGGTGACTCGTGAAAGCCGGGCCGATTCCGGCTATGTCCGAGACCGGATCGGCTTGGTGTCATACCTTCGAAAGATGAACCTGCGCCAGCTGCGCTACGTGGTGGCAACCGCCGACCACGGGACCATGACGGCGGCGGCTCAGGCGCTCTACGTCGCACAGCCCGCCCTCTCGCGGGCCGTTCGCGAGCTCGAACGCGAACTCGGCGTGGAGCTGTTCGCCCGGTCCGGACGCGGGATCGTGCTCACCTCCGCGGGCGAGAAGATCCTCTGGCATGCCCGGATCGCCCTGGACGCCGTGGACGCCATCGAGGAACTGTCCACGGCGCGCGGCCACGGCCGCGGGGCCGAGCTTCGGATCGCCGCCACGCCCAGCTTGGAGCCGGAGCTCACCGGCAGGCTGTTGCCGGAGTTCGCCCGGCTACAGCCCGCGGTCCGGATGCGCGTGGTCCGCTGCGACGGACGTGAGGAGATGTCGGCGGCCCTCCGCGGCGGGCGCGCCGATCTCGCCGTCACCGACCTGCCGGTGCCCGGGGACTTCGCCGCGCATCCCTTCGAACAGCGCGAGGTCGTGCTGATCTCGCCCCCGGCCCTGCGGATCCGCGAGCCTGTCCCGGTCACCGCGCTGGAGGGGATGCGCCTGGTGCTCCCGGCCCGCGGCAGCACCCGAAGGGCGGAGGTCGAGGCGATGCTCTCCCGGTTCGGCGTGACCCCGATCGCCGCCGTCGAGTCCGACGAACGGAGTGCCTGGCTCGGCTGGGTGCGGGCCGGCGTGGGCTCACTGCTGTGGTACCGCAACCAGCTCGAGGACACCGACGGCCTCGTGGTGCGCTCCTTCCTGCCGCCGGTCATGCGGACGATCGGACTCGTGCACCCGCACCGGCAGCTCGCGCCGGTCGCCCGCGAGTTCCTGGCCTTCGCCAAGGAGCAGGCCTGACGGAGCCGCGTCAAGGGAGCGGCCCGGGTCAGGGCCGAAGGGCGGGATAACCCCCGGTCCCGAATGTGTTCGAACGCACGCCGGTCCAGCGAGGAATCGGCCCCGCGCCGGGTAGGCCTGACGCCGGGGCGGCCGGGGCGCCGCCAGGCTCCGGGGGGAGGGTCCCGCGGTCCCGCGACGCCTTCACGAGACGGAGGATGACGTGACCGCGACCGAAGCGCTGGGGCTGCTCGCGCTGCCCGTCTGCGCCGTGGCCGTGGCCGCCCTGGCCCGGCGGCTCGGCCTGTCCTCGCCACCCGTGTTGGTGATCGCCGGCTTGGCCGCCTCCTTCCTCCCCGGCCTTCCGGAGGTCAGGCTGGATCCGGAGGTCGCGCTGTTCGTCTTCCTGCCGCCGTTGCTGTTCGCCGCGGCCTGGGAGAGCTCCTACCACAACCTGCGCGAGCACATCCGGCCCATCGGGCTGCTGTCCGTGGGCCTCGTGCTGTTCACGACCTTCGCCGTCGGATATGCCGCCTACCTCGTCGTGCCCGGGCTCGCGCTGGCGCCCGCCTTCGTGCTCGCCGCGCTGGTGGCCCCTCCCGACGCGGTCGCGGCCGTGGGCGTCGCCCGGCGGCTCGGGCTGCCGCGGCGGGTCGTCACGATCCTCGTGGGCGAGGGCCTTTTCAACGATGCCACGGCATTGACGATGTTCCGGGTGGCCCTGGCCGCGGCGGTCGGAGCGGGCTTCTCCCTGGTCGACGGGGCCGGGAGGTTCGTGTTCGCGGCGGTGGCCGGGACGGTCGTCGGGCTCCTGCTCGGCCCGGTGCTGCACTGGCTGGGAGGACGGCTCAACGACCCGCTGGTCGAGACGGTGATCCCGATCCTCGCGCCCTTCGCGGCCTACCTCACAGCCGAGGCGCTGCACGCCTCCGGCGTCATCGCCGTGGTCGTCACCGGGCTCTATCTCGGTCACCGCTCCACGCGGTCCGACGCCAGGACCCGGCTGCTCAGCCGCTCGTTCTGGACCGTGGTCGTCTTCGTCCTCGAGGCCGTGGTGTTCGTCCTCATCGGGCTGCAACTGCCGCTCATCCTGGACATGCTGCTGTCCACCCGAAACTGGGTGACGCTCTCATGGAACGCCGTCGTGATCTTCGCGGTCGTGGCGGTGGCCCGGTTCGTGTGGGTGCTGCCCTCCGCCTACATCCCCTTGTGGTTTTCTCGCAGGATCCGGCAGCGGGAGTCGGGAGTCGACTGGCGGCATCGGGTCGTGGTGGCGTGGGCCGGCATGCGCGGCGTGGTGTCCCTCGCCGCGGCGTTCGCCATCCCGCTGAAGACCGACGCGGGCGTGATGTTCCCCGGCCGCGATCTGGTGCTGTTCTTCACCTTCACCACGGTCCTGGCCACGTTGCTCGTGCAGGGCCTCACCTTCCCCGGGCTCGTGCGGTGGCTGCGGGTCGGGAGCGAGGCCGAGGATCACGCCGACGCGGTGGCCGAGGCCGGCGCGCACCACGAGGCGGGCAAGGCCGGCCTCGACCGGCTGGAGAAGCTGGCGAGGGAGGAGACCGGGCCCTTCGCCGGTGAGGCCGCGGACCGGCTTCGGCAGCATGTCGAGGACCGGCGGTTCCGCGCCTGGGAGCGGCTGGGCGGCGGCACCGGCCCCTCCGGCGAGGAGGTGCCCACGGCCGTCTACCGGCGGTTCCGCCGAGAGATGCTGGCCGCCGAACGGGCCGTCTTCATCCGGCTACGCGATGAGCGGCGCATCGACGACGAGGTGCTCCAGCGGATCCTGCACGAGCTGGATCTCGAAGAGATCATGCTCTTGCGCGAATGAGCCGGTCAGGCCGGAGGCAGCCGTGGCTCGATGGGAGGGCCGGCCACCGCGCCGTGACTCCCGTCCCGGGGCACGGCCTCCTCCGGCGCCGTACGGAGCACGTCGTCGCGGATCGTCCGTACGCACAGGACGGCGCCGACCAGGAGCAGGGCCGCCGAGGACACCATGGCCGTGCGGAAGCCGGCGGCGAAGCGGGCGGGGGAGGCGTAGGCGTCCCCGGTCAGCCCGGACAGCGAAGGGATCGCCGCGACCGCCAGCAGACCGGCGGCCCTCGCCACCGCGTTGTTGACCCCGCTCGCCAGCCCGGCCCGCCGCGCGTCCGCGGTGGCCAGGACCGTCGCGGTGAGCGGAGCCACCACGCACGCCAGGCCGAGGGCGAACAGCAGGACGGCGGGCAGCACGTCACGGGGGTAGGAGGTGTGGGGTCCGACGCGGGAGAGCAGGAACATGCCGCACGCGGCCATGACCAGGCCACCGGTCATGGGAAGCCGGGGCCCGATCCGCTGGGCCAGCGCGCCGCTCCGGGCCGACAGCAACAGGAGCAGGCCCGTGACCGGCAGGAGGGCGGCCCCTGAGGCCATCGGCGAGAACCCCGCGACCACCTGCAGATGCACGACCAGGAGGAAGAACTGCACGCCCATGCCGGCGTACATAACAAAGGTGATCACGTTGACGGCCAGGAACTGCCCCGGCCGGAAGATCTCGAGCGGGAGCATCGGCCGCGGTCCCCGGCCGGCCGACCGGGTCCGTTCGACCAGGACGAAGCACGCTCCGGCGGCCACGCCCAGTAGTGCCGCGGCGACCGGCCCCGCCATGTGCCCTCCGGCGGGCGCCTCGGTGAGGGCGTACGTCACCCCGGCGAGGGCCAGTGCCCCGAGGGCCGCGCCCAGCACGTCGAAGCGGTCCCGGGCCTCCTCGCCGCCGGTCTCCGGCACGTGCCGCACCGCCACCACGGCCACCGTGGCGGCGAGCGGGAGGTTGAGCAGGAAGACCCACCGCCACCCGGCCCCCGCCACCAGCCAGCCGCCGACGAAGGGGCCGGCCGCGCTCGCGATCCCGCCGAGGCCGGACCAGGCGCCGATGGCCCGGGTGCGGTCACGCGGGTCGAAGGACGCCTGGATGATGGCCAGTGAGCCCGGCGTGAGGAGCGCGCCGCCGGCGCCCTGCAGGGCGCGCGCCGCCACGAGCTCGGGGATGTTCCGGGCCAGCCCGCACAGGACCGAGGCGATCGCGAACCAGACCACCCCGGTGACGAAGACGCGCCGCCGGCCGTACCTGTCGCCGAGTGAGCCTCCGAGGAGGATGAGCCCGGCGAGCGTCAGCGCGTAGGCGTTGACGATCCACTGCAGGCCGGCCATGGACGCGTTCAGGTCGCGGGCGATCGCGGGCAGTGCCACGTTGACCACGGTCGCGTCGAGCAGCGCCATGCCGGAGCCGAGCACGGTGGCGAACAGAACCCATCGCCCGGGCGCCTCCGAGAGGCGGACCGGGCGCGGACCCGTCACACGATGGACTCGTCGACGAAGCACCAGCGCCAGTCCTCACCCGGCTCGTACGACCGGATCACCGGATGGCCACTGTGCTTGAAGTGCCGGCTCGCGTGCCGCATGGGTGAGGAGTCACAACAGCCGACGTGGCCGCAGGTCTGGCACAGCCGCAGGTGCACCCACGGCGTCCCGATGGCCAGGCACTCGCCACAGCCGTCCGGGGGCTGGGGCGGGGGTTCGTTCCGTGGCAGTTCCCCGAGGTGGGCACACGAGGTCATGTGACCATCCTCACACGTGAGCGGGCCCGTGCTACCAATGGTCCGGGCTCAAGGGTTCGTCCTCGGGCCTGGTGGACCGTGACAGCAGCCGGAGGTCGGACTCGACCATCATCGCGATGAGTTCCTCGAAGGTCACCACCGGCTCCCAGCCGAGCTGCTCGCGGGCCTTCTTGGGGTCGGCGCAGAGCAGGTCGACCTCGGCCGGGCGGGTGTACTTGGCGTCGAGCACGACATGGTCCCGCCAGGACAGCCCGACGGTGCCGAACGCCAGCTCGGCCAGGTCTCTGACGGTGTGCGTACGACCGGTGCCGATGACGTAGTCCTCCGGGACCTCCTGGGCCAGCATCATGGTCATGGCCCGGGTGTAGTCCCCGGCGTAACCCCAGTCGCGGCGGGCCTCGAGGTTGCCCAGGCGGAGTTCGGTCGCGAGCCCGAGCTTGATCCTCGCCACCCCGAGCGTGATCTTGCGGGTGACGAACTCCGCACCCCGGCGCGGAGACTCGTGGTTGAACAGGATCCCGCTCACCGCGAACATGCCGTACGACTCGCGATAGTTCTGCGTGATGAAGTGCCCGTAGGTCTTGGCCACGCCGTAGGGACTGCGCGGGTGGAACGGGGTCCGCTCGTTCTGCGGGGTCTCCCGGACCATGCCGAACATCTCCGAGGACGAGGCCTGGTAGAAGCGGATCTGCTCGCTCGTCGGGGTGCGTGAGCTGCTGATCCCGCTGACGACCCGGATGGCCTCCAGGGCCCGCAGGACCCCCATGCCGGTGACCTCGGCGGTGAGTTCGGCCTGCTGCCAGGACATGGGGACGTAGGAGATCGCACCCAGGTTGTAGACCTCGTCGGGCTGAACCTGCTCGACGGCCGAGATCAGGCTTCCCTGGTCCAGCAGGTCGCCCTGGGTCAGGCGCACGTCGCCGACGTGCTTGCGCAGCCGGGACACATGCGGGTTGGCCTGACCCCGGACCAGGCCCCAGACCTCGTACCCCTGCGCGAGCAGTTGCTCGGCGAGATACGAGCCGTCCTGACCGGTGATGCCGGTGATGAGCGCTCGCCTGGTCAGCGGAACCTCCCTGGCTCGAACGAAACAGAAGCGGGAACTCCTCGTGCGGTTCGCCCGAGGAGGGGAAACCCGATGAGTGTGAAAGACGAGGTTAGCGACCTCCCCCAGAACCTGCGGAGGAGGGAGCCCACTTGGACCGAACCGCGTTCGTGATCTCGTCCACGCGGAGTGTCCCGCGGTGGCCCCCGGGCCCGCGTGTATGTGACCCTGTGGCCACCGTGACCTTCCAGCAGGCCCCGCCACTGCGGCTCGGCGGGCGCGCCTTCGAGGCTTTGTGATCATGGCTGTGGTCGACCGGACTCCGGACTCCTTCTTCGACCCCGGTGCCACCTATGCCTTCGAGGCGGCTCTCGACGCGGTGGACCGGGCGGTGGAGGAAGGCGCCGACATCATCGACATCGGAGGGGTCAAGGCGGAGCCGGCGCCGACCGCGCGGTGCCCGGCGGGCATGCGACGAACGTGGCTACAGGGCCGCCTCACGCTGACGGGCCCGATAGGCGGCCACGTGCATGCGGTTGCCGCACGTACGGCTGTCGCAGTATCGCCGGCAGCGGTTGCGGGACAGATCCACGAGGACCCGGGCGCAGTCGGGGGCCTCACAGGTGCGAAGCCGGTCCAGGTCGCCGGAGGCGACGACATAGGCGAGCGCCATCCCGCAGTCGGCGGCCAGGTGCGCACCGAGTGAGGCGCCCGGTGCGAAGAAATGGACATGCCAGTCGTGGCCGTCATGGTCGGTGAGGCGCGGGGTCGTGCGGACCGCGCCCACGACCCCGTTGACGAGCGTGACCGCGGCCGGCAGATCCGAGGCGTTGAACACCTCGTGGAAGAGCCCGCGCAGCCGGTGTGCCTCGGCGAGATCGGCCGAGGTGGGCTCCGTCATGTCACTGAACCGGTTGCGGTCCACGAAGGCCTGGAGCGCCTCGAGATCGGGGAGACGCTCTTCACCCCCCGCCGCCACACCGGTGTTGATCAGGTCCACGACCGTGCCGAGGGCGTGCTCGGTGTCATGAGTGAAGATCACATGAGACTCCAGTCTCGGCCGGGTGCGCAGAGGTCCGTCTGTGACCATAGTGCGCCGCATCGCGGTCCCGCCTGTCGTGGCGGCGGTAATCCGTGTCCCCGGGGCCGGAAAAAGCCCGTGATGGCGCCCGGCCGTCCATCCCCGCCGCGCCCTGCGCGGCGCGGGGCTCAGCGTGCGTAGATCGGGTCGGCCACGACCGGATAGGAGGCGCCCTCGTGCGCGATGCGCATCACGATGGTGGAGTCTTCGAGCCGGTAGTCCGCCTTCACCGGCCGGAACATCGAGTCACAGGCCCATGGGTTGTAGAGCCGTCCGACGGTGGCCCCGAAGCGGGTGTGGACCACGTCGAAGCCGCCGGAGGGCATGGCCTCCAGTTCCAGGCCCTCGGCCAGGCTGACGGGGAACCGGAACTCGGTGGGGGCGTCGGGCCCGTGCACCACGGTCAGGAACCGGACACCGTTGTCGGTCGTCTGAGCCACGATGTCGGTGTCCGTGTCGATGCCGACGAAAACGCGCAGGCTGGGCCGCATCACCGTGGCCGGGTGGTCCCCTGCCGGGGAGTCGATCCGGATGTGGATGCGCTGCCCGTCCTTGGTCGGGGCCCAGACGCCCTCGTCGGCGCGCGAGCCCCAGGTGACGTCCGGGTTGTCCAGCTCCTGGGGGTCGTGCTTGCCGCGGGCGACGAGAATCTCGGCGGCCGCGCTCACCGCCGCGGCAGCCCCGTCACGCCCATGCCTCACGGTGTCCCCCTGTCGTCTTTCGTCCCGTCTGGGAAATCGATGCTGTTTTGGTCTATCACGTGCCTGCCGATATCGGAGAACCCTGCTCCGACCTGGGGCTATATGTGATGAAGACAACGTGGGACAGGTGAGGATCCGGTGTGCGTGGGTGGCGCGTGGTCACTGTGGTGACACTGTGGCGACACGGAGATGGCCGGCCCGGTGGTCACCGGTCCGGCCGAGCCCAAGCCGCCGCGAGTACGGCGGCCGGGCCCGGCACCGCGGCCCCGTCAGGCCCGGTGAGCGGTCTCGGGGGCCGAGGCCGCGCGGGGGAGTGACACCGCGGACACCGGGCGGCCTGCCGTGATCTCGGCGAGGACCTCGCCCAGCCGGTCCAGGGCGGCCGAGATCCAGGGCAGCCCGGCCGGGTCCGGCGAGCTCAGCGCCGTGAGCCGCTCCTCGTCGGTGTCGCCGTAGAGGAGGCTCGTGGCCACCCGCAGCCGGAGAGCCTCCGCGGGTTCTCCGAAGACGCTCGCCGGGAGGACCCCCACGCCGTAGCGGTCGAGCAGCAGCCCGCTCAGGTCGGCACCGGTGTGGATCCGGTGCCGGTCGGCGAGGTGATCGCGCATGGGGCCCAGGTCCGGATAGACGTAGAAGGCCGCCTGGGGCGGCGGCACGGCCGCGCCGGCCGCGGCGAAGCGGTCGGCGACGGCCGCGGCGACCCCGGCGTGGAGGCGTCTGCTGCGGTCGATGTGCTCCACGAGCTCGGGCGGCTCGGTGAAGGCGTAGGCCGCGGCGTGCTGGATCGGCGCGGGCGCGCTCGACCAGATCTCACTCACGACCCCCAGCAGCTCGTCCCGGAGCGAGTGCCCGAACGGGCTGTCCGGCAACCTGGCCACACCGAGGCGCCATCCTCCGAGGGCCAGGTTCTTGCTGAGCGCGGTGGTCACGACGGTCCGCTCGGGCGCGTAGGCCGCCGGGCTTGGAATCGTCCGGCCGGGGTCGTGCACCAGGTCGCGGTAGATCTCGTCGGAGACGATGACGAGCCCGTTCTCGCGGGCGACCTCGCAGAGCGCCCGGACCGTCTCGGGCCGTGCCATCGTGCCGGTCGGGTTGTCCGGGATGGTCACCACGACGGTCCGCAGGTCCCGGCCCTCGGCGCGGGCCCGTACGGCCTCGTCCGCCAGCAACGCCGGGTCCGGGACACCCCCTTCGCCGGGCAGGGTGGGGATCAGGACCGCACCCGCGCCCGCCAGCCCGGCCTGCGCGGCGTAACTGACCCAGCTGGGGCGGGACATGGCGACGTCCCCGCCCAGCGTGAGCAACAGCCCGAACAACAACGCCTTGCTCCCGGGTCCGCAGACCATCAGCGCGGGATCTGTGGCGAGTCCCCTGCGGCTCCAGTATCCGGCCGCCGCCGCGCGTAGTACGGGGGCCCCGGCGACCGGCCCGTAGGCGTTGTACTCGGCCGAGGCGGCGAGTTCGCGGCTCAGGGCGGGATGGACCGGGAGGCCGGCCTCGCCGAAGGCCAGTGGCAGCACCGGCACGCCCTCCCGGCGCTTGCGCGCCATGGTCTCGTTCGCGGCGAGCGTCGCGGACACGGCGGTCCGTTGAGGAACGGGCGCCAGAGATATCGGCTCGCCGGAGTGGCCGGTGACGGACATGAGGGCTCCAAGGTCCAGCGGCATGGATGAAGGGGGCCGTCCGGCTGCGCGAAGGCGCGCCGGAGCCGTGCGGCGCCTGGCCCGCACGGTGGCGGCGTTGAACCTGATCCATCCTTGCGCGGGCACGAGCATCATCTCAAGCGAGTCTCGCCGATGGTTGCCGTAAGATCGGCTTATGCTCGATCTGCGCAGGCTCCGTCTGCTGTGCGAATTCGCGCGGCGCGGCAGTATCGCCGCGACGGCCGCGGCCTTGGGATATACGCCCTCGGCGGTCTCCCAGCAGCTCGCCTCCCTGGAGCGTGAGGCGGGGATGCCGTTGTTGGACCGGACCGCCAGAAGCGCCGAGCTGACCGATGCCGGGCGCCGGCTCGCGGCCCGCTCCGAGGAGATCCTCGCCATGGTGGAGGCGGCGGAGGCGGAACTGTCGGCGCAGTCGGACGTGCCGTCCGGCCGGGTCGTGGTGACGTCCTTCCCCACCGCGGCCGTGGCCTTCGCTCCCGCGCTCACCCGGAGTCTGCGAGCCCATCCGGATCTGACGTTCGTGCTCCGGCAGACCCGTCCGAGTGATGGTCTCCGGCAGGTGCGGGCCGGAGAGGTCGACATCGCGCTCGTGGACGACTGGAGCGGGAGGCTGACCGGCAACGCGTCGGCGACGCTGCGGTTCTTCCACGTGCGGAGGGATCCGCTCGTGCTGGTCGTGCCGTCCGGGCACGCCCTCGCCGACCTGACGGTCCCGGTGGACCTGCGGGCCCTTCGCACGGAGGCCTGGATGGCGGCGCCACCCGGAGAGCCGTCCAGGGAGGCGGTGGACCGGCTGCTGGCCATCGTCGGGGGAGCTCCGCCGGTGCCCTGGGAGTTCGAGGGCCTGCACACGATCCTCAGCCTGGTGGCACGGGGCATCGGTATCGCGGCCGTCCCGGCGCTCGCGCTCGAGGCCGGGCATCAGGGAGCGGTGGTCCGTGAGATCCCCGGGTGCGATCTGGCCAGGGACGTCTATGCCGTCACCCGCGCCGCGAGCGTCCGAAGGCCCTCGGTGGCGGTCACGCTCCGCGCGATCCACGCCGCGGCGCGTGACGGCCAGGCCGGCGCGGGCGAGCTGTCGGCCGTGTCACATGAGACCGGTACGGAGGCGCGACCGGGCAGGTGAGGCGGCAGGCCGGGGGAGACGGGGCCGCGATGACGCCGTGATCGCGCCGTGATTAGGCTGTGATTCGCCCGGTCGTCGATGGAATATCACGTAACGTTGGCCGGGTCCCCATGAACCCGCAGTCCGTCGATCCTGGGACCTTTTGCTCTATGCCTCTTGAAGAAAAGTCCGGTTCGTCACGAGCGCACCACAACGTCCTGGAGCTTCCCCGGCTCACCGCCCTGCTCAGGCGCGCGCTGCCGCAGTTCGTCGAAGGGGTCGTCGCCCCGGTCGCGGTGTTCTACGTGGCGCTGGTGCTGCTCGGCCTGAACGGAGCGCTGATCGCCGCGGTCGGATGGGTCTACGCCGGCATCCTCTGGCGGGTGGTGCGGCGGCTCCCCGTCTCGGGGATGCTCATGCTCGCCGCGCTGGGCGTCACGGTCCGGGCGGTCCTGTCGGCCGTCACCGGCAGTGCCGTGGTCTATTTCCTCCAGCCGACGCTCGGCACCCTGCTGGTCAGCATGACCTTCCTGGCCTCGGTGCCGCTGCGCCGGCCGCTGGCGCAGAAGCTCGCGACGGACATGGTGCCGTTGCCGGAGGCCTTCCTCGCGCACGTACGGGTCCGGCAGTTCTTCCTGCGCATCTCGCTGCTCTGGTCCCTGGTCTTCCTCGTCAACGCCGTGATCAGTCTGTGGATGCTCTTCCACGAATCGATCGGCACCTATCTGTGGGTGCGGACCTCCCTGGTCGCCGCGCTCGGAGCCGTGGCGGTGCTGGTCTCACTCGTGGGCTTTCGGCGCTGCCTCCGGCTTGTAGGTTCCGAAAACACCGTCTGATCCCGTCCGCAACGCTTGGGTCTCGACTTTCCGCCAATCACCGCGTTTGCGCATCGCCAACGACATTTGTCGCTAATGTCTTTCAATATCGGGCGGGGTCTTGGAGGTTGAGGGTGCGGCGTAAGTTCACCGCAGGCGGGTCGCTGCGTTCTGTACGGGCGGCGGCGGGACTTACCGGGGCGGCGCTGCTGTTCACGGCGGCGTGCTCGGGGGGCGGCGATGGCGGGATCACGGTAGGGGGCAGCGGTGACGCGGGGGCGCCGCAGGTGACGATCACTCCCGGTGACGGTGACGGAAAGGCGAAGCCGGAGCAGGGTGTCGTCGTCAAGGCCGCGGGGGGCACGCTCGACAACGTGACCGTGACGGCCAAGGGCAGACCGGTCAGCGGCGTCATGTCACCCGACGGTACGAGCTGGAAGTCCCGGACGCTCGTTCCCGGGGCCTCCTATGAGGTATCGGCCACGGCCAAGAACCCGAAGGGCAGGACCAGCGCGGCGACCAGCAAGTTCCGGACCCTCAGGGCACAGAACGTTCTGGCCGTCAGCGATGTCTCCCCGGGTCAAGGGGCCAAGGTCGGGATCGGCATGCCGATCACCGTGACCTTCAACCGGCCCGTGATCGACCGGAGGGCCGTCGAGAGGATGCTGACGGTGCGCTCGACCAAGCCGGCCGTCGGTGCCTGGAACTGGGTCAGTGGTCAGCAGGTCGTGTTCCGGACGAAGAACAACTCCTACTGGAAGCCGAACCAGAGGGTCACGCTGAGCGCGCGGCTGGCCGGGGTCAAGTCCGGCAAGGGGACGTACGCCATGAGCGACCTCACCCGCCGGTTCACCATCGGGGACTCCCACATCATCACGGCGAGCACCAAGACCCATCGCCTCGTGGTGCGCAGCAACGGCAAGGTGATCAAGACCTGGGGGATCAGCGCCGGCAAGGGCGGCATGGTCCGTAACGGCGTGGACGTCTACCAGACGACCAGCGGTGTCCACCTCACCATGGCCAAGGTCCGGGTCGAGCGCATGACCTCCCAGTGGATGGGCGTCGACCCCAAGGACAAGGCGCACGGCGGCTACGACGAGAAGATCCCGTTCGCGGTCCGGATCTCCAACAGCGGCGAGTACATCCACTCCATGGCCGCGACGGTGTGGGCGCAGGGCCGGCAGAACGTCAGCCACGGGTGCCTGAACTCACCGCCCGCGCAGGCCGAGTGGTTCTTCAACTGGGCCTATCTCGGCGATGTCGTCATCGTGACGGGTTCGTCCCGGCCGCTCGGCTGGGACAATGGCTGGAGTTACTACCAGAAGCCGTGGAGCGAATGGGTCAAGGGCAGCGCCTTTGACAAGGCCGTCCAAACCGGCGCCGCGGCGGTGTCACCGAGTCCTTCGGTGACCTCCCAGGAGGGCGCGCCGACCGGGGGCTCCCCGGGGACCCCGGCGGGCGCCCAGCCCGGTGCTCCCGCTCCGGCCGCCGGCTGACAGGTCTTACGGGCGGTCACCGCCCCTCCCGGCCGGTGCCGACGTCGGCGTCGCCCGGCCGGGCCGAGGAGGAACAGGGGACCTCGGCGGCTTCACGGTGAGGGAGGCCGATCCGGTGAAGACCAAGGAACCTCGCACCCGCGCCATGGGCGGCAGGGACCCGGCCAGGGGCCCGCGCCGGCCGATGCGGATCGTCGGCAAGGGCCTGCATCGCCTGACCCGCCGCTTCGCCCTCGTGCTCCTGAGGACCCGGTGGCGGTTACGGCGAAGCGCGGTAGCGGACCCGGCGCAGCCCCCGCCCGTCCGGATCCTGCTGCTCAACGCCTATGCCATGGGCGGCACCATCCGCACCGTCTTCAACCTCGCAGGACACCTCGCGGGCGACCGCGAGGTAGAGATCATCAGCCTGATCCAGAGGCGTGAACGCCCCTTCTTCCCCCTGCCGCCCCGGGTCGCCGTCACGGTCCTGGACGACCGCACCCAGCCCAGGGGCCGCGTCCGCGCGCTCCTGTCCCGGGCCCCGAGCGTCCTGACCCCCGTCGAGGACGGATCCTTCCGGTCGTTGTCACTGTGGACCGATCTCCTTCTCGCCCGCCGGATCCGCGGGCTCGGTCACGGGGTGCTCATCGGGACGCGGCCGTCGCTGAACCTGCTCGCGGCCGAGCTGTCCGGCCCGGGGCTGGTGACGATCGGTCAGGACCACATGAACCTCGGGTCCTACCGCGCTGGGCTCCGCAGGGCCATCCAAGGGCGTTACGGCCGGCTCACCGCCCTGACGGTGCTGACGGCGGCGGCGCTCGCCGACTACGAACAGGCGCTCGCCGGCACGCCGGTGCGGATCGTACGGATCCCCAACGCCCTCCCCGAGCTGGACGGCGGCGTGTCCTCGGGGCGGCGCAAGGTCATCATCGCGGCCGGGCGCCTTGCCCCGCAGAAGGGCTTCGATCTGCTCATCCGGGCATTCGAGGACGTCGCGGTCGAGCATCCTGACTGGGTCCTGCGGATCTATGGCTCGGGCGAGGAGCGCGAGCGCCTGAAGCGGATGATCGCGGAGCGGGGCCTGAACGGCCACGTGATCCTGAAGGCGCGGACGACCGCGTTCGGCGCCCAACTCGCCGACGCCTCCATCTACGTGCTGTCGTCCCGGTTCGAAGGCATGCCCATGGTGATCATCGAGGCGATGAGCAAGGGCCTCGCCGTGGTGAGCTTCGACTGCCCGCAGGGGCCGGCCGAGCTCATCGCACACCGCGGCGACGGTCTGCTCGTACCCGCCGAGGACGTGGCCGGGCTCTCGGCGGCCTTGCTAGAGGTCATCGAGGACGAGGGACTGAGACACAGGCTCGCCGACCGGGCCCGGCGATCGGCCCAGACCTACGACCTGGCCGTCGTGGGCCGTCAGTGGGAGGATCTCCTGACCGGGCTGTGCCGGCTCGCCCCTCCCGTGACCGGCCGTGACGGGCCGTGAGGGGCCGTGGCCGCCGTAGGCCCCTACGGACTGACAAGATTCCTCGCGCCGTAGGGGCATTCCCCGATAAAACAGCGGGATGGACATCATCGCGGTCGGTACCCCGACGGCCGCCCAGATCCGGGCATGGCACTCCATCGTCACCACCGCACAGGCGTGTGACCATCCTGACGAACCGGCACAGACCCTCGAGCAGACCGCCGGGAGCCTGACCACGCCCCCGCCGAACAGCCGGTTGCTGCTGTGGACGGCAGACGATCACGGTGTCATGGCCGGTGCGGCCTACCTCCGGTTGCCACTCGACGAGGGCCTCAGCCGGTCTGCGGAGATCCACGTACTCGTGCACCCGGCCCACCGCCGGAAGGGCATCGGGGCGGGCCTGCTCGCCGTCGCCGCCGAGGCCGTACGCGCGCACGGCCGGCGGAGCGTGGTCGCTCAGGCGATCGCGGGCACGCCGGCGGTGCCCTTCCTGGAGGCCCAGGGATTCCGATGCGTTCTGGTCCTGGCCGGCCTGCTGCTGCGGACCGACGACGTGCCCCCGGATCGGCTCGCCGCCATGCTGGCCTCGGGTCCGCCGGACTACGAGATCGTGCGGTGGCGCGGAGCCGTGCCCGCCGAGCTCGCCGAGGCGTTCGCCCGGGCCAAGGCGGCGATGGAGGAGGTGGCCGCCGGCGGGACCCCCACCGAGCCGATGCTCTGGGACACCGGCCGGGTCCGCGAGATGGCCGAGACGGTGGCCAGGCGGGGCGACGAGCTCTACACGGTCGCGGCCGTGCGCGGAGACATCATCGCGGGGTTCACCGAGGTCGTGGTCCCCGGGGGCTCTGGTGGCCGGGCCGCGCAGTACGACACGGCCGTCGTCCCGGGGCACCGCGGCCGGCGCATCGGCATCTGGGTCAAAGCGGCCATGCTCGAATGGCTGCGTGCCGAGCGCCCGGAGATCCGGGAGATCGAGACCGACAACACCGACGACAACGAGCACATGCTGGCGGTCAACGAGGAGCTCGGCTTCCGGCGGCAGCGCGAATACCGCGACTACCGGGCGGAGGCCACCGATCTGCCGCGCCCTCCGGCCTGACGGGCGGAGGGCCTCAGGCGGACGCCGGGCACGCCCCTGCCGGCCGGGGGTCAGGGCCGGGCCGAAAATATCTTGCTCCCCACAGCCGTCATCGGCACTCTGTTGATGTCCCGGTGACAACTCCCTGGAATCCCGGTCCCATGACCGGAATTCCGCGCCATTCCCCTGTAGGCCAGCCGGCAGAACAACGCCCTGTCAAGGCGGTCGCCCCAGGTTCGAGTCCTGGTCGGGGAGCCATCTCCGGCGACGCACGGATGGGCGAGCGGGGAGGTGGCCGATGAGCGTGCTCGTGCTGAACGCGTCCTACGAGCCTTTACAGAAGGTGGAGCTGCGGCATGCCATCCGCATGCTCGTACGAGGCGTGGCGGTGGTCGAGGAGGCGGTGGAGGGGCGGACCATCGGCCGCTTTCCCGTGCCACGCGTGCTCAGGCTGGTGCGGTACGTGGCGATGAGCTGGCGGCACGGCAGGCGGCCCGAGTGGAGCAAGCGAGGCGTGCACATGCGCGACCGCGGGTTGTGCGGCTACTGCGGCGGGCGGGGTTCCACGATCGACCATATCCTCCCGCGGTCGCGCGGTGGCGGCTCGACGTGGGAGAACACCGTCCTCGCCTGCCGGTGGTGCAACGGCCGCAAAGCCGACCGCATCCCGGCCGAGGCCGGGATGCGCCTCCGCGCGGAGCTGCGTCCCCCGCGCTGGGACGAGCTGTTCCAGCGCTGAGGGCGGCGGGATGACGGTGGCCCGGTGGGCTCCCGCAGCCCCTAAGCTCGCCGGGGTGAGTGAACAGGCATGGGAGATCCAACCGTCCGGCCCGCTCCGTGGTGACATCACGGTGCGCGGCTCCAAGAACGCGGTGAGCAAGCACATGGTCGCCGCGATGCTCGGCCGCGGCCCCAGCACCATCCGCAACGCGCCTGAGGTGGGCGAGGTCGCGATCACCGCGGCGATGCTGGAGCACCTGGGGATGGAGGTGGAGCGCCGTAACGGCGAGATCACCATCGTCCCCGGACCGGTCCTCGACCCGCACGTTCCCAAGGCGTTCACCGGCCTGAACCGCATCCCCATTCTCATGCTCGGCCCCTTGCTCCACCTGACCGGAGAGGCCTTCGTCCCACTCGTCGGCGGGGATCCGATCGGCCGCCGTCCGGTCGACTTCCACGTCGAGGCCCTGCGGGCGTTCGGCGCCGAGGTGGACATCGCCGAGGACGGGATCCACGCCAAGGCCACCCGGCTGACCGGCACCCGGATCGTGCTGCCGTATCCGAGCGTGGGCGCCACCGAGACGGTCCTGCTCACGGCCGTGCTGGCCGAGGGCAAGACCGTCATCCGCAACGCGGCCACGGAGCCGGAGATCATCGAGCTCGCGCTGTTCCTGCAGCGCATGGGCGCCCGCATCGCCTTCAGCCCGGACCGGCGGATCGTCGTCGAAGGGGTCGCGCGGCTGGGAGGGGCCGAGACCAGGCTCGGCGGCGACCGGCTGGAGGCGTTCTCCTACCTGGCCGCAGGGCTGGTCACCGGCGGTGAGGTCCGCGTACACGGCTGTCATCAGGACCGGCTGGTCACCGCCATCACGACTCTGGCCCGGATGGGCGCCCGGTTCGAGATCACCGATGACTGGATCATGGCCTCCGCCCCGGACGGTCTGCGCGGCGCGGCCGTGCAGACCGACACCCATCCCGGCTTCGCCACCGACTGGCAGACCCCCCTCATGGTGCTGTTCACCCAGGCCGAGGGCATGTCGGTGTTGCACGAGACCGTGTTCGAGAACCGGCTGGTCTACGTGCCCGCGCTGCAGGGGATGGGATGTGAGATCGAGGTGTTCGACGTCTGCCTCGGGGGCCCGGCCTGCCAGTTCCACGACACCAACGCCGTGCACTCCGCCGTCGTGCGCGGGGTGTCCAAGCTGCGCGGCGGCGATGTGACCATGCCGGACATCCGCGCCGGGTTCTCCGCGATCCTGGCCGCGGCGGTGTCCGAGGGGCCCTCGGTGCTGCGCGGCGTTCACCACATCGAGCGCGGCTACCACCGCCCGCTCGAGCAGTTCCGCTCGCTGGGCCTGGAGCTGCGCCTCCGCTGAGGGAGCCCGCACCGGCGCCCGGGCATTCTGGAGACCCGCGCAGCGGGAGCGGCCCGCTCAGGTGTCCGAGGACGTGCTGGGCTCGCTCGGCGCACGGGCCGGCGCGAAGGGCCCGCTCTCGGCGTGGCGCGGTTGATCGCCGAGACCGGGCCCAGGAGCGGGCCGGGGACGGCCCTCCCCGGCCACGCCACTTCCGCGCGGCCAGCGTCTTCAGTCACTCGAACAGGTCGGGCTGCTCTCGAGTGATCTGGTCGTACAGCGGCTGGTAGTTGATCCAGCCCACCAGGTCGTTGCCGATCTGCCCGTGCGTGAGGACGGCGTTGTCGTGCTCGATGGGCACGACGGTGCCGGCGGCCTTGGCCAGCAGCTGCACCTGGCAGGAGCGCTCCATGGTGATGAACCACCATGCCGCCGCGTCGACCGAGTCGCCCACCGTGAGGAGGCCGTGGTTGCGGAGGATGACGGCCTTGTGCTCGCCGAGCGCGGCCGCGATGCGCTTGCCCTCCTCCAGGTCCGTGACCACGCCCGTGTAGTCGTCGAACAGGCCGTGGTCCTGGTAGAAGGCGCACACGTCCTGAGTGATCGGCTCCAGCAGCTCGCCCAGCGCCGACATGGCCCGGCCATGGACGGAGTGGCTGTGCGCGGCCGCGACCACGTCCGGGCGTGCCTGGTGGACCTGGGAGTGGATCGCGAAGGCGGCCTCGTTGACCGGATAGCGGCCGTGGACCACCTTCCCGCCATGGTCCACCAGGATGAGGTCGCTGACCCGTATGTGCTTGAAGGACATGCCGAACGGATTGACCCAGAAGTGGTCGGTCAGCTCCGGGTCGCGTGCGGTGATGTGACCCGCCACGCCCTCCTCGAAGCCGAACTTTCCGAACAGGCGAAGTGCCGCGGTGAGACGCTCCTTGCGGTGGCGCCGTTCCTCTTCGACGGTCTCGAACGTGGGCGGAAGCCGCCAGATCAGCTCCTGGGGTGGGAGCTTTTCGAGGAATTCGCCGGCCATCCAGGTCTCCTCACATGTCCACAGTGTGACTCCTCCCAGCCAACCGGAGGAGGGCCGGCTCGCATAGGCTCATTGCGGCCAAGTGAACGAGCGCCGGTTGTCCGGCTGGGACAACCAGGCTGGAGGGGCCGTGGTGGAGGGTTGGCCGGGCCGGCAGCGGTTCCTGGCCCTGCTGGCGTCGCGCGGCGGCGACCTCGCGGTCCTGGACGCGGCCTCCGCGGCGGCACGCGGCCGGTCACCGCTGGTCGCGGCACTCCCGGAGGAGGAGACCCGCCGGCACGTCCGGGCGATGATCCAGGCCGCGATCGCCGCGATGGTCACCGGTGAGATCCGTGAGGAGGACCTGCGGGCCGCGGAGCGGCTCGGTGAGGACCGCGCTCTGCAGGGCATCCCGGTGGCCGCGCTGCTGGACGGCTTCCAGGCCGGGCGTTCGCGGATCGTACGCCTGGTCGTCGACGAGGGGAGGGTCCTCGGGGTCCCGCCCGACGATCTCCTCGAGGGCATCACCCGGCTGGATGCGATCGCGACCGCGCTGGAGCACCGCATGGTGCACGCGCACCGCATCACCGAGCTGGAACAGGCGCGTACCACACGGGAGATACGGGTCCAGGCGCTCCGGCAGCTGCTGCACGGCGAACCGGTGGAGGCGAGCCCGCTCGACCTCGCCGGTTCCTATCACTGCCTGGTCAGCAACGTGAGCGATCCGGCCGCGGCGCAGGAGCTGGAGGGCGCGATGTCCGGAACCTGCCCGGGTCTGTACGGTCTCGTCGACGGCAGGCTCGCGGCCCTGGTCGCCAGGCCGCCCGCCGTGCCGGACCCGCCCCGGTCCGCAGCCCTCTTCGTGGCCTCGCCGGCCGTGCCTCCGGCCGAACTGCCGGGGTTGTACGGGCTGTGCCTGCGCGCTCTGCGGGCCGCCGAGGCCGCCGGGCTGCACGGGCTGCGGGGGCTCACCGACCTCGCACTCGCCACGGCGGTCGCCGCCCAGCCGGAGCTGGGCCGGCTCCTGGCGGAGAACCGGCTGACCGAGCTCCGCCCCACGGAGGCGTTCCACCGCGAGCTCGCCGAGACCGCGCTGGCCTATCTCGACCACGGTGGCAAGGTGGAGGCCACCGCCATGGCGCTGCACGTGCATCCCAACACGGTCAAGTACCGGATCCGGCGGCTCCAGGAGCTGGTCGGCCGGCCCTTGGCGCCGGCCACCGGCACGGCAGTGGCGGACGCGGCGCATTGGTGGTGGGCGCTTCGCAGCTGGCTGGACCAGCGCTGAGAGTGCCGGATCCCAATGGTGTGGTGGAAGATGCCCAGTGACGAGTTGGAGGATGCGATGATGGCACCGCGCGTCGGCGTGGCGATGTGGCCGATCGAGTCGTGGCCGCGAAGCGGCCGGTTGTGGTTGCGGGCGGAGGAGCTCGGGTTCGCGCACGCCTGGGTCTATGACCACGTCGCCTGGCGGGGCACCACGCCCTGGCACGACGGATACACCACGCTGGCCGCGGCGGCGGCCGTCACCTCGCGGATCCGCCTCGGCACGCTGGTGACCTCGCCGAACTTCCGCCATCCGGTCCCCACCGCGCACGCCATCAAGACCATCGACGACATCAGTGGCGGGCGGCTGCAGATCGCCATCGGTTCGGGCGGCACCTCCCGTACCTCCGACGCCGGCATCCTGGGCGAGGGCGAATGGTCTCCGCGCGAGCGCGCCGACCGGTTCGAGGAGTGGGTCCATCTCCTGGACCTGCTGCTGCGCGGCCCACGGACGACGTTCACCGGCAGGTTCTACTCCGCGATGGAGGTCGTCACCGACCCCGGATGCGTGCAGCAGCCCCGGGTGCCGCTGGGCATCGCCGCCACCGGCCCCAGGGGCCTGCGGCTCGCGGCGAGACAGGGAGACCTGTGGATCACGACAGGTGACCCGGCGCGGCGTGCGGAGTCATCGGTGGAGGGGGTACGTGATCAGGTCAAGAGGCTTCAGGAGGCCTGCGCGGCCGAGGGACGTGACCCGCTGGAGCTCCGGAGGGTGATGCTCACCGGATTCACGGGTGAGCGGCCGCTGGAGTCACTGGAGGCCTTCCGCGACCTGGCCGGGCGTTATGCCGAGGCGGGCATCACCGATCTCGTGGTGCACTGGCCCCGGCCGGACACCCCATGGGAGGCGGACATGAGCGTCTTCGAGGCCGTGGCCGCCGATGCGGCCGGAGCCGGCCCGGCGGCGAGCGCCTCGGCCCGTCCCGCCACGCGGCCTTCGTGACCTGCCGGGCGGCGGGGGGTCAGATCGCTTTGCGCCGTCTCCGGGAGACCTCCTGTCCGAGCGCGTACAACAGCCAGCCGAACGCGGTGGCGTCGTCCACGATCCCGACGGGCAGCAGGAAGTCGGGGATGAAGTCGATCGGTGACAGGATGTAGACCGCCGCCGCCACCATGGCAAAGATCTTGCCCTTGCCGGTCCGGTAGACCTGTTCCCGGTAGCCGGCGATGGACCGCGGGGCATCCGTTCGCGACCCCCGGCGGCCGCGCCGCCTGCGAAGGAGCCCCAGCGTCAGCAGCGCGGCGCCGAGGAACATCGCGACGGCACCTGCCGTGGTGACGTCGACAGGTCCCATGTCGCCGTTGACGGCGAACGTGAGGATCGCGCCGACGAAGAGGACGATCGCGCCAGACCAGACCATGCTGCTCCTCCGGGGATGGGTCGGGGGTCGAGACGAGTATCTCCTGTTTCGCACCTGTGACTCATCCATGCCGGGGGATCCCGATGAGGTCCGCCGCCGACGACAGGCCGCGGTCGGCGGTCCGGTCTTGGACGAATGCCGCCGGCATCCGGGAGGCGAGAACGCGTGTTGAATGGCCGCGCTGCCGCGCGGCGGCTCGCGGGCCTTCGAGGCGCCGTCTTCCCTCCTCGCTCCCGAGCGCTCGTTCTCGCACTCGCTCGCTCGTCAGTCCAGACCCCGCGCGCCCGCTCGCGGGTCGCTCTTCGGTCCGGAGGACGCACCGGAGACGGATAGCCCGGCGGTGGCGGGGCGGGCGGCGGGGCCGGGGCGGACATGGGCCCGATCCGGGCGGTCGGGCAGGTGCGCAACCGCGGCCGCCGCACGGCCCTCGCCGAGGCCGAACTGCTGGACGCCGACGACCGGCTGCTCGCGCACGCGACCAGCACGTGCCTGCTGTTCCCCTTGCCCGCCGAGTGAGGGGCGAGCGCCACCATCCATCCCATCGGCTTATGCGACATCATCCGATGTAACGAGGGATAGCATCGTTGGTGGCAAAGATGATTCCGGCTGCAGAGCGGTGGCATGTCCGTATTCCGAATCGACGAACTGGCTCAGGCCGCCGGCACGACGGTGCGCAACGTGCGGGCCTACCAGGACCGTGGTCTCCTGCCACCGCCTCGGCTCCAGGGCAGGGTCGGGCTGTACGACGACTCCCACCTCGCCCGGCTCCGGCTGATCGGCCAGCTCCTCGGCCGCGGCTACACCCTGGCCGTCATCGCCGACCTGATCTCCGCTTGGGAGCGGGGCCGCGACCTCGGCGACCTGCTCGGTCTGGAGAAGGTCCTCACCGACCCCTGGTCGGACGAGATCCCCGGCTATATCGACACCGGTGAACTCCTGCGGATGTTCCATCTCGACCCGGAGTCCGACGACATCCCCACGCTGCTGCGGCTGGCCGAGGAGCACGGGTTCCTCGAGGTCGAAGACGACCGGTTGAAGGTGCCGAGCCCCCGGCTGCTGCACGTCGGCGCCGAACTGGCCGTCGCGGGCATACCCCTGCCCGCCGTCTTCGACATCGCCGGTCGGGTCCGCGACGACTGTGCCGTCATCGCGCGCCGCTTCGTGGACCTCGCTCACGAACACGGCCGCCTGCAGTCCGACCAGTTGCTGGTCCGGGAGGACATCCCGGAGATCGTCGCGTTCATCCAGAGGCTCCGTCCGCTCGCCCAGCTGGCGGTCGAAGGTCTGCTCGCCCAGAGTATGGAGACCGAGGCGCGGGCCAGGCTCGGCGACCAGGTCGCGGCCGCCGCGCGGCGGGACGACACGGCGACGTCCTCCGGCCGGCCCTGAGTCGCCTCCGGCCGGCACTGGGCCCGTCGGACTTCCGCGGTGAGCCACGCTCCTTAGCGCTCACGAACTCTGGTCCAGAGCCCGGTTCCGTTATCCCGGGCGTGACCTGCGAGGCGCCTTGGGGGAGTCATCGCGTTCGGCCTCCTCGCGTTCGGCCTCCTCGGGAGGAGGCCGGCGCCGGTCGCGCCAGATCACCACGCCGATGACGGCCACGACGATCAGCGTGGGCACGAAGAAGGGGAGCGCGGTGACGGCCGAGTGGGACGCCAGCACTCCGTCCGCGGTGAGAGTTGCCGGCGGCGTCACGTCCGTACCTCCTCGGGTGCGGTGGGGGAGGTCCGGGCGGCCTCGGACAGCATCCGCGAGATGCGGGCGACGCCCCAGCCCAGAGCGATGACCAGGAGGAGCGTGCACAACAGCACAACCGCGGAGGCGGCGGCCCACGACCAGCCGGGCACGTCGCTTTTGAGCTCCCGCTGCAGGACCTTGCGTTCGTCCTGGACGGGGCGGGTGAACCGTGGCGGGGCGGGCAGTGCCCTGGCGTCGATCGCCGGGTCGTCGGGGAGGTAGATGGGCACCGCGCTCAGGGAACGGCCGTCGTGCAGCCGGATCAGGGTCTTCCACTGACCGTACAGCGGCATCGGCCCGGTGGTCCGATATTCGCCGTTCCCGAGCGGGGTCAGCCGATCGACGTGCAGCCCACCGCCCTGCCAGGCGGTGATCGCCATCCAGGCGGGGTCCTTGACGGCGCCGGCGGGGGAAACGGTGACGCGGGCGCCGGCGCTGCGGTGGGCGGCGTCGCCGCTGATATCCGTGAGCGCGACGGATACCCGCACGTTCTGCGGGATGTCGATGACGAGACCGTTGGCGACGGCGGCGGCTATCGCGATGAGTGCCGACGTGAAGATCGACCGGGTGACGGCGGGCCGGGGCAGCCGCCCTTCCACGCCGAGTGCCAGCAGCGCGCCCAGCAGCCCGCCGGTGACGCCGCCCGCCACTGCCATGATCATGCCCTCGGCGAGGATGTCGCCGCCCCAGGGCAACCGCATGACCACATGGCTCCAGCCGTACTCGGCGGCGAATCCGAAGGTCCCGATGAGCACGCCGCTCACCGCTCCGAGCGGCAGCGCCCGGCGGGCCAGCGCCAACGCCGCCACCTCTACGCACAGCGCCTCGGCGAAGTAGAGCGGGACGGCGGCCCACAGTTCGCCGATGATCCCCGCGACGACGAGCGAGACGCCGCCGCGCACGACCATGTAGAACGCGACGGTGAACAGCGCACCGCCGCGGCCGATCCAGAGCCGGGCCGCCACCAGCGCGCAGCCGGACGCCAGCGCGATCAGGAAGGGCTGGTGGACCAGCCGGAACTGGGGCACGCCGAAGTCGTACTCGGCCTGGAACACCGACAGGCCGATGAGGAGCCCGCCCGTGATGGCGCTGAGCCGGGCGGTCCGGGCCCAGGGGCGGATCGCCCGCTCAGCCGGGCCCTGCCAGGCCCGCCGGCCCTCGCGCTCCAGGACCATGAGGGCGACCAGGGACAGCCCGGCACCGCCGATGAGCATCAGGTGCGTGGGACCCCACAGCGTGACGTCCTGGCCGAAGATCCGATGCCAGACGTCGTCGAGGGGAAACCCCAGCAGCGCGTAGAAGCCGGCGCCGGCCATAAGCACCCCGCCCACCGGGGCGTGCCAATCCCGGGTGATCCGGACCGCCGCGACCCCCGGCCGCTCGCCCTTGGGCAGGACCATCGCCAGCACTCCGGCGCTGAAGATCCCGAAGAGTCCCAGCAGGATCGGGTAGTGGGCGATGTTCGCCAGCGGTCCCTCGTCCCGGCCATGCGAGATGTGCAGGGAGATGTCCCAGTACATCCCGAGGAGCGCGGTCACCAGCGAGAGCAGCGACACCAGGGACGGCAGGGCCGCCCAGCCGGGCAGCCCGCGTCCCAGGCCGCGTTCGGACCACGCGGCCAGCCGTGTCAGCACGGGGAGCCGGCCACTGCGGTGGCCGAATCCGAGCACCAGCAGCCCGGCGGTCAGCACCGCGGCGACCCCACTGGCGATGAGCACCTGGTCGAGTGCGGCCCCGCCCGCCGGCTTCTGCTGTTCGGCGGCGAGCCGCAGGACGGCTCCTGCTCCCGGGTCAATCAGTCGTTGCCACACGTGTGCTCCTATGGCCGGCGAAACGGGGGGTGTGAACCCGCTCTCGACGGAGTATGCCATCTTCTAATGTGTCATTGTCCAATGTCATCGTTTGTAGTGTCAGATCCTGGGTGAAGGAGCGTGCATGACGTCCCCCCTGAGGCGGAACCTGGTCGCGACGGTGGTCGCCGTGGCCGTCGTGCTGGCCGCCGGTTGCGGTGAGGAGGCCTCCGGCCCGGTCTCTTCGCCGCCCTCGCCAGGTCACGGCCGGACATCCTCGGTCGCCCCCGCGGCCACGACCGTCACCGTGAACGTCGCGCGGGGAAGGGTCGAGACCGGCAGCAGGCGGGTCAAGGTGCCGTTGGGCCGGACCGTGCGCATCACCATCACCAGCGACGTGGCCGGTGAGTTCCACCTGCACGGCTATGACCGTGCACTGCGGCTGAAGCCCGGCGAGCCCGGCACCGTCGAGCTCGTCGCGGACCTGCCCGGGGTGTTCGAGGCCGAACTGCACGGCTCCGGGGCTCGGCTCTTCGAACTGCAGGTGAGCTGAGCCGATGATCCTCGCGCACGGGCTCGGCGGGCGCACCGACCTTCCGCTGGACGCGGTCACCGCCATCCTCGGCGGCGGAGTCGCCGTGGCGGCCTCCTTCCTGGTGCTCACCGTCACGTGGCGGCGTCCCCGGCTGTTCCCTGACGCCGGGCGAACGTTGCCCGGCCGCCTTGCCCGCCTGCTGGATTCACCCGCCCTGACCGCGACCGGTCGGCTCGTCGCCCTCGCCGCCACCACGCTGGTCGTCGCGGTCGCCCTGGCCGGACCACCGGCCGACCAGGACAACCTGGCCCCCTGGGCGCTGTTCGTGACATTCTGGGTCGGCCTGGTCCCGGCGAGCGTGCTGCTCGGGCCCGTCTGGCGCCGGGTCAATCCGCTCCGCGTCCTGCACTCGGGGCTTTGCCGGATCACCCGTACGCCGGTCTCCGGACGCCGGCCGTACCCCGGACGGCTGGGCTACTGGCCGGCCGCGGCCTGGCTGACCGGCTTCGTCTGGCTCGAGCTGGTCGCCCCGCACCGCTCCGACCCGCGGTTGGTCGGGATGCTGATCCTCGCGTACGCGCTCGTCAACCTCGCACTGGCCGCGGTGTACGGACAGGGCTGGTTCGGTCGCGGCGACGGCTTCGAGGTCTACTCCACCCTGCTGGCCCGGATGTGCCCGATCGGCCGCCGTGGCGACGGAAGGCTGGTGCTGCGCACCCCGGTGACCGGACTCATGAGCGGCACCGCGGAGCCCGGGCTGGTCGCCGTGGCCTGCCTCCTCATCGGCTCCACCGGCTTCGACGGGATCACGCGGACCACGTACTGGCGCGATAACGTCGATCCGGGCAGCCTGGTCGCGGGCACGCTCGGCCTGGCCGCCGCCATCGGCGGCGTCACCGGGCTCTATCTGGCCGCGATGCGCGCCACCGCCGCTCTGACCGGGGAGAGGTCCACCGTGCTGCCCGGCCGGTTCGCCACGGCCCTGTTGCCCATCGTCCTCGGCTACACCCTGGCGCACTACTTCTCGTTCTTCCTCCTGGAGGGACAGATGACGGTCATCCTGGCCGGGGACCCCTTCGGAACCGGGCTGGACCTTCTGGGCTCGACCGGGCACCGGATCGACTACGGGGCGGTCGGACCCGCGCTGACCGCCCAGGTCCAGATCAACGCTGTCGTGCTGGGGCACATCTCGGCCACGATGGCGGCGCATGACCTGGCGCTGCGCACCTCGCCGCCCGGCCGGGCCGTCCGTGGCCAGCTCCCGATCGCGGCGGTGATGGTGGCCCTCACCTGCGCGGGCCTGTTCGCACTGCTCAGCGGCTGAACAGCGGCCGAGTCTCGACCTGATCACCTCGACCGGACCACGAGGCCGGCCGGCGAGGACCCCGGCGTGGCCGCCGGAGTCCTCGCAGGGTGGTGTCTCTAGTGCTTGGAGCGGTGCAGGACCTGGAGCTCGGTGAAGCCGTACAGGCCCCAGGGGCCGTTCTCGACTCCGATGCCGCTCCACTTGAAGCCGCCGAAGGGCTGGTGCGGCGCGAGGGCCAGGTGGGTGTTGACCCAGGCCGTGCCGCATTCGAGCTGTCCCGCCACCTCGGCGGCGCGGTCGGGATCGGAGCTCCACACCGAGCCGGACAGGCCGAAGTGCGTGCCGTTGGCGCGTTCGACCGCCTCGTCGAGATCGGAGTAGGGGACGACCGGCAGCGCCGGGCCGAACTGCTCCTCATCCACGATCCGGGAGCCGTCGGCCACGTCCGCCAGGATCGTCGGTTCGAAGAAATAGCCGGGGCCGTCCATAGGCTTGCCTCCGGCGGCCGCCCGAGCACCGTTGGCCAGCGCGTCGGCGACGAGCTCGGACACCCGCTCGTACTGCGGGCGGTTGTTGATCGGGCCGTACTGGACGCCTTCCTCCATGCCGTCGCCCACCTTCACCGAGCGGGCCTTGGCGGCGAGGGCCTCGACCACGTCGGCGTACAGCCGCTGGGGAACATAGACCCGCTTGATGGCCGAGCAGACCTGGCCGTTGTTCTGGAACGCGCCGGCGAAGACCTTGTCGGCCACCGTGGCCGGGTCGACGTCGTCGAGCAGGATCGCCGGGTCGTTGCCGCCCAGCTCCAGGGTGACCCGCTTGAGGTCGGGGGCCGCCGAGAGGGCGACCTTCTTGCCGGTGGCGACCGAGCCGGTGAAGCTGATCTTGCGAGGCACCTCGTGCGCGGTCATCCAGGCTCCGAGGCCGTCGCCCCCGCTGACCACGTTCAGCACTCCCGGGGGCAGCACCTCGCGCAGCACCTCACCCATCTTCAGTGTGGACAGGGGGGTGTAAGGGGACGGCTTGAGCACCATGGTGTTGCCGGCCAGCAGAGCGGGACCGATTTTCCATGAGGCGAGGACCAGAGGGAAGTTCCACGGTGTGATCGCCGCGACCACCCCCATCGAGCGGCGGACCACCTCCACGAACGCGCTGTCGTCGTCCTGGATGATCTCCCGTGGCAGCTCGAGGTCGGCGAAGTACTTCAGCCAGATGCCCGCACCGATGACCTCGTAGCCCGCCTCCTTCAGGGGCTTGCCCTGCTCGCCGGTGAGCACCGGCGCGATCTCGTTGACGTTGGCCATGAGCAGGTCGGCGGCCGCGTGCAGGGCCTTGCGCCGTGCCTGCTCGTCCTTCTTCCAGTCCTTGTAGGCGCCGGCCGCGGCGGCCATGGCCTGGTCGAGCTGCCCCTCCGTGCAGTCGGGGGCCTGTGCGTGTACGTCGCCCGTCGCGGGATTGACGACCCCGAACGTGGCCGGTGCGGCCACGCTCTGACCGCCGATCGTCATGGTGAAGTCGGACACCGTTCCTCCGGATGTCAGCGAAAAAGCCGAATGCGATTCAGTCTGGCTCGAATCCGCGATTGTCGCCAGAGCCTGCCAACGGTTGGTTTGTCCCGGGAACGGGTTCCTCGAAACCCGCCTCGAGGACATGCTCGTCCACGAGATCCCGCCGGCGGTCGTGTTCGCTCTTCTCGCCGCGCTCGCCGCGCTCGCCGCGCTCGCCGCGCTCGCCGCGCTCGCCGCGCTCGCCGCGCTCGCCGGCCCGGGGGGCGGCCACGGCGCGGGCCTCCGCATCCTGCGGCGATGTACCGGTTCCTCGGGGATCGAGGACCCACCTCGCGTCGCGCCTGGCGCGGTGTCCCCCGCTTGTGGAGACCGGACACGAGAGACCCGCGCGGGCGCCGGATCAGCGCGCCGCGCGGGTGTCTCCGAACTCGGTCAGGTGAGGATGCCGATCACATATCTCCGGTAGGCGTGTATCGCCCTTCCCTGCGCGTCGGCGTCGTCGGTCTCCTGATTGTTCTCGTCGCGCCACCCGGCGGCCAGGTCGCCCCTGCGGTCCCCTAGGGAC
>DASYNF010000171.1:0-14778 GCA_036008685.1 Actinomadura sp. | reverse complement strand
GCCATGTACTCGACCTCCTGGATATTGGTGAGGGTCTCGCTCCAGATCGGCGCCTCCACACCGCGGATGTCGCGCTCGGTCACGCCGGTGAAGAGCGTGGCGGGGTCCCACTGATAGGACTTCTGGACGTTGACGTATCCGGCCCAGTGCAGGCCGTACGGCGTGTTCTTGTCGTACCGCATGTCCAGGTAGGCGTGGTTCGCGGGCGAGGTGACCAGTTGGACCCCTTTCTGCACGGCCGCGGTGGCCAGCCGGTCGTCGATCGGTTCGGTGCCGTCGGCGAGGCTCCAGTTCTGCGCCAGGGTGGCGGGGCCGGGACGGACGTTCGCCTGCGCGATCTCGTTCCAGCCGATCATGTTCTTGCCGTGCGCGTGGACGATGGCCTGCACGCGTTCGATGAACTTCGTGTAGTCGGCGAGCGGTGTGCTGTGCGCCTCGTCACCGCCGATGTGGACGTACGAGCCGGGGGTGAGCTTCGCGAGTTCCCCGATCACGTCGTCGAGGAACTCGTAGGTGACGTCCTTGTCCACACACAGCGAGCTGAAGCCGACGTCGGTGCCGGTGTAGAGCGGCGGTGCCTTGCCGTCGCAGTTCAGCTCCGCGTACGAGGCGAGCGCGGCGTTCGTGTGCCCCGGCATGTCGATCTCCGGGACGACGGTGATGAAGCGCTGCGCGGCGTAGCCCACGATGTCCTTGTACTCGGCCTGTGTGTAGTAGCCACCCGGGCCGCCGCCGACCTCCGTGCTGCCGCCGTACGTCGCGAGCCGCGGCCGGCTCTTGATGGCGATGCGCCAGCCCTGGTCATCGCTCAGGTGCAGGTGCAGGACGTTGGTCTTGTACATCGAGATCTCGTCGATGTACCGCTTGGTCTCCTGGACGCTGAAGAAGTGCCGCGACACGTCCAGCATCGCCCCGCGCCACGCGAAGCGGGGGTGGTCGGTGATGTGCACGCCGGGGACCGCCCATGGTCCCGGCCGGACGCCACGGCTCTCGACCTTGTACGGCAGCAGCTGGCGCAGTGTCTGGACGCCGTGGAACAGGCCTACCGCGGTACGTGCCTCGAGCCGTACGCCGCCGCGGGTGACGTCGAGCCGGTAACCCTCGGTGCCGAGGCGGGGGAGTGGAGCGAGGCGCAGTGAGATCGCGTGGCCCGAGTCGCCGTGCCCGTGCACGACCGGCAGCGGATAGCCGGTGGAGGGGCGGGCCAGCCCGGCGAGGAACGCCGCCACGCCGGCGACATCGCGGGAGTGCGACCCCACAACGATCTTGGTGTCCCGGGCGAGCGTGAAGGACTGGCCGGGCACCGTTCGCATGGACACCGGAGCCGGGATGATCTGTGGCGTCGTCGCGGTCGTTGCCGCCGCGGGTGCCGGCTGCGCCGTGGCCGGCCCGGCGAAGCCCGTGACGAGCGGGCCCAAAGCGGCGACGACCGCCGCGCCGAGGACCCGCGTGCCGAGGTGGGAGAATCCTCGGCTGATGAGCCGCAAGCTCACCTTGCCATCTTTTTGGATCAACATTGCCGAATCGAATAATAGTTTGCAAATGTCGTCAAGAGGGCAAGTGCGATTTTAGAGACAATAGCTCATATTGGGCGACAAAAGGGAAGTATTTCTGTGTGAAATCGGGATCCTTGCCTCCGGCGAACGCGCCGAAACCGGTTTTCCGCACCCCGCAGGGTGCTCGTGCGGCGCTTCAGGGCGTGCGGTGATAGGCGGTCATCGCGCTGTGGGTGTGCCGCCAGGTGATGTGGTGGGGGCTGGAGCCGATCCGGGTCCATGCTCGGTCGAGGAGCTGGAAGAAGCCGTCGTCGGCGCAGTGTCCGCCCTGGTCTTGGCCGATGTAGACGAGCAGGTCTCCTGTGTAGGCGTGGAGAGTGCTGGTCGCCCAGGGATCGTTGTGGGATGGCCAGCTCAGCAGCAGCGCCCGGTCGGGGTGGTGCCGGGCGGCGGCGTGGCCGTCTCGCAGGATGGCGAGGTATTCGGTGCCGTCGGTGTAGGCGTTGGCGGACGAGTCGATGGGCTCGTAGGCGATGACGTCGATTCCGGCCTGTTGTGCCTGCCATGCCCAGTAGCCCGAGCCCGCACCGATCTCGACCAGGCCGCGACGGCCGAGGAACCTGGTGAGCCAGGTGATGTCGCCCGGTGAGGGAATCGCCCATGAGTAGCGCTTGGTCAGCAGGTGATGCCCGACGGGGAGCCCGCGGGCGAAGCCGTCGGGACAGATGCCCTGCCGGGGATCGCGCACCGACGGCAACTGCCGGACGATCTCCCAGTACGGGTTGTCGATGCCGGCAGGGGTGATCTGGTCGTCCGCGCTACCCGCGATCCGGGAGACCTGTTCATGGCCCGTCCGGTCCTCGGACCGTCGCGCCCACCAGTGGTGGATCTCGGCGAGCTCTGCCGACACGGTCACCATGATCTCCTCGGCGGACTGATCCGAGGGTATACGCCGCCTCGGTGACAGGCCCGTTCCTCCATGAGTACATCGGGTACATCTAGTGGATCGAGGCGGAACCACACCTCGTCATCGGCTCGGCTGGCGCATACTGGTCACAATGATGAAACCAGCCCGCGCCGCGTCCCGGCGCCACCTGCCCACAAGCCCCTTCAAACCTCCGGCTGCCGACCCGCCTGTCGAGCAGTTCGCCGTGCACGATCAGGTCAGCCACGACAAGTACGGGCTAGGCGTGGTCATCGCTGTCGAGGATGACGTCGCCGTGCTCGTCGATTTCCGCCCGCGGCAGGAACGAATCGTGGCGCCATACCGCAAGATGACCAAGCTCTGAGACCACCCGCGTCACCCGGCCGATGGCACTGGAGCAGCCTCTCGTCGAGGCGGCGCCGCGATCACGTTGCCCGGCCGGGTGGTCGGCGACGCCACCGATAGCGGATGTCTCTGATCGCTGCGGTCACTGGCGTGCCGCGTGTCAGAGGGCTGCGTGTCAGAAGGGAGACCGCCGGCCAGATCCAACGTGACTCCGGCTGTCAGGAGATGAGGACGCGCCGGGAAACTACGCCATGGCCCACGTTGCAGCGAGCCCAGAGCTGGAAGTGCTCCCCTGGCACCAGGTAGTTCATGGCGTCTTCGTCGATCACTGTCATGGTCACGGAGTGATAAGCGTCTCCCGGTCGTAGCGGCTCGTCATCGTCGGTATAGATCATCGCTTTGAAACTCTTGATCAACTCCGGCCGGTGGCGGTGGGCGCGTATGACGAGCGAGCAGCTCATGCTCGACAGGCCGGGCGTCTGTTCGGAGACCGGGCCGATGGTGACGAGAGCCCGGAACTGGAGCAGCTTCATTCCGTGCCTCCTTCGGTGATGGGCCTTCCCAGGAAGCCGGATCCGTACCACCGTCCACGAACTTTCACGGGTCGGCGGCGACGGCGAAGCGGGGGCTCACCGGCTCGACCTCCCGGTTGCGGGAGTGCGGTCGGCAGAGGACGGTGCCCTGCCGACCGCGCTCCCGCTACCGCTGCCGTCAGGGACGATCGGTCAGCAGGGAAGCCAGCCGGTCGGGCCGCATCGGCTTGGACGGGCCGTGGTAGATCGAGTTGATGACGATCGGCCAGGTCCCCCTCGGCCGGCTGCGGAAGGTGATCTCGCTTCCCGCGATGATGCCCTGGTCCATGGCGGCATTCCGCAGCGCGTCGCGGTGCTGGAGCGGCCACAGGTCAGGGTACGAAGCCCGATATTCGGGCGGTGCGGCGTCAGGGTTTGCGCAGCACTCCGCCGAACTCCATGTGGTCCTTGTGGGTCTCGCTCTGGGCTCGCATCCCGATGTAGGGGAGCAACGGAATGTCGACGGGGGGCAACGGCGGTTGCCCGGGGTCCGGGCGCCAGTCCTCGACGTCGACCAGTCCGGGGTCCACCGGTTCCAGTTCCGGTATGAGGTCGAGGATCTGGTCGGTGGTCCGCGTCTTCCATTCCATTCCCAGGCCGATGGCCAGTTCGGTCGCCGCGGCCGCCTGCTCCGGGGTCGCGGTGGCGGCCTGGGACAACGCCAGGTAACTGCCCTTGGGCATCGCGTCCACCAAAGTGGCGAACATATCCCGCACTTTCGTATCGTCCGGAATGGAGTGCGCCACGGACAGGCACAGCATGGCGACCGGCTCGGAGAAATCGATGAGCCGGCGCACCTCCGCATGCGCCAGGATCTCCGTGGGCTCGGTGATGTCGGCCATGACGACCCTGGTCCGGTCGTTCTCGGCCAGCAATGCCCGCCCGTGCGTCAGGACCACGGGGTCATTGTCGACATAGACGACGTGCGCGTCCGGCTGGAATTCCTGAGTGACGTGGTGCACGTTCTGTTGCGTCGGCAATCCGCTGCCCAGGTCGAGGAACTGGCGGATTCCGGCGTCGCGGGCCAGGAACCGGACGGCGCGATAGAGGAAGAGCCGATTCTCCCGCGCGATGTCCAGGCCCCCTGGCAACCGGCGATTCACCTCGAGCACGGCTTCGCGGTCGACCGTGTAGTTGTTCTTACCGCCGAGTGAATAGTCGTACATCCGGGCCGGAGTGGGCACGTCATTGGTGATGTTGACGGAAGGTCGCTTCTTGGCTGCTGTCACCCGGACCAACTCCATGTCATCACGAGATCAACCGGCCACGACCATAGTCCAGAAGCCGTTGCGATGCTGCTGAGGTCCGCGCGCATATCACCTCCGGCACCACCGGGATGAGCGAGGCCGAGATCGTGGGGATCAGGCACTGACCCGGGAAGAGCGGCTGTGCGGTCGAAGGTCCGCGCCGGGGTTCGCAGGGGTCGCCGGGATGGTGGCAGTAAGGTCGCTCGGCATGAGCAAGGTGGCCAGGGCGTTCCGGCAGGTGATCGATGGGCCGTCGGGGGCCTCCCGTGCGCAGACCGAGCGGCGAACGCGGTGGCTGGTGATCATCGCGGCGGTGGTGGCGAATATCGGCGGTGCCCTGGTGGTGCTGGTGTTCGCGACCGTGGTGTTGCAGGACCCTGACGGCATCGCCGAGTTCACCAAGGTACAGCGCGTCAACGTGGTGGTGTTCTTCGTTTACCTCACGATGGCGATCGGGGTCGGGGTGGTGTGGGGGCTGCGGTCTTTCCGGCCTGTGCGTGAGCTGCTCGGCGCCGACCGCAGGTTGAAGGAGGCCGAGCAACTGCTGTTGCTGCGGGCTCCGTTGCGGCTCATGGGCGTGCACCTGGTGTTGTGGGGCATCGCGACGGTCGGCTGGGCCGCCGTCAACGCCTACTTCTCCGGGCTGCTGGCGGTCAAGGTCGGGCTCACCTGCCTGCTCGGCGCGCTGACCACGTGCACCATCGTCTACCTGCTGACCGAGCGGTTGTTCCGGCCCGCGGTGACGGCCGTGCTCCAGAGCGAGGTCCCGCGGGGGACCGGCATGCCGGGCGTGGTGGCACGGTCGGTGCTGGCGTGGGCGCTGGGCACCGCGGTGCCGGTCCTGGGGCTGGTCTTCGTGGGCGTCGGGTCACTGATCGTCGCGGAGATGTCCCGGCGGCAGCTGGCCTGGACCATGGTCGCTTTGGGCGGGACGGCCCTCGTGGTCGGCCTGGGCGTCACCTACATCGCCGCCAGGGCGGTCGCCGATCCGGTCGATTCGGTACGGCTCGCCATGGCCCGGGTCGAGCGCAGCGATCTGGACGCCGAGGTCCCGGTCTACGACGGCAGCGAGATCGGCCTGCTGCAGGCCGGCTTCAACCACATGGTCACAGGGCTGCGCGAGCACGAACGGCTGCAGGACCTGTTCGGCCGCCAGGTCGGCGAGGACGTCGCCAAGGTCGCCCTCGAACGCGGTGTCGATCTCGGCGGCGAGTTGCGCCAGGTCGCGGTGATCTTCGTGGACATCATCGGCTCCACCCGGCTGGCCGCGACCCGCCCGCCCACGGAGGTGGTCACGCTGCTCAACCGCTTCTTCGCCGTGGTGGTCGAGGTCATCGGCCGGCACGGCGGCTGGATCAACAAGTTCGAAGGCGACGCCGCGCTGGCCATCTTCGGAGCGCCTTTGGAACTGTCAGACGCTCCCACCCGGGCCCTGGCCGCCGCCCGCGAGCTGGGCCAGCGCCTGCACACCGACATGCCAGGCGTACGCGCCGCCGTCGGCGTGTCGGCCGGAGAGGCGGTCGCCGGCCACATCGGTGCCGAACAGCGCTTCGAATACACCGTCATCGGCGACCCCGTCAACGAGGCCGCCCGGCTCACCGACCTGGCCAAATCCACCCCCCAGCTAGTGCTGGCCTCGGACGCGGTGGTTGGGGCCGCCGACCCCGCCGAAGCCGACCGCTGGCGGTTCACCGAGGAGGTCACCGTACGAGGCCGGACCCGGCCGACCCGTCTGGCCGTCCCCCACCCGGACCCGCGGACCGCGGGGGTCACAGCTCCGCCGTGATCCCCTCTACCGCCTGCCGGAGGAGGGGGAGGAGATCCGCGACGCGCGCGTAGTCCAGCCGGGTGCTCGGCGCGGAGACGGTCACCGCGGCGACGTAGACGCCGTAACGGTCGCGTACGGGCATACCGACCGCGTGCACGTCGCTGACGCTCTCGGCGAAGTTGAGCGCATAGCCGCGCTCCTTGCAGGCGGCCAGGTCGGCGGCGAGCATATCGAGGTCGGGGAGGGTCGCCGGGGTGAGCCGGGCGACGCCGTGTGCGTAACGGTTCCGCACCTCCTCCGGCGGCAGTTCGCACAGTAGCGCTTTCCCTCCCGCGGTCGCGTGTGCCGGCACGTGGTCACCGGTGCGCGGGGCCACCCGCAGCGTGCGCGGGCCCTCGACCCCGTCGAGGAAGAAGGAGTCCGGTCCGTCGAGGACGAGCAGGTTCGACGTCTCCTCGGCGGCGTCGCGCAACGCCTCCAGGTACGGGCGGGCGGTACGGATCAGGGCGCGCTCGTCGGTGACCCCCCGGGCGAGGCTGATCAGTGCGGGTCCCAGCCGGTAGCGGCGACCGCCCGGTTCCTGCTCGACGAAGCCGTGCACGCGGAGCGTGGACAGCAGGCGATGGGCGGTAGAGCGGGCCACTCCGAGGTGGCCGCTCACATCGACGACGCGCACGGAGTCCCGTCCTCGCATGTAGAGGAGGGTGCGCAAGGCATTGGCAGCCGAGCTCGCGCCGTAGACGTCTCGTGATTCGTTCGACATAGCAGAAATACTAACTGCACATGTTCCGTAAGACGACTGTCTCTGTCTAGAGTCTGGCCACATCACCGCTGGTGGGAACGCCGACCGCGCCGAGTTCCGCTTGCGGGCAATTTCCTTCCTCCCAGGAGAGCCGTCCATGCAATCCGCACCCGGACATACCGCGCCCCCCGAGCCCACCACGCCAGGCCGCCGGCTCAAGCCCTGGCACAGCCTGTGGATCCTGCTGCTTCTCGGGTGGACGGTGAGTGCCGCGGACCGGGCCGTTACCGGCCCCGCCGTCACCTGGATGATCGACAACGGCGTCGGCTTCCTCTCCGACGCCGAAGACCCGCATGCTCTCGGTGGCCTGATCGGCGGACTCTTCTTCGCCGGGTACATGCTCACCCAATTCCCAGGCGGTTACCTCGGCGACCGCTACGGCCACCGCACCCTGATCGTGGTCAGTCTCCTCTGGGCCGGGATCGCCACCCTGCTCACCGGCTTCATCGGCGGGATCGTCGCCTTCATCGTGGTGCGCGTGGTCACCGGCCTGGGCGAGGGCGCGTACTACTCCAACGACCGGACACTCATCACCGACACCACGCCCGAGCGCGATCGCAGTCTCGGCATGGGCGTCGTGATCACGGGCCTGGCCCTCGGCATCACCATCGCCACGGTGTTCGCCCCGCAGTTCATCGACTTCGGCAAGCTCCTGCTTCCCGATGACGAAGCTTGGCGCATGGCGTTCTGGATCCTCGGAACCGCCACGCTGGTCGTGGGCCTCGTCCTCGCCCGCTCGTTCCGGGCGCATCTGAGCCTGCCGACCCTGGGCCGGGCCACACTGCACCTGGCCGGATACTCCGCGGTCTCGCTCACGCTCATCATGGCTGTGTACCTGCTGGGCGACAGGGCGGGCCTGTCCGGCCTGTGGATCGCGCTGATGGAAGTCGCACTCGCCGTCGGCCTGGTGCTGTTGACCCTGGCCCGCAAGGGCGAGGAACTCGGCCCCGTCCTGAAGAACCGCGACCTGTTCCTCATCTACCTCGCCAACATCGCGATCCTGTGGAACCTGTGGTTCTTCAGCTTCTGGTCGGTGTCGATCGTCGCGGGCGCCGCCCATTCCTCCTTCATGAACGCCGCACTCACCGCGGGCTTCAACGCGGGCGCCGGCATCCTGGGCTTTCCCGCCGGCGGCCGGCTGTCCGACTACGCGGTACGGCGCGGCTGGGGCCGCAAGTCGATGATGCTGTCCTTCACCGCCGTGCAGGCAGCCCTCACCGTGGCCTTCGCCTGGTACATCACCATCGCCGCCAAGCCGTCGCTGTGGGTCATGGGACTCCTGCTCTTCACCGCCAGCCTGTTCTTCAACGCCCTCCAGCCCATCGGGCACGCCCTCACCGCCGACATCGCCCAACCCGAGCTGCGCGGCTCGGCGTTCGGGATGCAGAACCTCATCGGCGAGATGGGCGCCGTGCTGTCCCCGGCCATCGGCGGTGTGCTACGCGACCGCACCGGCGACTGGACCGCGGCCGTGTGGCTGGACGCGGCGATCGTCATCGCCGGGCTGTGCCTGCTGATCCCCGTACGAGCCAAGCGCGGCTCCGCCGTGGCAGCCGGCTCCCACGCCACCCTCACGCCCTGACTCCCTCGCCCGAAAGGAACCATCGCGATGCGCTCCGTTCGAGACGCCTCCTTCGACGTCCTGCGCGCGCACGGCATGACCACCGTGTTCGCCAACCCCGGCTCGACCGAGGTGTCCCTGCTCGCCGACCTGCCCGACGACCTGGAGTTCGTGCTGGCCCTGCACGAGGGCTCGGTCGTCGGCGCCGCCACCGGGTGGGCGATCACACGGGACCGGCCCGCGCTCGTCCTGCTGCACACCACCGCCGGACTGGGCAACGCCGTCGGCGCCCTCGCCACCGCCCGGGACAACCGGGCGCCGCTGGTGGTGCTCGTCGGCCAGCAGGACCGCCGCCACCTCGCCCAGCAACCCTTCCTCGCCGGACGGCTGGAGGGCCTTGGCGGTGACTACCCGGTACGGGTCGAGACGCCGCCACGTGCCCAGGACGTGCCGGGGGCGATCGGCCGCGCCGTGCACGCGGCCCGCATCGGCCGCGGTCCGGCCCTCGTCATCGTCCCGATGGACGACTGGGCCGAAGCGGCCGACGAACTTCCCGTGACCGCCCCCGCGGCGCTGCGGCAGGCGGCCGCGGCCGACGCTGGCGCGGTGCAGGAGATCGCCGACCTGCTCGCGACCGCGGCCTCACCCGCCCTCGTCGTCGGCGCGGGGACGGACGACGCAGCGGCCTGGGAGGCGCTGACCGCGCTCGCCGAGCGGCTGCGCTGCCCCGTATGGCAGGAATCCTTCGGGGCGCGGGCCGGCTTCCCGCAGGACCACCCGAACTTCGCCGGACACCTGCCCGCCGACCGCACCCGGCTGCGCGACACCCTTGCCCCGTACGACCTCGTGCTCGCGATCGGCGCACCGGTGCTGCGCCAGTACACGTACTCGACCGGGCCCCTGGTGCACGAAGGGACCCGCCTCGCCATCGTCACGGACGACCCGGCCGAGGCTCAGCGAGCTCCCGTTCCACTCGCCGTGGTCGCACCGCTGCCGGACTTCTGCGCCGGACTGGCCCGCCTGGTCCCGGAACGCACGGGCGTGCCCGCGCCGGACTTCCAGCGTCCGGCGGCGCCCGAACCACCGTGTGACGGCGAGCCGTTGCGGGCCGTACACGTACTGGCCGCGCTCGCCGAACGGCTGCCCGCCGACACGGTGGTGGTCGAGGAGACGCCGTCGAGCCGCCCCGACCTGCACGCCCTCGTCGCGGCGCGGCAGCCGCTGGGCTTCCTCAGCGCCGCGATGGGTGGGCTCGGCTTCGCGCTGCCCGCCGCGATCGGGGTGCGGATGGCCGCGCCCGAACGTCCGGTGGTCGCGATCCTCGGCGACGGGGCGTCGCTCTACCAGATCCAGGGGCTGTGGACGGCGGCGCACTACGGCGTGGGCGCGGTTTTCATCGTCCTGGCCAATGGCCGCTATGCCGTCATGGACCGGCTCGCCGAGCAGCACGGCGGCAAGGCGCCGTGGCCCGGCTTCGAAGAGGTGAGCGTCACCGGCCTGGCCCGATCCCTCGGCTGCCGGGCAAGCCGGGTGACCGACCATCCCGGGCTGCTCCGGGAACTCGACGCGCTGCTGCCCACGCTCGCGGACCGCAACGAGCCGTTCGTCCTGGAAGTGGCCGTGGAGCCCGACAGGACCTTCGCCCCGTGACCACCCAGCGGCAAGGAGCAGAGCTTCCGTTGTCCTTGTGCCTGCCGCAGTCCTGATCAGCGTGAACGCCCGCTCATCCGCGACCCGCGTTGCCGGGAGCGTCGCGACCGGTGGAGCCGGCGTTCCCGGGTGAATGTCACCGTGTCGGACCGAGCCGTGCGAGGAGTGCGGTGAGGGTCGAGCCGAGTGGGGCGTCGAGGGTCAGGAGGGCGTGGGCGTCGCCTCGGGTCTGGCCCTGGTTCATGATGGCGACGGGTATGTCCAGTTCGGTGGCGTGGCGGACGAACCGGTAGCCCGACATCACGGTTAGCGAGGACCCGAGGACCAGCAGCGTGTGGGCGCGCTCCGTCAACGCGTAACACTCCTGGACGCGGGGCCGGGGCACGTTCTCGCCGAAGAAGATCACGTCGGGTTTGAGCAGGCCGCCGCAGTCGTGGCAGTCGACGGTGTGGAAGGCGTCGATCTGGTCGTCGGCCAGGACGGCGTCGCCGTCGGGGTTGATGGCGCCGGCCTCGGCCTTCCAGTGGGGGTTGGCCGCCTGCAGGCGCTGGTCGAGCAGTCGGCGGGGGGTGCGTTGAGCGCAGGTGAGGCAGGTGACGCGGTCGAGGCTGCCGTGCAGCTCGATCACTTGCTGTGCGCCGGCGGCCTGGTGCAGGCCGTCGACGTTCTGGGTGATGATCCCGGCGGTCAGCCCGCGGCGTTGCAGCTCGGTCACGGCGTGGTGTCCGGCGTTGGGGGTGGCGCGGGCGACGTGCCGCCATCCCAGGTGGCTGCGCGCCCAGTAGCGCCGGCGGGCCGCGGCGCTACCGAGGAATGTCTGGTAGGTCATCGGCTCGGCCCGCCGCCTGCGCCCGCTCTCTCCTCGGTAGTCCGGAATGCCGGACTCCGTCGACAGGCCGGCCCCGCTCAAGACCACCACGCCGCCGTCCCCGACGAGATCGACCAGCGTCTCCAACGCGGGGCTGGTGAACACATCCGGCGGGTCGGGCAACGCACCCAACACGCCGCCGGGACCCTCCGCTACCGCCTCAGTCACCCATCCATGGTGCCCGACACCCGCACCGGCCCAGGCGGTGGGACCCACTCGCCCGGCCGGCTCGAGCCGCCACCCCGATCCGGGCAGCCCGGGCTGCGATCTCAGGCTCTACGACCTACCGCTCCCGCTGTGGGGCTTGGCAGTGCGCGTCATGGCTTTCACTGCCGCGTCTGGAGAAGCGCGGTCAGCCGCCTTGGCGCGATCATGCGGTAGCTGTCCTCGATGAGCTCGGCGATTTCGTCCCAGTCCTGGTCGACGTCCAGCCGTGCGCCCAACCATCCCTTGTGGCCCACGTAGGCCGGGACGAAGAAACGCTCGGGATCTGATGCCACGAGCGCCTCCTGCACTCCCGGGCCGGCCTTGAACGTCATCGACCGCCCGTCCTCACCGGTCATCACGAACAGTTTGTCGCGGACCCGGAAAGAGGGTGACGTATGGCCGCCGAACGGCTTCTCGACCGCCTCCGGCAAAGACAGACAGATCTCCCGCAGCCGCGCCGCCGCATCCTCGCCGCCCATGCGCACCACCCCTTTCCGTCCCACGGCACGCCGGGAGATCGCGAGCTCCTGATGTCGCCGGCCGCCAGACCCGGCTGCCCAGTACCGTACGCGACATCATCGAATCACAAGGTCAGGGGTCATCCCGGGCAAGGATGCCAGTACCTGTGGCGAGACATGGTCGACGTCGGTCAACCCACCATCGTCGTACACACGCGGCAGGTCCGGTCGTCTCACGTCTCGCCGGGGATGTGCTCCCGCACGCGCGCAGGCGCGCCAGCGCAGCGGGGTTCGGTTCGGACGACGGGGTAGAAACCCAGACATGACCGGGCGTCAATCCAGGCCAGAGCAGGGATCGCCGGAAAGCTTCGGCGTCTCGACCGAGCAGACATGGGTCTGCTCCACGGACCGGACACGAAGGCCGGGACCTGACGACCGCCAAGGGAGTTCCGGGTCATGGAAGACACGAGCGTCGGGCCGCTGACGACGGCGTACGTCGCACTTCGGGACGGCTTCGGGAGTCCCGGGCCATGGAGGACACGAACACCGGGACTCGGCGGCCGCCAGGGAGACCCGTGTCCCGTGCACGTACATGCTCAAGGACATGGCCCGGGCGGTGCGGTGGGATCGGCTCGAAAGGGCCGCACGCCCGCCGCGCCGTCCGGCCCCGGGGTCGCCGGTCGTCAGCCGATGTCGGATCGGTGGATAACGTCCGATCCATCGGCCGCACCGCCGTTGGCGTCGGCGTTCGTGGTGCCGAACCACAGGGCGCTCGCGCCGGGAACCTTCTCGACGGCACGCAGCCGGCCGTAGGTCCCGTTCCAGTACGAGTTGACGGAGACGACGTTCTCGCCGTTCAGCACGATGCGCCACATCCGCCGGCCGCGCAGTGCCGCCATGAACAGGGCGCCGTTGACATAGGCGATGCCGCTGGGCGACGCCGAACTGACCGGCCAGGTGTACTTGGGGTTGGTCATGCCGGAGACGTCGCAGGTCCCCTCGCACGTGGGCCAGCCGTAGTCGCGGCCGGGCTGGATCAGGTTGAGCTCGTCGACGGCGGAGTTGCCGAGCTCCGACGACCACAGGCGTCCGGCGGCGTCCCACGCCAGGCCCTGCGGGTTGCGGTGACCATAGCTGTAGACCAGCGTGCCGAACGGGTTGCCCGGCGCGGGGGCACCGGTCCGGGTCATGCGCAGGATCTTGCCGTTGAGCGAGTCGCGGTCCTGCGCGAGGTTGCTCTGCTGCGAGTCACCGGCGGTGGCGTACAGATAGCCGTCCGGACCGAACTTCAGCCGGCCTCCGTTGTGATAGCGGCTCTTGCGGATGCCGCTCACCAGCATCGTGTAGCCGGACAGCGACGAGCCGTCGAAGCTCATCTTCGCGATCCGGTTGCCGTCGGTCGAGGTGTGCATGAAGAACACGTCCCGGTCGGAGATGCCGTTCCAGGTCGGCGAGACCGCGACGCCCATCAGGCCGCCCTCACCGTCGGTGGTCTGCGAGTTCGGCACGGTGCCCACCATTGTCTGGGCCATCGCTCTCGTGCACTCCTGACATCCACCCGCGAGGAGGCCCGGCGATGATGCGAAGACCGTCCCTGCGCGGCCACGATCGACGTGCTGGAACTCCTGCCGGCCTCGCACCCGAGGCGGGCGGCCCTCGCCGGCGACCTGCGGCCGGCCGACGCGTTCGCCCGAACGACTTCCACGGCCCCGATGCCTTTCTGATCATGACCCAGCAGATGATGCGAACCGGCGGGGGGTGAGCCCGCAGATCCCGACATCCGTGGAGACCTGATCCGCAAGGAGCCCCGCATGGAATTCGAGACCTCCCGCCGCGACTTCCTCAGGGTCGCCGGCACGGTCACCGGAGGGGTGATCGTCGCAGGCGCTGTCGGCACGCGGCCCGCCCACTCGGCCACGCCGGCCGCGTCGCCCTGGGACCAGGTGCCGGCGATCCTCGCCCGGACCATGCCGCCCACCTTCCCCGCCAGGGACTTCGACATCACCGACTACGGCGCCAAGGGCGACGACACCACCGGCTGCACGCTCGCCTTCCGGCGGGCCATCGCGGTGTGCAACGCCCTCGGTGGCGGCCGGGTCGTGGTGCCCGCCGGCACCTTCCGCACCGGCAGGATCCACCTGCTGTCCAACGTGAACCTGCACGTGACCTCCGGAGGCACGATCCGGTTCCGCTCCGACGCCGCGTCCTACCTGCCGATGGTCTATACCCGGTGGCAGGGCATCGAGTGCTTCAACTATTCGCCCTTCATCTACGCCTACGACCAGGTCAACGTCGCCATCACCGGCCCCGGCACGATCGACGGCAACGCGCAGAACGGCTCGTGGTTCGACTTCGACGGACAGCGCGGGCCCGACTGGGACCGGCTGCAGCAGATGGCCGTCGACGGGGTCCCGGTCGATCGGCGGCGGTTCGGCGACGGGCACTTCCTCAAGCCGAACATGATCCAGCTGTACCGCTGCCGCAACATCCTGATCTCCGACGTGAGTCTCAGGAACCCGGCGATGTGGACCGTCCACCCCGTGCTCTCGCGCAACGTGACCGTACGGAACGTGAAGACCAACAACCGCCGGGGCGGGGTCGTCGACGGCATCCACGTCCGCGACCTCACCGGCGGCCCGTGCGACCGCGGCGGCCTGTACGTCGACATGGACTACAGCCTCACCGGGCCCGGGTACGGCGTGTAGCCGAACAGGCTGCTCTGGAACCCCGTGCTGAAGCTGACGACGGCCGCGCCGTATCCGATCCATCCGACGAGGAGCGCGACGCCGAATTGGCGTGGCATCGCCGTGGCCGCGGCCGTCGGCATGACAAGCGCCATGGCGCTTGCCCAGATGAGGGGCGCCAAGTCCTCCTCGGGC
>DASYNF010000170.1:0-14632 GCA_036008685.1 Actinomadura sp. | reverse complement strand
TGTCGGTGTCCCGCCGGCGCTGTGCCTGGCCGCGATGGCCATCGTGGTCATCGCCGCGGCCGTTTCGGGCCTGCTCGCCGGAAGGCAGGTCGTCGCCACGCCGCTCGGGGTCGTCCGCCGCGCCGGCCACCGGCCGCCCCGCCCCTATGGATACCTGCTCCTGGCACCGCCGTCCCTCATGATGCTCGGCGGCTTCCTGGCCGACAGCGGGATCCTCGAGTTCCTCAGACCGGTCACCGCGCTGCTGATCTACGGGGGCGGGCTCCTCCTGGTCGCCGGGCTTCTGCTCTCGAGCAGCAGGTTGATCTGGTCGTCCGCCCGGATCACCGGGGCCCGTGCCCGGTCGGCCGAGACCCTGCTCGCCGCCCGCGCGCTGCAGGCCGACGCCCGCCCCTGGGGGCACACGATGTCCGTCGTGGGCCTGGCCGTGGCGATCGGCAGCGGGGCCGGGTGGATGCAGTCGGGCCTCATCGACGGCCGGGGCGGACTCGAGCCCTTCTGGCTGACCAGTTTCGTCCTCGTCGACCTCGCCCTCCTGGTCGGGATCAGCGTGGCCGCCGCCGCCCTCCTCGTCCACCAGGCCGAATACCTTCTCGAGCACGGCCCGGTGCTGGCCGCCCTGCACGCCGCCGGCACCTCGGAACGCGAACTGCACCGCGTCCTGACCCGGCAGGCGCTGATCGCGGCGACACCCGTCTGCGTGGTCGCGTCGCTCGTCGGATTCCTGGCGATGGCCGCTCCCACAATGGAGAACAAGGCCTGGCTGCTGTGGCCGGTGGCACGGGCCGTTCTCATGGCGGGCCTGGGCGTTCTCGCCGCGTACCTCGTCGCGACGGCGTCACGGCGCCGACTGCGCCGCACGGTCGCGGCCGGGCGGCTCCGCACGGAGTGAACGGTACGCCCGCGCCGATGGCGGGCGGCTACCGATGACGCGGAGGCCGGGGACGAACCCGGCCCGGCCGTCACCACGTAGCCGTCCGCCGCCGTCAGTCCTCGGCCAGCACGATGACGTGGTCCTTCCCGGACAGCGTGAGCGGGGCCGTCTTGTCCGGGTTGAGCACCACGCCGTAGGACGGCGGCTCGTGGAACAGCTCCCATCGGCGATAGCCGAGGGCCGTCTCGCCACGCCGCCGCGCGCTCTCGATCACGGTCGCGAAGCTGGCGGGCGTCTCCGGCAGCACGTAGTCCGTCGCGGGCTTGAGGTAGATCTCCGAACCCGTCGGGTCGAGCAGGTCGGCGAAGACGTCGTACAGGTTCTGGTTCTCACTCAGCTGGGTCAGCAGCAGGCTGATCAGCTTGGCGCTCACCACGAAGTCGTCGGCTTTCGTGACCTGGGCGACCTCGCGGTTGGCGTCGTCGTTGATCTCGCTGACGATCGAGTAGGGATCCCCGAGGCTCTCCTCCATGTCCCTCAGGTGCAACAGGGTCACGAGCGTCCGGGCATCGGCGTGCTCGGCGTCGAAGGAGGAGTCGGACAGCACGATGACGTGCTGGAAGGAGCCCACGTCCAGGGCCTCCAGCCGCGTACGGTCCGTGGGATCACAGGCGGTGAAGCCGGCCGTGAGGTTCCGCAGTCCCCCGACCTCGGCCCGTGGGTCCTCGCAGGGCGCCGCTATGTGCAACACCGAATCCGGCTGTACGAAGGTGTCGAGCAGCCTGATGATCTTTGGTGCGCGGCTGTTCCAGCCGATCAGCAGCGTATGTTCGGGGGCCGGCACCTGCGGGGACGCCGTCGCGATCGCCTCGTGCACGATCGGCGGCCGCGCCCCGGCCAGCCGGATGAGCAGATCGTCCTCGGCCAGCACGATGATCTGGTCGTCCGGTTTGATGACCGTGTCCATGGGCGGATTCACCGACACGCTGCCGTCGGCGTGCCGCAACCCCGCCGGCGTGCCGAGCTCGTACGCGTCGAGCGCCTGCCCGTACGTCATCTCCGTCAGGAAGGGCTCAGGGCGGATATAGAACTCGTTGCCTTCGAAGTCCAGGAGATCGGTGTAGACGGTGGACAGGCCCGACTGACGATGCGACTGCACGATGAGGCGGATCGCCACATCGTCGGCGTCGATCACATGCGCCGAAGCTCCACCCGCGAGCCGGGCCGCCGGCAGATTCGCGGTGTCGTGGACCGCCGCGACCACGTGCGGGCGCCTGCGGCCCCATGCCCGCGCGCCGAGTGACAGCAGCACCTTGATCACATGGGTGTCCGGATCCTCGACAGGAGGCGACACCACGATGATCGAGCGTGCGGTCGACGGACTGACGAGTTCCAGATCCGCGACCTTGAGCGGATTGCCACGCCGGCACACCACGCGGGTACGGCCGGTATCGCCTATCCGAGCCTTGATCGCGTCTTCCATGTCCACCTTGTCGTGGTCCGCCAGGATCGCCACGCAGGACCGGCGTTCGCTCTGGTTGGCCTCGACCAGCTCGGACACGACCGTGAAGATCTGGTCCGACCAGCCGAGCACCACAGCGTGATCACGCTCGACGATGGTGGAGCGACCTTTGCGGAGCTCGGTGATCTTCGCTTCCAGGCCGGTGGTCAGCACACCGATGAGGGAGCTGACGATGAAGATCCCACCGATCGTGGCGGTCAGCATCAGGGCGAGGTAGGGCCCGGTCCCGTCATCGCCGCCCATGGTGCCGGGATCCAGCGTCCGCAGCAGGCTCCGCCAGAGCACCCCTGGCCAGTGGCCGTTGGCGCGCGCGTCACCCGGCGCTACGACCGAGACCAGCGAGGCCACGAGAATGATGAGGACACCCGACGCGAGGCCGAGCCAGCCGATCAGGGCGGGTGTGCCCTTGGACATCGTGTTGTCGAACCAATAGCGGACACGGACCCTGAGCCTCGCCTGCGCCAACCGGACCTCTCCCCGTACGGCTCCTGGCCAGGTTGTGGCCGGATACCGCTAAACCGCCAAAAAGGTATCAGGGTCCGGTTGCCGTGTGGTAGTTCTCAGCCCGGCTTCGCCGCGAATACGGGTCCCGTCCCGGGGCCGCCGACGAGAGCGGAAAATTTCCGTGGCGTAGCCGTCGCAGCGCCATGGCGCCACCCTGCGATAGGGCGGCCAATGCACCGAGCGAATGCGTTGTGCGGCGATGTGCGCCACGCGCCAATTGTCCATCGCCTGGTCACGTCCGAACGTCCCGCCTGCACGACCCCCATGGCCGAGGCCCACGGACGGGACTCGCGGATAGGGCTCCGGGCAGATTCCACGGAGAGATTTTTCAAGATGCCCGGAAGGGGGATAAAGACAATGCGGGTGCCGAGCCGACGTGGCTCGACACCCGCGTTCTCGTTCGCGATCCGGGTCAGTGCTGCATCGCGGAGGTCGGGGAGGTGATGAAGGTCTTACCACCCTCGACCAGCGAGCCCGCGGCCTGACGGACGTTCGTCGTCTTCTCGTACGTCGTGATCTCCTGCATGGCGGCGCGCTCTCTGCGGGTCGGGACCGTCACGCTCGTGACCATGATGGGGTTCGCGGGCGCGGCGCAGGTCGTCCTGCACGGGTCGGCCGGTGCGGGCTCGGGGGTGCAGGCCTTCCTGCACGACTCGGCCGGCGCGGGCGCGGGCTCAGTGGTGCAGGCCTTCCTGCACGACTCGGCCGGTGCGGGCGCGGGCTCAGTGGTGCAGGTCGTCCTGCATGACTCGGCGGGCGCGGGCTCCGGCTCAGTGGTGCAGGCCTTGCTGCAGGACTCGGCCGACGCGGGGGCCACTACCGCGCTGCCTCCGTCACACTGGGCCCTGGAGACAGCGGAGAGCGCCGTCCCGTTGCCGCAGACGTTCACGGGAACACTGACCGGGGCCTTGACCTGGTTGCCGCTGAGCACGCTCCCTCGGTTCACGCTGATCATGCCGCTGCGCCCGTTGGCCCTCACGGCGTGAGTATGTCCGACCACCTGGCTGGTGCCCGATCCCTTGGCGACCGCTATTCCGCCGAGCGCGCCCAGTGCGTTGCCGCTCACGTTGACCGGGACGGAGATCGGTGCCTTGATCTGGTTGCCACTGAGCAGACTGCCGTAGTTGTCGCTCTCGTCGGCGCTGGCGACCCCAGAGCCGATGGCGAAGAATCCCGCCCCGACGAGGGCAACGAGCCCAGCGTTCTTCATCCAGTTTCGCATTTCTTCTCCTGATTTCGTGATTGTGGACCGGGATGAGCCGCCGTCCCATTAATAAAGGGGATACAGCGATTATGCAGCCGAGTCGTATCAGGTCTACCACCGCGCGCCGCAGCGGCTACTCCTCGTCACTCGTCGGCGTGTCGTGCAATCTGCGAAGCGGGTTGGACTTTGCTGGCAGAACTACCTTTCCAGCCCATTGTCGGCCTGGACCACAGGCCACTGCTCACCTCGGCATGCGCAAGCTATCACCGCGCAATCAGGTCGACCGCGCACCCTGGGAGCGCCGACGATTATTCGACCTCAAACTTACGTTTGACCGATCTACAAGCCGATTACATGGAGCCTGATTGAGAACAGGCCGACCTTGCGGGCCGTAAATAACCGGCACAATGGCGATGTCTTATTTATGCCGAATTACCGGCGTCCGGGGGAAAGGGGTGCGCCCTGGTCGACCGGCTGTGCCGCCGCGGAGCCGCGGAGGCCGGGTCCCGCGTCTCCGCACGGACGGCGGCCAGATCCCGCTCAGGGCGTTCGGCTGAGAGTGGGACCTCGCTCGGATCCCACCCAGAGTCCGGTCAGAGGCCGATGAGATCCCGGCGGATCCCGGCGGATCCCGGACGGGTGCCGGTCGGGTGCCGGTCGGCCCGCGACGGTCAGAGCCAGTCGCGGCGCTTGAAGATGATGTACAGACTCGCGCAGACGGCGCCCATCAGCGCGATGGCGAAGGGATAACCGAGAGCCCACTTCAGCTCTGGAATCTGATCGAAGTTCATGCCGTAGATCGTGCCGATGAGGGTGGGCGCGAACAGGATCGCGGCCCATGCGGAGATCTTCTTGACCTCCTCGTTCTGGGCATAGCTCGCCTCGGTGAGGTGTTTCATCTCCTCGTTCTGGGCCTGGCTGACCAGAGTGGCGTTGACCGTGAGGATGTCCTGGAGCATCTGCCGGAACCCGTCCACCCGTTCCACCACGGTCGTGGCGTGGTCCTCGACGTCCCGCAGATAGCGCCGCAGCTCCTCGTCGGTGCCATATTTGTCGAAGCCGGCCGTCAGCGCGTCGAGCATTCCGAGCAGAGGCCGGGTGGCCCGCTGGAACTCGATGACCTCACGGGACAACTCGTAGATGCGCCGCGAGACCGTCGGGTCCCTGCGGAACACCTCGGTCTCGATCTCGTCGATGTCGTTCTGGAGGCCGGCCACCACGGGGGCGTATCCGTCCACGACGGCATCCAGGATCGCGTAGAGGACCGCCTCCGGACCCTGGGCGATCAGCTCGGGGTCCTCCTCCACCCTGCTTCGGACCACGGCCAGGTTGGGCGCCTCGCTGTGGCGCACGGTCAGCACGAAATCATGGCCGACGAAGACGTGCAGCTCACCGAAGTCGACCTCTTCCAGGTCGTCCACATATCTCGCGGCGCGCAGGACCACGAAGAGAGTGTCGCCATAGCGCTCGAGCTTGGGGCGCTGATGTGCCACGATCGCGTCCTCGACGGCGAGCTCGTGCAGTCCGAACTCCTCCGCCAGGGAGAGCAGCTGGTCCTCGGCCGGACGGTAGAGCCCGATCCAGGCCATGCCGCCCGGCGTCTCACGGAGCGACCGATAGGTGTCGGCCAGTGTGTCCGGAGACTTGCACCGCTTCCCCTCCACATAGATGGCGGCGTCGATGACACTGCTCTCGATCTGCTGATCCTGGTGAGTCCGCGGGTCCATCGAACGCTCTGGGGCCTGCCGTCCCCCCATGTCCTCATGGTCACCGGGATCGTCACCGGGCCGGGAAGCGGCACGCTTGAGTGGACGCAATGCGCGCGTACGCCAGTCGGACATGGCAGGTCTCCGAACAAAGAGGTGGTTCGAGCACAATGACGAGCGGTGCGCAACCGGGCCCGGCCGAGCCACGACGGCCGTACGGGCCTTCAGCGACGTCTAGGAGGTTGGCCTTCCATAACGGGCCCCACCTCCTCATCCTGCGTCGCGAGGTTTCCCCTTCGGAGCTATCTGCACAGTAGCACCCGGCATATGAGCTGGTCCTCGAGGCCGAAGTGACCGGTCGGCCGCATCTCGCCGCATCTCATTGCACGAAGTTCGCGTCACGTGTCAAGATCCGCTCTTTCCAAGATCAGATGATATCTCGTACGATAGCTCCTTTCCGTAGTCACATGGTGACCGTCGGTCCGACCTCGCGCGAAAGGTCCTGAATCCCTCTATGTCTAATGTGTGGTCTGAGTCGACCCATGGACCATTGACGTCACTGCTTGTGGAGCCACTGCTCAACCGGGACTTCGACTCCCGTCCGGCAGTCGTCTACGAGGCTCTGCGGAACCGTTACGGGCCCGTCGCGCCGGTGGATCTCCTCGGTGTCCCGGTGTGGCTCGTGCTCGGCTATCCAGAGGCACTGGAGGTTCTCGAGGACGAGCAGGGGATCTGGAGCAAGCGACTCGACCAGTGGCGGGGCCGGCAAGAGGGACTGATCCCGCCGGGCTGGCCCCCGCTGGCCCCATACGAGGTCAACAACTCCATGTTCCAGGACGGGGAGCGGCTGAAGCGGTTGCGGGCCGCCTGGAGTGCGGGTCTCGAACCGTTCCAGGACCACGCCCGGCAACAGGCGCGGCAGCTCGAGTTCGCGGTGTCCCGATACGCCGACGACCTGATCGGTCTCATGTCCGAGGGCGGAGGGCGTACGGGATGGGCCGATCTGTCCGCGCAGTACGCCCGGCCGCTGTCGCTCATGGTGGTCAATCGCCTGCTCGGCTTCGAAAGCGTGCCCAAGGACGACGGCGTCCTCATGGACATGTGGCGGATGCTCGACGCCGGCCCCGACGCGGCCGCGGCCTCGGAGCGGCTGCTGTCCGCGTTCACGGACCTGGCCTCCGCCGCCATGGAACGCCCGGGTGACGACCTGCCGTCCTACATGATCGCCGCCAACCCGTCCTTCACCGTCGACGAACTGGCCCGCGAGCTGACCATGGTCGTGGGCTTCGTCGGCGACATCACCGGGAGCTTGATCTCCAACACCGCTACCGAGGTGCTCACCGGTGAGGCGGGAGCCCGGGCACGCCTGTCCAGCGGGCTGATCAAGGATGTCGTCGACCGGGTCGCGATGACGAGCCCACCGCACGCCAACCTGACGTTCCGCTTCCCCACCGTGGACGTCCGGCTCGGACAGTTCACCCTCATGGCCGGCGACCCGGTGGTGGTCTCGGTCGCCGCGGCGCACGGGGATCCGCTGTTCTCCGGCGCCGTGGACTCCGGCGCCCCCCAGGCCACCCACGCGCACCTGGCCTGGGGCGCGGGGCCGCACCACTGCCTCGGCCGTCAGCTCGCCACCACGATCACGATGATCGCCGTCAGCCGCCTGTTCCAGAGCTTCACCCGCCTCGAGCTCGCGCTCCCGGCCGACCAGCTGCCATGGCGGTCCTCGCCCATGATGCGAGGGCTGCGCTCCCTCCCGGTCCACTTCGAAGTGGACCGGGTCGTCCCCCCGGCGGACTCCCCCGCCCACGTGTCGGACACGGGAACCCACCGCCTGCCGGTGGGACCCCCCAGGCCCCCGGAACAGTCCCGATCCGCCCTGCGCAAGCTCCTGGCCGCGTTCCGACGCGCCTGAGGTGTACGTCCTGTACGCCGCACGGCTCCTTCAGGGCACGCACCTATAGGTCCTTCAGGCACGGCGGCTTTACACGACCCGGCCGGGCCGGGTACGGCAGCGCGAACTTCTCCGGGATCACGCCCGCCAAGCCGTGATCCTGCAGAAGTTCGCGCCTCGGTGTCCTCGCATGTCTCCAATAAGCTCTGGCACAGCGCTGTACGAAGAGCACAGCGCTGTGCGGGAGACGTCAGGTGACGCACGTCAGGGGCCGGCGGCAGGCCCCCGCGTTCATCGGTCCGTGAACTTGGATGGTGTGAATGATCGGCAACCTTGATTGGGTCCCGGCGACCGGCCGGCCGGAACTGCTCGCCGACCCGGTGGCGCGGGCCGTACGCGCGGAGATGGACGCTCTGGTCGCGCAGATCGATCCGGACCTGGCCGACACGGCGGCATTCTGTGAGCGCTACGCCGTCCCACTGGAGCTCAGCGCCAACTGTGTGATCGTCACCGCCAAGCGCGGCGGCGAGATCGGCTACGCCGCGTGCATGGTGCTCGCCACGCAACGGGCCGACGTCAACGGAGTCGTGCGACGTCACCTCGGCGCGCGCAAGTCCTCCTTCGCGCCGATGGACCAGGCCACCGAGCTGACCGGGATGGAGTACGGCGGCATCACCCCGATCGGCCTGCCACAGGACTGGCCCATCCTCGTCGACGAGGCCGTGGCCCGAGAGGCCCAGGTCGTCATCGGCAGCGGACTGCGGCGATCCAAGCTCTCACTACCGGGCAAGGCACTCGCGGATCTGCCCGGAGCCGAGGTCATCGCACTGGCCCAATGAGGCCTGACCCGACCCGGGCATATTGGGCTGATTTGCCGGGTGTGAGCGGGATAGCATCGCGCGATGGGCTCCCGCTTGTACCACCTGGTCGTCGACGCACACGATCCCCGTGCTCTGGCGCGCTTCTGGGCGGCGGTCCTCGACCACCGGATCCTGTACGAAGCCGAGGACGAGGTGATCGTCGGCTCCGATGAGCACGACTATCCCGGCCTGTGCTTCCTCCTCGTCCCCGACCAGAAGACCACCAAGAACCGGTTGCACATCGATCTGGACCCCGACGACCAGGTGGCCGAGGTCGAGCGCATCGTCGCGCTCGGTGCCCGGCCCGTCGACGTCGGACAGGGTACGGACAAGAGCTGGATCGTCCTCGCCGATCCGGAGGGCAACGAGTTCTGCGTGCTCCGGCCCCATCGCTCTCTGGTGGAGTGAGCCGCGCCCATCGTGGCCGGGCTCATCACCGGCTCAGCGGCGCTCGCTCATCGGCGATGGGAACGGCCCTCGAGCTCGGCGATACGCCGGCGGGCGGCCTCGAGCCGTCTCTTCAGGACCCGGACCTCATACTCGAGCTCGAGCACCCGCCGGATCGCCGACAGGGTCATCCCCTCATCCACGAGTTCGACGACGTACTGCAGACGGTTGATCTCGCGGCGGGAGTAGCGGCGCTGGCCTCCGGCGGACCGCTGCGGCCGTACGACCTCATGCTCGTCGAGCCGGCGCAGAAAGGCCTGCTGCACCTGCAACATCACGGCCACCTGACCCACGGAGTACAGCGGCGCGCTCTCGTCGTCTATCGGCAGTGACGGCATTGGGGGCTTCCGTTCCGGCATATTCCCAGCATGTCGCACAAGCCTCGGGGTGGACGCCCCGGCGGACGCCCACCCCGACGACGGCTTCGTGACGCTAGCGGCGGATCGCCTTCTGCGCGGTCTGCTGGACCTCGACCTTGCGCGGCTTGGCCTTCTCCAGCACCGGGATCCGTACGGCCAGCACGCCGTTGGCGTAAACGGCCTCGATCTGGTCGGCGTCGAGGTGTTCGGACAGGTAGACACGGCGGCTGAAGGCCCCCATGATCCGTTCCCGGACGAACACCCGGTCGTCCTCCTCGTACGCCTCCTCGCGCCGGACGCTCACACTCAGGACGCCACGGTCGACCGTGACCTCGATCGAGTCCGGGTCGATCCCGGGCACATCGAACCGGAGCAGCACGTCGTCCTTGCGCCGGATGCCGTCCATCGGCATCGTGGCCGGGCCGGACTGCGCGGCCTGCCGGGTGAGCCGGTCGAACTGACGCTCGAACTCCTGCACGAACGGGTCGATCGACGTGAGCAGCATGACTACACCACCTCCGAAGATCACGGATCGGTCGGCCGAACCTCCCGGATCCGTTGGGGAAAACCTCCAAGTTGGCTTATAGGTTAACTCCGAGATGGCGGAGCCGCAACATGTCGGCACGGTCAGCGGTTTCTTACCCTGCAATCGCTAGAGGTCCATGCCCGCGCAGGCGGCATGGGGCCTGGTCACAGGGCTGTGGCCGCTCCGCCCCGGCAGAGCGCGGAAGGTCTTCGCTAGTGCCGCGGGTGCAACCGATCCGCGGCCCGGTCGGCGACCTCATTGACGTTGTGCAGCTCACAGACATGACCACCGAGATGGGAGATCACCTCCGAGGCCTCCTCGAACGCCTCTGTCTCCTCACCGGTCCTCGGCTCGGCGAAGGCCACCTCGAGATCGACGTCAGACGGTATGGAGGCCTGCCGGTCGTCGGCGTCGACCATGCGCCCCGCCTCGCCCGAACGGACCTCCTCGATGACGTATCCCCAGGCCTTGATCTGCTGGGACAGATCCTCGAGATCGCCTCGCTGGAACGACCAGCCCTGCGCCAATTGCACGACGTCGTCGGCCGTCTCATCGGTGATCGCGAAGTCCACGGGCGTGTGCACGTGACCACCCACGTAGACCTGCGCCTTCGGGCGGATCTGGCCGTGCTCGATGCCGGCGCGGTGGTAGGCGTCCCGAAGGTCCCCGAGGACACGGTGCCGGGTGATCGACCGGTCCCGGCGGTGGGACGCGGGGTCGATCACCACGCGGTCGAAGAGCGTCTCCAGTGCCTGCTCGGCGTCCTCGGCGAGAATCGGCGTGGGACAGGTCAGCTGCACCACGTCCTGATGATCGCGGTAGAGCCGCTGCAACCAGGGTTCGTCGAGGCCGGACTCCCCGACGTCCTCCATCAGGTCCTGGTTCTGATCCAGCTGCCGGCCGACCCGGTTCAAAAAGCTGTGCGCGGCCTGCAGCGCGGTGGTGTCGGCGAGTCTGCGGACCCGGCTCTCGTTGCCCACTTGCCGCATCGACCAGTCCCCGGTCGCCGGGCTGCCCGCGATGGCCGCGATGTTGACGAACTCGCCAGTGCTCGGATCGGGCCTGCAACGCACTAAGGAGTAAAGGTAAACGTCCATCGGTTCATGGCCCCCTTTCACCTTGGTACTCCTACCCGTTGGGCGGCGGATAGTGCCCGGTCAGATCAGCGGAAAGGGCTCTTCTACAGCGGTTTCGCAGGTCCGCCCCCGGCGAGAGCGTCTCCCTCCGACCACACCCGCTCCGTGCGGCTGGAGCGGCTCGCGCCGCGACCCGGCCCCCACCCATCCAAGATCGTCCAGGATCGGTGTCACATCCGCGCGGGCTGCGCCGTCTCCCTTGAAACGACATCTTCTGCTGAAGGGAACCGGTCACGATGGCCCGTATCTCACTCACACCACCCGCCTCGGCGATCCACGAGGCGATGGAGAGCCGTTTCCAGGAAGCGCTCGGCATCAGCCTGGACCCGGTCACAGCGATGGCCCACCAGCCGCAGGTTCTGGAGGCCATCGCCGAGCTGGAGCAACGCGCCGCCACGTGGGACGCCCTCGGCCAGGAGCTGAAGGAACTGGCCGTGATGGCCGCAGCCGTCAAGATCGGCTGCGGCTGGTGCATCGACTTCGGCCACTGGGTCGGCGTCGCGCACGGGATTCCGGCGGACACGATCGAGGCGGTCCCCACCTGGCGGGACAGCGACCTGTTCAGCGACCTTGAACGCCTCGTGCTGGAGTATGCCGAAGCGATGAGCGACACACCGCCGACCGTCACCGATGACATGGTCACCGGCCTGCTCCAGCACCTCACCGAAGCGCAGCTGGTGGAACTCACCACGATCATCGCGGTCGAGAACCAGCGAGCCCGCATCAACGACGCCCTCGGGATCACCGCGCAAGGGTTCAAGCAATACTGCGAGATCCCTGTCGGCCCCTGATATCGCCGCGAAGGCGATCGACGAGGCGGCGTAGGCGCCTGTTGGCAAAAGGCCCCTTGCGATGATCGCAAGGGGCCTCTGAGCTGGCGCAGCCGGAGGGATTCGAACCCCCAACCTCTTGATCCGTAGAAGGATCACGGATGTCCGCAGCCGTCCATGATCACCCAGATGAGCAGCTCGCGCGCTCTCCCAACAGTCCAGGCGTCCAGACCTGTCCAAGGTCATCCGAGGTCGTTGTTAGCACCGGCGTTAGCAAGCCTCGGCTACGCCGAGCGTCCTGCCCACTCGTCCTCATCCTTCATTTGCCCCAGGTTGAGGTCGTCGCGTTGGTTCCAAGATCTGCTTTGGCCGGGAGCGGCCACGCTCGCCTTCGTTGGCTGGTGTTGCCGTCCTTGCGTGGGTTGCCGGGTGGATGAACCTGGGCGAGGGCGAAAGCGTCGGATGATTGCGGCTTGTGTGTTTGCGGCGTTGAGGGATGACGGCCGTTTAGGTTTGGTCTCGTGCGTGCCGGTCTGGTTGGGAGTGGTGTCGGGTGGATGTGGTGACAGTGTCGGAGGCTGTGGCGTTGATGGCGGCCACGGGTGCGGTGTCGGGGCTGGGTCAGAGCGCGGCACTGGGGGTGGTGGCACGGATTCGTGAGCGGGTGCGTGCGGTGTTCGGCGGGGATGCGCGTTCGACGGATGCGCTGGAGCGGGCGGTGGAGGATCCGGCCGATGAGGGCCGGGTGCGGGAGTTGGCGGCGGCGCTGGCCTGGCATTCGCAGCGGGATGAGGAGTTCGCCGGTGAGCTGGCCGAGTGGGCGCGGGAGTATGCGCCTGCGGGGTCGGTGACGCAGAACGTGCGGGCGGGCCGGGATGCCTACACCGCGGGCCGGGACGTGACGGTGCACCAGCGCCCCGAGGCGGAGTAGCGCCGGCGATGGCGACGCCCGATCCCGGTCGGCCGGATGATCCCGGAATACGTCAGGACGTACGAGCGTGGCGGGATACCTACACCGCTGCCCGGGATGTGATCGTCAACGCTCCTGATGTGGCAAATGGCGCACCATCTGGCGTGCGGGGGATGTTGTGGCCTCCGCTGGGGCGGCTGCCCGAGCATGTGCGGGGCCGTGATCTGCTGCTGGACCGGTTGACTGGTCTGGTGGGGGCGCCGGATGGGCGGGCACATGTGCTGGCTGGACTGGGTGGCACGGGGAAGTCGACGGTGGCGCTGCGGGTGGCTGAGGCGGCGTTGGAGCAGGACCGGCTGGCGTTGTGGGTGCCGGCGGTGGACGCATCGTCGTTGACCTCAGCGCTGTTGGGGTTGGCGCAATCCCTGGGGGCGGACGTCTCCCAGGTGGAGGCGGCAAGGGCAGGCAAGGCGAATCCCAGTGATGTGCTCTGGCGGGAGCTGGAGGCTCATCCGGGCTGGGTACTGGTGCTCGACAACGCTGATGACGTTCAGGCGTTGGCGGTCGAGGGACGGCCGGTGCGGGATGGGAACGGGTGGGTGCGGGCCTCCCGTGCGGGACTCGTGGTGGTGACCACCCGGGATGCCGATCCGCGGCATTGGGGGCGGCAGGCGGAACTCCACCATGTGAGCTGGCTGTCGGATGAGGACGGCACTCGGATGCTGCTCGACCTGGCCCCACAGGCCGGCACCCGGCAAGACGCCGAGGCGTTGTCGGCGAGGCTGGGTGGGCTGGCGCTGGCGCTACGCCATGCCGGGTCACAGCTGAGTTCCCCCTTCTCCCGAGAGCGGACGTTCACCGGGTATCTGGGGGCGTTGGAGACCGGGTTTCCGGCACTGCTGGAGTCACCCGGCGGGGTTGATGACCGTGAGGTGGTGACCAGCACCTGGGAGTTGTCGCTGGACCAGCTGGCGTATGCGGGGGTGCCCCAGGCGCGGGGTCTGCTAGGGGTGTTGGCATGGTTCGCCGGGGCGGTACCGATCCCCGCGGATGGGCTGGATCATGAGGTGCTCGGTCGAGTGTGCGGTGAACACGGCTCCGCCGGTGTGGCGGCGGGGTTGGAGGCATTGTTGTCGGCCGGGCTGATCGAAACCCCTCTGTCTTCTGAGAATGCGCCGTCCAGGCCGGATGCTCCCGGAAGTGTGGTGATGGTGCATCCATTGGTCGCCCAGACCACCCGCCACCACCTGGGAACCGGGGATACAGCACGGTCGGCGACATCGGTCGCCGTGGACCTGCTGGCCACAGCGACCAGCCACCTCGATCCAAAGAATCCCGCTAACTGGCCGATCTGGACCACATGGCTACCCCACCTGGACGAACTACTCACCAGCGCATCCTCGCTCCTGGACGAACCCACGCTCGCGATCCTGGCCACAGCCTCGACAGATGCCGCGACGACGCTGCGGTGGGCTGGCTCCTACACTGCATCGTTGGAAGTCGCAGAGACTGGCCTAGGCCATACCCAGCGCCTAGGTTCAGACCACCCGGCCGTGCTCGACCTGCTCTTTAAACGCGCAAGCACGCACCGCTTTTTGGGCAACGCGGCCGAGGCCGAACGCCTCTACCGAGAGGTCCTCCAAGCAGAGGAACAGGTCCTAGACAGCGACCACCCCGACACCCTCGCCACCCGGCATGGGATCGCCTGGACGGTGGCCGAGCAGGGAAACGTGATCGAGGCCGAACGCCTCTACCGCCAGGTCCTGCAAGCCCGTGAGCGGGTACTGGGCAGCGACCACCCTGAGACCCTCAGCACCCGATTTGGGATCGCCTGGACGGTGGCCGAGCAGGGAAACGTGATCGAGGCCGAACGCCTCTACCGCCAGGTCCTGCAAGCCCGTGAGCGGGTACTGGGCAGCG
>DASYNF010000169.1:0-16402 GCA_036008685.1 Actinomadura sp. | reverse complement strand
GACCCCGAGGCGCTGCGACTGGCTCTCGACACCGCATTGCCGGCCGACGTGGCCATCGTCGAGTGCGTGGAGGCGCGGGAGGGAACCGGCTCGCTGGCCGACCGGATCGACACGTCGGTCTGGCGGGTGGAGCTGCCCGGCGTGACCCTGGCCGAGCTGCAGCCGGCGGTCGAGGCGTTCCTCGCCAGCGACGTCGTGACGGTCGCGAAGCGCACGAAGAACGGCCTCCGGGACATCGACGCGCGCCCCGCCGTGAGCAGCGCATCCGCGTTCGAGGAGGCAGGTTGTGCCATACTGCACATGGTCGTCCGGCAGGTGACGCCCGCTGTACGACCTGACGACGTGTTGGCCGCCCTGGCTGCCGTCGCCGACCTGCGCCCGCCGTTGCCCCCTCGGGCCGTGCGTGAGGCGCAGGGCCGGCTCGACGACAGTGGGACCGTGGCCGATCCGCTCGGTCCCGACCGTGCGGCGCGCATCCTCCCCATCGAGGAGCACGCGGCGATCTGACCGGCGGGTCCCGGGGCCACGCGCCGTCGAGCGGCACGACTGCCAGACGTGACGCACCCCGTGTCCGGCCCACCCGGTCCGGACGACGCAGACCACCGCATCACCAGCGAGCCAGCACCATCGAAGACCAGTACCACCGCACCCAGCACCAGCGGGTGCGGGCAGCCCAGCAGTCCGGTCCCGGTCGCGGCAACCGCCGCGCGGGGGCCGACCCCCAGACTTCCGCAGGACGAGCCCTATCCGCCGTACCCCGTGCGACGGGCCGTCCCGCCCAACCCCGTGCTCCTGCGCGGCCGCCAGTCATCCGATCGGCGCCCGGGAGCACCCACAGGAGGCGAGCCCTCGTGGCCGACAACGACACCGACATCACCACCTCCGACGAGCCCGGCCCCCCGCCGGACGAGACCGCGGCCCCCGCGGTGACGTCCGACGAGGATCAGGGCGAGTCCGCCGAGGTCCTCGAGACCCCCGCGGACGAGGAGACCGAGGACGCCGAGCCGGAGCTGCCTCGCTTCGCCGCGCCGTTCAGCTCCCCGGAGCCGACCGCGGTCGTCGCCCGGCCGCGTCGCCGCGCCACCCGGCCGGCGTTCGCGGCCGAGCCCGGCGCCGCCGCGGAGGGCGCCCCGGCCGCGCCGGCCCCGGCGTTCATCACGTTCGTGGCCCCCGCCGAGACCCACGTGCCGCCGGCCCCGCGCCGCCGCGCACGGCGGCCGGCCGCCGACGCGCCCGATGCCGAGGCGGCCACCGCGGCCGAGGTCGACGCACCGCCCGCGGAGGCCCGGGACGACGACCGCGAGGCCGCGGGGCCCCGCTCCCGTCGCAGCCGTTCGCGCCGCCGTCCGGTCGAGGACGCGGAGCCGGTCAACGCCGCCGACGACCTCGAGGCCGAGGACATCGTCGACATCTCCGATGACTCCGACGACGCCGAGGACCGGGACGAGGGCACCGGAGCGGGCAGCCGCCGCCGTCGCCGTGGCCGTCGTGGCCGCGGTCGCGGTCGCACCGGTGAGGACGAGGGCTCCGGGGACGACGAGACCGGGGACGACACCGACGAGGACGACGACGTGGAGGGCGCCGAGGACTCCGCCGACGCCGACGCCGACGACTCCGAGGGCGGCTCGAGCACCCGTCGCCGTCGCCGTCGCCGCCGCCGCGGGAGCAGCAGCGGGGACAGCAGCGGCGACAGCACCGCCGACGACACCGAGGACGACGACCGCCCGGAGCGGGCCGGCCGCAACGGCCGCACCACCAGCGACGACGACGTCCGGGGCGTGGCGGGGTCCACCCGCCTGGAGGCCAAGCGTCAGCGCCGTCGCGACGGTCGCGACACCGGTCGCCGGCGCGCGCCGATCCTGACCGAGAGCGAGTTCCTCGCCCGGCGCGAGGCCGTCGACCGCAAGATGGTCATCCGTCAGCGTGGCGAGCGGACTCAGATCGCCGTCCTCGAGGACGACGTCCTCGTCGAGCACTACGTGACCCAGGCGCAGTCGACGTCCTTCGCGGGCAACGTCTACCTCGGCCGCGTCCAGAACGTGCTGCCCTCCATGGAGGCGGCCTTCGTCGATGTCGGCAAGGGGCGCAACGCCGTCCTCTACGCCGGTGAGGTCAACTGGGACGTCGCCGGGCTCGTGGGACATCCGCGTCGCATCGAGTCGGCCCTGAGGTCCGGGCAGTCGGTCCTGGTGCAGGTCACCAAGGACCCGCTCGGTCACAAGGGCGCCCGGCTGACCAGCCAGGTCTCGCTGCCCGGCCGCTACCTGGTCTACGTGCCGGACGGCTCGATGACCGGGATCAGCCGCAAGCTCCCGGACAATGAACGTGCGCGACTCAAGCAGATCCTCAAGCGGGTCATGCCGGAGAACGCCGGTGTGATCGTCCGTACCGCCGCCGAGGGCGCCACCGAAGAGGAGCTCGCCAGGGACGTGTCCCGGCTGGCCGCTCAGTGGGAGAGCATCCAGCGGAAGGCCAAGACGGTCACCGCGCCCGATCTGCTGCACGGCGAGCCCGACCTGACCATCCGGGTCATCCGAGACGTCTTCAACGAGGACTTCGGCGAGGTGGTCGTCTCCGGTGACGACGCCTGGGAGACGGTCGAGGACTACGTCAGCTACGTCGCGCCGCATCTGGCGGACCGGGCCACGAAGTGGACCGATTCCGAGGACGTGCTGGTCAGCTACCGCATCGACGAGCAGATCGCCAAGGCGCTCGACCGTAAGGTGTGGCTGCCCAGCGGCGGTTCGCTGGTGATCGACCGGACCGAGGCCATGACGGTCGTCGACGTCAACACCGGCAAGTTCACCGGCCAGGGCGGCAACCTCGAAGAGACGGTGACCCGCAACAACATCGAAGCGGCCGAGGAGATCGTCCGGCAGCTGCGGCTCCGTGACGTCGGCGGCATCATCGTCATCGACTTCATCGACATGGTGCTGGAGAGCAACCGGGATCTCGTGCTGCGCCGCTTGCTGGAGTGCCTCGCCCGCGACCGTACGAAGCACCAGGTCGCCGAGGTGACCTCGCTCGGGTTGGTCCAGATGACCCGTAAGCGGGTCGGCCAGGGTCTGCTCGACGCCTTCTCCGACGTCTGTGAGTGCTGCAACGGCCGCGGGGTCCACGTCTCCCTGACCCCGGTGGATCTCCAGCCGGAACAGGACGCGTCCGTCGGCCGCCGCCGCAAGCGCAAGGGCGAGGTCGAGAAGGCGGTCGAGAAGAAGATCGCCAAGCATGATGCCGAGAAGGCGACCGAGGAGACCTCCTCCGAAGAGGAGGCGGTCAGGGCCGACCGTAAGCACTCGGGCCGGGCCAAGGCCGGCCGGTCACGGGCCGCCAAGGCCACGGTGGAGGTCGTGGAGCCGGTGGAGCCGGTGGAGACCGGTGCCGAGGACGCCGCCCCGGTGGAGGCGGTCCCAGCGGCGCGAACCGCCGAGCCGGCCACCGACACCCCCGCAGGCTCGGACGCGGCCGTGCCGCCCGCCCTCGGCACGCCGGACGAGTCCGGGGCGCCGGAGTCCGGTGGGAGCCCTGCGAGCTCTGAGACCCCCGAGGACGCTGGCGGGGTGGAGACCGCGGCCGGCAATGGTCGCAGGCGCCGCCTCCGGAGGCCCCGGGCCAAGGCCGAGGTCGGCTCCGAAGACGGCGAGTGAGCCATGGATCCCGCGGCCGGTTCGCTTTCCGGCCGTGGGATCCGGTAGTCTGTAAAACCGGCGCGTGTAGTACGCGCTGTCCTTGCGCCTGAGATCGCAACCGGTCATCCGGTATGTCGGACTCGGCGCAGATTCTCAGGTCCCTAGTGGGGACAACCAGGAGTTTCAGCCCCGCACTGCGGGGATGGTCCGGAAGGGTTCCGCGTGTACGCGATTGTCCGTTGCGGCGGCAGGCAGGAGAAGGTGGCCGTCGATGACGTGCTCACCGTTGACAAGCTGACCGGTGACGTCGGCTCGACGGTGACGTTCCCGGCGCTGCTGGTCGTCGACGGCCACAACGTCGTGAGTGCGGCCGCCGAGCTGTCCAAGTACCAGATCACGGCGGAGATCCTTGGCGCGACCAAGGGTCCCAAGATCAACATCGTCCACTACCGGAACAAGACCGGGTACAAGCGGCGGATGGGCCACCGTCAGCCGTACACCCAGGTCAAGGTCACTGGAATCAAGGCCGCTAAGTAAGGCTGCCCCGCGTAGCGGGGATGACCCAGGAGGGGCAGGAAATGGCACATAAGAAGGGCGCCTCGTCCAGCCGCAACGGCCGTGACTCCAACGCTCAGCGCCTCGGCGTGAAGCGGTTCGGTGGGCAGGCCGTCAACGCAGGCGAGATCATCGTGCGCCAGCGTGGCACTCACTTCCACCCCGGCGTCAACGTCGGGCGTGGCGCCGACGACACGCTGTTCGCGCTCATCGCGGGCATGGTGGAGTTCGGACGTTACCGCGGCCGTCGCGCCGTGAGCATCGTCCCGCCGGTGGAGTAGTCCGCCGGAGCACAGGCCATCGACCAAGGGCGGACCGGATACCCGGTCCGCCCTTGACGTTTTTTGAAGCGATCGAACAAGTGTCGGAGGCCGGCCGGAGATCCGGCCGACGGCTCCAGAAGCGGTTGGGGAGCGGTCTTGCGACCCGGGCCGCTGTGAAGAGGGAAAGGGAGCGCCGTGCCTGACTTTGTGGACCGAGTGGTCCTGCACGTGGCGGCGGGCAACGGCGGACATGGTTGCGCCTCTGTCCACCGGGAGAAGTTCAAGCCGTTGGGCGGCCCCGACGGTGGCAACGGCGGCCATGGGGGCGATGTCATCATCGAGGTCGACCCCAACACCGCCAGCCTGCTGGACTACCACCGGCGGCCCCATCGCAGGGCCGGTAACGGACGGCCCGGTCAGGGGTCCCACCGCAACGGCGCCGCCGGTGGCGACGTCGTGCTCACCGTGCCCAATGGCACCATGGTGAAGGCGGCCGACGGCACGGTGATCGCGGATCTGGTCGGGTCCGGCACCAGGTTCGTCGTGGTCGAAGGCGGCCACGGGGGGCTCGGCAACGCCGCGCTGGCCTCGGCCAAGCGCAAGGCCCCTGGTTTCGCGCTGCTGGGCGAGTCCGGCTCAGAACTCGATCTCGTCCTGGAGCTCAAGACCGTCGCCGACGTCGCGCTGGTGGGGTTCCCCAGCGCGGGCAAGTCCTCCTTGATCGCCGCCATGTCGGCGGCGAGACCGAAGATCGCGGACTATCCGTTCACGACGCTGATCCCCAACCTCGGGGTCGTCAGTGCCGGAGAGAGCGTCTTCACCGTCGCGGACGTGCCCGGCCTCATCGAGGGCGCCAGTGAGGGAAGGGGCCTCGGCCTCGAATTCCTGCGGCACATCGAGCGGTCCTCGACGCTCGCGCACGTACTGGACTGCGCCACTCCGGAGCCGGGCCGGGACCCGGTGTCGGACTTCGAGGTGATCGAACGGGAGCTGCTGGCCTACGACCGTGCGCTGGGCGACCGGGCGCTGTCGGACCGGCCACGCCTGGTCGTCCTCAACAAGGTGGACGTGCCGGACGCCCGGGAGCTGGCCGATCTCGTACGACCCGAATTCGAGGCCCGGGGCTTCCGGGTGTTCGAGGTCTCGGCGGCCTCCCACGAGGGGCTGCGCGACCTGGCCTTCGCGATGGCGGAGATGGTCGAGGCCCACCGGGCCGCGCTCCCGCCGGAGGAGCCCACGAGGACCGTCCTCCGCCCGACCGCGGTCGGCGGGCCCGAGTTCCAGGTCAAGGCCCTCGGTGAGAACACCTACCTCATCTCCGGGGTCAAGCCCGCGCGCTGGCTGCGCCAGACCGACTTCACCAACGAGGAGGCCGTGGGCTACCTCGCCGACCGGCTCGCGCGGCTCGGCATCGAGCAGAGGCTCGCGGAGGCCGGCGCCCAGGCGGGCGCGACGGTGATGATCGGCACCGAGCAGGACGCCGTGGTCTTCGACTGGGAGCCCGACCTGGCCGCCGGCGGCCAGGCCGCCTTCGGCCCGCGAGGCACCGACCGAAGGCTCAGCGACTGGTGAGCGCCCGGCTCGAGGGAGCCCGACCCGATGGGGGAGGGGCGCGCACGGCGATCGCCTACGCGCGGCGCATCGTGGTCAAGGTGGGGTCCTCGTCACTGACGACCCCCGAGGGCATGATCGACGGAGAACGTGTCGACGCGCTCGTCGACGTACTCGCGGCCCATCGCATGGCCGGCGGTGAAGTCGTGTTCGTCTCCTCCGGTGCGATCGCCGCGGGCCTCGGTCCCCTCGGCCTGTCCCGGCGTCCGCGGGACCTGGCGACGCAGCAGGCCGCGGCCAGTGTCGGGCAGGGCCTGCTCGTCGCCCGCTACATGTCCGCGTTCGCGCGATACGGGTTGCGTGTCGGGCAGGTCCTGCTCACCGCCGACGACCTGATCAGGCGTACCCACCACCGCAACGCTCAGCGCACCCTCACGCAGCTGCTGATGATGGGCGTCGTCCCGATCGTGAACGAGAACGACACCGTCGCGACCCATGAGATCCGGTTCGGCGACAACGACCGTCTCGCCGCCCTGGTGGCGCACCTGGTCCGCGCGGACGCGCTCCTGCTGCTGTCGGATGTGGACGCGTTGTACGACGGAGATCCGCGCCGCCCGGGCGCCACGCGTCTGGCGGACGTACGGGAGGCCGCGGACCTCGACGGGGTCGATGTCGGCAAGGCCGGCAGCAGGGTCGGGACCGGTGGCATGGTCACCAAGGTCGAGGCGGCCCGGATCGCCACCGGCGCGGGCGTGCCGGTGGTGCTGACGGACACCTCGTCGGCCGCTGCCGCGCTCGCCGGTGAGCCGGTCGGGACCTACTTCCATCCGAACGGCCGCCGCCCTTCGACCCGGCTCCTGTGGCTGGCGCACGCGACCACCGGGCAGGGACGCCTGCTACTGGACGCCGGCGCCGTGGACGCGGTCGTACGGCGGCGCAAGTCCCTGCTGCCCGCCGGTGTGACGGGGGTCGAGGGCGACTTCGCCGCGGGCGATCCCGTGGACGTGTGCGACCGGGAGGGGTGTGTCGTGGCCCGTGGCCTGGTGAACTACGACGCGGGGGAGATCCCCGACCTCATGGGGCGCTCGACCCGCTGGCTCGCCCGTGAGCTGGGCCCCGAATACGAGCGCGAGATCATCCATCGCGACGATCTCGTGCTGCTGCCGCGAACAACTGCAAGATCATGATAGGTGGGCCCGTGACGCCGAGGAGGAGCGCGATGGGTGAGGCAACACAGGAGCAGGTACTGGAAGTCGCACGGCGGGCCAGGCGGGCGGCCGCCGAACTGGCCCCCCTGCCGCGCCGGCCGAAGGACGCGGCCCTGCACGCCATCGCTGACGAGCTGACCGCCCGGGTGCCGGAGATCCTCAAGGCCAACGAGGCGGACGTCGCCCGCGCCCGTGAGGCCGGCACGCCCGACGCCATGATCGACCGGCTCGGCCTGTCCGAAGAGCGCGTCGCCGCCATCGCCGAGGCCGTTCGGCAGGTGGCCGCCCTGCCCGACCCCGTGGGCGAGAACGTCCGCGGCGGCACGCTCCCGAACGGGCTCGAGCTCCGGCAGGTACGGGTCCCACTGGGCGTGGTCGGCATCATCTACGAGGGACGCCCCAATGTCACCGTCGACGCGGCCACGCTGGCCCTGAAGAGCGGCAACGCGGTCCTCCTGCGCGGATCCTCCTCGGCCTACGAGTCCAACACGGCGCTGATCGCGGTGATGAGGGACGCCCTCGGGCACACCGGGCTCCCGGCCGACGCCGTACAGCTCGTCCCCGGCACCTCCCGGGACTCCGTCAAGCACCTGATGCGCGCCCGCGGGCTCGTGGACGTGCTGATCCCCCGCGGTGGCGCGTCACTGATCAACTCGGTGGTCGAGGGGGCGACCGTCCCGGTCATCGAGACCGGCGTGGGCAACTGCTCGGTCTACGTCGACGCCGCCGCCGATCTCGACATGGCGGTGGACATCCTGGTCAACGCCAAGACCCAGCGACCGTCGGTCTGCAACTCGGCCGAGACGCTGCTGGTCCACGCGGCCATCGCCGGCGCGTTCGTGCCGCGGGCACTGGAGGCGCTGCGCGCCAAGGGCGTCACCGTGCACGGGGACGCCAGGATCCGGTCGTACGGGCCGGATGTGGTGCCGGCCACCGAGGAGGACTTCGGCACCGAATATCTGTCCCTGGACATCTCCGCGGCCGTGGTGGACTCGCTGGAGGACGCCGTCGCCCACATCCGGCGGTACGGCACCGGCCACACCGAGGCCATCGTCACGACCTCACAGTCCGCGGCGAGGCGTTTCGTCGCCCTCGTCGACTCGGCCGCGGTCATGGTCAACGCCTCGACCCGTTTCACCGACGGCGAGGAGTTCGGCTTCGGCGCCGAGATCGGCATCTCGACCCAGAAACTGCACGCGCGCGGGCCCATGGGCCTGCCCGAGCTCACCTCGACCAAGTACGTCGTCGTGGGCGAGGGGCATCTGAAGGGCGCGGGCTAGGAACACCCGGCTCCGGCCCGGTCGCCGCCTCAGCGGACCGTGAGGTCCACGGACTTGTCGGCGGCGATGAACTTGTAGGCGCCCGGCAGGACCGTCCGGCCCCCGTCGCCGTTGACGTCGCCCGCGGTGACCGCGAGCCGCGACAGCGGGACCGACAGGGTCACGGTCTTGGTCTCGCCCGCCTTGAGCGGCACCCGGTCGAACGCCGCGAGCCGCTTCGGCGGCACCAGGACCGGGCTGACCGGCTGCGCCGCGTACACCGGAACGATCATGTCGCCGTCCCTGGCGCCGGTGTTGGCGACCTGCACCGACACCTTCACGGTGTCCCGGCGGGAGGCCGACGCCGACCCGACCGTGATCCCGCGCACGGCGAAGCCGGTGTACGAGAGGCCGTGGCCGAAGGCGTACTGCGGGTCGTAGCCGGAGCTCTCGCCGCTGTTGGTGCCGGGCAGTTGCTGGTAGAACATCGGCACGTCGCCGGTGCTCTTCGGCCACGACACGGGCAGGACGCCGCTCGGGTTGGTCTTGCCGTACACCGCGTCGGCGACGGCGTTGCCACCCTCGGACCCGGGCAGCCAGGCCGCCAGTACGGCGTCGGCGGTGTTGACCTTACCGAGCACCAGCGGGCGGCCGGTGATGAGCACGGCGATGACCGGCTTACCGGTGGCCTTGAGCGCCGCGACCAGGTCCTGTTGCTCGGCCGTGAACGCCGGGACCTCCTTGTCGTTGCCGCCCTCGGCACCGGCCTTCTCACCGATCACCACGACCGCCGCGTCGGCGTCCTTGGTCTTGTCGACCGCGTCCTGCGTGGTCTTGGCCTGCTCGATGGTGGTGCCCGACGGGGCGCCGGCCTTGAGCCCGGCCAGGACGGTCCCGCCTGGGACCTTGTCGCCGTCCGCCATGCCCTGCCAGCCGATGGTCCAGCCGCCCATCTGGTTGGGCAGACTGTCGGCGCTCTCGCCGGCTACCACGATCTTCTTGCCGGCGGCGAGCGGTAGCGCGCCAGACTGGTTGCGCAGCAGTACGAGAGACTCGGCCGCGGCCTTGCGGGCCAGCGCGGTGTCGGCGTTCAGGGCGATGCCGTCGGCCTTGGCCGGGTCGACGTAGGGGTTCTCGAACAGCCCCTGCTCGAACTTCAGCCGCAGGATGCGGGAGACCGCCTCGTCGATCCGCTTCTTGGAGACCAGGCCCTCGTGCACCGCGGCGAGAAGGCCGCCGGTGAAGTCCTTGGCGCTGTAGGGCTCCATCGCCATGTCCACGCCGGCGTTGACCGCCGCGGCGATGGCGTGCTTGTAGTCGCCGGCGATGTGGTAGCTCTCCTGGAGCGCCCTGATGTCGTTCCAGTCTGTGATCACCACGCCCTTGAAGCCCCACTGCTTGCGCAGCACGTCGGTCAGCAGGTACTTCGACGCGTGCGCCGGGATGCCGTTGACGGCCCCGGAGTTGACCATGACGGTGTCGGCGCCCGCGTCGACCTGCGCCTTGTACGGCGGCAGCAGCGTGTCCTGCAGGTACCGGATGGACACGTCGGCGTTGGTGCGGTCGTGGCCGTTGAAGGGCTCGGAGTAGCCGCCGAAGTGCTTCACCGACGCCGCCACCTGGCCGGTGGCCTGCATGCCCTTGACCGTGCTGCCCGCGAGCTCGCCGGCCAGCAGCGGGTCCTCCGAGAAGGTCTCGTAGTAGCGGCCCCACCGGATGTCGCGGGCCAGGTCGGAGACCGGTGCGAAGTTCCAGCTCGGGCCGGTGGCCTTCACGACCTTCGTGGTGGACGCGCCGAGGTCGCGTACCAGCCCCTCGTCCCAGCTCGAGCCGAGGCCGATCTGGTGCGGGAAGATGGTGGCGCCGGCGACGTTGTTGTGGCCGTGCACGGCGTCGACGCCGTAGATGATCGGGATGTGCAGCCGGCTGTGGTCGATGGCGTACTTCTGCACGTAGTTGACCATCTCGGCCCAGGCCCGCGGCGTGTTCGACTGCGGCGTCATGCCGCCGCCGGACAGAATGGAGCCGGTCTTGGCGTCGTCGAACACCGCCTTCAGGCAGTCGGCACGCCAGTCGCCGTTGGTCCATTCGCAGTCGCCGCGCAGTCGCGCCACGGCGATCTGGGTCATCTGCCCGACCTTCTCCTCCAGCGTCATGCGCCTGAGGAGGTTGCTCACCCGAGCCTCAGCGGATGCGGCCGGCTGGAGGTAGGTGGGCCGGGAGGACTGGGCACCGGCGGAGGCGGTGCCCAAGGTCAGTCCGGTGACCGCCAGGGCCGCGGCCAGCCCGATCCGGAGGACATTCGTCCGCTGCGGGTGTCTCGCTCTCATGTCCTGTGCTCCCAGAGGCCAGTGCGCCCGGTACCCCCGCCCGTGGCATGTGATCGGTTCGGCCTTGTGAGCAAAGATCGCCGAGATGGTGAAGTCAAGAGCGATATGTGAAATAGGTGAAAGACGTCCGGATGTGGCCTCTCTGCCGGGTGCCTCTGCGGGGACCGGCGGGAGTCAGACGCCGCCGTTGCCGTCTCCGCCGCGGCGCCCGAGGCGGTCGAACAGCCCCTCCGCCGCGCTGGCCGCGCCCTCGGCGACATCGCGGATCTTCCCGATGAAGGGATCGGCGGTCCGGCTCCACGACTCCCGGTAGGCGTTGGCGGCGTTCTTGATCTCCTCGGAGATGGACGCGCTGTCGTCGTCGGCCCGCCGCGCGTAGGCCCCGTCGAGGATGCGCCGGTATTCGCCCTCACGGACCCAGCGGTCGATCTCGGCGAATCGCACGACGGCGTACGGATGGGACTGCCGCAGCAGGTTCAGGAACTTGAGCAGGCCGTCGCGGACGTCTCCGGCCGCGTCATATTCACGGGCCTGCGCGTGGAAGGCCTCGGCGTTCATCTCGCTGAGCCGACCGCCACCGGCCATCTTCATCAGCGCGCGCTTGACCGCTTCGGGGTCCTGGCCGGCGAGCAGGCCGGCCCGGTCGGCCGAGAGCTCGGACTTCCGCTGCCACTCCTGCAGGCCCATGATCACCGCGGCGATGCCGATGTTGCCGAGGGGCAGCCACGCCAGCCGGGCGCCGAGCGAGGTCAGGATCAGGAGCATGGTGCGATAGACCGCGTGCCCGGACAGGATGTGGCCGACCTCGTGTCCCACGACATAGCGCAGTTCCTCGTCGTCGAGCAGGTCGAGCAGGCCCGTGTTGATCACGATGAACGGCTTGTCGGTGCCGATGGCCATGGCGTTGGGCTGCGGGTCCTGGACGACGTAGAGCTCCGGCACCTGCTCGAAGTCGAGGATGTAGGCGCTGTCGCGGACCATGTCGTGGAGGTCGCGGAACTGATCCTCGCCCACCCGTACGGCGCCGCCGAGGAACATCAGCCGGATGGCCCGTTCGCTGAACAGCCCGGAAAGACGCCGGAGCACGGTGTCGAACCCGGTCAGCGACCTGAGCGCCACGAGCGCCGACCGGTCGGCGGGATGTTCGTAGGCCCTGGAGCTGATCCCGGGGAAGCGAGCGCGTGAACGATCCGGCGTCCTCGTCATATCCGGCATGTTATGCCGGACGGACCGCGTCGGCCCAGAGCGGAGCCCGGGCCACCCGGCCGGATCAGGGCGGCGTGCGAGCTGATACGGGCTGCTCGCTAGGGTCACCACTATGAATACGGAGGCGCCCCGCAGACTTGGGATCATGGGTGGCACCTTCGATCCGATCCACCATGGGCATCTGGTCGCCGCCAGTGAGGTGGCGCACCTGTTCGCACTCGACGAGGTCGTGTTCGTGCCGACAGGTCAGCCGTGGCAGAAGAACGGGCGGAAGGTCGCGTCCGCCGAGGATCGCTATCTGATGACGGTCATCGCCACGGCGTCGAACCCCCGGTTCTCGGTCAGCCGGATCGACATCGACCGGCCGGGTCCGACCTACACGGTGGACACGCTCCGGGAGATGCGGGAGTTGCACGACCCCGAGACCGAGTTCTTCTTCATCACCGGCGCGGACGCGCTCGAGAAGATGCTGGCCTGGCACAACGCCGAGGACATGTTCGGCCTGGCGCACTTCATCGGCTGTACGCGTCCCGGGCACAGCCTGGCCGATCCCGGCCTGCCGGAGGGGAAGGTCAGCCTGGTCGAGGTCCCGGCTCTGTCCATCTCCTCGACCGAGTGCCGCGAGCGGGTCCAGGCCGGCGAGCCGATCTGGTATCTCGTCCCCGACGGCATCGTGCAGTACATCAACAAGCGAAATCTGTATCAGGACCCCGAATGACCGCTGAAGCCACGATCCGGCCGCCGGAGCGGACATTCGGGAATGTCCGCGGGGCCGGATAGGCTCGTGTGCAGTATCGAGGGGCCGGGGCCACTCCACCTGTCATGAGAGGGTGGAGGTGGGGAAACTCCCCGGACAAGGAGGATCACGTCCTGCCGTGACAGCATCCGATAGGGCCGGACAGCTCGTCCAGGCCGCCGCCGAGGCGGCCGGGGAAAAGTTGGCCGATGACATCATCGCCTATGACGTGAGCGATCAGCTCGTCATCACCGACGCGTTCGTACTGTGCTCCGCGAGCAGCGACCGGCAAGTCCGCGCGATCGTCGACGAGATCGAGAGGCGGCTCCGTGAGGACGTCGGAGCCAAGCCCGTGCGCCGCGAGGGCGAGCGCGAGGGCCGCTGGGTGCTGCTCGATTACCTCGACATCATCGTCCACGTCCAGCACGAGGAGGATCGGGTCTTCTACGCGCTCGAGCGGCTGTGGAAGGACTGTCCGCAGATCGAGCTCCCCGAGAGCGTGAACATCCACGCACCCGAGCGTCCGCTCGGCAACATCCACGCACCCGAGCGTCCGCTCGGCGGTGGTCGGTGAGTGAGGCCATAGCCGGCCGTGGCAGACGGCGGCTGGTCCTGTGGCGCCATGGACAGACGGCCTGGAACGTCGAGAATCGCTTCCAGGGCAAGACCGACATCCCGCTGGACGAGACCGGCGTGGTCCAGGCCAGGCGCGCCGCCAGGCTCCTGTCCGGGCTCAAGCCCACCGCGATCGTCGCCTCGCCGCTTCAGCGGGCCGCGGCGACCGCGCGGGAGCTCGCCGACGTCACCGGGCTTCCGGTGCCCTTCGACCCCGATCTCGCGGAGCGCGACGGCGGCGAGTGGGAAGGGCTCACCGGCAAGGAGATCCGGGAGCGCTATCCCGCCGAGCACGCCACCTGGCAGCCACCCGGCGGGGAGACGAGCGAGCAGGTGGCCAAGCGGGTGTCGGCGGCGTTCGGCCGGGCCATCGAGGGGCTTCCCGACGACGGCGTCCTGGTCGTGGCCTCCCACGGTGCCGCGCTCCGGCTCGGCATGGCGCACCTGCTCGGGTTTCCCGAAGAGATCTGGGAGCGTCTCGGCGGGTTGTCCAACTGCAGCTGGTCGGTCGTCGGCGAGAGCTGGGCGGGGTGGCGCCTCATCGAGCACAACGCGGGCACACTGCCCGAGCCTGTGCTCAGCGACGACCGCACCGAGAACGGGGCCTGACCGGACTCGGGGTCATCCGGTTCGAAGCGACGATCGTCGTCCTATACACTGGCGGAGCGCTGCGGGTGAGAGCCCAGCAGTCGCACGGGGCTATGGCGCAGTTGGTAGCGCGCCTCCATGGCATGGAGGAGGTCTGGGGTTCGAATCCCCATAGCTCCACAGACACAGAGCTCCATAGACAGAGCTCCATAGATACGGCTTCACAGACACGGCTCCACAGACAGAGCCTGAGTGCAGACCCCCGTCCTCTGGACGGGGGTCGTGGCTTTTACCCCCTCCTTCGCTGGGACCTGAGCGCGGTCGTACCCCTCCGTCACGAGAGGAAGTCGACGCGGGTCCCCAGCTCTGGTGCCAGGGCGGCCTGGTAGAGCGGCCAGGCCAGGGCGAGGTCCTGCCAGAGGAGCCCGGGGCGTACACGGTCAGATCCCCGGGACCGGTCCTGCCCGGATGCTCCCCGCGCAGGACCTGGCCGAGCGTGGCCGCCACGGCCTCCCGCCCCAGCCCCGCGTTGCCGACCGCCCCCATCCGCAGGTCGAGCTCGACGCGGCGGCCGCCACCTGCCGGGGGGCCAGGAGCGACTTTCCGTGCCCGGCCCCCGACATGGCCGCCATCACCGAGGCGGCCGACAGGCGACTCTGCCGGGGTGGGTCAAGATGGCAGAATGTCAGCGATCTCTCATGGTCACGGCGACCCGATTGATCTCTTGTTCACCGAGAGAGCAGTTGCATTGCCCGCATCCAGGCTGGGAGTCCATGGCTCTACCTTCCTCTGGCTTCCTGCCGAGGCTATGTCCGTGCCTGCTCACACGCACATGTCCGGGGAGAGACAGATCCCTGCCCTCTCAGCCGTGACCTCGCGGTTGTTCGCGTGATGCGCCGGCGCCGTGGTCATGTGGGGCCGCGCCGGGGCGGTGGCGGTCACGATCAGGCGCGTGGGTGGGCTAAGCTTCCTGTGCGCCGGATCGATTGTCCGGACGCACGGGGCTATGGCGCAGTTGGTAGCGCGCCTCCATGGCATGGAGGAGGTCTGGGGTTCGAATCCCCATAGCTCCACCGATCGGGACCCTGCATCGCAGGGTCCCGTTTTCGTTTGCGGACGTGATCAGCGTTGACGCGTTCGCGTTCCGGCCCCGGGCGGCGTTCGTCACTCCGGCCGGTCGATCCGCGCCCACAGGCTTGGCAGATTGACGACGATGCCCTCCTGGGTGCTTCGTGCGATCACGACCATCGCCTCCTCGTCCGGCGACGGATTCTCCTCCCGGTGCGCGAGATAAGGGGGAACGAAGACGTAGTCACCCGGCTCGGTCTCGATCCGGACCTCCTCGTCACCCTCGGCGAAGACGAATACCGGATGCCCGGACACCACATAGATGGCCGTCTCGGCCCTGCCATGGTGGTGATCACCGGAGCTGGTCGCAGGGCCCACATGGGTGCGCCCCATCCACAGGCTCTGAGCTCCGACGGATCGGCCCGAGATCGCCTCATAACGGCGCATGCCCGGGCTCTGAGCGGTGTCGGAGCCGAGCTCCCCTCCAGGGATGTGCTCCAGCCGCCGGTGCCACGTCGCCGTGCCGGCCGGAGGGTTCTGAGCCCGCGTGTCATCCGTCACGGCTCGATTGTCGCACCGCCGTTCACGATCCGCCGGTGCGGAGGAGAGCGCGGGCCGTGGCGGGTGGCGTCGGTCGTATCGGAGGGTCATGTCCTGGCCGCTTCCGGCGGCCAGGCGCCGGCCGGCAGGTTCGCGCGGATCCTCGGCCGACGACCGATGACCGGGCGGGAATGCTCGGCCGGGGTGGGGTGTTGATACTGATACGAGGTCGCACCGGTCAGGTGCAGGCCTCGGGTCCGCCCGTTCGGCCGGGAGCTCGCTGGGACGTTGCCGTAAGGAACCGTCCCGGGCGGGAATGCTCCGCGGAGATCGGGTGTTGATACTGATACGAGGCCGCAGCCGCTGAGGTTGCGGCGTCGTCTTCCCACCTCCACGGTGCCTTCCGGACGCTCTGCCGTCTCGGGTGGTGATCTGCTGGTTTGAGTGGGGCCCGGCCGGGTAGAAGTCCCGGTTTGACGGGCGCAGAGAGATCACTTAGTGTCTCTCCTACCCCGAGGGGATGCGGAACGCCGGTTCGGCGGTCGGCCCTCAGGGGAGATCAACGAAGTTGATCATCGTCTCGGTTGCTCTGGGACGGTGTTAAGCTTCGGGGGTCAGCTCGGATGGGATGCGGGACGCCGTTGCGCGGCCGGCCCAAGAGCTTCCTTCAGATGATCGGTTCGGCGGCTCGCTGCCGCTGGATCCTTTCGTCTTCAGGTTCAGGTTGCTGTCTGGTTTCGGTTCGTCCGGGGCTCTTGACAGGGGCTGGGAACCTGGTAAGGTAGAAGGGTTGCTCTGGAAAGAGCGGCTTGCCTGCGGGGTCTGGGGCGGCGGTGTGAGCCGGCGCGGTGGAT
>DASYNF010000168.1:0-25963 GCA_036008685.1 Actinomadura sp. | reverse complement strand
GCGGTGCGCTCGTCCATCGCGGTGTAGGCGTCCGGCGCCTTCTCGAGGGGCAGGGTGAGGTCGAAGACCCGGCCCGGGTCGATGGCTCCCGACAGCACGTCGGGCAGCAGGCCGGGGATGTAGGCACGCGCCGGTGCGATGCCGCCGCCGACCGCGATGTTGCTTCCGAAGAGCCGGCCGATCGGAAGCTCGGGCCCGCCGGCCGGCACGCCCACATAGCCGAGGTGACCGCCGGGCCGGGTCACCGCCAGCGCCTGCTCCATGGACTCCTTGGTGCCGACGCACTCCAGCACCGCGTCGGCGAGCACCCCGCCGAGCAGCTCCCGCACCTTGGCGGCGCCCTCCTCGCCACGCTCGGCGACGATGTCGGTGGCACCGAACTCCACCGCGAGGGCCTGCCGGGAGGCGTGCCGGGACATCGCGATGATCCGCTCCGCGCCGAGCCGCCGCGCCGCGAGCACACCGGACAGCCCCACGGCGCCGTCACCCACCACCACGACGCTCCGGCCCGGCCCGGCCTGCGCCGCCACGGCCGCGTGATGACCGGTGCACATGACGTCCGAGAGGGTCAGCAGGCTCGGGACCAGCGTGGGATCGGGCACGCTGGGGGTCGCGACCAGGGTGCCGTCCGCCCACGGAACCCGGACGTACTCTCCCTGGCCGCCGTCGACGTGCAGTCCGTCCTGGTCGGCCTCTCCCCAATTGGCCCGGTTGTCGCAGGAGGTCGTGATCCCGTTGCGGCAGTGCGGGCAGGTGCCGTCGCTGGCGACGAACGGCGCGATCACGAAGTCGCCCGGCCGGACCGTGCGCACCTCGTCACCGATCTCCTCGACGATCCCGACGAACTCATGGCCGATCGGGCGGGGCGAGCCGACCTCGGCCACGCCACGGTAGGGCCACAGGTCCGATCCGCACACACACGCCGCCACCACGCGTACGACCGCGTCGGTCGGGCGCCGGATGCCGGGATCCGGCCGGTCCTCGACCCGCACATCGCCCTTGCCATAGATCACGTTCGCACGCATGAAACTCCTCTTGAGACTCGGTGGAGGACTGCTCACGCTCCGGTGGGTCCTCGATCCCGGGCGCGGCGGCGCGTGCCGCAGGCCGGTCGATCTCCATGTAAGAGACCACTAACATCAATGGTAGGTGGCGTTCACATCGGGTCGAACGCGGGGAGGTGGCGCGGGTGGGAGGGCAGGGCGGCTCCGGACGGCGCGCCTACCACCACGGTGATCTCCGGGCCGCCCTCGTGGAGGGCGCGCTCGACCTCATCGCCGAGACGGGCGTCGAGGGCTTCTCCGTCGCCGAGGCCGCCCGGCGCCTCGGGGTGAGCGCGGCCGCCCCGTACCGCCACTTTCCCGACCGGGAGAGTTTGCTCGCCGCGGCCGCGTCGGTGGCGACCCGCCGGCTCACCGACCGGATCCGCACGGCCGCCGCGGGACATCCGGGTGATCCGGTCGAGCGGCTCGCCGCCACCGCCGGTGCCTACAGCCGTTTCGTGATCGAGCGGCGCGCCGGCTTCGACCTGATCTTCACGCCCGGTCTCCAGGACAAGCACGGCGGTGAGCTCCGTGAGGCCATCCGGGAACTGATGGACGAGCTCCTGCGGCTGGCCGCCGCGGCCTCCACGGGAGACGTCCAGGCCGCCCTGGACCTGATGGAGCAGCACACGGCCCTCGCGCACGGCTATGCGACGTTGCAGCTCGGCGGTGCCTTCACCTCGCGGCCGCCGCACCCTCAGGGGGCCGGCGCCGTCGCCGATCACGCGGTCATCGCCGCCCGTAGCCTCATCGCCGGTCACCGCCGGCTCCACGCCCCGGGCGCCTGACACCTGCCGCTCCCGGGTTCCTCGCCCGGTGCGCTCACTCTACGTAACGCCCGTCATGGCCTGTGCGTCATGGGGTCGTTGTGGTGTCCACTCGTGTTCGTCAAGGCGCTAATACGTATTACCATGGGCTTTGCTTTACGAGGGATCTTCCATCGCCGACCCTTGATCTTGGGAGTCGTTACCTCCAAGATAGGAAAGCCGTACCGCTAATGCGCATTATCAGCCGGACAGGACACTACGCACCGTGACATTTCCTCGTCGCCGTCTCACCCAGCAGGACATCGCGCGGATGGCCGGGGTGAGTCAGACCACGGTGTCCCTGGTGCTGAACAACCGGACGGATGTCGATGTCCGGATCGCACCGGAGACGCGTGAGCGCGTCCTGCGCGTGATCAGGGAGACGGGCTACGTCGCGGACCCGGTGGCCCGCCGCCTGGCGGATCGGCGCAACCGGATCCTCGGTGTGTTCACCTACGAGGCCGTGTTCCCCAGCGCGGCCGCGGACTTCTATCACCCGTTCCTGCTCGGCATCGAGTCGTCCGCCGAAGAGGCCGGGTGCGACCTGTTGCTCTTCACCAGCGCCAGGACGACGGGCGGCAGGAGGCGGCGCATCTTCGACGAGGACAGCAGGGTGCGTCTCGCCGACGGCTGCCTGCTCCTCGGCCGCTCGCTCGACCGCGACGATCTGTCCCGCCTGCTGGCGGAAGGGATCCCGTTCGTGTCGCTCGGCCGGCGCGACGACGCCGGCGGGCCGGTGCCGTATGTGGGCGCCGACTATCCGGCCGCGGTCCGGGAGCTCGTCGAGCGGGCCGTGGCGCTGGGACACCGGCGGCTCGGCTATGTGGGGATGGGCGCGGAGATCGAGTCCCAGGCCGACCGCCTGCGCGGGTTCCGCGAGGCGGTGGCGGCCACGGGGGTCGAGGGGATCCACGTCCTGGTCCCGGAGGGCGGCCCCGCCGCGTTGATCGGCGAGCTGAACGCTCAGCGGGTGACGGCGGTCTTCACCGAGGATCCGGCGAAGGCCGTGGAGATCATGCGGGCCGCTCAGGCCCTGGGCATGGCGATCCCCGAAGACCTGTCGATCCTGGCGCTCGGGACCCCGCCGCGTTCGGCCTGCCTGGACCTGGAGTTCACCGGGTTCCGCATCCCCCGCCGGGAGATGGGACACCGGTCCGTCGAGTTGCTGACGGAGTCGATGGAGCGGGGACACGGCGCGCCGCAGGAGCTCCTGCCATGCGAGCTCATCGCCGGAAACACCCTCACATCGATTCGTCACCCGAGCAAGGAGATCTGAGTTCCGTATGGAGATACGCACCGATGCCCTGGTCGTGGGCGGAGGCCTGGGCGGCGTCGCCGCGGCGCTGGCGTTGCTCAAGGCCGGTTCCTCGGTCGTGCTGACCGAGGAGTACGACTGGCTGGGCGGACAGCTCACCAGCCAGGCCGTGCCACCGGACGAGCACACCTGGGTCGAGCAGTTCGGCGCCACGGCGAGCTACCGGGCGCTTCGCGAGGGGATCCGGGACTACTACCGGGCGCACTACCCCCTGACCGAGCGCTCCCGGGCCTGGCGTGAGCTCAATCCCGGCGCGGGCTGGGTGAGCCGGCTCTGCCACGAGCCGCGCGTCGCCGTCGCCGTGATCGAGGCCATGCTCGCCCGCTACCGCGGCTCCGGGCAGCTGCGCGTGCTGCAGCCCTACCGGCCCGTGAGCGCGGACGCCACCGGCGATCACGTCCGCGCGGTGATCCTCGGACACCGTGACAACGGCCAGAAGGTCACGGTCCACGCCCGCTACGTGCTCGACGCCACCGAGACCGGTGACCTCCTGCCGCTGACCGGCACCGAGTACGTCACCGGCTTCGAGTCCCAGGCCGAGACCGGCGAGCCGAGCGCTCCCGACGAGGCCCAGCCGCAGAACATGCAGGCCATCTCGGTGTGCTTCGCGCTCGACCACGTCGACGGCGACCACACGATCGAGAAGCCGGCCACCTATGACTACTGGCGCACCTACCAGCCGGAGTTCTGGGGCGACCGCCTGCTGTCCTGGCGCTGCCCGACGCCCCGCACCCTCGAGGTCGTCCAGCGGTCGTTCACTCCGAACCCGGACGACGACCCGCTCGAGGTGCTGGCCGATCAGCAGCGCATCGGCGGGGACATGAACCTGTGGACGTTCCGGCGGATCGCGGCCCGGCGCAACTTCCAGGACGGCGCCTACGCCAGCGACATCACCCTGGTGAACTGGCCGATGATCGACTACTTGGACGGTTCGGTCATCGACGTGCCGGACGCCGCCAAGCACCTCGAGGGCGCCCGTGAGCTGTCCCGTTCGGTGCTGTACTGGATGCAGACCGAGGCCCCCCGGTCCGACGGTGGCACCGGGTTCCCCGGGCTGCGGCTGCGCGGTGACGTGATCGGGAGCGCGGACGGGCTGGCCCAGGCTCCGTACATCCGCGAATCCCGCCGGATCCGGGCCCTCTACACCGTGCCTGAGCAGGACCTTTCGCTTGCGGTACGTGGTGACAAGGGCGCGGTACGCTATGAGGATTCGGTGGGTATCGGTATGTACCGCATCGATCTGCACCCATCCACCGGTGGCGACAACTACATCGACGTGGGCTGCTCGCCGTTCGAGATCCCGCTCGGCGCCCTGATCCCACAGCGCATGGTCAACCTGCTTCCGGCTGCCAAGAACATCGGCACGACCCATATCAGCAACGGCGCCTACCGCCTGCACCCGGTCGAGTGGAACATCGGGGAGGCGGCCGGCACCCTCGCGGCCTTCTGCCTGGGCATGGGGACCACACCCCACGCCGTTCGTGAGAACGAGGCACTGCTGGCCGAATACCAGAGACGGCTCACGAGGTCGGGCGTCGACATCCACTGGCCCCAGGCAGTGGGTTACTGAGACGTCCTCCGGGGAGTTCCGGCAAGGAGACAGATCATGAAAAGGGTCATGTGGTTCGTGGCGCTCGCCCTGGCGGTGCTGCTCACGGCCACGGCGTGCGGGGCCTCCAACGCGGCGAACACCGGGCGAAACCGCCCGGTGTCGCTGCGCATGACGGTCTGGACGGCCAACTCGGTTCATCTGAAGCTGTTCAAACAGATCGCCGACGACTACATCAGGACGCACCCGAACGTCAAAGAGATCAAGTTCGATCCGATCCCGAGCGAGAACTACGCGACGACCCTGACCACCCAGATCGCCGCCGGCAACCGGCCCGACCTGGCCTGGATCGGTGAGACCTCGATGCCCGACTTCGTCTCCTCGGGCGCCCTGCTCCCCCTGAACGACACGCTGCGCAAGACCCCGGGTTACCGCTTCGAGGACCTCACCCCGACGGCCACGAAGCTGTGGCAGCGGGACGGACGGCTCTACGCCTACCCGTTCTCGACCTCGCCGTACGGGGTGTTCGTCAACGTCGACCTGCTCAGGCAGGCCGGCCAGAAGACCCCCGAAGAGCTGATCAAGGCGGGTCGGTGGAACTGGAACACGGTCGTCGCGGAGAACGCCGCGGTGGCCGCCAAGACCGGGAAGGCGGGCATGGTCATTCGCGACTTCGACTACAAGGCCTGGGACAACCTCGTCACGGTCTGGGGCGGATGGGGCGCCCAGGCATGGAGCCAGGACGGCCGGACCTGCCGGTTCGACCGCCCCGAGATGACCGAGGCCATGAGGTTCCTGCACAAGGCGATCTTCACCGACAAGGCGCTGCCGGGGCCGGGCATGGTCGCGGACTTCTTCGCCGGCCAGTCGGCCATGACGATCACCCAGATCTCGCGGGCGTCCCTGCTCAAGGGCGCGAGGTTCGGCTGGGACCTCGTGCCGCTGCCCGACGGTCCCAAGGGGCCCTACGCGGTGTTCGGCCAGGCGGGGATCGGCGTGCTCAAGAAGTCCGAGAACGCGGCCGTGGCCGCGGACTTCCTGGCCTTCTTCACCAACCCGGCCAACTCCGCCAAGCTCGCGGTCTACTTCCCGCCGGCCCGCGGATCCCAGCTGACCGCGGACACGCTCGCGAAGAGCAATCCGCTGATCAAGCGGTCCCAGCTCCAGCGCCTCGTCATCGACGGCCTCCCCAAGGCCGTCGACAAGCCCGTGCACACCGACCAGGCGGAGATCGCCCAGACCATCCGGGCGGGTCTCGACCCGCTCTGGAGGCCCCACGCCGACGCGCGGTCCGTACTCCACGGGGTGTGCAAGAAGATCCAGCCGCTGATGGGCGCCTGACGTGGCGGGCTTCTGGACCCCGCGGCGCCGCGATGGGCTGGTGGGTTACCTCTTCGTGGCGCCCCAGCTCATCGGCAGTGTGGTGTTCGTGCTGCTGCCGCTGGTCCTGATCGCCTGGTACAGCCTGCACGAGTACGACATCCTGGCCGAGACGGTCACCTACACCGGTGGTCACAACTACGACAAGCTGGTGAACGACCCGAACCTGCCGTCGGTGCTGACCGCCACCGTGGTGTTCTGCGTCGGGGCGGCGGTGCTCAACCTCGCGCTGGCCCTGTTGCTCGCGCTGCTGCTCAACCAGCGACTCCGGGGCACCACGGTGTTCCGCACGCTGTTCTTCTCACCGGTCGTGGTCTCGATGGTGGCCTGGGCGATCGTGTGGCAGTTCCTCCTGCAGTCCGACGGCGGTATCAACGGCCTGCTCCACACCGCGGGGGTCAACGGGCCGAACTGGCTGCGTGGCGACGGCACCGCGATCCTGGCCCTGATCATCGTCCAGGTGATCAAGAACGTCGGGCTGAACATGGTGCTGTTCCTGGCCGCCCTTCAGGGCGTCCCCCATCAGCTGTACGAGGCGGCCCAGATCGATGGGGCGGGGCGGTGGACCCGGCTGTGGCGCATCACCGTCCCGCTGATCAGCCCGACCATCATGCTCGCCTCGATCATCACGGTGGTCGGGTCGCTGCAGGCGTTCGCCCAGATCGCCGTGCTGACCCAGGGCGGCCCGGGCACGTCGACCACGGTCCTGGTCTATTACCTTTACCAGCAGGCCTTCCAGTTCCATCACTTCGGCTACGGCGCCACCCTGTCGGTCCTGCTGTTCGGGATCGTGGCGCTGCTCACCGCCCTGCAGTGGCGCATGCGACGGAGGTGGGTCTTCAATGAGTCCTGAGATGACCGCGCGGCGGAGGGTCGTCCTGTACGGCCTGCTGTGCCTGCTCTGCGTTCCGTTCGTGTTCCCGACCTGGTGGATGGTCACCTCGTCGTTCAAGCCGGTCGGCGACATCTTCGCGATGCCGCCCCGGTTCATCCCGGCCCACTGGGACTTCTCCGCCTATCGCGAGGTCTTCGAGTTCCAGCCGTTCGCGCGGCAGTACTTCAACAGCCTCTACATCGCGCTGGTGGTCACGGTGGGGACGATGGTGGTCGCGGCCCTGGCCGGATACGCCTTCGCGCGCATCCGGTTCCCAGGGCAGAACGCGCTGTTCCTGATCGTGCTGATCGGCCTGCTCATCCCGGGCGAGGTCACGATCGTGCCCCTGTTCAGGATCTTCCAGTCGCTCGGGCTCACCGACACGCACTGGCCGCTGATCCTCGTACCGATCTTCGGTGCGCCGAGCGTGCTCGCGACCTTCATCATGCGGCAGTTCTTCATCAGCCTGCCCGGTGAGCTGGAGGAGGCGGCCCGGGTCGACGGCCTCGGACGGTTCGGGGTCTTCTTCCGGATCGCGCTCCCGCTCGCCCGGCCGGCGCTCGGCGCCGTCGCCATCTTCACCTTCCTGCACAGCTGGAACATGTATCTGGAGCCGATCGTCTATCTCTCCACGCCGGAGAAGTTCACGATCCCGCAGGCCCTCGCCCAGTTCGTGGACGCCTACGGCGGCCCCATGTGGAACGTGCAGCTGGCGGCGGCCTCGCTGACCAGCCTTCCGGTCCTGCTGGTGTTCGTGATCGCACAGAAGCAGTTCGTCGAGGGCCTCGCCCACACCGGCCTGAAGGGCTGACCCGGCGCCCCGTCACGCCGGTGTGGGCCGGGCTAGTGAAAGGTCAGATGACGGGTCGGGACTTCGGCGTCGATCTTCTCGACCAGAGCCCGGAATCGCTTGCACGTCTCCCTCGCCCGTTCCCGGAGCACCAGGATCCGCTGTCGTAGCTGCTGGGTGTTCTCGGCCCGTTCGTCCCACAAACGGTCCAGCTCCGCCAGGAGCGGGCCCGCCTCGCTCCTCGCGACCCCGGTGAGCGCCGGCGCGCCGACCCTCTGGGCGAAGTCGAAGACCTTGCCGGCGTAGGGCAGTGGCAGTACGGGCACCCCGGCGCACGCCGCGAAGATGACGAAGTGCAGCCGCATGCCGACGGCGAAGTCGAGATGGTGCATGAGCCCGGCGATCTGCGCCGGCCTGTAATTGCCGTTGAGGACCCGTCCGGCCTCGGGGTCGCTCGTCGCCGAGAGCACCGCGTGGGCATGCGAGATGTCCTTGCGCTCCATGGGGACGAACACCACCTCGGCCTCGAGCCGGCGGGTGATGAAGTCGGCGACCTCCGCGAGGAGGCCGTGATAACTGTTGACGTCGAGGTTGTCGGCCGCCCGCCCTGGCTCTCGCACCGACATTCCGACCAGCCTGCAGTTCGGGTCGATGCCCTCCCGTATCAGCATGTCCGGGGTGAACTCCTCTGGCTCGAGGAGTACGGCCGGATCCGCGGTCACGGGAATGTGGCGTGTCACGCCCACCCGCTCGAGGACGAGCTTGGACTCCTGATCTCGTACGGTCAGGTCGGTGATGTCCTGGATCACCTCCTGTACGTGCCGGGACTCCTCGAGGTCGGTGAGCGGCCCGGCCCCCATCGCGTAGCCGAACGTGCGGATGCCGAGCTTGTGCGCCATCCGTACGGGCCGCAGAAACCACCGTGCCTGTCCGTCGTGCAGGATCCCCGCGGACCCGAGCGCGAGGATGTCCAGGCCGGTCTCGGCTTTGAGGATCTCCTCCTGCGCGACGTCGCTCCACGCCACCGCCGCGGTATCGAAGTGTGCCTCCGTGTGCTGGGGATTTCGGCTGAACACGACGATCTCGGCCGTCGGTCTGATCCCCCGCAGATTTTTGAGCAGACATGTGAGGATCGCCTCGTCGCCAAGGTTGAGGCCTCCGTACGACCCCAGTACCCCCACGCGTAAATTACGCCGCCGACCATGGGACATCCCCGTGTCACCTCCCCGGATGTATATGCGGGCAGCTTTTACCCGTACGCTGACCTGCTAATCCTCGGGAATCCGCCACTAAATCTGGGTTGTCCGGTTCGATGATCGACATCGGCACGTGACCAGGAACCTACGGCGGTCCTGAGCCCCTGCGGCACCCGTACGGTCGGCCCGCCGCACCGCCTCGCCGACGGGGTCAGCCCCTGCCGGGCCCATGTTCCGGGCGGCCGGGCGGCGCGATTTCAGGTACGGCCTCGGGTTCGGCTCCCTCGGCGGCCGGGGCGACGGCCGGGCGTCCGTGCTCGCGCCGCCATATCTCGAACGCGGCGACGGTCGCGATGACGATCGCGACCCCCAGCACCCAGCCGGCGACCACGTCGCTCAGATAGTGGACCCCGAGGGCCACCCGGGAGAACCCGGTGGCCAGGGTGATCAACGCTGCCGCGGTCCAGGCCACCGCGCGCCAGGTGCCGGACAGCGCCGGGAGCAGGATGAGGACCAGCACCGCGCACCCCAGCGCGGCGGTCAGCGCGTGGCCGGAGGGGAACGCCCCTCCGGACGCGTGCGCGATCGGTGACGTGAGCGTGGGCCGGACCCTGCCGACGAGGACCTTGAGCAGCAGGGTCAGCACGCCACCCGCGACCAGCGTGGCCATGGCCCACAGGGCGAGCCGGCGGGCACCACGCGCGAACAGCAGACCGGCCAGGCAGGCGATGACCACACGGAACACCCACGGATGAAAGATCGACGAGATCGCCTGGAGCGGACGAACGAGGCCGCGGTGCCCGAGCACATAGCGGTGGAGGGCATGGGTCGTGTCGTCGTCGAGGGCGCGCAGCGGCTCCCAGCGGGTCAGCACGAGGACCATCAGCCCGGTGAAGGGCACGGCGAGGAGGAAGGCCGCGAGGCAGGCGAGCGCCGGCCGCCGGCCCGTCCAGGAGCGCGGCGAGGTGGGGGATTCACGGGTCATCCCACCTGTCTACCAGGCCCCGAGGATGCATCCCGCAGGTCGGCCCCGTGGCCGCTGTCGATCATTGTGGGGGATCACGGCCGGGGAGCCCCGGCCGTGAGAGGATCCGGAGCGCCGACGAACGTGGATGGTCGTGTGATCGCCGGGCGCTCGCCACCCTGCCCCGCCGACCCCGGCCGGGACCCCTCAGGCGGCCAGGTCCAGCCGCAGGTCGTACTGCTGCAGCCAGGCGTTGAGCTGCAGCACGAGCTCGATGTTCCGGCGGAACATGTCGAGGTTCACCGAGCCGGCCGGGGCGTCGACGAGGGCCCGGGCCCGGTCCATGTTGAGCAGCCCGGCCACCGGCGGGTTCTCCTGGGCGAGCAGCTTGGCGAGGGTGTCGCGCAGTGCCAGCTCGTAGGTCGGGTCCTGCGTGGAGGGGTAGGGGCTCTTGCGCCGCCGCACGATCGACTCCGGCAGGACGTCGGCGGCCGCGGCTCGCAGCAGGCTCTTCTCCCGGCCGTCGAAGGTCTTCATGGCCCACGTCGTGTTGAAGACGTACTCCACGAGCCGGTGATCGCAGAACGGCACCCGGACCTCGAGGCCGCTGGCCATGCTCATGCGGTCCTTGCGGTCGAGCAGGATCTGTACGAAGCGGGTGAGGTGCATGTAGCAGACCTCGCGCATCCGGCGCTCCAGCCCCGTGACGCCGTCGAGGTAGGGGACCTCGGCGAGCGCGGCGCGGTAGCTCGCGTCCCGGTAGGCCGGCAGGTTCAGCTGCTCGGTCAGGCCGGGGTCGAGCAGGTTGGCGTCGTTCCCCGCGTCCGACCGGAAGCTGTTGTCCAGCATGGCCAGCCACGGGAAGGTGTCGGCGTTGACGGCGTCCTGGTCGTGGAACCAGCGGTAGCCGCCGAAGACCTCGTCGGCGGACTCTCCGGACAGCGCGACGGTGGAGTGTCCCCGGATCGCGCGGAACAGCAGGTAGAGCGAGGTGTAGAGATCTCCCATGCTGTTGGGCATGTCCGCGGCGCGTAGCACCGTGCCGCGTACGGCGGGGTCGATCAGGTCCGCGGTGGACAGCACGATGTCGGTGTGGTCCGCGGCGACGTATTCGGCCAGCTCGTGCACGTACGGCGCGTCCGGCGTGTCCCGCATCGCGTCGGCCTTGAAGTTCTCGGTGTAACCGGTGAAGTCCACCGCGAAGGACCGTACGGGCCCGCCGCCCTGCGCCCGCAGCGCCTTGGCCGCGAGGGCGGTGATGGCCGAGGAGTCCAGGCCGCCGGAGAGCAGCGAGCACAGCGGCACATCCGAGATCAGCTGGCGGTCGACGATGTCCTCGAGCAGGCCGCGAACCGTGTGGATCGTGGTGTCGAGGTCATCGGTGTGCTCACGTGCTTCGAGCCGCCAGTAGCGGCGCTTGGTGATCCCCGCGCGCTTGATCCGGACCAGCTGTCCCGGGCGGACCTCGTACATGCCGCTGAAGACCGACCGCTCCGGGGTCTTCACGAAGCCGAGCAGCTCACGCAGCCCGTCGGTGTCGACGACGCCCTCGACCTCCGGGTTGGCCAGCAGGGCCTTGGGCTCGGAGCCGAAGACCACGCCGTGCGGGGTCGGGTAGTAGTAGAGGGGCTTGATCCCCATCCGGTCCCGGACCAGCAGCAGCTCTTCGGTCCGCAGGTCCCAGATCGCGAACGCGTACATCCCGTTGAGGCGTTCGACGAAGTCCTCGCCCCACTGCTGGTACGCGTGCAGGACCACTTCGGTGTCGCTGGAGGTACGGAAGTGGTGCCCATGCCCGGCGAGCTCCTCGCGCAGCTCGCGGAAGTTGTAGACCTCGCCGCTGTAGGTCATCACGGCGAGCGTTCGCCCATCCTGCTCGAGGGCCATCGGCTGACGGCCGCCCTCGATATCGATGATGGACAGCCGGCGGTGACCCAGGGCCGCGTGCGGGCACAGCCACATGCCCTCGGCGTCCGGCCCACGGCACGCCATCGTGTCCGTCATCGTCTGCGTGATCTGGCCCTCACGGCTCAGATCACGATCGAAATTCACCCATCCGGTGATTCCGCACATCGACCATTCGCCTCCTGCCTCGTCGATCAGGTCGTGAGAGCGCGCTGGATCCTCGGCACAGTGCGTCGACCTGCGAGATCGGGGGTCTTCGGTCGCCCCCGGAGATGATGGTGAACCGAGGTTCACCTACTATGTGAACTATAGTTCAGGTTCTCACCGATGAGGACGACCGGAAGGTAAAGGATCGCTGATCATGGCTCTGCGGGCCGACGCGGCGCGTAATCGCGCGCGCATCCTCGAAGCCGCCAGGGCGCAGATCGCCCGCCATGGACCGGGCGTCGGCATGGACCAGATCGCCGAGGCCGCCGGGGTGGCCGTCGGCACGCTCTACCGTCACTTCCCGACCAAGGCCGATCTGATCGCCGCCGCCCTGGCCGACCGGACCAGGCGGGTCGTCGAGTCCGTGGAGACCGCCGTCGAGCGGATGGACGCGGGCCACCGCGCGGTGGAGGAGATCGCGGCCGTCTTCGCCCAGCTCGTCGACGTCAGCGGGCAGGACCGCGCGGTCAAGAGCGCCGCGGCGGCACTCGGCATCAACGGCGACGACCAGACGCGCGACCGCAAGCGCGCCCGGGCCGGCCTCGACCTGCTCATCGCGGCGGCTCACATGGCCGGGGACCTGCACCCGGACGTCACCACGGACGACATCGCCCTGCTGCTGACCACGATGCCGGGGGATGAGATCGACGTGCGCGCCCGCAACCGCTGGCTCGAACTCATGCTGCGCGGGCTCACCCCCTAGCGCCGGCCCGGCCGCGTAGCCAGTCGTCGAAGTCGATGGCGACGATGCGCTGGTCATGGACGCCGCCGGCCTCGGCGGAGGCCAGCCACACGATCGGCGGACCCATCACGGCGGGGTCGATGAAGGAGTGGTCCGCCGGGACCTCTTCCGGCGGAAGCATGCCGGTGACGGTCGCACCGCCGGGCAGCAGGAGGTTGACGGTGACGCCCGTACCGGCGAGGTCGGCCGCCATGATCCGGGACAGCGCCTCGGCGCCCGCGCGCGAGGGTCCGTACGGGACGAAGCCGGCCCGGTTCATGGTGGTGTGGTTCATCGAGATGTTGACGATCCGGCCATGACCGGCCGCCAGCATCCGCGGGGCGACCTCCCGCGCCATGAGGAAGTAGCCGGTCAGGTTGGTGTCCACGACGTCCCGGAAACCCTCCACCGGCACCGTCCAGAATCCCCGCGGCTCGGTGAGGAAGCGTGGGTTGACCGTGCGCATGCCGATCCCGGCGTTGTTGACCAGCAGGTCGATCCCATCGAGCTTGGACCAGGCCTCGTCCACCGCGCGGGTCACCGACGTCTCATCGCGGACGTCCAGCTCGATCCCCACGGCTCCCGGGAGCGTCGCCGCGACCGCACGGGCCCGCTTCCCGGACCGGCCGGTCAGCGCCACCGTCGCCCCAGCCCGGGCCAGTCCGGAGGCCATCGCCAGCCCCAGACCGCTGGTCCCGCCGGTCACGAGCACGTTGCGTGCCGCGAGCCGCGGCCCGTCTCCCGCAGGCCCCACGGCCTCTGATCCGCTCATCTTCCTGGAACCTCCGATGCTCGCGGGCTGGTGCGGGCCTGTGCCCGCCGGACGGCCTCGGGCGCCCGCCGTCGCGGGCGCCCGAGGCCGGGATCGTCACGGCTCGATGACCGGGCCGACGTGGGTCAGAGCACCTGGGCGCCGCGGGGGACGATCTTGTCGAGAGCGTCCAGATCCTCGTCGGTCGGCTCCCACAGGCCGGCCGCCGCGTTGGCGCGGATCTGCTCCGGCCTGGTGGCACCGGCGATCACCGAGGCGACCGCGGGCTGCGCGGCCAGGCCGGAGATCGCCACGTCGAGCAGGCTCAGGCCCCGCTCCTCGGCGAAGGCGGTGAGCCCCTCCACGGCGTCGAACCTGGCGTCGGTCAGCCGGTCGCCGAGGCCCCACGCCTGGTAGCGGCTGTTGTCCGGGAGGTCGGCGCCCCGGCGGTACTTTCCGGTCAGCAGGCCGCTGGCCAGCGGGAAGTAGGGCAGCACGCCGACGCCGAAGTGCTCGGCGGCCGGCAGCAGCTCGGTCTCGGCCCGCCGGTCGAGCAGGCTGTACTCGTTCTGCGCGCTGATGAACGGGGAGAGACCGCGGGTGCCGGCGATCCAGTCCGTGTGGGCCACCTGCCAGGCGGTGAGGTTGGACGACCCGATGTAGCGGACCTTGCCCTCCCGTACGAGCTCGGTCAGCGCCTCGAGCGTCTCCTCCAGGGGAGTGGCCGGGTCGGGGAAGTGCAGCTGGTAGAGGTCGATGTAGTCGGTCCGCAGCCGGCGCAGCGAACGCTCGACGGCCCGCCGGATATAGCGGCGGGAGCCCCGGGCGCCCCAGTCGGGTCCGTTGGCGCCCTGCAGGTCGCTGCCGAACTTGGTCGCGAGCACGAACTCGTCCCGGCGGCCCTCCAGGGCCGCGCCGAGCAGCTCCTCGGAGTCCCCGTAGGAGTCGGAGGTGTCGATGAGGGTGACCCCGGCCTCCTGGGCGGCGTCGACGACCTTGACGGTGCCCTCGGCGTCGACGCGGTCGTTCCAGCCGAAGTTGTTGGCGCCGAGGCCGACGACGGACACGACCAGACCGGAGTCGCCGAGACGGCGATATTTCATATCAGGCATGTCCGGAAAAATCCCTTAGGACCCTCGGTTATTCCTTCGTCCCACCCAGTGTGACGCGTTCGCCACGCCACTGGATCGAGGGCCATGCCGGCCGGGTCACGCCGCGGCGGTGCTGTCGTCCTGGTCGTGGTGGTCCGGGGTCGTTGCGTCCGGGGTCGTCGCGTCCGGCCCATGGAGGGTGAAGACGCCGTCGAGACCGGTGATGCGCAGCAGGTTGATCAGCTGCGGCCGGGGAGCGGCGAGACTGATGTCGACGCCCCGGGCCGAGGCCTGGCGGTGCGCGCCCACGAGGAGGTCGAGGCCGGCGGCATCGCAGAAGGGCACCCCGGAGAGGTCGAAGACCAGTGGGTTCGTGGTGTGGTGGATGGCGTTGGCCAGATGGCCGCGGAGGGCCGCCGCCGAGGCGATGTCGAGCTCTCCGCGGATCGCGATGACCGTACGGCCGGCGAGTCGCCGGCTCGTCAGCTTCAAGGGGATATCCGGTGTTGCGTCTGTGTGCATAGTGTCTCCATCCGGAGTGCGGGCGGCTGGTTCTCAGCCGCTCCCGCCGTGGCCGGCTGTGGTGTCCTCCCGGAGGCGACGGCACCGGAGGGCCGCCCACGCTGGCGACGTGGTTCGGCGGCTAAGGGGGCGGGCATCGCGGTGACTCTCCTTATCCGGGTATGGATGAGCCCATTCTGGTCCTGATCTTTTGGCGTAGAGGCGGTTTTGCCCAATAACGCCGGGGTGCGGGGGTATCACGGTCGCTGACATCCGCGGTCGAACGCGCGACACGTACGCGTGGGCGGCGGTGACGCCGATCGCATGGGTACGGGGATGAGTGAAGGCACCGGGGACGGAGACGAGAGGCCTCGCCGGGACGAGGCGTCGTGGCGTGAGGCCGATGACGCGGTGACCGTTGTGGACCCGTCGAAGCTGTGGCGGACCATCGCCGGGACCGCGGTCGGCAACATGATGGAGTGGTACGACTTCGGGGTCTACAGCTATCTGGCCGTGGTCCTCGGCAAGGTCTTCTTTCCAGGGGCCAGCACGCCGATACAGCTGATCGCCGCGTTCGCCGCGTTCGCCGCGGCCTTCCTGGTCCGGCCGCTCGGCGGGCTCTTCTTCGGCCCCCTCGGCGATCGCATCGGGCGCAAGCGCGTGCTGGTCGTCACGATGATGATGATGGCCGTGGGCACGATGTGCATCGGCCTGGTGCCCGGTTACCGCACGATCGGCATCTGGGCGCCGGTGTTGCTGCTCGGCGCCCGGTTGATCCAGGGTTTCTCGACCGGCGGTGAATACGGCTCGGCGATGACCTACGTCGCCGAGCACTCGCCGGACCGGCGCAGGGGGTTTCTCGCGAGCTGGCTCGAGGTCGGGACCCTGGGCGGTTATGTGCTGGGAGCGGTGCTGGTCACCGCGCTCACCGCGACGTTGTCCTCGCGGGACATGCTCTCGTGGGGCTGGCGGATCCCGTTCCTGCTGGCCGGTCCCTTCGGGCTCGCCGGTCTCTACTTCCGTCTCAGGCTCGGGGAGACACCCGTGTACGAGGAGATGGAGCGCCGTGAACCCGCCCGCGAGACCGGGCTCCGAGCCGAGGTGCGGCACATCCTCGTGGAGCACCGCCGGCCCTTCCTCGTCTGCATCGGGCTGGCGCTGGTCCTGAACGTGACCAGCTACATGCTCACGTCCTACATGCCGAGCTACCTGACGGCCGAGCTCGGAGTGCGCCAGTCATCGGCGCTCATGATCGTGGCCGCCGTCATGGCGATGCTCATGGTGCTCGTCCCCTTCGTGGGCCTGCTGTCCGACCGGATCGGGCGTAAGCCCGTGCTCATGACGGGATGCCTGCTGCTGGTCGTGGGCTCGGTGCCCGCATTCATGATTATCCGACTCGGCACCCTGAGGGCGATCTTTCTCGGTTGCGTGCTCATCGGGCTGATGTTCCTGTGCTTCGACAGCACCGAGCCCGCGACCCTTCCGGCGCTGTTCCCCACGGAGGTGCGGGCCGGGGCCCTCTCGGTGGCCTTCAACGTCTCCGTGTCCGTGTTCGGAGGCACCACTCCGCTGGTCAACGAGGCCCTGGTCCACCTCACCGGCAACAAGCTCCTGCCGGGCTTCTACCTCGCCGCGGCCGGTGGGATCGGGGCCGTCGCGGTGATGTGCGCACCGGAGAACGCTCGCGAGCCGCTGCCCGGGGCGCTCCCCTCCGTGACGGGCCCGGCATCCCGGGCGGGGTCACCTCGCCCAGTAGATGATCACTAGGACCAGATGGGAGAGGACGGTCATCACCAGGACCATGATGAAGATGAACCTGGCGGGTGCGTGCTCGAAGACCCGTCCCCGCTTGAGCGGGGGCAGGCCGGCCTGGCGTTCGGCGATCCGCTGTTCGAGCGTTTTCCCCCCGTACGGACGCTTGAGACGCATCGGTCTTCACCTCTGAAGGCTGCTTGTATGCCTCTGTGCTGACGTGCCCTTCAGAGAGAGGGTCATGACGGTATGGCGAGATTTTCCGATGCCGCCGGAGCCGGCGCAGGGGGTTGCCGCGCGGCTGCCCCGGGGGTACAAGGGGTGAAGTGATCAAGCGACCTCCGGCCCCGCGTCCTCTCGTCGCATCGGGCCGGTGAGCCCATGGACCGGCCGTTCGCGCGCGGGCGCCCGCGATGAGCCGGACGTGGGCCGGGAGCGGAGGCGATGATGTACGAACCCCAGGCAGAGGCGATGTCGCGCGACGAACGCACGGCACTGCAGCGAGGCCGGCTCCGCCGCCTGGTCGACCGGCTCCTGGACGTCGACGGGCTGCAGGGCGGGCGGCTGCGTGCCGCCGGGGTCGCCTCGGGGGCCGACGTGGACCTCGAGGATCTGTCCCGCCTTCCCATGGCCACCAAACAGGATCTGTGGTCCGCCTATCCCCTCGGCATGCTCGCCGTGCCCATGGAACAGGTGGTGGCCATTCACGGGTCGAGTGGAACCGGGGGCCGGCCGACGCTCGTCGGCTACACCCGCTCCGACCTCTCGCTGTGGGCGCGGCTGTGCGCCCGTTCACTCGTCTGCGCCGGTGTGAGCCCGTCGAGCCTCATCCACAACGCGTACGGCTATGGGCTCTTCACGGGCGGGCTGGGCATCCACCAGGGAGCCGTCGAACTCGGCGCGGCGGTGGTGCCCCTCAGCGGGGGCATGACCTCACGTCAGCTGCGTCTTCTCGTCGACCTGGGACCGGACGTCCTCACCTGCACGCCGTCGTACGCCCTCCGGCTCGGGGAGGCCGCACGGGAGGCCGGTATCACCCCCGACCGGCTTCGGCTCAAGGTCGGCGTCCTCGGCGCGGAGCCGTGGAGCGAGGCGCTCCGGGGCCAGATCGAGGAGACGCTGGGCCTGCGCGCTCTCGACATCTACGGGCTGTCGGAGATCCTCGGTCCCGGGGTCGCGGCCGAATGCGTCGAAGCGGGCCACGGCCTGCACGTTCATGAGGACCACTTCCTCGTGGAGACGATCGACCCGGAGACCGGAGAGCCCGTCGGGGACGGCCGGCCCGGAGAACTCGTCTTCACGACCCTGACCAAGGAGGCGCTCCCGCTCCTCCGCTACCGCACCGGGGACATCGCCGCGTTGTCGCGGACGCCCTGCCCGTGCGGGCGGACCCTGGTGAGGATGAGCAAGGTGCTCGGCCGCCGCGACGACATGCTCGTGGTCCGCGGTGTCAACGTCTACCCCAGCGAAGTGGAACAGGTCCTCCTGAGCGACGTCCGGCTGTCGCCGCACTACCTGATCGTCATGGACCAGCGGGGGCTCAACCGGCTGATCGTCGCCTGCGAGCAGGTGAGCGGCGACGACGGTGTCCGCACGGAGCTCGAACGCGTCCTGGCCGAACGCCTGGGGGTCCGTGCCGACGTGCGGATCTTTCCCACCGGCACGGTTCCGCGAACGGAGACGGGAAAGGCGGTGCGCGTGCTCCCGTGGTCGGAGGGAGCGGCGCCGCTCCCCGGACTCGACGAACCGCCGTCCGCGGCGGCCGCCGCGGGGCGGATGTCCTGACGGCGGTGGGGGGCCGTGCACCCGGCCCCCCACCGCCTTTTCGGGGGGGGAGGGGGGCTCAGCCGGTGACGGGCAGGTCTCCGGGGACCGGGGTGGGCATGGGAGCGGGGGTGCCGGCGGCCTGCCCGCAGGTCGCCGAGGCGATGCTGATCTTCTCGACCTTGCCCGGTCCGAGCGGCGCGCTCAGCTCGAGGGCGGTGACGGTGAGACGGCCGCTCGCGTCCCGGACCTGCTTGTTCAGGACGACCGAGACCGTGCCCAGCTTGTCCAGCGGCACGGTCACGGTGCTGTTGGGCTGCGCGCCGGCCCTCAGCACATGGCCGTTCAGGACCACCTTGACGAGGTTCGAGGTGCCGGCGCCGTTCTCGCACTTCGCGGTGATCAGGTGCGCGGCGAGCCCGAGCTTCGCGACCTTCAGGTCGGCCACAACGGCCCGCGCGTGACCCGCTTTGGCGGAGGCGTTGAGGACCGAGGCCTGCACGAGCGGGTTGGCGGGCACCTTGACGGCGCTCGTCTGCGTCGCCTGCCGCGCCGAGGAGGACACCGCCGGGGTCGCGGGGATGGCGGCCACTCCGCTCCCGGCGATGGCGTAGGCGGAACCGGTCGCGTCGGTGCTCGCGAACGCCGTCTGTGGCGTCATCGCGAGCGGCGCGGCGATGACGCCGGCGACTGCCGCGATCGTGGTCAGCTGCGTCAGGCGCATGGTCTCTCCTCGGGGGGTGAGGCAGATGTGAACGGTGCGGTCCTTTCAAGCTCCCGCGACCCTTGAATACGCATGACCCCCGGCGGAGGTTGCACGGTTCCCGGAAAATCTTCGGACCGCCTGGTCCTGGTACCGTGCCAGATGGCAAGATCATCACAATCGTGGCCGGCGCCGGTCGATGGACGCCGCGCGACGCAAGGCTCTGGGTGATGACGTGAAAGGCCGCGAGCTCATTGCCTCAGCGGCATCCGGCAGCGCCAAGGGCCGCCATGACCCCTCGAAACGAAACCTCGCGATACCGCCGGCCGGCGGTGGATGTACGCCCGCCAATGGATCGATGTGAAGACCGATGTCATCGGCCCGGACGCTCGATCACGTTCAGATCGGTTACCTCTCGGCCGAACGCTAACATTCGTCTATCTAAGTAATGGGAATCACTATTGTGACTTCTGTCGCTGACCGGGCCCTATGTACCGAGGACACTGATGTCTGAACCCCTCCCACCTGCCACGCGCACCGAACGCCGGGAAGCCCGGCGGCATGGTGGCCGATCCGCGCACGTCGTGGGCGGCATGGAGTATCTCCACCTGTGGATCTCTCTACTGCCCGCAGCCGTCATGGCGCTTCTGGGTTCCGCCATTGTGGGGTTTCTGCTCGCCGCGGACCCGTCCGTGAGCGTGACCCGCGGGGTGCTGGCCGTGGCCGTCGCGGGAGTCGCGCTCGTTCTGTTCGCCGCCGCCTGTGGAGCCGGCGCCGTCACCCGGCGGATGCACCGGGGACTCGAGGCCCTGCGGTCCTTGAGCGCACGCGGCCAGGAGGACCTGCAGTCGCTGGTCGAAAAGGTGGAGAGGGGTGAACGCCCCGCACCGCGCGACGCGGAGAGCCTGTCCGCCGAGGGCGGCGACCTGTTCGCGCTCCTTGCGCGTGACCTGCAATGGGACCAGCGCGTCGCCCAGAAGGCCGTCCTCCACGTAGCGAAATCGACGTCCGGCGGCGAACCCGACCAGCGGGTGGAGGTGTTCGTCAACCTTGCCCGGCGGATGCAGTCACTGGTCCATCGGGAGATCCAGTTGCTCGACGATCTGGAGGCTCAGGTCGAGGATCCCGACCTGCTCAAAGGTCTGTTCACCGTCGATCACCTCGCCACCCGCATGCGCCGCCAGTCGGAGAGCCTCGCGGTCATCGGTGGCGCCGCATCGCGGCGCCGGTGGAGCAGGCCGGTGAGCATGCAGGAGGTGTTGCGCGCGGCCATCGCCGAGGTCGAGCAGTATTCGCGAGCCAAGGTGGTGCCACCGATCGATGGCACCTTGCACGGCAACGCCGTCGCCGACGTCATCCACCTGGTCGCCGAGCTCATCGAGAACGCCACCAAGTTCTCTCCTCCCCACACCCAGGTGCTGGTCCGCGCCGAGAACGTCACCGCCGGCCTGTCCATCGAGGTGGAGGACCGCGGCCTGGGCATGTCATCCGCCGATCAGCGTCAGATGAACGGCCTGCTGGCCGACCCCGGCCGGATCAACATCAGCGAGCTGCTGAACGACGGCCGCATCGGGCTGTACGTGGTTTCCGCGCTGGCCCGCCGGCACGGCATCAGGGTCCAGCTGCAGAGCAATATCTACGGTGGTGTCCAGGCCGTCGTCGTTCTGCCGAAGGGGATGATCGAGGCCGGGTCGCAGGACCGCGAGCCTCAGCGGCGAACGCAACCGGCACACCGGGGGACCACGCCCGCGCCGGCCGCTCAGGCCCCGGCTGCGGGCCGGCACGCCTCTGCGCCCCTCGCCCCCGCTCTGCCGCCGGCCGAGGTGCCGAGCCCCATTGCCGCCCGCGGCGATGGCCCGGGGCAGAGCCCGGCGGCCGGCGACGAGTACGCGGTGGCCGGCCGGAGACCGAGGTTGCCCGAACGGAACCCCGGCCCGCGGCCCGGCGAGCGGGATCCCCTGCAGGTGCCCGTACGGCCCACCTCCACGGCTCCCGCCGCCGATCTCTCTCCCCGGCACCCGGCAGACCATGACGTGCGCCCGGCACTGCCGGAGCGCCGCGTCCAGACCCACCTGGCGCCCGAGTTGCACGCACCCCCCGCAACCCGGCGCGACGAACCGGTCGCCGACCATATCCCGGGCTTGATGGCCGCCTTCCAGGGGGGCGTCAACCGTGCCGAAGACGAGGAGAGCGGACCCTCGGGCGGTAACTGAGGCACGCGCTGACCAAGTGGCACATTTCCCTAAGGAGAGTCCATTCATCATGATCAGTGATGTCCCCCCAGGCCAGGAATCGGATTTCGCCTGGCTGCTGAGCAGCCTGATCGAGCAGGTTCCCCACACCCGTAGCGCCGTGCTGCTGTCCTCTGACGGGCTGGTGAACGCCGTCCACGGATTGCAGCCCGACCGCGCGGATCACCTGGCCGCGATCGCCTCGGGGTTGTTCTCCCTCGCGCGCAGCGCCGGAACCAAATTCGGTGCCGGCGATGGTGTCCGGCAGGTGGTGGCGGAACTCGACGACATCCTGCTGTTCGTCTCGTCGGCCGGCTTCGGCTCCGTCCTGACGGTGCTGGCGGACCGGGAAGTCGACGCGGGTGTCCTCGGGTACGAGATGTCTCAGTTGGTCAAGAGCGTCCGCCCGTTCCTGGCCACGCCGGCCCGGCGGACGGGCGCCGCTCCTGGGGATCCGAGACCGTGAGTACGGCGATTCCCGAAGACGGGCCATGGCTCGACGGTGACGCCGGTCGTCTGGTACGCCCGTACACGGTGAGCAACGGGCGCACCCGGCCCACCAACAAGCTGGATCTGCTCTCCATGGTGATCGCCACCGGCCGGGCCCCTCGGACCCCCCTCGACCCGGATCGCGCCGAGGTCCTTGACCTGTGCGACCATCCGACCTCGGTCGCCGAGCTCGCGGCGCGGCTGCGGCTGCCCGCGATCGTCACCAAAGTCCTCCTGTCCGATCTACTCGACTACGGAGCGGTGACCATGCGAGTCCCTTCCTCCGCCACCGATCCCACCGACCGATTTGTATTGGAAACACTGCTCGATGCCCTACAACAGCGGATCTGACCTGCTTCCGACCGCCGTCAAACTCTTGGTGGCGGGCGGCTTCGGGGCTGGGAAGACCACCTTCGTCGGCTCGGTGAGCGAGATCGAGCCCTTGACGACGGAGGAGATCATTACCGAGGCCAGCATCGGTATCGACAGCCTGGCGGGGGTGGAGAACAAGACCACCACGACCGTGGCCTTCGACTTCGGCCGTCTGACCGTCAGTCCTGATCTCGTGCTCTACCTGTTCGGCACTCCTGGCCAGGACCGTTTCTGGTTCATGTGGGACGAGCTGTCCAACGGTGCTCTGGGCGCCGTCATCCTGGCCGACACCCGTCGCCTGGAGGACTGCTTCGAAGCCGTCGACTTCTTCGAACGCCGTGAGATCAGCTTCCTCGTGGCGGTCAACCAATTCGACACCGCGTTCAGCTACGACCCCGAGGAGGTGCGGGCCGCCCTCAAACTCAAGCCTCATGTGCCGGTCGTGCTGTGCGACGCCCGTGACAGCCGCTCCGCGACCTCCGCGCTGGTCTCCCTGATCCAGCATCTGCTCACCGCCATGCCCTCCCAGCCCGCGTAGACCACCCGTCTTCAGGCCAGATACGGAGCCCGTCATGACCTATGTCCCCTCAGACCACCTGCTGACCCCCGTGGACGAGGAGGCGCCACGGCGAGTACTACGACTGCGTCAACTCGGCCTGGGAGAAAGCCCTGACCCGGAGTTCGACGAATTCGCACGAAACCTCGCCCAGGCGACCGGCGCCCCGTTCGCGATGGTCAACTTCATCGACGAGAACCGCCAGTACTTCGCCGGCCTGTACTCCCCTCCTGCCACGCCGACCGGCTCCGGCCTGGCGGCGGGATCCGCCGCCACCGCGGAGCCGGGCCGGGTGATGTCCCGTGACCACGGCTACTGCCCACATGTCGTGGTCCGGCGCCTCCCGCTGGTGCTGGACGACGTCTGTGACTATCCGCGATTCGCCGGCAACCCGGTGGTCGACGAGATCGGTATCCGCTCGTACCTCGGGGCCCCGCTGATCGACCGTACGGGCACGACTCTCGGCACGATCTGCATCGTGGACCGAGAGCCGCGCCCCTGGGGCCGTCCGGGGCTGGAATTCATCAAGGCCAAGGCAGCCGCGCTGGTAGAGAGGATCCACCAGCGCGAGGAACTGCGGGGGTAGTCAGGACACGGCCTCCAACTCCGGGGGAGCGGCGAGCCGCTGAGACCACTCTCCCCTGTTGATGCCCAGCGCCGTTTCACCGAGGCGGAGCAACTGCACATCGGAGGTGCCGGCAGGGGCGAAGATGTGGTGCGCGTCGCGCAGGTACCGCTCGATCGGCCGGTCGGTGTAGAGCCCGCAGGCGGCGTGCACCTCCATCGCGTTGCGCGCCGAGTCCAAGGCGTACTCCACGTTGACGAGCTTGGCGTTCATCAGCTCCGCGTCGCACGGCAAGCCCTGATCCAGCAGGTGCACCGCATGGTAGGCGGCCAGCCGGGCGGTCATCATCCGGGACTGCATCTGGCCCAGCTTCATCTTGATGGACGGGAGTTCGCACAGTGGCTTGCCGTAGCGGTGCTGCTCGGCGGCGAAGGCCGTGGTCTCTTCCAGCAGCGCCCGGTGGATGCCGAGGGAGACGGCAGTGAGGTTGGCTCTGCCGTACAGGGTGCTTGAGGAGTAGGCGACGGCCAGGCCGTCGCCCTCGGCGCCGAGCCGATTCACCGCGGGGACGCGGCAGTCGTCGAAGATGAGCTCGCCGAAACTGAAACCGTGCAGGCCCATGGCGGCACGGTGCCGGCCGAGCGAGAGGCCAGGCCGGTCGGACTCCACCAGGAACGCCGACAGTCCCTTGGAACCGGGCCCGGTGCGGACCACGACACCGTGCAGGTCACCGACGTGACTGTTGCCGACGTAAGCTTTCCGGCCGTTGAGAATGTAATCGTCCCCGTCACGCACCGCGCTCGTCGTCATGCCCAGGACATGGCTGCCGGACCCGGGCTCGGTAACGGCGATCGTGGGCAGGCAGCTTCCGTCGGCTATGGCCGGCAGCCATGTCTTCTTCTGAGTCTCGTTGCCGTAGTGGACGATTTTCGCCACGCCCAGCTGAGAGGCCTGGACCATGGCGCCCATAGCCCCGCTGATCCGCGACACCTCTTCGATGATGATGGTCTTCGCCAGGTGCCCCAGGCCCCTCCCGCCGTACTCCCGGCCGATCGTGACGCCGATCCAGCCCTGCCGGGCGATCAACCGGGACAACTCGTGCTGGACGGACCGGGACGCTTCCATGTCCGGTACCAAGGGGGCTACTTCGGCCTCCGCGAAGGCCCGAACCTCTTGTCGTAGGCTCTCATGACGCTCCGTGGTGAAATAATCGACCATGCGGACCTCCTCGTGAGTCGCCCCTCAGCCGGGGTTGCGTACAAGTCGCGCGTCCGCGTCCGCCCTCCCCATTGAACAGACCGACATGATCATGGTGTATATATTCGTCGTAAAACTCAAGATCAGCTCAGTCCGTTATTGCTGGTTATTTACACCTATTTGGGGTAGCGCTCTGACATAGCTGCCCAAAATCTGTTTTCGATATGCCGGTATGAGGCCGGAGGCGACTATGCATAACGGCTATAGTGGCGGCGGACGGCGTCGATATCGTGGTATCCGGTCCATTTCGGAATTCCGATCGTCAGGTTCCGAAGGGTGGTCGAGCTGGAACCACACGGTCCGGCTCGTCTGATCGGCCCACGTGCCGCACCGACCGCCGGTGATCTCCTGCAGCAGGTGCAGGCCGCGGCCGTTGAGCGCGTCGGTGCCGGCGTCGACCACGTGCGGCGTTCCCCGTGCTGATCCCGCGTCGGTGACCTCGACGCGGATGGCGTGGGCGAGGGCGAGCACGACGATCGACACGGTTCCGGGGCGTCCGTGGTCGTCGAGCCTGGCGGAGTCGGAGTGCAGGATCGAGTTCGTGATCAGCTCGGATCCCAGCAGCTCAACCTCGAAGACCGCCGGGTGGTCCTCGCCGAGCAGGTCGCGCAGCCAGTGCCGTGCCGCCTTGACCCGGCCGGCCTCGGCCGGAATGTCCATCGTCCCGAGGACGATCGCGGGCCTCATGTCTCTGCCCTGGGGATCGTCGCCGCTGGACGGCGAACGCCGGCCCGGCCGGCCGGCCGAAAGCTGATCAGGGGTCATCGCGCCCGTCCTCACCTGTGAAATGGGTATCCACAGGCTCTCGTGGACGGTCTACGCTGAGATAGGCAAAGTACGGGCAGCCCACCTGCACAAGGCTTGCTCACGAAACCTACGGAGATGTGCGGACGATGGCCGGTAATCACCTGACAGCGCGCACGTTTCTTGCTAGGGAGATACGGCTGGCGCGCGAGGCAAAAGGGATGAGCCGGGGTGCACTGGGCAAAGCGGTCTTCGTGTCGGAGTCTCTCGTCACCGCATGGGAAAAGGGCAGGTACCTTCCCAAGCCTGATGTGATGGACCGGCTGGAAGGAACGCTCGGGACCAGAGGCGTCCTTACCCGCATGCTCGACGACCTCGTGAGCGTCACGGTCCCTCTGGAGTGGTTCGGACGGTGGGTGGAGATCGAGGGGCAGGCC
>DASYNF010000167.1:0-56172 GCA_036008685.1 Actinomadura sp. | reverse complement strand
CGCCGGTCCCGGATGGCCCGGGACCGGCGACACGCCGCACGTCAACGGGTCGGCGTCAGGCCGCGGCGACCTCGGCCTCGGCGACCTCGGCCTCGGCGGCCTCGACCGCGGCGGCCGGCTCGAGCGCGAGCTCGAGGACCTCCCGCACGTCGCTGACCGCGAACACCGTCAGCTGCTCGAGCACGTCGGCCGGGACGTCGTCCAGGTCGGGCTCGTTGCGCTTGGGGATCAGCACGGTCGTGATGCCGGCCCGGTGGGCGGCGAGCAGCTTCTGCTTCACCCCTCCGATGGGCAGGACCCGCCCGGTCAGCGACACCTCGCCGGTCATCGCCACATCGGCGCGCACGAGGCGGCCGGACAGCAGCGACGCCAGCGCCGTGGTCATCGTGACGCCCGCGCTCGGCCCGTCCTTGGGCACGGCGCCCGCGGGGACATGGATGTGCATGCTCCGCTCCTTGAGCCGCTCGACCGGCAGCTCGAGCTCCGCCCCTCGCGTCCTGAGGAAGGACAGGGCGATACGCGCCGACTCCTTCATGACGTCACCGAGCTGGCCGGTGAGCGTCACGCCGGCATCGCCGGTCTCCGCGTCGGCCAGCGACGCCTCGATGTACAGGACGTCACCACCCGCTCCGGTCACCGCGAGCCCGGTCGCGACGCCGGGTACGGCCGTACGGCGGTCGGACTTCGCGAGCGCGATGTCCGGGGTGAAGCGCGGATGGCCGAGGTAGCCCTTCAGGTCCTCGGCGCCGACGGTCAGCGGCAGGGCCGCCTGCTCCAGCGCGACCTTGGCCGCGATCTTGCGCAGGATCCTGGAGATCGACCGTTCGAGGGACCGTACGCCGGCCTCACGGGTGTATTCGCCGGCGAGCAACCGTAGCGCGTCCTCCCCCACGGCGACTTCCGCGGGCTCGAGTCCGGCCTTCTCCAGCTGGCGCGGGAGCAGGTGGTCGCGGGCGATGACGACCTTCTCGTCCTCGGTGTAGCCATCGAGCTCCACCAGCTCCATGCGGTCCAGCAGCGGGCCCGGGATGGCCTCCACGACGTTGGCGGTCGCCAGGAACAGCACGTCGGAGAGATCGAGCTCCACCTCGAGGTAGTGATCCCTGAAGGTGTGGTTCTGCGCCGGGTCCAGCACCTCGAGCAGCGCCGCGGTGGGGTCGCCCCGGTAGTCGGAGCCGACCTTGTCGACCTCGTCCAGGAGCACGACCGGGTTCATCGAGCCCGCCTCGCGGATGGCCCGGACGATGCGGCCGGGGAGCGCCCCGACATAGGTACGGCGGTGCCCGCGGATCTCCGCCTCGTCCCTCACGCCGCCGAGAGCGACCCGGACGAACTTACGGCCCATCGCCCGCGCGATCGACTCGCCGAGTGAGGTCTTGCCGACCCCGGGCGGGCCCGTGAGGGCAAGGACGGCGCCGGACCGGCGCCCGCCCACGGTGCCGAGGCCCCGGTCGGCGCGGCGCTTGCGGACGGCGAGATATTCGATGATCCGTTCCTTGACGTCCTGCAGCCCGGCGTGGTCGGCGTCGAGGATCTCGCGGGCACCGGCGATGTCGTAGGAGTCCTCGGTCCGCTCGGTCCACGGGATCTCGAGGACGGTGTCCAGCCAGGTGCGGATCCAGGCGTTGTCGGGGGAGGAGTCACTGGTCCGCTCGAGCTTGTCGACCTCCTTGAGGGCCGCGGCGCGGACCTTGTCCGGCAGGTCGGCGGCCTCGATGCGGACGCGGTAGTCATCCTCCTGCTCGGCCGGGGTCCCATCGATCTCGGCGAGCTCCTTGCGCACGGCCGCGAGCTGCTGGCGCAGAAAGAACTCACGCTGCTGCTTGTCCACGCCCTCTTGGACGTCCTTGCGGATCGTCTCCGCGACGTCCAGCTCGGTCAGGTGCTCCCGGGCACCGGCGATCGCGAGCCTGAGGCGGTTGACGACGTCCGCGGTCTCCAGCAGCTTGATCTTCTGCCGGATCGACAGGTAGGGCGCGTAGCCGCTCTGGTCGGCCAGCGTGGACGGATCGTCGAGCTGCTGCACGATGTCGATGAGCTGCCAGGCGCCACGCTTCTGCAGGATGGCGGCGAGCAGAGCCTTGTACTCCGTCGCGAGCTCATCAGCGGCGGGGCCGGGAGCGGGCTCCCGGATCTTGAAGCCCTCGACCCACAGCGCGTCCCCCGGGCCGGTCCTGCCGACTCCGATGCGCACGCGCGAGACCGCCCGGACGATCGCGCTCTGTTCCCCGGTGGGCAGCCGGCCCTCCTGCTCGACCACGCCGAGCGTGCCGACCGAGGCCCACGTGGAACCTACGTCGCCGTCGTCCACGGCGCCCTGGGCCTTTACTCGTGTGACCAGAAGCACCCGCGGCTTGACCGCCGTACGGCCGCCGACGGCCGCGCCGTCGGTGCTCTGGATCGCGGCACGGGCGGCCTCCACGGCGGCCCTCACCTCGCCATCGGACAGGTCGACAGGCACGACCATGCCCGGCAGCACGACCGCGTCATCGAGCGGCAGCACCGGCAGCGTCAAAGTCTCGCTCATGCTCACTCCGTCTTCGTCGGTCAACTTGAGTCTCTATCACTCAAGAAAACGGAGCGGGATTTTGTTTCCGCAGCGGTGTTCACTGAGAGCGATCAGGCACGAAAGTTCCACTCTTACCGAGGGTGTGACGGTCTGTGACTTCGAACACACCCACAGACTCGACCACATTCCTTCGTTGACCTGGGTTTACTCCCCCATGAACTCGGGGTACTCATAGTCACGAGGTCGTCACATTATGTAAGTGAAATACGTCTTCCCACGGGCGCCATCGCCGTACGCCCCCACGGCACCGAGCGTCCACCTCAGCCGGACCGGCGGCATTCGCCCCTGGTGCCGTCGGTCCGGTCTGCGGCGCACGCCCCCATCTCCGCCGCCCCATCTCCGCGCACCTCTGCCTCCGTACGCCAGGCTCGGACCCGCTCGGGCCCCCTCGAACACCGCGGGGCCTCACTCGGGCAACGCGGACCCGCTCGGAGGACGTGCCCCTTCAGATGACGCCTTCAGAGGACGCCTTCAGAGGACGCGGCGCCAGAACTGGCCCACCAGGTCGTGCCCGAAGCTGTGGTGCGGCTCTTCCCGCTCGAGCTCGAACCCGGCGCGCTCATAGATCCTGCGAGCGCCGGCCAGGACGTCGTTGGTCCAGAGCATGATCTCGGCGTATCCGGCGGTCCTGGCGAAGCGGAGACACTCCTCCACCAGGCGGCCGCCGACGCCCATACCCCGGACGCTGGGATCGACGAGCAGCAGCCGGAGCTGGGCCACCTCGTCGGTCTTCTTCACGCAGAAGACACACCCCACCGGCTCGCCGTCGACCTCCGCGATCCAGGCGTCCTCCCGGCCCGGTTCGCGTTTGCCGATGTAGTCGGCGACGATCCTGGCGACCAGCGCCTCATAGCTGTGATCCCAGCCGTACTCCTCGGCGTAGAGCAGGCCGTTGCGATGGATCACCCAGCCGTGGTCACCGGGCCCGAGCGGGCGCAGGACGCACGCCCGCGGGGCGTCCTCGAGGATCCCCTGGACCGTCTGAAGCGCCGCGATCAGCCGGCTCCTGCGCTCGGGCGTGAGCCCGGCGAGCAGGGCCCGGATGTCCTCGGCGGACCTCTCGTCCAGGGTCCTGTACAGATCGCGGCCACGCGAGGTGAGCCCGACCACCTGGCGGCGGGCGTCGGCCGTGGACCGCTCACGGGTGACCAGCCGCGCCGTCTCGAAGCGCGTCAGCAGACGGCTCAGATAGCCCGCGTCGAGGTCCAGCTCCCGCCGGAGGACGGGCACCTCGGTGCGCTCCCGCTGGGCCAGCTCAAAGATCACTCTGGCCTCGGTCAGTGAGCAGGGCGTGTCGAGCAGGCCCTCATCGAGCACACCGATCACGCCGGTGTAGAAGCGGTTGAAGCCACGGACCGCCGCGACGGCGTCCGCACCCACGACGGAGTCCACTGGCGTGTTCATGGCTCACCTCGACGAAATCGTTGCCTGCGTCAACGATAGAAGCGAGCACGGATCCGGTCCAGGGATCCCACGGATCCGGTCCAGGATCCTGGGAGCTCAGGCCTCGGCGCCGACCTCCGCGCCGGCTTTGGCCTCACGCGTGATCTTGCGCTCGATGAAGAAGGCCAGGAACGGGACCAGTCCGGCGGAGACCATGGTCACCATGCGGCTCAGCGGCCAGCCCGCCTTGCGGTAGAGGTCGAAGGCGAACGCCAGATAGACCATGTACAGCAGGCCGTGGACCGGGGAGACGATGGAGGACAGAGTCGGCTGGCCGCCAAGGTACTTCAGCGGCACGGCCACGAAGACCAACACGATGAGCAACGTGCCCACCACATAGGCCATGGCTCGATAGCGCACCACGGCAGCTTCCACTGACCACACCTCCGGGAGTCGTCCGACGCTTCGCCCTACCGGGCCTTCAGGCGGATGGGCCGCCCGCGCCGCCGGCGCGGGGCGTTTGCGCGTTGAGTCGGGCGAGGTAGCGGTTGTAGGCCGCCAGGTTCTCGTCCTGCGCCTCGTGCTGCTTGATGAGCTCCGCTTCACTGACCGGCCTGCCGGGCTCGGCGGGCTCTTCCACGGGCTTCTCCTCGTCGCTCAGCTCGTCACGGATCATCTTGATCCACATGACGAAGACGAAGACGGAGAACACCGGCCACTCGAAGACATAGCCCCAGCTGCGGTCGTTGCCTTCCTGGGCTCGCTGCAGCTGCCACCAGCCGAAGACGAGGAACGCGCTGGACAGCGTGATGGCCAGCGCATGGAGCCCCAGCCAGGCGGGAGTGAAGAAGCGTCGCACGGAACGAGACTACCTGTGGCCGGCCACGCCCCCGCTCCACCCCACCCGGTCGCGCCGGAGAGATCACTTCCCCGGACCGGCGGCCGGGGACATACTCGGTGATCGCGCCCGATCCGGGAGCGATCACGATCAGGCCGGTAATGATGCCGGTAGCGACTCATGACGGAATGGAGCCCACATGACCGTGCTGGGCAAGGAGGGGCGTCCCGCCGCCGGGCGGGGCTCACCGGCCCAACGGCGGGTGCTCGCCGTCCTCACCGGGACGCAGGTGCTGGGCGGCCTCGGAGTCGGCATCGGCGTCGCGGTCACCACCCTCCTGGCCGCGTCGATCTCGGGCTCGGACACGATCGGCGGCCTGGCGCAGACCAGCGCCGTGCTGGGTGCGGCTCTGCTCGCGGTGCCGATCGCCAGGACGGCGGCCCGGAGTGGACGCCGGGCGTCGCTGACGCTGGGCTATGGCTGCGGCACGGCCGGGGCGTTCATCGTGGTGATCGCCGCCACGCTTCACTCGTGGCCGCTGATGCTGTTCGGTCTTCTGTTCTTCGGCGGCGCCAGCGCGGCCGGCCTCGCGGCGCGGTATGCCGCCACGGACCTGTCGCCCCCGGGCCGCTCGGCCCGCGATCTTTCCACCGTCGTCTGGGCGACCACGATCGGATCGGTGGCGGGACCCAACCTGGCCGAGCCCGCCGACCGGCTGGGCCGGCACCTCGGCCTGGCCACGGACACGGGTCCGTACTCGCTGGCGGCGGTGGCCTTCGGGCTGGCGGCCGCCGGGATCCTCGCGCTGCTGCGCCCGGACCCGCTGGAGACCTCCGGTGCCGGGCCACGGCCCGCGCCGTCGCGCGGCGGCGCCTGGGAGACGCTGCGACGCTCGCCCGGCGCCCGGACGGCGGTCGCCGCCATCGTCGTCAGTCACACGGTGATGGTCGCCGTGATGTCCATGACTCCCGTCCACCTCGACCATGGGCACACGACGCTCACCGTCGTCGGCATCGTGATCAGTCTGCACATCACGGGGATGTACGCGCTCTCTCCCCTGGTCGGCTGGACGGCCGACCGCTTCGGACGGATCCCGGTGCTGCTGCTGGCGATGGCGCAGCTGGCCACCGCCGCCGCACTCGCCGGGACCTCCTCATCCCACGACGTCTCCCGCCTGGCCGTCGCGCTGGTGCTGCTCGGCACCGGGTGGTCGTGCGGGCTCGTCGCCGGGTCCGCCCTGCTGACCGACTCGATTCCGGTGGAACGGCGGCCGGCCGTACAGGGGCTGTCCGACCTGTTGATGAACGGTGGCGCGGCCGCCGGCAGCGTCGCCGGAGGCGCTATCGTTGCGGCCTTCTCCTACGGCGCCCTCGCGGTGGTCGCGATCGCGCTCGTCGTGCCGATGACGGCAGTGCTGGTCCTGGGGCGGAACACGTCGTGAACGAGAGCGTCGCCATCGACGGGGTGGACACCCCGGTGGGCCGGATGGTCGTCGCCGTGACCGGCACGGGGCTGGCCCGTGTGGGGTTTCGCGACTCTCCGGCCGACCGCACCCGGCTGGCCGAGGCGGCCGGCCTCCCGGTCGTCACCGATCCCGGCCGTACGGCATCGGCGCGCGAACAGCTCGCGGGCTATTTCACCGGCCGGCTGAGGGAGTTCACCGTCGCCATCGACTGGCGGCTCACTTCCCGGCTGCAGCGGCAGGTGCTCACGACCCTGCATGAGGCCGTGCCCTACGGGCGTACGGTGACGTACGGGCAGCTCGGGGAGCGCAGCGGCACCGGCGTGCCGGCACGGGCGATCGGCCAGATCATGGGGGCCAACCCCCTTCCGGTGGTGGTGCCATGCCACCGGGTCCTCGCCGGCAACGGTCTCGGCGGCTACAGCGGCGGCTCCGGGATCGAGATCAAACGCTGGCTGCTCACCCTCGAGGGAGTGCTCCCGCCGACCCTCGACTGGGATCCCGGCCACGGCCCCGGCGGGGCATGACGGGTCCGGCGATCAGTGGCGGAGCTCCTGGGTGCAGCACTTCGGGCCGCCCCCGGCCTTGCGGAGCTCGGAGAGGTCCACCGGCACGGGGTGATAGCCGCGGCCCTCCAGCTCCTTGATCAGCTCGACCGCCTCCCGGTTCACGACGACATTGCGGCCGTCGGAGACCGAGTTCAATCCGAGCACGGCGGCATCGGCGGCCCCGGCGATGACGGCGTCGGGATACATCTCCTCGAGCAACCGGCGGCTGTGCGGCGCGAAGGCGTCCGGGAAGTAGGCGACGTCGTCCCCGCCGAGCGGGAACAGGGCCGTGTCGAGGTGATAGAAGCGCGGGTCGACGAGTTCCAGCGTCACCACGCGGCGCCCCAGGAAGCCCTCGGCCTCGCGGTGCGCGGCGACGTCCGTACGGAACCCCGTGCCGGCCAGGACGAGGTCGTCGAGGACGAGGAAGTCCCCTTCGCCCTCATTGGTCCAGGCCGGTTCCCGCACGTCCGTGAAGCCGTTGCGCCGGAACCAGTCCGCATACAGCGGGGCCTCGGGACCGCGCTCGGCGTAGGCGAAGCGCGCACCGTAGACCCGGCCGTCCACCACCAGCGCGCCGTTGGCCGCGAAGACCATGTCGGGCAGCCCTTCGACGGGCTCGATCACGCTGACCTCGTGTCCCAGGGCGATGTAGGTCTCGCGCAGGACCTCCCATTGCGCGATCGCGCGATCGCGGTCCACACCGAGGACCGGGTCCATCCAGGGATTGATCGCGTAGTCGACGGCGAAGTGCTCGGGCCGGCACATGAGGTAGTGCCGGCGCGTGGCGACGCGGTCGACGGACGCCAGGAAGGTCATGGCCTCCGAGACCAGCGCCGCGGTGGCGACCGCGGTCGGGGACATGGCCGGCTTCGACGGCACCGGGGTGGTCGGCTCCATCGCCGGCGATACGGTCATACGGGCTCCCGAAAACGTTGTGACGAGGCTGTGATGAGGCAGTACAGGCCGCCCTGGCGGGAGTGGACACCGCCGGCCGGCCTTGATCTGAATCCTAGGAGCGGCCCACGGACACACCAATGCGCCGGCCTTGCGGCCGGGTGGCGGTTCGTTGCGTTGTCGACCGGAGGGAGTACGGATCGTTGTGAGCCGGCCTACGCCCGTGCGGGTCAGCCGGCGGCGACCTCATAGGTGACGCCGGTCAGCCGCTCGGAGGCCTCCCACAGCCGCCGGCCCGTCTCCGGGTCGGCCGCCCGCGCGATCGTACGGACCCGCGTGGGCAGGCCGCGCTGCTGCCCGAGGCCCCGCGGCCCGTAGCACTCGCCGCCTTGGACCCCGGGGGCGGTGGCGGCATAGAGGGACGGAAGGGCACCGGCCGCGGCCGGCTGAGCGAGCATCAGGTTGCCCAGCCCATAGAACCTCTCGCGCAGCCTGCTGCCCTCGATACGCGCCGACCGCTGCTGTAGTTCGGTGGAGGCATAGCCGGGGTGAGCGGCCACGCTGAGGACCGACCGCACCCGCCGGTGCAGTTCCTTGGTGAAGACGAGGTTGGCCAGCTTGGCCTGGCAGTAGGCGGTCCAGCGCCGGTAGCCCCGCTCCCCTTGGAGGTCATCGAAGCGGAGCCGGCCGTTCCATGCCAGCATGCTGGTCACGGTGACCACGCGGGAATCGGGACGCTGCAGCAGAGCCGGCAGCAGCAGGCCCGTGAGCGCGAAGTGCCCGAGATGGTTGGTGCCGAACTGCATCTCGAACCCGTCGGCGGTGGTCTGTCGTGGCAGCGCCATCACGCCGGCGTTGTTCACCAGGACGTCGAGCCCGTGGCCGGCGTGCTCCTCGGCGAAGGCGCGTACGGATCTCAGGTCGGACAGGTCCAGTGAGCCGAGAGCCACAGTCGCGCCGGGGACCTCGGCCCGGATCCGCTGGACGGCCTCGGCGCCGCGTTGGGCGCTGCGGCAGGCCAGGAGCACGTGAGCGCCGTGCCGGGCCAGCTCCAGCGCGGTGTGGTAGCCGATTCCGCTGTTCGCCCCCGTGACGATCGACCGCCGTCCGGTCAGGTCCGGGATATCCGCCGCTCTCCAGCCGCCCATCGGCCTCACCTCCCGTCGCCGGGCCAACCTATGGCCGAGTGGCCGGTGAGGGCAACGAGAGCGGGCGGGTATGGGGTCGGGCCGCCCCCCCCGGCCTTCGCCGTGCGGCCGTACCTGAAGACGGTCCCCGGAGGATGCGGGGAGAGTGCTGAGATGAAGATGCGGAGATGAAGATGCTGAGAGGAGAGTGCCGAGGGAGGGTGGCGGAGGGATGCCTCGAGGACGCCGGGGCCGGCCGTCGCCGGTGGAACCACGGGATGTTCGCTGCTACGGGAGGTTCATGGAACCTCCCGGCAGGCTCCCGATGTCACGTGGTGACAGACTCGAGCCCGATCCGGAGGATCGGGCCGCCCCTGTCCCCGCTGTCCCCGCGTGTGCGTTATCGCGAAGAGACCATCAACCCAGTCTGTTCACGAACGTGGCCAGTGAGTCTCCCGCGCTGCCCAGGGCCGAGAACGCGTTGTTCACCACGGCTGCGGCATTGGCGGGCTGGCTCAACAGGTAGAAAAGCACGAAAGCGATAGCCACGAGTTTCATGTTCTTCGAACTCAACATCGGCGCCGTCCCTCTTTGTGACGCAGTGACACACTGACCCTATTCAGTTGTGCCCAACTGCATATGCCCGTAACGAGAGTTTCATGTGTCGGCCTGGTAGGGCGAGTGATCACCGTCACGAAAATGAGCCCCGCACCTTGTGGGCACGGGGCTCGCCGCTCCGCGGCCGTCAGGGGAGCGCGCTCACGAACTGCGACAGGGACTCGGCCGCGTTGCCGAGCCCGCCCGCCCCGCTGCGGACGACGCCCGCGGCACTGTCGGGCCGGCTGATGATCCACCACGCCACGAACGCGATGGCTGCCCATTTCACCCACTTCTTCATGATCCTCAGCGCCTTCCGTATCCGACCAGTCACTCATAGTAATGCCCAGGATCGGGTACATCTGGCTTTCCGTGTTGGCAAAGAAAAAGTCACGGGCCGGCAGGAGGCCTGCGGCCGCCCGATGATCAGTTGCTGATCGCGCTCTTGGGGACGGGGCGGTCCTCCTTGAGCGCGCCGAACAGCTGCAGGGCCCGGGTGCGGTCCCAGGTGATGTAGGAGCCCGCCGCGGCCGACGAGCCGACTCCGCCGATCGGGACCGTGGTCGTGGTGCCGTCCCCACCGCTGACGCCGCGCATCGCCCACAGGAGGCTGCCGAGGTCCAGCAGGTGGTCACCGTCGTCGACGAGGAAGTTGCCGGTGCCGTCCACGGCCAGCGGGATGCTCCGGAACGGGTTGAGGAGCACTCCGGGACCGGAGGCCTTGCCGATGAGCGCGCCGAAGAACTGGCGCTGCCGCTTCACGCGGTCGAGGTCCGCCCGTGCGGAGGCCCGGGTCCGCACGTAGCCGAGGGCCTGGCCGCCGTTCAGCTCCTGACAGCCCGCCTTGAGGTTCAGCCCCGCCTTCGGGTCCCTCATCGGCTCCTTCAGGCACATGTCGACCCCGCCGATGGCGTCGACCATGCCGACGAACCCACCGAACCCGATCTCGGCGTAGTGGTCGATGCGGACGCCGCTCGCCTGCTCGACCGTGCGGACCAGCAGCTTCGGGCCGCCGAAGGCGAATGCGGCGTTGAGCTTGTTGGACCCGTGCCCGGGAATCGGGACGTAGGAGTCCCGCGGAAGGCTGACGAGCGTCGTGCCGCCGGCGCCTGTGTGCAGAAGCATCATCGAGTCGGTCCGGCGACCGGCCGCCCTGCCGGTCGCGTAGTCCCTGCGCTGCTGGCGCGACAGGCCTTCACGGCTGTCGGAGCCGACCACGAGCCAGTTGGTGCCCGGCGTGTCGGAGAGACGCCCCGGATAGTCGAGGGCGTTCTCGCGCTTGAGCCGCGAGTCCAGATAGAAGTAGCCGCCGACGGCCAGGAGGACGAGGACCAGCAGCAGGATGAGGAGCGCGCGCCCCCACCGTCGCCGCCGTGGAACGACGTCCGCGCGCCGTCCCTCCGCGTCGAAATAGTGCTCGTCCTCTTGGGACCTTACGCGTGGGTACGGGCCTGGCCTGCTGTCATGCATCAGGCCAACATAGACAATCTCGGAGGTGGGCGCGTCCTTCCCCAGCATGATGTGAAATCTCTCTTTGTCGCCACAGTGTGTGACTCGCCGCATGAAGACGTCACCATCCACTGCACACTTGCCTCCAGTGGTTCGGAGCCGAGGGGGCCGGATGGGTCTGCGCCTGCGTCGTTCACGGTTGGTTCGTTCGGCACTGGCCCGGCTGGTCCCGGGTCGCCCGCGGCGGCCCGGTGCCGCGCCGGGGCGGGGCGCCACGGCGCGGGAGCGGGGCGGTCCGCCCTCTCTCGAACTTCCGGAGATGACCCCGCCGAGGTGGGCCGCACGGGCCGATGAGCTGGCCGGGACGCGCATGGCCGTGGTGGCCCGGCGGCTGCCGCTTCTGATCGCCCAGGCCGTACGGCTCGCCTGGCAGGCCGGCCGGGCCGACACGACCGTGACGATCGCGCTCAATCTCGGGGCCGGAGTCTTCACCGCGTTCGGGCTGCTCGCCACCACGGGCGTGCTCACGGCCCTGTTCGCCGCCGGGCCGACGCCGGACCGGGTGCGGGACGCGCTGCCGTCGCTCCTGCTCGTCGGCGTCGCCACGGCACTGCGAGCAGGGTTCCAGCTGGCCGCCGGCTGGGCCCAGGCGAGGCTGGAGCCGCGGATCGACCGGATCGTGGAAACCCGCATGTACGAGCTCACCACCGCGGTCCAGCTCGCCGCGCTGGACGACTCGGACTTCCTGGACGACATGAAACGGGCCGACGGGCGCGGCATGGCCGCGGCGCCGATGGTCGTGAGGAGCGCGGTGGACGTGCTCACGGGCCTGGTCGGGCTCATGGCCGCGGCGGGGACCCTCGGCGTGCTCCATCCGCTCCTGTTGCCGCTGCTGCTGCTCACCGCGCTGCCGGAAGGCTGGGCGTCGGTGCGGGCGGCGAGGATGCGCTACCTCACGATGCTCACGCTGGTGTCCAGCAACCGGCGCAAGTGGATCCTGTCCGATCTCATGGCCGATCGCAGGCACGCCGCCGAGGTCCGGTCCTTCACCATGCGAGGATTCCTGCTCGGGGAGTACGGCGTCATCGCGACCTACCAGCGCGATGTCGAGCTGGACCTCGCACGGCGGCAGGCCGTGGCCCGGCTCTTCGGGGACGTCCTCCAGGGCACCGCGATCGCCGGGGTCTACGGCGCCCTGGGCCTCATGCTGTGGAGCGGGTCCGTGCCGCTCGCCGTCGCCGGCACCGCGGTCCTCGCCATCCGCACCGGCCAGACCTCACTGGCCAACCTGGTCTATGCGGTGAACCGCTGCTATGAGGAGGGCCTGTACTTCGGCGACTATCTCGGCTTCTGTTCCGAGGCCGAGCGGCGGATCCCCGGGTCCTCCGGCCCGGCGGCGGCGCCCGCCCCGGACGGCTTCGAGCGCATCGTGGTCGACGACGTGACGTTCACCTATCCCGGAGCCGAGAACACGTCGCTCAACGGCGTCTCGATCGAGGTGCGGCGCGGTGAGATCGTGGCCCTTGTGGGTGAGAACGGGTCCGGCAAGACCACACTGGCCAGGATCCTCGCCGGGCTCTACGCACCGGATGCCGGTGAGGTCCGCTGGGACGGCCTCTCGCTGAGGGACGTCGCTCCGGAGGAACTGCGGAGGCGCATCGCGGTGATCGCACAGGAATACACCCACTGGCCCATGACCGCGCGGCAGAACATCACGATGGGGCTCGAGAGGGACGGCGACCGGGCGGTGGACCGGGCGGCCGTGGCCTCCGGTGCGGACGAGGTCGTGGCCGGGCTGCCCCACGGCTACGACACCCTGCTCGACCGGCGGTTCGCGGGGGGCGAGGAGCTGTCCGGGGGGCAGTGGCAGCGGCTCGCCGTGGCCCGCGGCTTCTACCGCGACGCGCCCCTGCTCATCTGTGACGAACCCACCGCGGCACTGGACGCGCGGGCCGAGCACGCGCTGTTCCACCGGATCCGGACGCATGCGGACGGCCGTACGGTCCTGCTGATCACCCACCGGCTCGCGAGCGTACGGCACGCGGACCGGATCTACGTGCTCGACCATGGCAAGGTCATCGAGCACGGCGGGCACGCCGTCCTGATGGCTCTCGGCGGCCTCTACGCGGAGCTGTACGACCTCCAGGCGTCCGCCTACCGGCCGGAGCCCCCCGCCGGTACGCCCGGCACGAGAACGCCCGCCACGGGGACGCTCGGCGACGGGACCCCCGGCCGCGGGACATCCGACGGCCGGACGGCCTGACGGCCTGACGGCCTGACGACACGAGCTCACGTGACCCGCGGGGCCGCTCGCCGGGTCCGTCTCAGCCGCGCGCGCCATAGGTCGCGTCGGACGACGAACCCGTGGGGGCCGCCGCCGCGTGGAGGGACATGGCGTGCTTGACGAGCGTGATCAGAGTGGCCTTGACCGACTGCCGGTCGCGGGCGTCGCACTGCACGATCGGGACATGCGCGCTGACCGACAGGGCCTCGCGCACATCCTCCATCGCGTACTGGAAATCTCCGTGAAAGCCGTTGATCCCCACGACGAACGGCACCGCGGACTCCTCGAAGTAGTCCACGGCGGCGAAGCAGTCCGCGAGCCTCCTCGTGTCGACCAGCACCACCGCACCGATCGCGCCTTTGATCAGGTCGTCCCACATGAACCAGAACCGGTGCTGGCCCGGGGTGCCGAACAGATAGAGGATCACACTGTTCTCGAGCGTCACCCGGCCGAAGTCCATCGCCACCGTGGTGGTGGTCTTGTCCGGGACGGCGGTCAGATCGTCGACCCCCGCGCTGGCCGCGGTCATGACCGCTTCGGTGGTGAGGGGCATGATCTCCGAGACGGATCCGACGAACGTGGTCTTACCCACGCCGAATCCGCCACCGACGATGATCTTCGCGGAGGTCATCGCGGTGCCCGGCCTCCCGGAGACCGGTTCAGAGGTTGCGAAGTCCACTGAGAACCCTTTCCAGCAGGCGCACATCGGGCCGGCCGTCGGTGGCACGTGACTGGTGCAACCGCAACAGGCCCTCATGCGCCATATCGGCGATGAGAATGCGGGTGACTCCGAGCGGTAGCCGGAGGAGAGCCGAGATCTCGGCCACCGACCGCCACTCCCGGCAGAGGTTGATGATGGCCTTGTACTCGGGGGTCAGCGTGGAGACGTCTCGCGGGGGGTAGGGCGCGGCCGAGACGAGGGCCTCGATCGCGAGTTCGTACCGGGGCTTGGTGCGTCCACCGGTGACCGCGTAGGGACGTACAAGTGAGCGTGGATCGCCTGTCTCGGCCGAGGACGACTCCCCCGGCGACGGGTTCTGGGGCCGGCCCGGCATGCCACCGAAGCCGGCATCGAAACGCCTGCCGTGGTCCACCACGGTGCCCTTTCGTCAGCGTCCGTCAAGGTCCTCTGAGGGGCTCCTCAGCGAGGGGGTCCCGCTCCGAGCTCACTGCGCAGTGCGGGGGTCAGGACCCGGCCGACCCGCTCGACCAGCAGCGTCATCTCATAGGCGACCAGACCGAGATCGCAGTCCGGGGCCGCCAGCACCGCGAACACGGAACCGTTCCGTATGGCCATGACGAACAGCAGCCCGCGCTCCATCTCCACGACCGTCTGGCTCACGCCGCCCGCGTCGAAGATCTGGGCCGCTCCGTGGGTCAGGCTGGTCAGCCCGGAGGCGATGGCCGCCAGCTGGTCGGCCCGTTCGGCCGGGAAACCGTCGGAGAACGCCAGCGGGAGCCCGTCGGAGGACACGACCACGGCGTGGGCCACCTTCGGAACTCTGCTCACGAAGTTGGTGACCAGCCAACCCAGGTCCTGCCGGTTCGGATCCCTCAAGGCGTTTCTCCCGTCCTGCTCGAGTCATCTGGCACGGTCTCGGACCGTCCCCTGTGCACACCCCGCTGAAAGCTCGCGAAGCGGTTTCGAATCGTATCCGCCGACTGTGGCGGCACCTGCGGAGCCGGCGCGGACCCGGCCGGCCGGGCGATGGGCGCCGGGCGCACCGCCCCGGGCACCCGGTTCTTACCGGGGACCCGCTTGGGCAGCCCCGCGGCGGTATGTCCTCCGGACGAGGGCTCACGCAAGGCCTCCGCGGCCTGCCAGCCCTCGTCGGCCGGGGAGCGCCACGCCGGGACCGCGGAGCCGGACGCCACCGGGGAACCCGCGGTGCGACGCTGGAACCACTCCGATTCCATGGCATCGAAGATGGGTGAGCGCTCCTGTCTCACCGGGGGCTCCCTGCGGGACGGCGAGCCGTCCAAGGGGAGACCCGCGGGGGATGGAGGCGGGGCGGCGGGCGGTGCGGGGGCATGGCGGTGCTCTGCCCGAACGGCCGGCTGCGGACCGGACGCACCGGGGGCCGGCTGCGGACCGGTCAGCCCCGGGATCGGCTGCGGACCGGTGTGACCGCCCACGGCCGGCTGAAGGCCGGTGTGACCGCCCGGAACCGGCTGAGGACCGGTGTTCCAGCCCGCTCCCCGCTGGGGTCCGGTATGACGATCCGGTCCCGGTTCTGACTCCCTGTCGTGGCCGACCGCCTGCTGTGGTCCCGTGTCCCAGCCGAATCCCCCCGGTTGCGCTGGGGCGTGGCCGCCGAAGGCCGGGGCCTCCGAGGGAGCGCCCGGCGTCGGCTGCGGACCAGTGTGATGGTCGCCGGCCTGCTGCGGACCGGTCTCCGAACCGAAGCTCTGCTGTGCACCCGTCTCCGAACCGAAGCCCGGCTGCGGACCGGTCTCGGAACTCAGGCCATCCTGCGGAACGGTGTGACCGGCCACGCCCTGCGGGCCGGTGATCCCGCCGATCCCCGGCTGCGGACCGGTGTGAGCACGCTCGGACCGTCCCTGAGCCTCCTCCTGCGGTCCCGATGGCCGGAGAGGAGGCGCCGTCCGGGGCTCCTGGTGCGCGGGTTTCTGGTGCCCGGGTTTCTGGTGCAGGAGGTCCTGGTGCAGCAGGTCGTGATGCACGGGCTCTTGGATCGGCTGCCGCCCGGGGACGGGTTCCCGGACGTGCGGCGGGAGCTCGTCCAGTGCCGCAGGCCGCTCCTCCCACCGCCCCTGGGAGGGGCGCCCCCGCTCCTGGCCACCGGTATGGGCGTCGATCATGGCCGCGGCGGGCAGGGCCGAGGCGGCGGCCGGGATATCGGCCATGAAGGCGTCGAGGTCACGCCACCGATCGTCCTGAGTCTCCTCCGCCGCGACGACACGAGCCGGGAGCAGTACGAACGCGGTGATCCCTCCGGAGAGGGCCGCGCGCAGTTCGACCCGGATGCCGTGCCGGCCGGCCAGCCGGCCCACGACGAACAGTCCCATGCGCCGTGCCACCGACGCTTCGAGCACGGGGGGATTGGCGAGCCGCCAGTTCGCGTCCTCGAGCTCCTCGGCCGACATGCCGACACCGTTGTCGGTGATCTGCAACATCGCTCCGCCACCGCTCAGCAGATGGCCGGAGATGGTGACCTTGGTGTGCTCGGGAGAGAAGACCGTCGCGTTCTCCACGAGCTCGGCCAGCAGGTGGATGAGGTCGTTGACCACCGGGCCGAGGATCGATATCTCGCTTTGGACGCGTACGCCGATCCGGTCGTACTGCTCGACCTCCGAGAGCGAGGCCCGCACGATGTCGACCAGCGGGACCGGCTGGTTCCAGCGCCGGACCTGCTCCTGGCCGCCGAGGACCAGGAGGTTCTCACAGTTGCGGCGCATGCGGGTCGCGAGGTGGTCGAGCCGGAAGAGGTTGGCGAGCCGCTCGTCGTTCTCCTCACCCTGCTCCAGGTCGTCGATGAGGCGGAGTTGCCGCTCGATCAGCGACTGGCTGCGCCGGGAGAGGTTGACGAACATCGCGTTGATGTTGCCCCGCAGCACGGCCTCGTTGGCCGCCAGCCGTACGGCCTCACGGTGGACTTCGTCGAACGACCGCGCGACCTCACCGATCTCGTCGGTCGAGTGCACGTCGATGGGCTTGACCTCGAGGTCCACATCGGTGCCCCCGGGTTCACCCAGCTGACGCACCAGGTCGGGGAGCCGGCTGCCCGCGACCTCCAGGGCACCCGAGCGCAGCCGGCGCAGCGGACGTACCAGCGATCGGGCGACGACGACGGTGGCGGCGAGCACGAAGGCCAGGACGAGCAGCAGCAGACCGCCGTCCATGATCGCCGCACGCTGGGCCTTGTCCTTGAGTGCGCCGCTCTGGCCGATCACGGACTTGGCGAGGGCGTCCTCGACCGTGCGCATGCGGTCCAGCCGGACCGTCATGTCCTCGAACCACCTCGTGGCCTCGGTCCGCGAGATCCGGGGGATCGTGAGGTCTGGGGTGTGGCCGGCGATATCGACCGCGCGCTCACGGGTGAACTCCGCACGGTCGACCTCCGGGCCCGTCACCGTGTCGTAGTACTGCTGGAGTTGTGCGGTTGTGGCGGATGACCGGAAGGCCGCCAGCTCGCTGTCACGCTGGGCGCGCGCGGCCAGCAGATCCACGAAGGCACCGCGCTGGAATCCGCCGGTGCTCAGCGCCACGGAGAGAAGGGCGCGTTCCCTCGACGAGTGCTCCTTCGCCCGCGCCAGGGTCCCGAGTGCGCGGGCGGTCTCGGCCAGCCCGGTCTCGGAGCTTCCCTGGGCGATGAGGTCGTCGAGGCCGATGAGGTCGAAGATGAACTGCCCGTAGGCGTCGATGGCCGCGGCGGCCGGGACCTTCGTCTCGGTGCTCACGTGGCGGAGCGCGGGGAGCTTGTCGAGGCGGTTGAGGATGTCGCGGACCTTGGCGCGTACGACCGGGGGCTGTGAGTCACTGATCGCCCCGGCCTCGGTCCGCACGTCTCGCGCGGCGACGTCGACGGCCTCGCGGAGCTTGCGGAGGGCCGCGTTGTCGCGGGACCGCGCCGCCACGGACGTCGCCGACAGGTCCCGCTCCGCCTCGAGCCCGTGCGCGAGCACACTGACCTTGTCGCCGAGCCGGGCGAGCTGCTGGACCCGTTCGTACCCGGCCGTGTTGTCGAGGGCCGCCGACACCCGGAGCCCGGCGAGGAGGCCGGCCACCGCGGTGGGAATGACGATCAGTGCGACGAGCCGGACGGGCACCCGCCAGTTCTGGAGCCGCAGCCTCTGCCGCAGAGAGCGGTGGGCCACCGGTGGGGTCCCGCCGCCCGGAGGCAGCGCAGCCGTCGCGTCCGGGTCGCGGTCGTTCTCCGTCGCTGTCCGCACTGCGCTCGGCTACCTCTCACCGGTATCTCTTTGGAGGGAAACTCGCCCCGCGGCCGTAACGCACGTGCACGGCCGGGTCAACGGTGAGTATTGCAGCACACTGACACCACTGGGGCCAAGCAGATCACAGACCACAAGGATGCCGTAACACACAGCTACCACACATCACTCTCCCTATCCCGATTCATCCTTAATTTCCCTTTTTGCCATAGTGTTTCATGATCTTTCGTACTAATCTCCGCTAGGCTTCGGGCGTTTGGCCGACCGAGACGCACCGGGCCCGAAGGAGCGCTGAGCGACCAGTGAGCAGAAGACTGCCCCTCACCCTCGCCTGCTGGGACTATGACCGCACCGAGCCGCTCCGCGACGGTCGCGTCCGCCCCGAGGGAGTGGACCTGACCTACCTGTCCTTGCCGGTCGAGGAGACCTTCTTCCGGATGGCCCGGTTCCACGAGTTCGACGCGGCGGAGATGTCACTGTCCTCGTACGTGCTGACTCTGTTCCGGGACGCCCCGTTCATCGCGATCCCGGTATTTCCCTCCCGGGCCTTCCGGCACAACGGGATCTACGTCAACACGGCCGCGGGCATCGAGAAGCCGGCCGACCTGGCCGGCCGGATCGTCGGCATTCCGGAGTACCAGGTGACGGCGGCCGTGTGGATCCGCGGCATCCTCGCCGAACGGCACGACCTCCCCGTCGACGCGGTGCGCTACCGCACCGGCGGGATCCACAGTCCGGGCCGGATCGAGAAGGTGCGCCTGAACCTGCCACCGGGCATCGAGGTCGAACCGATCCCGGCGGACCGCACCCTCGCCGACATGCTGGTGAGCGGTGAGATCGACGCGTTGTACAGCCCGCGCACGCCCCGGCCGTTCACGGACGGGAGGCCCGAGGTCCGCCGGCTGTTCCAGGACTCCAGAGCGGCCGAGGAGCAGTACTTCGGGGAGACCGGGATCTTTCCCATCATGCACGTCATCGCCCTCCGCCGGGAGCTGTACGAGGCCCGGCCGTGGCTGGCCCGGTCGCTGTACGACGCGTTCGAGGCGGCACGGCTGCAGACCGCCGGGCGGCTCGGTGAGACGGCGGCCACGCGTTACATGCTGCCCTGGCTCTACGACGAGGTCGAGCGCACCCGCGGGCTGATGGGTCAGGACTTCTGGTCCTACGGTCTCGGGCCGAACGAGTCCACGCTCCGGACGTTCCTGCGTTACTCACACGAGCAGGGCCTGGCCGAGCGCCTGCTCGACCCGGCCGACCTGTTCGCGGCCGAGACGCTCGAGTCCTATGTGATCTGTTCCAGGAGTACGCATGCCGCACGACGACCCGCAGGAGGCCATGCGGGGGCTGCTCCAGGGGGCATGGGTCACCCAGGCCCTGCATGTCACCGCGGCGCTCGGCATCGCCGACCGGCTCGGCCAGGGATCCGCCACGAGCGGGGAGCTCGCCACGGCGACGGGCGCGCACGCGGACTCGCTGCACCGGCTGCTGCGTTACCTGGCCGGGCTCGGGGTCGTGGAAGGTGACGGCTCCGGGGGATTCCGGCTGACCGCGCTCGGCGCGCTCCTGCGGTCCGACGTCCCCGGGTCGATGCGGGACCGCGCCCTGTCCTACGGCGGCTACGGCTACCGCGCCTTCGGCGAGCTGCTGCACACCGTCCGTACGGGCGAGCCGGCGTTCGAGCACCTCTACGGCATGCCCGCCTACGACTACCTGGCCGGCCGGCCCGAACTGGCCCGGTCCTTCGACCGGCAGATGCAGAGCGGCGCCCCGTTCTTCGCGCATGTCCCCGAGGTCTACGACTTCTCGGCCATGGCCACGGTCGTCGATGTGGCGGGCGGGAACGGCACTCTGCTCGCCGCGGTCCTCGCCGCGGCACCGGCCGCGCGAGGGGTCCTGCTGGATGCCCCGCACGTCGTCGAGGCCGCACGAGGCCGGCTGCGCGAGGAGGGCCTTCTCGACCGCTGCGAGCTCGTGGGCGGCGACTTCCTGACGTCCGTGCCCTCCGGCGGGGACGTCTACATCCTGTCGCGGATCCTGCACAACTGGGACGACGAGCGTTGCCTGGCCCTGCTGGCCAACTGCCGGCGGGCGATGGACCCCGGGGCCGTACTGCTGATCATCGAGCTTCTCGTTCCCGAAGACGGCTCCCCGGCGATCGCGGTGGCCCGCGACATGAACATGATGACCGTCTTCGGCGGACGCGAGCGCACCTGGACGGAGTTCCGCGGGCTCCTGCGCTCGGCCGGCTTCGAGCTCGAGGACCGGCGCGCGCTGCCGTCCGACTTCGTCCTGCTGTGCGCACGCCGGCGCTGAGCCGGAGCCGGCGGCCCCAGGGTCACTCGGCCGTACCCCGAACGCCCCGGTGCCAGGCGAGCAGATGCCGCTCGATCCACAGGAACACCGCGTTGAACGCGTAGCCGAGGAATCCCAGCAGCACGATGCACGCCCACATGTCCGGGAGCATGAACGACGACTTCGCATCGTTGAGCATGAAGCCGATCCCGTCGGTGCTGCCGATCATCTCCGAGACCACCATGAGGATCAGTGACATCGACAGGCTGATGCGCAGGCCCGCGAAGATCTTCGGAGCCGCCGCGGGCAGCACGATCCGGAGCAGCCGTTCGGCGGCTGTGAGCCTGAACACCCGGGCGATGTCGAGTTGTACGGCCTCCACGGACCGCGCGCCCTCGATGGCGTTGAGCATGATCGTCCAGATCACCCCGAAGACGATCACCGAGATCCGCATGGTGTCGCCCAGTTTGAAGAGCACGATGAACACCGGGATCGCGGCGGGCGGAGGAATGGCGCGGGAGAACTGGATCAGCGGGTCCGCGTAGTCCAGCGCACGCTGAGAGCGGCCGAGCAGGACCCCGATGACCACTCCGGCCACGGCGGCGATGCTCCAGCCGACGAGCAGCCTCCCGAGGCTGGGGAGGATGTTGCCGGTCGCCTGAGGGGTGAGGAAGCCGTGGGCCGCGGGGCCGGAGAACCACATCTCCATCATCCGCGTGGCGATCACCGATGGAGGGGGGAAGAAGAGCTCGCGTTCCTCGGGGACCAACCTCGTGGCGAGCTGCCAGGCGCCGACCGCTCCGGCGAAGACGAGCCAGCGCAGGCCCATGGCGGCCGCGCCGGTCCTCACACGCGTACTCTTCACACGCGTACTCTTCACAGCCGCTCACCCCTCCTCATCGCCGTGGACCCGCCTTCCGTGCCCCCCGGTGCCGCCACGGGACGACGTCCCGGGCTCACGCCGGCCCGCCCTGACGCTCGAAGTGCCACCGGAAGATCCGGTGCTCGGCCGTCCGCATGACCATGTCCAGGACGTATCCGAGCACGCCCGCGACGCCCACCGCGGCGAACACCACGTCGGCGGTATCGATGCCGCCGCTGGCCTGGAGGACGAACATGCCGATGCCGTGCTCACCGCCGCCGGCCATGAGTTCGGTCGCGATGGTGACGACCAGGGCGATCGAGGACGCGAGCCGCAGGCCCGTGGCGATGAACGGCGCGACACTCGGCAATGAGATCCGGGTCAGCACCGCGAAGCCACCGAGACCGAAGCAGCGTGCCATGTCACGGGCCACCGGATCGACGTCACCGACGGCGTAGACCGTGTTGACCATGATGGGCCAGATCGCGGCATAGGCCACGACGAAGCGCACCATCTGCGCCTGGTCCGGAATCAGCAGGAGCGCGAGCGGAATCAGCGCCACACCCGGGATGGGGCGCAGGAACTCGATGAGGACGCGGACGGCGGAGTTGACGATCGGCAGGCTGCCGAGCGCGAGGCCCAGGGGGACCGCGATCACCGCCGCGATCAGCAGGCCCGATCCCCACGCCAGGAGGGTGGCGGCGATGTCCTGCAGGAACCCGCCGTCGGCGAGGAGACCGGCGGCCCGCGCCAGCACGGTGGACGTCGGCGGCAGGAAGGAACGGTCCACGATGCCGGCCCTGCCCACCGCCTCACCGATGAGCAGCAGGACCAGCACCCCGATGAGACCACGGACGAATCTCGCGCGGCCGGGCGACCGGAGCCGGCCCCGCCGGGGGCCGGTCCGCCGGTCACCGGCGCCGGCCGGTGCGTTCACGGTCGAGAGGGTCGGTTCGATCACTGGGACTCCGCCTGCCTACTTCTGCAGCACGGGCTTGACGTCGAACGGCTTGTCCAGCTGCCCGAACTGATGCATCAGATCCGCGACACGCTGCAGCCGGACCTGGCTCGACCCCGTGGGGTAGGACCCCATAGTGATCGTGGCGGCGAGCTCCGGCGTGATCGTCTTGATGTAGGTCGGCAGGATCTGCTCCACCTGGCTGCGATCGGCGGCGAGGGTCTGCGCCTTGACCATGGCCCGCTGGAAGGCCGCGAGGGTCTTCGGGTTCTTGTCCGGGAAGGATCCCGCGCTGATGAAACCGGCGATGGGGAGGCTCTCGGTCGGGCCGGTGGCCGTGTCCATCGCCTCGACCACGCCGAGCTTCTGCTGGGACTCCGACCGGAACGGCTCGGTGACCCAGGCGGCGTCGACCGCCTTGTTCTGCAGGGCCGCCGGCATGTTGGCGAAGGGCAGCTCGATCATCTGGACCTTCCGGGGGTCCACGCCGGCCGTCTTGAGCGCCGAGCTCAGCAGCAGCGGCCCGAGGCCCTTCAGGCTGTTCACCGCGACCTTCTTGCCGACCAGGTCGGTCGGCTTCTTCACCGCCGCGCTGGGCAGCGCCATCACGGAGAACAGGTGCGGCTTGGCGGCGTAGCCGTCCAGCACCACCCGGAGCTTGAGGCCCTTGGCGGCGGAGTTGATCACGCCGGGATAGCTGCTCCAGGCGAGGTCGACGCCACCCGACTGAAGCCTGCCGATCGCCTCGACGCCATTCGCCAGAAACACCGGAGTCACTTTGAGGCCTTCGGCCTCGAAGTATTTGTTCTTGAGCGCGAGATAGAGGGGCGCGTCGTCGACGATGGGAAGGACTCCCACCTTGATCTCCGCCTTTTCGAGACCGCCCTTCGACTTCGCTGAGTCCGAACCACCACATCCGGCGATCGTCGACAGCAGCAGCGCGGTCGCCGCCGCGGCGCATGTCCAGCGAAGTTTCATGAGACTCCTCAATAGACTCACCCTCATAGACCCACCCCGAGAAGGGACGACCACTCGGGGGCACCGGCGCCGCGCATCGCGAGGTAGCGGCCCAGACGCCGATACTCCGCGCGGGACGAATCGTAGCGATCACGGCATCTCGGGTAAACCTTGAGATAAAACTGGACATTGCGCTACAAATCAGACGCGAGAGTGGTCCACTACCACCCGGTCCGACGGGCGGGGCCGCTGTACGATGCGTTATCGGCCCCAGAACGGACGGAATTGTCATCGTGCTCGAAGTCGTAAGGCTGAGCCATGTGTACGGCGACGGGTCAGGCGAACACGTTGCCCTCCAGAACGTGAATCTCAAGGTCGGCAGCGGCGAACTGGTGAGCATCGTCGGGACCTCTGGATGCGGTAAGTCCACTCTGCTGCGCGCGATCGCGGGCCTGGTCCGGCCTTCCTCCGGCGAGATCCTGCTCGAGGGCGCCCCCGTCACCGGCGTACCGGGCAACCTCGCGGTCGTCTTCCAGGACTACTCCCGGTCACTCCTCCCGTGGATGTCGGTGCGCGGCAACGTCATGTTCCCCCTGCGCCGGCGCGGCATGGACCGTGCGGCCCGCCGGGAGGCGGCTCTCGAGGCCCTCGATGCGGTCGGGCTCGGCGGCGCCGGCGAGAAATACCCCTGGCAGCTCTCCGGCGGGATGCAGCAGCGCGTGGCCATCGCCCGAGCACTCGCCTACCGTCCCTCGCTCTTGCTCATGGACGAGCCCTTCGGGTCCGTCGACGCGCAGACCCGCGAGGACCTCGAGGACCTCGTGCTCAAGGTGCGCGGTGTCAACGAGATGACGATCCTGCTGGTCACCCATGACATCGACGAGAGCGTCTATGTCGGCGACCGTGTCATCGTCATGAGTCCCTCCCCCGGCCGTGTGGTCGCGGACCTCCCCATCGACCTGCCGTCGCCACGCGACCAGATCGCGACGCGCGAGCAGCCCGAGTTCGTCCACCTCCGCGCGGAGGTCGGCCGCCTCGTCCGGGGCGCTCCCGCGGCCGGCGCCACCGGCTGACCCTCCGGGGCCGGACAGGGAGCCATCGAGGCGATGATCGGCACTCGCGCGCTCACGATCAAGGGGGCGATCCCGGTCACTTGGCGTCGGCATAGCAGTCGACGATCGCCACCTCCATGGGAAACCGCACGGGTGTCCGGCCGAACAGCAGCAGGCCGGCCTCCTCCGCACTGGCCCGGATGGCCGCGGCGACCTCGTCGGCGAGCTCACGGGGGGTGTGCACGATGACCTCGTCATGCTGGAAGAACACCAGTTCGGGCCGGCCGGAACGGCCGTCGGAGGAACCTTCACGCCCGGCGGCAGGCCCGGCTCGGAGCAGGCGGCGGCGCAGCGCCGCCAGCAGCGCCAGGGCCCAGTCGGCCGCACTCGCCTGCACCACGAAGTTGCGGGTGAACCGGCCGCGGCTCCGCGCGGCCGATCCCTGCCGCCCGGCCGGCACCTCGCCCGGGTCCGCGGCGGTCAGGGACCGCCACGCCGCGGAGGGGGGCGGGCACGTGCGGCCGAGCCGTGACCGTACGAGCCGGCCGGCCTCCCCGTCCCGCGCGGCGGCCTCGACGTAGCCGTAGGCCTCGGGAAAGCGCCGTCGCAGGATGCCGAGGAGCTGTACGGCCTCACCGGTGCCGCCCCCGTACATCGCGGACAGCAGGGCGATCTTGGCCTTGTCGCGGGGGCTCCCGCCTCCGGTGGCACGGCCTCCCGGGCCCAGAGCCTCCCCGGCGGCGCCGGACCCGGACCCGGGCCCGGCGAACGCGCCGGCCAGAGCGGCATAGAGATCACCGTGTCCGGCCGCCGTGGCGAAGGACCGGTCCCCGGCGAGCGCGGCCAGGACACGCGGTTCGAGCTGTGCCGCGTCCGCCACGACCAGGACCCGGCCCGGTTCGGCCACGACCGCGCGGCGGAGGACCCGCGGGATCTGCAGGGCGCCGCCTCCCCGGCTCGCCCAGCGCCCCGAGACGACGCCACCGACGACGTATTCGGGATGAAAGCGCCCGTCGCGGACCCAGGAGTCGAGCCACGACCAGCCGTGCGTGGTGTAGAGCCGGGCCAGCTCCTTGTACTCCAGCAGCGGTGGCACCGCCGGATGCTCCACCTCCTTGAGCACGTGCGAGCGGGTGGAGGGCAGGCTCACCCCCTCGGCTGCGAACGCCTTGAGCAGCTGCGCCGGCGAGTCCGGGTTGACGGGCCGGCGACCGCCGAACTCCTGTGCGATCCGGTCGGCCAGCGCCTGCAGCCTGTGCGGCCGCAGGCCCGGACCCGGCCGTGGGCCGAGGAGCTCGGTGAGCAGAGCGTCGTGGCGGGCCACCGACCACGGGAGACCGGCATGACTCATCTCGGCCGCGACGAGCCCGCCGGCCGACTCGGCGGCCGCGAGGAGGCCGAGCCGGTCCGGATGCCGGGTCGCGGCGATCCTGCGGAGCTGGCCGGCGTGGACCTCGAGGACGGCGGCCAGGTCCTCGCCGGCGTCCTCCTCACCACCGAACAGCGTCGGCTGCCCATCGGAGGACCTCACCGTGTCCACCGGGACCGGTTCTCCCCGCAGCCTGGCGGCCGCCGCCCGTACGGACCTGGGCTCCCCATAGCGACCCTCGCCGGCGAGGAGCAGTGCCTCGACGAGTTCGAGGTCGTGACAGCGCGCGACCGTCGTCCCGGCACGCAGCAACGGAGGAAGGACACGGTTGGTGGCCGCCCACACCCAGCGCGGCTCCCCATCGCGCTCGCGGGCGCGGATGGCCTGGGCGAGATCGCCGACACGCTCCTCGGGACCCGCCGGGCGTCCGTCCTCGGTGAGGGGACACAGCACTCCCCCGCCTTCCGGCGACACCTCGACCGCGATCCGCATGGAGCTCATTGTCCCGCCCGGCCGAGGCATCCGGCGGCCACGGCCACCAGGTCACCGCGACCCGCGCGGAACCGGAGGACCTCGGAGGCCGGGGACATCGACGTGCCCGGTGGGGTGTGACCCGGTCACATGGCGAAATCGCCGTCTTCAGGCCGGTCCGCGCTCCTCCGCCGCCTGGCGCAGAGAGATCGTGATCTCGTCCTCGAGAGGCGGCCGGAGCTCATGTTCACGGCAGCCGGTGGCGGCGAAGCACCGGATCCGCAGGGCGTCCGGGGTCACGTCGACGCGCAGGAAGCTCTTGAAGAACGGCGGAGTGTCCCAGTCCGCGACCTCCGAGCGGAACCGCTGCACCGTCTTGTGCACCGGGAACCGCAGCCGCCGGTGGCGGTGCCCCCGCGGGACCCCGAGCAGCCACGCCACGCTCCGGGCCCGGAGCGAGACCGGGCTCGCCCCCTCCGCGGAGCGCGTGGTCTCGAGGCCGAGGCGGCGCGCGATCGCCGCGGACGCCTCCTCGGGAGACAGTTCGAACAGCCGGCGAAGGCGCAGCCGCCGGCCGTACAGCCGGCTGTAGAAGGACAGGCTGTCGCCGCGCAGGGGATAGCACCGGAACGTGTCCTCCCCGACGACCGTCTGCCTCGGGATCGTGTGGGTGGCGTGCATGAAGGCCCCGCCGCCACCGGACACGATGTACTGGATCACCCGCTCCCCCACCCGTACCGGGTAGCGCTGGTAGTTGTGGGTGTCCCCTCCGATGGCCACGACGTAGTTGTTCGCCGGATCGCGCACGATCTCGTCGACGGTGCCGCCGCCTTCGATCGGGCCCGGATGGTGCTTGGCGTCCACGTGGATGGGCTTGCCCGTGACCAGCACCTTCGGGGTCGGGCCCGCCGACACCCGCCGCAACCATTCGCCCTGATCCCGGTCGATTCCACCCAGGATGCCGGTATCGATCCCGACGATCCGCAGGACCGGCGTGTCGATGACCCAGTAGGGGCCCGGCTGGTCCGCCTGCTGGCCGGGGGCGGCGCGCAGCTTGCGGCCCTCGTCCAGGGCGGCCTCGTCGACGGCCTCGGGCCTGCGCCAGAACACCCGTGGGAGCGCCCCGAGGGGCCCCGGCCACGGCCCGGGATCCGGCCGGCCGGTCACATCGCAGAAGATCCGCATGAACCCGCCGAGGCCGTCATACCAGTCATGGTTGCCGGGAACGGCGTAGATCGGTCCCCCGTAGTCCTGGTAGGGCCGGAAGAACTTGTCCGGGTAGTCGTTCGCGCTCCCGACCGGGTAGATGACATCGCTGTCGATGATCATGAAATCGGTGTCGCCGCCCGCCTGGAGCGCACCCGGCACGACGGCGTACTGGGACTTGTCCCCCTCGCCGGTGTCACCGAGCAGCAGGAAGGAGAACTCCTCCTCGGGCCTGTGGATCATCCGGAGCGGATCCGCGCCGCCCTCCCCGAGCACGGCGAGCCAGCCGCGCCGCACCCGGTCGGACGGATCACCGAACAGCCGCGCGATCACATCGTTGCGCGAGCGCCACAGCACGGAGGGACGTAGCCAGGAGAATCTCGGCGCCCGCGCGGGCATGAGCTCGGCGAAGGACCCCGGTTCCGTGCACCCCCACCCCGCCCCGTCCGCCGACGTACGTGATGACGGCGACACAGAGGCCTGCACAAGGCCACCTCCTGGCAGAGAAGGACGACGGTTGGGGCCACGATCGCGGGAAATCGATCTTCCCGTCAACCTCCGCGAGATGACGCCCGTGCGTGCCCGGCGCCGCGGCGTCGCCGCGGGACCGGGCCGCGGCCTCACCTCAGGCTGTGCGGGAGAGTCAGGGCTGTGCGGGAGAGAAGGCCCTCGGGTCCTCGGCGTCGACGATCTCCCGCCCGAGCGGAAGGAGCGAGATGGGGATGAGCTTGAAGTTGGCGATGCCGAACGGGATCCCGATGATGGTGACGCAGAGGGCCAGGCCGGTGAACAGGTGCCCCAGGGCGAGCCACCAGCCGGCGAAGACCAGCCAGATGAGGTTGCCGATGGCCGAGCCCGTGCCGGCGTCGGCCCGTCGCACCACCGTCTTGCCGAAGGGCCAGAGGGCATAGGCCGCGACGCGGAAGGAGGCGATGCCGAAGGGGATGGTGATGATGAGGACGCAGCAGATGATCCCCGCGAGGACATAGCCCGCTGCCATCCAGAATCCGGCCAACACCAGCCAAATGATATTCAAAAGGGTTCGCACCACGTCACCGTAGCGGTTCCGCGGGACGCCGGCCCGGCATCACGACAAGCCGTCTTCGGCCCCGGAGCGACAGACCACCGGGTCAGGGCCGGAGCATGTTGAGCGCTCCCGGCAGGACCCGGGCGGTCACCGGAAGGGTCCCGGCGAGCTCGCCGTCCGCGCCGTACGGCAGGTCACGGTCGGCCTCGATGCGGACCTCGCGGCCGCGCAGCACCTCCACCTCGGGCCGCCGCACGTGCGAGCCGTCCTGGAGCTCCCGCATCACCGCGAAGAACAACGGCTTGGGGACGTGTTTGATCACGACGACGTCCAGCAGCCCATCGTCCACGCGGGCGTCAGGTGCGATGTGCCGGGCGAACCCGTAGAACCCCGAGTTGGCGGCCACGACCGTGTAGCCGCGGCGCTCATGGAGCCGTCCATCGACGGTCACGCGGTAGGAGGCGGGCCGCCAGCCCGCGACCGCGCGCAGCGCGCCGACGTAATAGGCGGCCGAGCCGCGCAGCAGCCTGCTCTCGTTGGCGTTGCGGCCCGCGACCGCGTCCACGCCGGCGTAGACGCTGCCCAGCACCACCTCGTCGCCGGCCATGATCGCGTCGACCGGCCGCGGCTCGCCTTCCAGCAGGAGCCGGGCGAGGTCCCCCGGATCGGAGGGCATGCCGAGCTGACGGGCGAAGTCGTTGCCACGACCGGCCGGCACGATGCCGAAGATCGCTCCGGTCCCCGCCAGGGCACCTCCCACACCACCGACCATGCCGTCACCGCCGACTCCGAGCACGACGTCCCCGCGCCCTCCGGCCGCACGCGCGAGATCGCGCGCGTGGTCGAGATCGCGGCTGTACTCCACCGTGACCCGGGCGCCCCCTTCACGGAGCAGCCGGGCCAGCGGGATCAGGGCGGCGGCGGACGCCGGTCCGGAGCCGCCCGCCGAGGGGTTCACGATCGCGGTGAAGGAACGCACGACCGTCACCCTGTCACGGGCCGCGCGGCCGGAGGGGCTGACGCGGGGAGCAGAATCCCGGGATTGAGGATGCCGGCCGGGTCGAGCCGATCCTTGATCGCGCGAAGCACGTCGACGGCGAGCGGGCCCACCTCTCTGACGTACCAGTCGCGGTGATCCGTGCCGACTCCGTGGTGATGGCTGATCGTGCCGCCCGCGGCCAGGATGGCGTCGCAGACGACGGCCTTGGCGCGCGCCCAGTGCGCCACCGCGTCGGCGTCCTGGGCGGACACGACCGTGAAGTACAACGACGCCCCGGTCGGATAGACATGCGAGATGTGGCACATCACCAGCGGGGCCGGGCCCGCGGCCGGCGCGGGATCTCCCGCGGGCCGGCCGGCCGGCCCGCGGACGAGCGCCTCGCGGACGGCGTCGTAGAGGGCCGGGATCCCGGACCAGAACGCGGCCGTCTCGAGCGTCTCGGCGAAGGCACCGGCATCGAGGAGGGCGTCACGCAGGTAGGGAGCGGAGAAGCGTCCGTCCGCCCAGCTCCGGCCGGGCGCGGTTCCGAGCGGCTCCCCGCCGGCGGCCGCGAGGACCGCGCCGGCCTCGGCCCGCCGGCTCGCGACGTCCTCGCGGGAGCCCTCGAACCCCACGATGGCCAGGCAGCCGGCGGGTCCCGCGAGCTCGCCGAGATCTCCCGGCCGGGCCAGGCCCACCAGCGTCTCGGCCTCGTCGGACAACCGGAGCACGGTCGGCAGCGGCCCGCGCTGCGCGAGTCGGCGGAGCGCCGCCGTTCCCTCCGCGAACGACCCGAAGCGCCAGCCCTCGTAGACGGTGGCCTCCGGAGCCGGGTGCAGCCGCACCGTCACGGAGGTGATGACCCCGAACGCGCCCTCGGACCCGAGGACGAGCTGGCGAAGGTCGGGGCCCGCGGCGGACTTCGGTGCCCGGCCGAGCGCCAGGGTGCCCTGGGGCGTCGCGACCGTGAGGCCGACGACCATTTCATCGAACCGGCCGTACCCGGCCGAGGCCTGACCGCTGGAACGGGCGGCGGCGAATCCGCCGATCGTGGCCCACTCGTAGGACTGCGGGAAGTGACCGAGCGTGAAGCCCCGCTCCCGCAGCAGCGCCTCGGCCAGCGGGGCCCGCAGTCCCGCCTCGAACGTGGCCGTGTGCGAGACCGGGTCGATCGTGACCAGACGGTCGAGGCGGCACAGATCGAGTGCGATGCGGGGCCTCCCTCCGATGCCGCCGGAGTCCTCGCCCGGCGGCGTGAGGCCACCGACGACCGAAGTCCCGCCGCCGAAGGGCACGACCGTGATCCGTCGCTGCGAGCACACCTCGAGGACCGCGAGCACCTCGTCGTGGGTCCCGGGCAGCACGACGGCGTCAGGCGCGTCCCCGGCCTGGCCCGCCCGCATCCGCAACAGGTCGGAGGTGGACTTTCCACGGGTGTGACGGATCCGGCTCTCCGCATCGGTCCGCACGTTGCCGGCCGAGACGATCGCGGCCAGAGCATCGAGGGCCGCATCCGTGAGCCCGGACTCCGGGACCCCGATGGCCTCGAGCGCGACCGGCGGAGCGTCCGCGGGTTCCACGCCCAGGGCCTCGCGCAGAAGGGCCACCACGGGCTCCGGCAGCGGCTCCGCCCTGGCCGGATCTCCCCAGCCGCTCCACGACATCTCCGCCGCGTCACCGTCGGCGGTCGTCCGGGCGTCTTCAGGCATGATTACACTGTGACATATGACGTCTAATCGTCACAAGCGGATCGACCAGGACGCCGTACTGGACGCCGCGCGCGACAGCGTGCTGGCGGTGGGCGTGCGCCGGACGACACTGACCGACATCTCCCGGCGTGCCGGCGTCTCCCGGATGACGCTCTACCGGCACTGGCCGGACGTACGGACGCTGGTCGCCGACCTCATGACCCGGGAGTGGGCCGCCGTGGCGGCCTCGGTGGCGCCACGGGGCGACGGCCGGCCGGTCCGCGAGGCCATGGTGGACAGCCTGGTGGAAGGAGCCCGGGCGTTTCGCGAGCACCCGCTGCTGCGCAAGATCGTCGAGGTGGATCCCGAACTCCTCCTGCCGTACATCCTGGATCGGTGCGGGGCCAGCCAGCGGGCCTTCCTGGATCTCTTCGAGGCCACGCTCCGGGCCGGCCATGCCGACGGCACCGTGCGGCCGGGCCATCCGGCCCGGCAGGCCAGGGCCGTGCTGCTGATCGTCCAGTCGTTCACGCTGTCCGCGCGCACGATGACCACCGGCACCGATCCCGAGCTCGGCGACGAAGCCTTCGACGACGAGCTGCGTCACGTCCTGGACAGGACTCTGGCGCCGTGAGCGCGTCCTCGCTCAACCGGCGACGCCGGGCGCGAGAGCTCGCCGGGCTGGCCGGCGCGACGGTCGACGTGCTGGTGGTGGGGCTCGGTGCCACCGGTGCCGGCGCCGCGCTGGACGCCGCCGCACGGGGTCTGTCGGTGGCGGCGATCGACGCCCACGATCTGGCCTTCGGCACGTCCCGATGGAGCTCCAAGCTGATCCACGGCGGCCTGCGCTACCTGGCCTCGGGGCAGGTCGGGATCGCTTATGAGAGCGCGGTCGAGCGCGATGTCCTGATGCGCCGCACGGCGCCCCATCTGGTCGGGGCCCTGCCGTTCGTCCTGCCGTTCACCCCGCTCGTGTCACGGTCGCAGGAGGCCCTCACCCACGCGGGGCTGATCGCCGGCGACCTGTTGCGGCGTTCCGCGGGTACGGGCCCTGACGTGCTCCCCCGGGCCCGGCGGCTGTCGGGGGCCGGCGCGCTGCGGCTCGCCCCGGGGCTGCGTCCGCACGGCCTCCGCGGTGGCCTGCTGTCCTGGGACGGCCAGGTGTGCGACGACGCCCGGCTGGTCACCGCCATCGCCCGCACGGCGGCCGCGCACGGCGCCCGGGTGATCACCCGCTGCCGTGCGCTCTCGCTCGGCGGAGACGGCGCCCTGGTGCGGGACGAACTGTCCGGCGAAGAGCTCACCATCCGGGCACGGACCGTCCTCAACGCCACCGGCGTCTGGGCGGGACAGCTGGCCGGCGACGTACGGCTCCGCCCGTCCCGCGGGACCCACCTGGTGCTGCGGGCCGAAAGCCTCGGCCAGGCCGCCCCGCCCGGACCCGCCCGGCCGGGCACACCCGCCGGCCTGCAGATCCCGGTCCCGGGGGAGACGAGCCGGTTCCTGCTCGTGCTCCCCCAGGGCGACGGGCGGGTCTACGTCGGCCTCACGGACGAGCCGGCCGACGGCCCGATCCCGGACGTCCCCGAGGCCACCGAGGCCGAGATCGGCTTCCTCCTGGACGTCCTCGGCTCCGCCCTCGAGGTTCCGGTGCGCCGTGACGACGTGATCGGCGCGTTCGCCGGCCTGCGCCCGCTCCTCGATGACGGAAACCCGGGGAAGGACGGCCGGACCGCCGACCTGTCGCGGCGTCACGCGGTCCTGACCTCCCGCGACGGCGTGGTGACCGTGGTCGGGGGAAAACTGACGACCTACCGGCGGGTGGCACAGGACGCGGTCGACGTCGTGGCCGCCCGGCTCGGCTCGGGAGCCCGCTGCCGGACCGCCCGGCTGCCACTGGTCGGTGCCGCGGACGCCTCTACGCTCGCGCGGATCAGCGCGCCTCCGCGGCTCGTGCGACGCTACGGCACCGAGGCGGCATGCCTGCTCGCGCTGGGCCGGGAGGACCCCCGGCTGCTGGAGCCGGTCGCCCCCGGACTCCCCGTGATCGGTGCCGAACTCACCTGGGCGGTGCGCCACGAGGGCGCGATCGACGAGTCCGACCTGCTGGACCGGCGCACCAGGATCGGCCTCGTGGCCGCCGACCGCCAGGCGGCCTCGGCGGCGGCCGGCCGCGCCCTGACCGGGTGAACCGGCCCGCGTCACGGGGCATGACGGCCTGCACGCGCGGGAAGATTAACTTAGGTTAGTCTCACCTAAGTTCGGATGGACGGAAGAGACGGCGGATCGGAAGAGACGGGGGCGGCTCCTTGGCGGATCCGGCACGCGCTCACGGGTGCGAGCACTGTCCGAGCGGGCACACGGGTGCGCTGCCGTGCATGGCGAGCGCGACGACGAAGGCCCGCGCCTGGCTGTTGATCGAACACCCCGGGCCATGGCCTCAGGACACCGGCGCCCTGCGCCTGCCCGCCCCGATCCGCCGGGCCGTGGACGAGGCGCTCCGGCTGGGCATCCGCCCGCAGTTCATCCGGCGGACCACCCGCCGGCGCGGGACGCCGCCACTGCAGGTCTATGCCGGGCACTCCCTCGCCACCGGTGGTGTCCCCCGCACCGGCCACGGCACCGGGGCATGGATGGAGGGCCGCGAACTCACCGACCCGGCCGAGATCGCGAGGCTGGACCTCGCCGCGGTGGCGGCCGGTGAGCGGCCGGGGTTCGGCGATCCGGTCAGCGGCCCGGTGCTGCTCGTGTGCACCCACGGCCAGCGGAACGTGTGCTGTGCGAGGACCGGAGGACCGCTCGCCCGGGAGCTGCACGCGCGTTTCGGCGACGCCGTCTGGGAGACCACGCACGTGGGCGGAGATCGTTATGCCGCCAACCTGGTGTGCCTCCCGCACGGCCTCTACTACGGGAGCCTCGGGGTCGCGGAGGCCGTCGACGCCGTACGGGCCTACCTGCGGGGCGAGGTGATACTCGACCGGCTTCGCGGACGGGCCGGCGTCCCGGAGCCCGCCCAGGCCGCGGAGCATTTCGTCCGGACCCGCTCGGGTATCCTCGGAGTGGACGACGTACAGGTGGAATCGCTCACCGGAACCTCGCCGTACGAGGCGGCCGTGACCGCCGGCGGGAGCCGCTATCGGGTGACCGTCGAGCGGTCTAAGATCAATGACGGCTGCGGTCCCGGGTGTGAGGGTGATCTCGACACCTATGTTCTGGGGGGCCTGGCTCTTCTCAACGAGGCCACGCTCGTGTAACCTCTCCGAGGCCCCATTCGCGGGAAGCCTAGCCGTGCGGTCCCAGTATAGGGAACAGAGCGGCAGCTTGAGACGTTGGAACTTTCGGCACTTCCCAAAGTACTCCCAACGTCCATGTCCGAAATTGTGCAGCAATACCAACGAGGTGAGTGTTCCATGGCTCAGGTACGTCGGCAGGCTAACCTCCCCCGTCCCAGCTGGGGCTGGCAGGACGCCGCCGCGTGCCGGGGGGAAGACCTCGTGCTCTTCTTCGGCCCCGACGGTGAACGTCAGCCTGAGCGCGAGATTCGTGAGCGTAAGGCCAAGCAGGTCTGCATGGGTTGCCCGGTACGCACGGAGTGCCTTGACTACGCTGTCTCCCGGCCCGAGAAGTACGGCACGTGGGGTGGCCTGAACGAAGACGAGCGCGCCTCCGAGCGTCGCCGTCGAATGCGCCGCGCGAACGCCGCCTAGGCGCCCCCCGGCGATACACACGCTACGGCCCCCCTGCCTTCGGGCAGCGGGGCCGTTTGTGTATCCGGTTGTACGTCCGAGGTCTTGCGCATCCGGGGCCCGCCGTCGCGGGCCGTCCCCGGGCGCCGGGCCGTCCCCTGCGCGGCCCCGGCCTGGTTCATGACCTTGGCCTGGTCAGCCACGAGATCACGTCGTCGTCGGTCAGCTGCTCGAAGTCGCGGTAGCACTGCCCCACGGCGTGGAACGAGCTCGGGACCGCGAGGACCACGACGTCATCGGCCTCTGCCCTCATGGCCCTCTCGGTCTTGGCCGCACCGACGGGGACGGCGAGGACGAGCCGCTCGGGTCCCCTCGCCCGTACGGCCCGCAGAGCGGCGCGCGCGGTGCCGCCTGTCGCGAGCCCGTCGTCGACGACGACCGTGCAGCGGCCCTCCACCGGAGGCGGCGGTCGCCCGCCGCGATAGACCCCGACGCGGCGGTCCAGCTCGGCCCGCTCCCGCCGGACCGTGTCGGCCAGGTCCGCCGTGGTGAGACCCAACCGGCGCAAGAGGGTCCGGTCGAAGACGGGCTCGCCCCCTTCCGCGATCGCGCCCACCCCGAGCTCGGGCTGGTAGGGATATCCGATCTTGCGGGTCACGAGCACGTCCAGGTCGGCCTCATCGTCGTCGCCGGACAGCCGCCTGGCGACCTCGAAGGCGACCGGCACGCCGCCCCGGGGCAGCGCCAGGATCAGTGGCCGCCGCAGGCCCAGGGGCACCAGCCGCTCCGCGAGCAGGCGTCCGGCCTCGGCGCGATCCGCGAACGGCAGACGCATGGTCTGATCCGAGGCGGTGGAACTAGAGCGCAGCGGGATCACCTCTTCAGTCCGCCCCTACCCGTTCTGGCCTCCCGAACTCTCCGGATCACCTTCTCCCAGGCGCGAGGCGACGGGCACGACCCGGTCACGGGACACACCCTCAACGGGCCGTCCACGCGTCCGCGGATCCCGTCCTCCGGCGGACCCACAGGAGGTACGGACGGGTAGGCGGTACGGACGGGTGACGGTACGGACGGTCCGGCTCAGGCGGTGATGCGGGCGACTCGGGCGTGGAGGGTGGCGGGGCTCGGCCACATCTTGTCGATCTCGGCGTTGAGCGCGGCGCCGACCAGCACCGCGAGCGCGGCGACATAGAGCCAGGTGAGGATGGCGATCGAGGCGGCCAGCGAACCGTAGACGGAGACGCCGGACAGCGATCCGGCGAGGTAGAGCCGCAGAGCCGCGCTGCCGAGGATCCAGATGACCAGGGCCAGGACCGCACCGGGAACCGCCCGCGACCAGGCCGTGCGTACCGGAACGCTCATGTGGTAGAGGGTCGCCAGGAACAGCACGGACATGGCCACGAGGACCGGCCAGTACAGCAGCGCGATGAAGGCGTCGCTGCCGGGCAGGGAGCTGCGGACGATGGCCGGCCCGGCCATCAGCATGGGGATGATGACGAGCATCGTCACCAGGCCGATGAGATACAGGAAGAAGGCCCGCATCCGGGTCCGGATCATGCCCCGGAGGCCGGAGAGGTCGTAGGCGATCGTGATCGTGTCCACATAGACGTTGGTCGCACGGGACCCGGCCCAGAGTGAGATCAGGAAGCTCACCGAGACGATGTCGACTCCGCCGCCGCGCATGACGTCGTCGATCAGCGGCACCACGACCGTATCGACAGCCGGTCCGGTCAGCATGGTCTGGGCCTGCTCGATCATCCAGGATCGGATCTCTGTGACGGTCGGCTCGCCGAGGGCCCCGCGGAAGTGGCCCATCGTCCCGACCAGGCCGAGCACCAGCGGCGGCAGCGAGAGGAGTGCGAAGAACGCGGCCTCCGCCGCCAGGCCCGTCACGCGATGGCGGAACGCCGCTATCGCGGTCCTGCGGGTCAGCCTCCACGCGATCGCGCGAATCCCCGCGGCCGACGTACCGGCCGGGGTCTCGGTCACGTTCGAGGCATCAGAGACGGTCGTCACGATCACCTACGGTAGAGGGTCACCCGCGCAGAACATACCTCGCCGGACATTCCGACGATCCGTTTCGCCCGGTCACCATGATCACACAGCGTGTCGTCAAGGATGCTCAGCGTGAGATTGCGGGCGCGCCGACCTGGGGAGATTACCGATTCGAAGGACGTGGTCACACGGAGTCCGCCGTGTGACCACTTCGCAACCGTACGAGTAATGCCGCAGAGATGCGCGGTCCGGCCACCCCGGCCCTGGATGCGAGGAAGCACCATGATTCTCCCGCTGATGAACACCATGACGCTGAAGACCGACAAGCCGGTGAAGCTCCCCGCCGACGCGGGAGCCGCCGTCCGGCCCGGCACCGGAAGGCACAAGCGGTCCACGGCCAAGGCCGGACTGATGATGGTGGGCCTGCTGACCGTGGCCCTCACCATGCTGAGGATGGTCAGACGCCGCCCGCAGTGAGCCGGTGCCCGCCCGGGCGGGCACCGGGCGACGGCTCTCCGGGACATCGCGGATGTCCCGCGGGACGATGAAACATGATCTGCAAGGCGTACCGGGAGCGCCACCACGACAAGTGCCGTGGTGGCTCCTGGTGCGATCACCGGCACCGCTCCTCGTCCGACGAGCCGGCCGGGTCACCGATGAAGCGGAGGGCCGGAGGACCGCTGGATGAGGACGGTGATATTCCCCCGCCTTCACGTGAGACCTCTCACCTGTCCATATGCCGGTCCCGGCTGGACATCCCTGAGAGCGCATGTCAAAGTCGAGGCATGGCTGCTGCGGACCCATTGCTGGTAATGCGCCGGCATGTCGACTTCCTCCGCGTAGGCAGCGCGATCTGTCTGTGACGCCCCACCACGCCCCTGCATGATCTGCGGTGCGTGGCACACCGGCGTCTCCTGATGACCTCCAGGTCAACGCTCTGCGTTGCGCTCGCCATCGCCCCCGGCGAGCATCTGCCGGTACGCCATGCGTCGCCCTGAAACCACGAGGACGCGCGCCGTGCCATCTCCATCCGATCGTCCCGCCCCCGCCAGACGTCCCGCCGCGAGGCCGAAGCGCGGCGAGGGCCAGTGGGCCCTCGGCTACCGTGAGCCGCTGAACAAGAACGAAGAGAACAAGAAGAACGACGACGGGCTGAACGTCCGCCAGCGGATCATCGACGTCTACTCCAAGACCGGGTTCGACTCTATCGATCCCGCCGATCTCCGCGGGCGGTTTCGCTGGCATGGGTTGTACACCCAGCGGCGGCCGGGCATCGACGGCGGTAAGACCGCCGTCCTCCAGCCGGAGGAGCTCGACGACCGCTACTTCATGCTGCGCGTCCGCATCGACGGCGGGCAGCTCGACCCCGCGCAGCTGCGGGCGATCGCGGAGATCTCGAACAAGTACGCCCGCGGCACCGCGGACATCACCGACCGGCAGAACATCCAGCTGCACTGGGTGGAGGTCGAGTCGGTGCCGGCCATCTGGGAGGAGCTCGAGGCCGTCGGGCTGTCCACCATGGAGGCCTGCGGCGACACCCCGCGCGTGATCCTGGGCTGCCCGCTGGCCGGTGTCGCCGAGGACGAGATCATCGACGGCACCCCGCAGATCGAGGACGTGCACAGCCGCTACATCGGCTCGCCGCTGTTCTCCAACCTGCCGCGCAAGTTCAAGACCGCCGTCTCCGGCTGCACGGCGCACTGCACCGTGCACGAGATCAGCGACGTGGCCTTCGTCGGCGTGGTCAACGACGCCGGCGAGGTGGGCTATGACGCCTTTGTGGGCGGCGGGCTGTCCACCAACCCGATGTTCGCGCAGCGTCTCGGCACCTTCGTCAGACCCGAGCAGCTGCACGAGGTGTGGGCCGGCGTCATCTCGATCTTCCGTGACTACGGCTACCGGCGGCTGCGGCACCGTGCTCGCATCAAGTTCCTCATGAACGACTGGGGGCCGGAGAAGTTCCGCGAGGTGCTGGAGAAGGACTACCTCGGCTACGCCCTCCCGGACGGTCCCGCCCCGGCCGCGCCGCTCCCCCGCCGTGACCACGTCGGCATCCACCCGCAGAAGGACGGCAAGCGCTACGTCGGCTTCGCGCCCCGCGTGGGCCGGGTCAGCGGTGACCTGCTGCACGTCATCGGCGACCTCGCCGAGGAGTACGGCTCCGGCCGCGTCCGCACGACCACCGAGCAGAAGATGGTCATCCTCGACGTGCCGGCCGAGCGCGCCGAGGAGCTCGCCGCCGAGCTCGAGAAGCACGACCTGCAGGTCAACCCATCGACGTTCCGGCGGCAGACGATGGCCTGCACCGGCATCGAGTACTGCAAGCTCGCGATCGTCGAGACCAAGCAGCGCGCGATGGACCTCATCGACGAGCTGGAGCAGCGGCTGCCGGACTTCACCCAGCCCCTCACCATCAACGTCAACGGGTGCCCCAACGCCTGCGCCCGCATCCAGGTCGCCGACATCGGCCTCAAGGGCCAGCTCGTCGTCGACGAGAACGGCGAGCAGGTCGAGGGCTTCCAGGTCCACCTCGGCGGGCAGGTCGGCGGAACCTTCGGCAAGAAGGTCCGCGGGCTCAAGACCACCTCGGCGGGCCTCACCGACTACGTCGAGCGGGTCGTACGCAGGTTCGACGAGCAGCGCACCGAGGGCGAGACCTTCGCCGAGTGGGCGCGGCGGGCCGCCGACGAGGACCTCAAGTGAGCCGGCCAGCGCCACGGGCCGCCGTCGCGGTGAGGCCGGCGAGCGGAGTGAGCGCATGAGCCAGCGCGCCGCACCGTTCTACTGCCCGTACTGCGGCGAGGAGGACCTCGAGCCGTACGAGCGCGACGGGGGCTGGTACTGCCGCGGTTGCGCGCGGGCGTTCCAGCTGAAGTTCCTGGGGATCGGAGTGAAGAAATGACCGCCGTCGACGCCATCCGTCCGACTCTGGACCTGGAGGACATCGTCGATTCGGCCGCGGACGCGCTGGAAGGCGCCTCCGCCCTGGAGATCATCCGCTGGGCCTCCGCGACGTTCGGAGACCGGATCTGCCTGACGTCGTCGATGTCGGACGCGGCGCTGATCCATCTCGTGTCGAAGGTCAAGCCCGGCATCGACGTGCTGTTCGTCGACACCGGCTATCACTTCGCCGAGACGATCGGCACCCGCGACGCCGTCGAGGCGGTCTATCCGGTGAACGTGATCAATGTCGGGCCGACCCGGACCGTCGAGGAGCAGGACCGCGACCTCGGGCCCCGGCTGTACGGCCGCAATCCGGACCTGTGCTGCCACCTGCGCAAGGTCGAGCCGCTCGGCCGGGCGCTGGAGGGCTACATGGCCTGGTTCAGCGGCATCCGCCGGGACGAGACCGCGAGCCGCCGCGACCGCCGGGTGGTCGAGTGGGACCGCAAGCGGGAGATGGTCAAGGTCAACCCGATCCTGGCGTGGACCGAGAAGGACGTCGACAACTACATCAGCGACAACGGTGTGCTGGTGAACCCGCTGCACTACGACGACTACCCCTCGATCGGGTGCGCTCCCTGCACCTCGCCCGTGGCTCCGGGCGAGGACCCGCGCAGCGGCCGCTGGGCCGGCCTCGGCAAGAGCGAATGCGGCATCCACCTGTGATCCCCACCGCGGCGACCGGGGCGGCCGCTCCGCTCGTCGCGGTCGGGCACGGGAGCAGGGATCCGCGGGCGGCGGCGACCGTGGACCGGCTCCTGGAGGCCGTACGGCTCCGGCGGCCCGGGCTCCCGGTCGTCGGCTCCTACCTCGAGCACGCGGCTCCCACCCCGGCATGGGCGCTCGGCCGGCTCGCCGACGAGGGCGTTCAGGAGGCCGTGGTGCTCCCGCTACTGCTCACGGCGGCCTATCACAGCAAGATCGACATTCCCGGCGTGCTGGCCGGGGTCCGCGCCCGGCACCCGCGGCCGCGGCTGCGGACGGCCGCGACGCTCGGTCCGCATCCGCGGATGCTCGCCGCGCTGGAGCGACGGCTGACCGAGGCCGGCGTCGTGATCGGCGACCCGGACACCGCGGTCGTCCTGGTCTCGGCCGGGTCCAGCGACCCGGCGGCCAACGAGACGATCGACCGTATGGCATCCGGATGGCGCGCCCACGGCTGGTGGAGCGTGGTGGCCGCCTACGCCTCGGCGGCACGTCCGACCCCTGCCGAGGCGGTGCGGGCCCTGCGCGAAGCGGGCGCGCCCCGCGTGACCGTGGCGTCGTACTTCCTCGCCCCGGGGCACTTCGCCGACAAGGTCCGCGCGGAGTCCCTGGACGCCGGCGCGGCCGCCGTCTCCCCCGTACTCGGAGCGGCGCCGGAACTGGCCGACATCGTCCTGCAACGCTATGACGCGGCACTGTGTTGATTGCCGCGCTCCGCGCGGCGGCTCGGGGCGCCTCGCGGGGTGGCGTAAAGAAATGAACTGCGGTTCAATTCTTGTGTGGCCTATCGGAGAACGGAGCGGGTCGAGGCCCGGCTGAACGCCTCCCGCGAGCGGATCCTCACCGCCGCGCTGGCGCTGGTGGCCGAGCACGGCTACGCGGGCTGCTCGGTCGCCGCCGTCGCCGAACGGGCCGGGGTCGCGACCGGCAGCGTCTACCGCCACTTCCCCGCCAAGACCGAGCTCATCGCCGAGGTCTTCCGCACGGTCTCGCGGCGCGAGGTCGACGCCCTCGTCCGGGCCGCCGAGCTCGAGTCCGGCGCCCCCGCCCGGATCACCGCCATGATCGAGACGTTCGCCGGCCGTGCGCTTCGGGCCCCGCGGCAGGCCTACGCGCTGCTCGCCGAGCCCGTCGACCCGGTGGTCGACGCCGAACGCCTCGCCTTCCGCCGCCTCCACCACACGGCCTTCGCCGGCGTGATCGCCGACGGCGTCGCGGCCGGCGAGCTGCCGCCGCAGGACGTCCAGGTCGTCGCCACCGCCCTCGTCGGCGCGGTCGGCGAGGCCCTCGTCGGCCCGCTCGCCGCCGGTTGCGCCGGCCCGGAGACCATTCCCGCACTCATCGCCTTCGCACATCGCGCCTTGGGAGCCAGCAGTGACGCATGAAGTGTTCAACCAGGTCCCCCCGCTCGTCGACCACGACACCTCCGACGATCCCGCCCTGCTGGACGGGCTCGAGCGGGAGGGCGCCGGCTGGGCCGCGGAGGAGGTGCGCGAGCTGGGCCGGCTGGCCGGGACCGCGCAGGCGCAGGAGTGGGGGCGGCAGGCCAACGAGCACCCGCCCGTACTGCGCACGCACGACCGTTACGGCAACCGCGTCGACGAGGTGGAGTTCCATCCGGCGTGGCACGAGCTGATGCGCACGGCGGTCGGCCACGGCCTGCACGCCACGCCGTGGGCGCAGGACCGCGAGGGCGCGCACGTGGCCCGGGCCGCGAAGTTCTATGTCTGGCGGGTCGACGCCGGCCACGGTTGCCCGATCTCGATGACCTACGCCGCCGTACCGGCCCTGCGCCAGTCCCCCGAGCTGGCGGAGCGGTACGAGCCGTTGCTCACGGCCCGCTCCTATGACTTCGGGCTCCGGCCGCCGCTCGGCAAGGGCGGCCTGCTGGCCGGCATGTCCATGACCGAGAAGCAGGGCGGCTCGGACGTCCGCGCCAACACCACCCGCGCGGCGCCCGAGCCCGACGGGAGCTACCGGCTCACCGGCCACAAGTGGTTCACCTCCGCGCCGATGTGCGACGTGTTCCTCACCCTGGCCCAGGCTCCCGAGGGGCTCACCTGTTTTCTGGTGCCGCGGGTGCTCCCGGACGGCTCCCTCAATCCGCTCCGGCTCATGCGGCTCAAGGACAAGCTCGGCAACCGCTCCAACGCCTCCTCCGAGGTCGAATACGACGGCGCCGTCGCCTGGCGGGTCGGCGAGGCGGGACGCGGCGTCCGTACGATCATCGAGATGGTCAATATGACCCGGCTCGACTGCGTGATCGGCGCCGCGTCGGGCATGCGGCACGGCCTGGTCGAGGCCGTCCATCACGCCACGCACCGCAAGACCTTCGGGCGCCATCTCGTCGACCAGCCGCTGATGCGCAACGTCCTCGCCGATCTGGCCGTCGAGTCGGAGGCCGCGACGGTGCTGATGATGCGCCTCGCGGGCGCCGCGGACCGGTCCGTACGAGGGGACGAGACCGAATCGGCCTTCAAGCGGCTCGCCCTCGCGATGGGCAAGTACTGGGTGTGCAAGCGCTGGCCGGGCCACTCCGCCGAGGCACTCGAATGCCTGGGCGGCAACGGCTACGTCGAGGAGTCCGGCATGCCCCGGCTCTTCCGCGAGTCGCCGCTCAACTCGATCTGGGAGGGGTCGGGCAACGTCGCGGCACTGGACGTGCTGCGCGCGATGGCCCGTGAGCCGCAGGCGGTCGAGGCCTTCTTCGCGGAGGTGGACGCCGCCGCCGGTGCCGACCCGCGCCTGGACGAGGCCGTGCGGTCGTTGCGCAAGACGCTCGGGGACCTGGAGGACATCGAGACCCGGGCCCGCCGGATCGTGGAGCGGATGGCCCTGGTGTTGCAGGGATCTCTGCTGGTCAGGCACGGTCACCCTGCCGTCGCCGACGCCTTCTGCGCCTCCCGGCTCGGCGGCGACTGGGGCCAGGCCTACGGGACCCTTCCCGCGGGGCTGGACTTCGCCCCGCTGATCGAGCGCGCCACCGCCAAGCTGTACTGATCTCTCGGGCCGATCTCTCGGGCTGATCTCTCGGGCTGAGCTCTGAGGCTGATCTCGGGGGCTGATCCTCGGGACCGCCGCACCGGCCGGACCTGACAACCGGCCGGTGCCCCGGAGCGTCGTAACCCGTGAACACCACGGGAGGTGCGCATGGAAGCCCGACCGATCCGCCGCCGGGACCTGTGGCGCGCCTACCCCCAGGGCTCCCCGGGCCGGCTGCGGCAGAGCCACGTCTGGGGGCCACTGCTCGCGGGGCTGGCCCTGCTGGGGCTGGCCGCCTGGTGGTACGCCGACAGTACGGCCTTCCAGCGACGCGCCGTCACGACGGCCGCGGTCATCGACCAGGTGTGGCAGTCGGCGCCGCGGCCGCGTGAGGACGGGCTTCCGACCCGCCGCTTCTACGGCCTCGTGAGCTATACCGTCGGCAGCAGGGTCACGCGCTCCCAGGTGCTGTTGCATACGTGCGCTTCGAACTCATGCGTCTTCGGCCGGACGCCGGGCGACACCATCGAGATCGCCTATGACCCGCGCCAGTCCTCCCGCACCGTGATGGCCGCCGAGGTCGACGCCTGGCCGCTGAGCGGCCGGCACATGGCTCTCGCCCTCGTGGGCGCCGTTCTCTGTGGCGCCGGAGGCTTCAACCTCGTCTTCGGCCGTCCTCCGGCGACGACCCGCGGTGCGGAGGACGGGTCGAGCTGACCTGGAGGCCAGGGCGGACAAATTCGTATGCGTTTGTATCCGTTCCGCCTAGGATCGGCTCCGTGTTCGGACCGGTCGGGGAGCTCATCGAGACCGAGCGGCTCATCCTCGAGCCGCTCGCCCTCCACCATGCCGAGGAGATGGTGGGCGTGCTCGGTGATCCCGAGTTGCACGCCTTCATCGGCGGCGCGCCGGCCACGCTCCCGGAGCTGCGCGCCCGCTATGAGCGGCTGGCGGCCGGCCCGGCGCCCTATCACCAAGAGAGCTGGCTCAACTGGATCGTGCGGCGGCGCAAGGACGATCAGGCGGTCGGCACCGTGCAGGCCACCGTGTCCCCCGCGCCCGGGGGCCCGCGGGCGTCCGTCGCCTGGATCATCGGCACGCCGTTCCAAGGCGAGGGATCGGCCCGCGAGGCCGCCGCCGGTCTGGTCCGCTGGCTGCGGGCCAACTCGGTGACCCGCATCCTCGCCAGCATCCATCCGGAGAACCTCGCCTCCGCGGGAGTGGCCCGGGGCATCGGCCTTCATCCCACGGACGAATACGCCGAAGACCAGGTCGTCTGGCGCGGCTGACAGCCCGTAGCGGCGCCCTCTCAGCCGTGATCTCGCAGTCGCTCGAAAAGGCGCCTCTTCATGGAGCGAAATCGCGCCGTCTCGCCGATCATGAGAGTGCGGTATCGAGCCGGTTCACATGCCGGGACGGGTCGACGGCATAGGTACACTCTCGTCCTGCTCGCGCTCCCTACGGGTGCGGAACAATCGCGAGGCGGCGACGACAGCGGATCCGGACAGGAGGGGCCATGCGCGAGGTCTGGCCCGGGCAGCCCTATCCCCTGGGCGCCACGTGGGACGGCATGGGCACCAATTTCGCGCTCTTCTCCGAGGTGGCCGAACGGATCGAGCTGTGCCTCTTCGATGAGGAAGGCCGCGAGAGCCGTTGTGAGCTGCCCGAGAGCGACGGCTTCGTCTGGCACGGATATCTGCCCGGCGCCGGCCCCGGTCAGCGGTACGGCTATCGCGTGCACGGGCCCTACGATCCCGGGGGGGGAGACCGCTGCGACCCCTCCAAGCTGCTGCTGGATCCCTACGGCAAGGCCGTCGAGGGTGAGGTCCGATGGCACGAGTCGCTGTTCTCCTACGGCTTCGGCGACCCGGACCCGTCGGCCCCGACGACCCGCGACACCGTCGACAGCGCCCCGTACATGCCGAAGAACGTGGTCATCAACCCGTTCTTCGAGTGGGGCGACGACCGGCCGCCGCGTACGCCCTACCACGAGACCGTGATCTATGAGGCCCATGTACGAGGCCTCACCAAGCTGCACCCCGGCATTCCAGAGCACCAGCGCGGAACCTACGCCGCCCTCGCGCACCCGGTGATCATCGAGCATCTGCGGGACCTCGGCGTCACCGCCGTCGAGCTCATGCCCGTACACCAGCACATCCCCGAGCACGGCCTCGTCGAGCGGGGGCTGACGAACTACTGGGGTTACAACACCATCGGGTTCCTGGCGCCGCACAACGCCTACAGCTCGTCCGGCCAGCGCGGCGAGCAGGTGCCGGAGTTCAAGGCGATGGTGCGGTCGCTGCACGAGGCCGGGATCGAGGTCATCCTCGACGTGGTCTACAACCACACCGCGGAGGCCGACCACCTCGGCCCCACGCTGTCGTTCCGCGGCATCGACAACGCCTCCTACTACCGGCTGCGCGACGACGACAAGCGCTTTCTGGTCGACTACACCGGGTGCGGGAACAGCCTCAACGTCCGGCATCCGCACGCGCTGCAGATGATCATGGACTCCCTGCGCTACTGGGTGCTGGAGATGCACGTCGACGGGTTCCGGTTCGACCTCGCCTCGGCCCTGGCCCGGGAGCTCCACGACGTGGACCGGCTGGCGGCCTTCTTCGACCTCGTGCAGCAGGACCCCGTGGTCTCGCAGGTCAAGCTGATCGCCGAGCCCTGGGACGTGGGCGAGGGCGGCTATCAGGTCGGCAAGTTCCCGCCGCTGTGGAGCGAGTGGAACGGAAAATACCGCGACACGGTCCGGGACTTCTGGCGCGGGCGGTCCGCGACGCTCCCGGAGTTCGCCTCCAGGCTCACCGGCTCCTCGGATCTGTACGAGCACAGCGGGCGGCGGCCGATGGCCTCGGTCAACTTCGTCACCTGCCATGACGGTTTCACCCTCACCGACCTCGTGTCCTACGACGCCAAGCACAACGAGGACAACCTCGAGGCCAACCGCGACGGCACGGACGACAACCGCTCCTGGAACTGCGGCGCCGAGGGCCCCACCGATGATCCGGCGGTGCCGGTGCTGCGGGCCAAGCAGAAGCGCAACCTCCTCGCCACACTGTTCCTGTCGCAAGGGGTCCCGATGCTGCTGGCGGGCGACGAGCGCGGCCGTACCCAGCACGGCAACAACAACGCCTACTGCCAGGACAACGAGACGTCCTGGGTGCGGTGGGAACAGGACGGCCCGGGCGACCCGGGCGACTCGGGCACGGCCGATCTCGAGTTCGTGCGGAGCCTGTCCCGGCTGCGGCGGGAGCACCCGGTGTTCCGGCGACGCCGCTTCTTCCAGGGTCCGGAGGCCGGCGGCGACGGTCTCCGCGACATCGCGTGGCTGACCCCGGCCGGCGAGCACATGACCGAGGAGGACTGGCACACCGACTATGCCAGGTCCCTCGGCGTCTTCCTGAACGGCGAGGCGATCACGGAGCCGGACCCGCGCGGTCAGCGCGTCCGGGACGACTCCTTCCTGCTGCTGATCAACGCGCATTCGGACGACGTGTCCTTCATCCTCCCCGGTCCCGAGTTCGGCGAGCGCTGGGAGGTCGCCCTCGACACGGCCGAGCCCCGGAGCGTCGACGAGCGTGAGCCGGTGAAGGCCCGCGGCCGCCTGGCCGTGCCCGGCCGGGCCCTCGTCCTCCTGATCCGCCGGGACTGAACCTCCGGCGGACCAGGACGGCCCGGCTCCTCAGGGGTGATGAGCGGCGATGACCGTCAGATAGACCAGGACGAAGGTGGCGACCGCCACGGCGCCGTGGACGACGACGGCGACCGCCGGGAAGACCTGCTCACGGCCGCGGGCGTGCCGACCGGCGTGCTGGCCGACCAGCCATCGGGTGAACATGACGAACCCCATGAGGACGACGATGACCAGGGCGGCGAAGGCACACCGGGCATAGACCGCGGAGGCCGTCGCGAGATAGACGACCCAGGCGATCAGCCCGAGCCCGGCGACGACCGGATGTCCCACGAGCAGAACCGCCGGATAGCGGGTGACCTTGGTCGGCTGCCCTCTCAGGCCGCCGCCGGCCAGCCACGTCTGGAGCAGCCGGCAGCCGGCGACGGCGGCCACGATCCACGCGACCAGTGCGGCGATCTCCACCTCCGGCCCCCTTTCACCGGCGTCCCTCCCGACCTTGACGAGAGTGTCCCCAAAGACGTGCCGCGCCATGCTCAATCCGTGCTCGATCCGTACGGGTGGCGATACGGACTGTGACGGCGGACGCCGGGGGAAACGCCACCTCATGATCCGTACGGCGTTCTCGGGTCATGGATCTCATGGAAGATCTGGGCCTGACCGGCTACGCGGTCAGCGGGTTCTTCAGGCCATATCGCAGGAACAGCACACCTTCGTCGAGATGGACGGCGGCCGGTTCGAGCTCCACCGGACCGGCCAGGTCATCCAGCAGTCCCTTGTGGTGGCGGCCGCCCACGAGGGTGGGGGCGAGGTTGAGGCAGAGCTCGTCGACGAGCCCCGCGGAGATCAGTGACGTGGTCAGCGACGGGCCTCCCTCGCACAGCAGGTGCCGCAGGCCGCGCTCGCGCAGCTCTCGTACGGCCAGGTCCAGATCGACGTCATGGTCTCCGGCCGCGAACACGTGCGGCCGTACGGTCTCGGGTATCTCGGCGGCCTCCAGCGCGGCGGCGGAGGTCACCACCAGCGTGGGTGACTCGGCCGAGGTGAACAGCGGGAGGCTCCAGTCCAGCGCCAGTGAGCGGGTGAACACGACGATCGGCGCGGGAGGCCGGCCCCGGCGCCGGCGGAGCTCGGGCCGGAGGCGGGCCGGGCCCACCCTGCCGGTGCGGATCGTGGCGGCGCCCACGAGGATCGCGTCGGCGAGGGCCCGCAGGGTCCGGAAGACCCGGAAGTCGGCCTCGCCGCCGAGCCCGTCGGTCCACCCCTCCTCGTCGGTGACCGAGCCGTCGGCGCTCACCACCATGCCGACCCGCAGCCACGAGCCCTCGACGTCCCCATAGGCGTCGTAGGGGTCGATGTCCAGGGCCGGTTCCGGCCACAGCCGCCGCATACGCGCAGGCTATCGTTCCGGTCTCCTATGGCCCGCGGCGAGAGAATGTCGGCGGAGGGGAGGAGGATGAGGGCGTGGATCTCCCGATCGGCCCGCCCGTGGCTCCGATGCTCGCCAAGGCGGTCAAGACCCTGCCCGAGAGCGGCCCCGGCGGCGACCTTCTCTACGAGCCCAAGTGGGACGGCTTCCGCTGCATCGTCTTCCGGGACGGAGACGAGGTGGTGCTGTCGAGCCGCGGCGAGAAACCGCTGACCCGCTATTTCCCCGAGCTGGTCGAGGCCGCGCGCCGCGAGCTGCCGGAGCGCTGCGTCGTCGACGGCGAGATCGTGCTCCGGGCCGGCTCCGTACTCGACTTCGACGCGCTGCAGCAGCGCATCCACCCCGCCGCGTCACGTATCAAGCTGCTCTCCGAGCGGACGCCCGCGTCGTTCGTCGCCTTCGACCTGCTGGCGGTGGGCGATGAGTCGCTGATGGAGCTGCCGTTCGGCGAGCGCCGGGAGCGGCTGGCCGGCGAGCTGGCCGGCGCCAAGGCGCCGATTCACGTCACCCGGGCCACGGACTCCTACGAGGTGGCCCGGCGGTGGTTCGAGGAGTTCGAGGGCGCCGGGCTGGACGGCGTGGTGATCAAACCGCGCGCGCTCCCCTACCAGCCGGACAAGCGCGTGATGTTCAAGGTGAAGCACGAGCGCACGGCCGACTGTGTCATCGCCGGGTTCCGGTGGCACAAGTCCGGGCCCATCGTCGGATCGCTGCTGCTCGGGTTGTACGCGGACGACGGAAGGCTGCAGCACGTCGGCGTCTCGGCGTCCTTCCCGATGAAGCGCAGGGCCGAGCTGGTGAAGGAGCTCGAGCCCTACCTCATGGAGGACCTCGGCGATCACCCCTGGGCGGCGTGGGCGGAACAGTCCGGGCAGGCCGGGGAGTCCGGGCAGTCAGGGGCGACCGCCGACCGGATGCCGGGGGCGGTCAGCCGCTGGACCGGCAAGAAGGACCTGTCCTGGGTGGCGCTGCGGCCCGAGCTCGTCGCCGAGGTGGCCTACGACCACATGGAGGGCGACCGGTTCCGGCACACGGCCAGGTTCCGCCGCTGGCGGACCGACCGTACGCCCGGGTCGTGCACCTATGCGCAGCTGGAGGTGCCGGTGGCCTACGACCTCGACGACATCCTCGGCGGTTCCTGACCCGTCCGATCCGCTCTCCGCTCTCCGCTCTCCGCTCTGGGCTCTGGGCTCTGTGCTCTGTGCTCTGTGCTCTGGGCGCACGAACCGCGGCCTCCGGCCGAGGCGGCGTCGGGCTTCAAGGACGCCTGGTCTCCTGTTCGGCCGTCTCCGTCATGATGACCGCATCGGACCTGCCGGTCATGCGCGGGTGCTCTCGTAGGGCCGCAGGTAGGTCTGCCGGAGCCCGGGCACCCGGTCCTCGATGACGAAGGTCGCCTTGGTGTGAGCCCCGGCGCCGGGCCGGCCGACCTCGGACAGCACCTTGAAGTCCGCCCTCAGCTCCAGCGGGTCGATCCTCGTCAGCACGTATCCGCGCTGGTCGTTGTAGAACTTCAGATGGGGGTTGATCTTGAGGAGGGGCTGGTCCGCGGGGTTGGAATCCTTGCCGTCGCCTCCGGTAGTGATCGAACTCGTGACGAGCTCGGTCCCCACGGTCCTGGATCCGGGGTCGTCGTAGTCGAGCTTCAGCTCGCCCGCCCAGTGGGCGTGCACGTCGCCGGTGAGCACGACCGGGTTGCGCACCCGCGCGTCGACCCAGCCCTGGGTGATGCGCCGCCGCGAGGCGACGTAACCGTCCCAGGCGTCCTGACTCGTGACCTTGGCGGGCCCGGCGTTGTTGTCGCGCTGTGCGAAGAACACCTGCTGGCCGAGGACGTCCCAGCGGGCGTCGGAGCCGCGGAAGCCCTCGATGAGCCACCGCTCCTGCTCGGCGCCCGTGATGGAGCGGTGCGGGTCCATCGCCGCCGGGCAGTCCTTGTAGCCGTCCCCGCAGGCCTGGTCGTCGCGGTACTGCCGGGTGTCGAGGAGGTGGAAGGTGGCCAGCCTGCCCCACCGGAGCCGCCGGTAGATCCGCATGTCGATGCCCTTGGGGACCGAGGACCGGCGGAGCGGCATGTTCTCGTAGTAGGCCTGGAAGGCCGCCGCCCGCCGGGCCGGGAATCGCGGCTGCGGCACTTGAGGCTTCTCCGGCACCTCATCGGCCCAGTTGTTGTCGACCTCGTGGTCGTCCCACACCACCGCCCAGGGCGCGGCGGCATGCGCCGCCTGCAGGTCCGCGTCGGTTTTGTACTGCGCGTGCCGCTGCCGGTAGTTCGCCAGGGTCTCGGTCTCGGGGCCCTCGTGATCCCGTACGTTGCCGCCGGGGATCACGTAGCCGCCCCTCCTGTACTCGTACTGGTAGTCGCCGAGGTGGAGGACGAGGTCGGGCTCCTCCTCCGCCAGCCGCCGGTAGGCGGTGAAGTAGCCGTGCTCGAACTGGGAGCAGGAGACGAACCCCATCGTCAGCGCCGGATCGAGCGCGTACGGATGGGGCGCCGTGCGGGTCCGGCCCGCGGGAGAGATGTGGTCCTCCACACGGAAGCGGTACCAGTAGTCGCGGCCCGGCAGGAGTCCGTCCAGCTCGACGTGCACGCTGTGGGCCGCCTCCGGCCGGGCCGTGGTGCTGCCCCGGCGGACGACGAGACGGAACCGCTCGTCGGCGGCCACCTCCCAGTGGACCTGGTACGGGCGCCCCGGCATGCCCCCGAGGCCGTCCTCGGCGAGCGGCCGCGGCGCCAGCCTGGTCCACAGCACGAATCCGTCGTGCCAGGGGTCACCCGAGGCGACGCCGAGGGTGAAGGGCCCGGTGGCCAGCCCGGCGCCGCGGAGGGCCGCCGAAGCCGGGGCGGCCGTGGGCCACGCCGCGGCGGCGCCGACGGCCACGCCGGTCATCAGGAAGGTACGCCGATCGAGGACGAAACGGCCAGACGTCATGAGGGGGGGCCTCTCGGGGGGTCGGGCGTCGGTACGCCCGCAGCCTCACCAATGGCCGTGGCATCGCGGTTCCGCACGGATGACGAGGGGCTCAACATCGGAGGTCCGCCCAGCGATCACCGTGACCGGACGGCCGCGCGCCGGCACGAACGATCAGCCGGTGGGAAGGTCCCGCGTCCGGGCTCCGGGCCCTGACCGCCCTAGGGACGCTCCGAGGACAGCGCCACCCGATTGGTGGGATATTGGCAACATCTGCCCTTTACCTGGCGAAGCTGATCGCCCATCCTATCCCTCCGTTAGGCGATCAGCGCCGATCCCTGGAGGTAGGCCTTGCCGGGTATCCGGAGACCGAGAAAACGAGCCCTGGCGCTCACGATCCCCCTGGTGTTGGGCACGGCCCTGGCCACGGGCGGCGTCGCGACCGCACAGGCCAAGCCGCAGATCAAGGTCGCGAACGGGGTGACCCAGCCCGTCTTCTCCTACGCCGACGCCATCCGGGAGCACGTCTACGTGGAGTCGCCCCTCGACAGCGACGGAGACGGCAGGAGCGACCGGGTCAACGTGGACATCATCCGGCCCAAGGAGTCCGGCAACGGGCTCAAGGTGCCGGTGATCATGGACGAGAGTCCCTATTACGACAACGCCGGGCGCGGCAACGAGAGCGAGCGCAAGAGGTACGACGCCAACGGGAACCCGGTCAAGTTCCCGCTCTTCTACGACAACTACTTCGTGCCGCGCGGCTACGCGTTCCTCGCCGTCGACATGATCGGCACCACGAAGTCCGACGGCTGCCCGACCAGCGGCGGCGCCCCGGACGTGCTCGGCGGCAAGGCCGTCATCGACTGGCTCAACGGGCGGGCCAAGGCGTACAAGCCCGACGGCACCCCCGCCACGGCGGGCTGGACCACCGGCCGGGTCGGCATGATCGGCAAGTCCTACGACGGGACGCTCGCGAACGGCGTCGCGGCCACCGGCGTCAAGGGCCTGGAGACCATCGTCCCCATCTCGGCGATCAGCGGCTGGTACGACTACAGCCGCATGAACGGCGTGAAGTACTGGACCGACGAGCAGCCCGGCCTCGCCGACTACGTCGACACCGACCCACCGGCCAAGTGCGCCGCCACGCAGGCACGGATGGACGCGGGCGAGGACGACGCCACCGGGAACTACAACGCCTACTGGGACGAGACCAACTACCGGGAGGGCTCCGTCGGGCAGGCCCGCAACGTCCGGGCCAGCGTGTTCGCGATCCACGGGATCAACGACTACAACGTCAAGCCCAACCACTTCTCGCTGTGGTGGAACGAACTGGCCCGGCGGGGCGTGCCCCGCAAGGTGTGGATCAGCCAGACCGGCCATGTCGACCCGTTCGACTTCCGCCGTGAAGCCTGGGTCCCCACGCTGCACAAGTGGTTCGACCGCTGGCTGCAGGGGATCGACAACGACGTGATGCGCCGGCCCCGCGCCGACGTCGAGACCGCGCCCGACCAGTGGGCCACCCACACCGACTGGCCGGACCCCCACGCCGTCCCGGTGCCGTTGCGGCCCGGTGCGGGCGGAACGCTCGGCCTCAAGCCCGGCGCCGGCGGCACCACGGCGAGCTTCACCGACAACCCGGCGCAGACCGAGTCCGACATGATCTCCAGCCCCCGCACCCCGCGCGCCGACCGGCTGGTCTTCACCTCCGCGCCGGTGGACAGGGCCGTACGCCTGTCCGGCACGCCGGTCGTCGACCTGCGCGCCAAGCTCGACAAGCCCGACGCCAACCTGACCGCCATGCTGGTGGACTACGGCCAGGACACCCGCAGGGACTTCCACAACAGCGGGGAGGGCATCCGAACCCTCACCGAGGAGGGCTGCTACGGGGCGAGCACGGCCGACGACGACGCCTGCTACAAGAAGACGGCGGCCAAGACCATCACCGCTCCCGCGGAGATCATCGCCCGCGGCTGGCTGGACGCGCAGAACCGGCGTTCACTCACCACGCCGCAGACGCTGACGCCGGGCACCTACTACCGGTTCACCTGGAAGACCATGCCGGCCGAGTATGTGCTGAAGCCGGGCCACCGGCTGGCACTGGTCCTGGCCTCGAGCGACGCCAGCGCCACCGAGGAGGCCGGCACCGACGCGACCGTGACGGTCGACCTGGCCGGCAGCCGCGTGACCGTGCCTGCGGTGGCGACGTTCGGATTCGGACCGCAGACGCTCCGCACCTGGCAGGGCCCCGCCCGTGTCCAGGTTCCGACCCCGCCGAAGCGGTTCCGCTGATCACCTTCCACCAACCGTGATCGTGCGGTTGTTCGCGGGGTGACCGCGAACAACCGCACGATCACGTCAGGGACGGCGGGTCAGGGGATGACCGGGCTGCGGCGTTCCAGGAGGGCGACGTCACGCCAGCGGGACCTACCGTCGAACCGATGCAGCCCCATGCGCTCGCGCACGCCGACGACCCGGAAACCGGCCGTCCGGTGCAGCCGCATGCTGGCGGTGTTCTCGGGGAAGATCCCGGCCTGCAGCGTCCACAACCCGGCCTCTTCCGTGGAGTCGATCACGGCGCCGAGCAGGGCCCGGCCGACGCCCTGCCCCTGCGCCCGCTCGTGGACATAGACCGAGACCTCTGCGACTCCCGCGAACACCTCGCGGTCGGAGGTCGGCGACAGCGCCACCCAGCCGAGGACGCGTTCCGCGTCGAGTGCCACGAACCGATGGGCGGGCAGCTTGCCGGCGTCGAACTCCCGCCAGGTCGGCGCTCCCGTCTCGAAGGTCGCGTTGCCGCCGTCGACCCCGGACTGAAAGATCGCCAGCACCTCGGCGGCGTGCTCGGACAGCATCGGTCTGATCTTCACGCGCCCAACTCTACGGTCCCGAATGTCGGGTTCAATCACCGGCGTCCGGAATGCCGTGCGCGCGGGCGATGCCGTCGAGCAGCCACCCGAGGCCCTGCTCGAAGGTCTCCTCGATCGGGGGGAGTCCCTCGGCGAGCAGCGGCGCGAGGTTGGGGAACTCGCCGCTGTCCAGCATCCGGCGGAAGTAGGGCTCCATCGTCGCGTGCCCGTCCCGGTCCGCGGACGCACCCTCATCCGGGGGGGTCTCGCCGGCCATGATCTCCCGGATGACGTGTCCGAGCATGTAGTCGTCCACCGCGGAGCTGATCCGCATGGCCGACCGCAGGTCGAGCCCGAGGGGGGCGAGGGCCACGAGGGACTGCTCACCGTGCCGGAGCCCGTTCGGCCCCACCCGCGGCCGCCGGCCGGCGAGCTGCACCATCCACGGATGACGCAGCAGCACAGCGCGTGTTCGCCCGGCTATCAAGGCGATCGCCGCACGCCAGTCACCGGGGAGCTCGCCCTCGATGAGGATCTCTCCGTTCACCTCGTCGTACATCAGGTCGAGCAGATCGTCCTTGCTCTCGATGTGCGAGTAGAGGCTCATCGCGCGCGCCCCGAGCTCGGCGGCGACCCGGCGGATCGACACCGCCGCGAGCCCCTGGGCGTCGGCGATCGCGATCGCGGCCGCCACGACGGCCTCCGGCGTCAGCGCCGGGCGCCGCCGCGGTTCGCGGGACCTCGCCCACACGGGGACGCGGGGCTCGGCTTCGGAGGGGTCCGCCGCCGTGGGCGCGTCCGGCCGGTCCGGCCGATCCGGCCGGGGGGAACCTGACATGACCCGATCCTATCCGTACGCCGTATCGACCAGCCGATACGGTGTACAGACAGAGCGATACGGCGTACGAACATGATGCTACGGTGTACGAGAAGCGATACGGCGTACGAACGTCCATCGGCGGAAGGACCGGGGCCATGACGCGAACCCAGACCGAAGCATCCGTCTCCCCACCGGGCTTCGACCCCGCGTTGCGGCGGCTCGCGGTCGCGGTGCTCATGGGGGCGATCATGACCATCCTCGACAGCACCATCGTCAACGTCGCGGTCACCACCCTCGGCCGCGAGTTCCACACCTCGCTCTCGACGATCCAATGGGTGCTCACCGGCTATCTGCTGGCCCTGTCCATGGCGATCCCGCTCACCGCCTGGACCACCGAGCGCTTCGGCGCCAAGACGATGTGGATGATCTCGCTGACCCTGTTCATCGCCGGGTCGGTGCTGTGCGGTGCCGCCTGGAACACCACCAGCCTGATCGTCTTCCGCGTCGTGCAGGGCATCGGCGGCGGCCTGCTCATGCCCATCGGCCAGACCATGCTGGCCCGGGCCGCGGGCCCGCACCGCATGGGCCGGGTGATGAGCCTGATCAGCGTTCCCGCGATGCTGGCGCCCGTGCTGGGCCCGGTATTGGGCGGACTGATCGTGGACCATCTGTCCTGGCGCTGGATGTTCTACGTGAACGCGCCGTTCTGCGTCATCGCACTGGTGCTCGCGGTGCGCTGGATCCCGGCGGACTCCGAGCGCAGGGCCGGGGCCCCGCTCGACGCGGCCGGGCTCGCGCTGCTGTCCCCCGGCCTGGCCGCGCTCGTGTACGGGCTGTCGGAGGCCGGCAACGGTTCCGGGCTCACGAGCGCGCGGGTGCTCGGCGGCGTCGCGGCCGGGCTGGTGCTGCTGTCCGCCTTCGCCGCGCACGCGCTCCGCAAGGCCGACGGCCCGTTGCTCGACCTCCGGATGTTCCGGCACCGCGCCTTCACCACCGCGGTCGGCACGCTGTTCCTCTACTCGGGCGCCATGTTCGGTCTCACGGTGCTGCTGCCGCTGTACTTCCAGATCGCCCAGGGTGAGAGCCCGCTGCGGGCCGGCCTGCTCATCGCCCCGTTCGGCCTCGGCGCGATCGTCACGATGACCATGGGAGGCCGGATCTCCGACCGGCGGGGCGCACGGACCCTGGGCATCCTCGGCATCGCGGTGGTCGCCCTCGCGAGCCTGGTCTACACCCGGATCGGCGTCGGGACCCCGCAGCCGCTGCTGGTCGTCACCACGTTCGT
>DASYNF010000166.1:0-34520 GCA_036008685.1 Actinomadura sp. | reverse complement strand
GGGCGGACGATGCGGCCGGGCTCGTTGCCGGGCACTGTCGGCTCGTCCGGTTTCACGTCGATCCCCGCCTCTTTGCGCTGCTGCTCGGTGATGACGGTCGGCGCGGCCGTGAGCGGGTCGTAGCCGGAGGCGGCCTTGGGGAAGGCGATCACGTCGCGGATCGAGTCGCGCCCGGTGAGCAGCATGATGACGCGGTCCCAGCCGAAGGCGATGCCGCCGTGCGGCGGCGGTCCGTACTTGAACGCCTCCAGCAGGAAGCCGAACTTGGACTGGGCCTCCTCCGGGGACAGCCCCAGGGTGTCGAACACCCGCTGCTGCATCTCCGCCCGGTGGATACGGATGGACCCACCGCCGATCTCGTTGCCGTTGCAGACGATGTCGTAGGCGTTGGCGAGGGCCTCGCCGGGCTTGTCCTGGAAGGTGTCGGCCCACTCCGGCTTGGGCGCGGTGAAGGGATGGTGGACCGAGGTCCAGCCCACCTCCTCGCCCGCCTCGTCGAACACCGGTTCGAAGATCGGTGCGTCGATCACCCACAGGAACGCCCAGGCGTCCTCGTCGATCAGGCCGCAGCGCTGGCCGATCTCCAGCCGGGCGGCTCCCAGCAGCTCCCGGGAGGCGTGCGGCCGGCCCGCGGCGAAGAAGACGGCGTCGCCGGGCTCGGCTCCGACCGCCTCGGCCAGGCCCGCCCGCTCGGCCTCCGACAGGTTCTTGGCCACCGGCCCGCCGAGCTCGCCGTTCTCCTTCACCAGCACGTGGGCCAGCCCGCGGGCTCCGCGCGCCTTGGCCCAGTCCTGCCAGGCGTCGAGCTCCTTACGGGTCTGCGACGCGCCACCGGGCATGACGACCGCGCCGACGTACGGGGCCTGGAAGACCCGGAACGGCGTCTGGGTGAAATACTCCGTCATCTCGACCAGCTCGTTGCCGAACCGGAGGTCGGGCTTGTCCGAGCCGTAGCGGGACATCGCCTCGGCGTAGGTCATCCGGGGGATGGGTCCCGGGATCTCGTAGCCCGCGATCTCCTTCCAGAGCCGGGCGACCAGGTCCTCACCGACCCGCAGGACATCGTCCTGGTCCACGAAGGACATCTCGATGTCGATCTGGGTGAACTCCGGCTGCCGGTCGGCGCGAAAGTCCTCGTCCCGGTAGCAGCGGGCGATCTGGTAGTAGCGCTCCAGCCCCGACACCATGAGCAGCTGCTTGAACAGCTGTGGCGACTGGGGCAGGGCGTACCAATGCCCGGGCTTGAGCCGTACGGGAACAAGGAAGTCCCGTGCGCCCTCCGGGGTGGAGCGCGTCAGCGTCGGGGTCTCGACGTTCACGAAGTCGTGCGCGCGCATGACGTCGTGCACCAGGAACGAGGCCTGCGAGCGCACGCGCATGGCCCGGCCGACCGCCTCACGGCGGATGTCGAGGTAGCGGTACCTGAGCCGTACCTCCTCGTTGACGTTCACGTCCCCTTCGATCGGGAACGGCAGCGGGGCGGCCTCGGACAGCACCTCGATCTCGGACGCGACGACCTCGACGTCCCCGGTGGGGAGGTCGGGGTTCTCGTTCCCGGCCGGGCGCACCCGCACCTCGCCGGTGACCTTGACGCAGAACTCCGAGCGCAGGTCGTGTGCGGTCCCCGCGCCGCCGGCCCCGTGCGCGTCGAGCACTCCCTCGCGGAAGACCACCTGTACGGCACCGGACGCGTCGCGCAGGTCGATGAACGTGACCCCGCCGTGGTCCCGGCGGCGCGCGACCCAGCCCGCGAGCGCGACCTGCTCACCGGCCTGCTCCTTGCGGAGGGTGCCGGCCTCATGCGAGCGGATCATCTAGAAAAGCCTCTCTCTCAACAGCGTCGGAATCTCGGTGAGCGGTACGGCGATCTGATCGCCACTGGCCAGGTCCTTGACTTGGGCGGACCCGGTGGCGATATCCCGGTCACCCAGGATCACGGCATAGGCCGCCCCCGAACGGTCCGCGCCCTTCATGGCCCCCTTGAGTCCCTTGCCCCCGTAGGCCATGTCGGCCGCGATCCCGGCCCGGCGGAGCTGGGCGACCAGGGCGAAGATCTTCCGCCCGGCCGTCTCGCCCAGCGGGACGCCGTAGACCTGGACCCCGCCGGCCACGGTCGCTCCGACCTGCTCGGCCTCCATCGCCAGGACCGTACGGTCGAGGCCGAGGCCGAAGCCGATGCCGGGCAGCGGCGGGCCGCCGATGTCCTCGGACAGGCCGTCGTAGCGGCCGCCACCGCCGATGCCGGACTGCGCGCCGAGCAGCGGGTGGTCGAACTCGTAGGTCGTGCGCATGTAGTAGTCGAGGCCGCGTACCAGCCTCGGGTTGTCCACCCACGGGATCGAAAGGTCGGCGAGCAGCTCGCGGACCTTGTCGTGGTGGGCCTTGCAGGCGACGCACAGGTGATCGGTCACCAGCGGGGCGTCCGCCACCCGGGCGCGCACCTCGGGCCGCTTGTCGTCGAGGACCCGCAGCGGGTTCAGCTCGACGCGCGCCAGCGTCTCCTGGTCGAGGTCGAGCGCTCGCAGGAACTCCTGGAGCGCGGTCCGGTAGACCGGACGGCACTCACGGCAGCCGAGCGAGTTCAGGTTGAGGCTGATCTGGGTCAGCCCGAGGTCGCGGTACCAGTCCCACGCGATCGCGATGGTCTCGACGTCGACCGCCGGGTCCTCGCTGCCGATCACCTCGAGATCCACCTGGTAGAACTGCCGGTAGCGGCCCGCCTGCGGGCGCTCGTAGCGGAACGCGGGCCCGGTCGCCCACACCTTCAGTGGCAGCGCGCCCTTGTGCAGGTTGTTCTCCAGCACCGAGCGCAGCACGCCCGCCGTGAACTCGGGGCGGAGCGTGAGGGACCGGCCGCCGCGGTCCTCGAAGGTGTACATCTCCTTGCTCACCACGTCGGTGGACTCGCCCACGCCGCGTGCGAACAGCTGCGTGTCCTCGAAGATCGGCAGCTCGAGGTAGGAGTAGCCGGCTCGGGTCACCGCGGCGGCGAAGGCGTCACGCGCGGCAAGGAAGGCCGCGGAACGCGGCGGGACGTATTCACTAACCCCTTTGGGGGCCTGGAAGCTCGAACTCATGTCTGTCGCCTCAAAGGCCTCGGTTGGGGCCGTCGGAGGGCGCCAGTCCCGACAGGTACGGGTTGGTGGCGCGCTCGCGGCCGATAGTGGTCTGTGGGCCGTGGCCGGGAAGCACCGCGGTCTCGTCCGGCAGGGGCAGGCAGACGTCCGCCAGGCTCCGCAGGATCGTGGGGTGGTCCCCGCCGGGCAGGTCGGTGCGGCCGATCGAGCCGGCGAACAGCAGATCGCCCGAGAACAGCACACTGGGCGTCCCGCCGGTCTCCGGCAGCCGGAACGTCACGGACCCGGGGGTATGTCCGGGTGCGTGGTCGACGGTCAGCTTCAGGCCGGCCAGATCCAGCAGCGTGCCGTCCGACAGTTCCCGCACGTCGTCGGGCTCGCTGAAGGTGATCCCACCGAAGAGCTGCTGACCCACGTTGAGTGACAACCCGCGGCCGGGATCGGTGAGCAGCTCCCGGTCCCCGGGGTGGATGAAGGCCGGTATGTCCCGTGCCCCGCACACCGGGGCCACCGACCACATGTGATCGATATGGCCGTGGGTCAGAACCACCGCCACCGGCTTGAGCCGATGCTCGCGCAGAAGCTCCTCGATCCCGGCCCCGGCGTCCTGGCCGGGGTCGACGATCACACACTCCTCTCCCGCGGCGGGCGCCACTATGTAACAATTTGTGGCGAACGAACCTGCGGGGAACCCGGCGACGAGCACAGTCGTCCTCTCTTCACGCGGTGCTGGATACCTGCTCTATACGGCGCTTCGAGCGTACCGGCGCGGCTCGTGCCACCGCGAACGAGATACACCGTGTCGCCACGGACGGGTGCCGTCATGCGCACACGTCCGCCGTGGGGCCGCTACGATGCGCAGCACGTTTGCTGATCAACGCGGGAGATCGCAGGGAGGGCTCCAGGTGAAGGGGAAAGACCGGACGGGACAACTCGCTCGCCAGCGTTACGAGCGCCAGCTGGCGCGTCGTGCCGCCCAGCAGCGGAGAGCCCGCCGAGTGAAGATCATCGGGTCGGTGGTCGCCGTCATCCTCGTCGCCGGAGCCGGTGCCGGACTCGCGGCGGTCATGAACGACGACTCCAAGCCCCCGAAGAGGGACGTGGCCGCGGCCGGTCCCGCCGCGGCGAAGCCGGGAGAGTGCGCCTACCCGCAGAGTTCGGATCCCGGTGCCAAGAAGATCGGCGAACCGCCCAGGAAACCGGTCTACAAGGGCGCGGCCCAGGCTACCGTCAAGACCGACCTCGGTGAGATGGTCGTGGAGCTCGACGGAGCCAAGGCGCCGTGCACGGTGGGTTCGATGGCCTTCCTGGCGGAGAAGAACTTCTTCGACCGGACCAAGTGTCATCGCCTGACCACCGAGGGGATCAAGGTCCTTCAGTGCGGGGACCCGACGGGTTCCGGCACCGGTGGACCGGGCTACCGTTTCGCCAACGAGAACACCGAGGGCGCGAAGTACACCCGGGGCACGCTGGCGATGGCCCACAGCGCCCAGCCGGACAGTAACGGCAGCCAGTTCTTCATCGTCTACGGCGACTCACAGCTGCCGCCGGACTACACGGTCTTCGGCAAGGTCACCTCAGGGATGAAGACCGTGGACGAGGTCGCCAAGGCCGGTTCCGACAACGCCAATGGCGCCGGAGACGGCGCGCCGAAAAAACCGATCACGATTCAGGACGTCGCGATCACCAGGAAATAGCGCGGCAGGGGACTAAGGTTTGGAGGGTCCGGGCCAAATGGGACCAGGCCGGACCAGGAGGCGGGAGGCAACGGGTGTCCAGCGCCACCGATCCCCTAAAGACGCGCGTCGGGCCGAGGAGAGCGGCACGCTGGTCTACGGAGAGGACGGCCGACGGTGAGCACTGACCCGTGGGGGCGTGTCGACGACGATGGCACGGTCTATGTCAAGACGGCCGAGGGGGAGCGGGTCGTGGGCTCCTGGCAGGCCGGCGCCGCCGACGAGGCTCTCGACTACTTCCGGCGGAAGTACGAATCGCTGGTCACCGAGATCCACCTGCTCGAACAGCGGGTCCGGACCACCGACCTTCCGCCGGCGCAGGCTCAGCAGGGCATCCAGCGTCTTCGCGAGGCGGTGACGGGGGCGCATGCGGTGGGCGATCTCGAGGCCCTGGGGCGGCGGCTGGACGGCCTGGCCGATCTGGTCGGCAGGCGCCGGCAGGAGATCAAGGCGGCCCGCGAGCACGCGCGCGGTGAGGCTCGTGAGATCAAGGACCGGATCGTCGCGGAGGCCGAGCGCATCGCCGCGGAGGAGACGCACTGGAAGAACGGCGGCGAGCGGCTGCGGCAGCTCGTCGAGGAGTGGAAGGTCGCCGAGCGCATCGACCGGCCGACCGAGACCGCGCTGTGGAAGCGGCTCTCGGCGTCCCGCAACGCCTTCACCAAGCGGCGCAAGGCCTATTTCTCGACCTTGGAGGACCAGCGGGAACAGGCTCGCGCCGACAAGGAGCGCCTGGTCGCCGAGGCCGAGGCCATGGCCGGGTCCACCGAGTGGGGGGACACCGCGGCGGCCTACCGCGACCTCATGCGCCGCTGGAAGTCGGCCGGGCGGGCCTCCCGCGAGGCGGAGGAGGACCTGTGGAGCCGGTTCAAGGGCGCGCAGGACACCTTCTTCTCCGCCCGGTCCGCGGCGTTCGCCGAACGTGACGTCGAGTTCCGCGAGCACGCCGATGCCAAGGAACAGCTCCTGCACGAGGCCGAGCGGCTGCTGCCGATCAAGGATGTGCGCCAGACCCGCCAGCTGCTCCGCTCGGTTCAGGAGCGCTGGGAGGCCATCGGCCCGGTCCCGCGAGAGTCCCGCGACCAGCTCGAGGGGCGGTTGCGCAAGATCGAAGAGGCCGTGCGCAACGCCGAGGAGAAGGAGTGGCGGCGCACCAATCCCGAGGCCCGGGCGAGGGCCGAGGGCACGGTCGCCCAGCTGCGCAGCTCCATCGACCAGCTGGAGCGCCGGCTCGAGAAGGCCCGCGCGGCCGGCCGGGACAAGGACGCCAAGGACGCCGAAGAGGCCCTGACCGCCCGCCGTGCCTGGCTCGAAGAGGCCCAGCGGACCCTCGCGGAGTTCTCCTGACCGGAGATCACTCCGATCGCGGGACGAAGCCGTCCATAGCCTGATCTCCTCCGCCCCGTCGTCGTGACGGCGCGGTGCGGCCGGGCGGGGCCGGCGGGCCGGCCTGCTCGTCCGCGTCCGGTGGTCCGCCCGGAGGTGCACCACCGAGACCCGCGCACCCGTGGCGCCGGCCTCGGCGCTTCCCGCGGCCGTGGCGTTCGCCGTACGGCCGTGTCCACTGTGTCCATCACGGCAGGAGATAGTGTCAGGACGTGGCCAGGGTCAATCCGGAACAGGCGGAGAGCCTCTTCGACGAGCCCGCCGAGCAGGCGCACCGCGCGCAGGAGCCGCTCGCCGTGCGCATGCGTCCGCGGGACCTGGACGAGGTGGTCGGGCAGGGGCACCTGCTGGGACAGGGGACCCCGATCCGGCAACTCGTCGACCGGGACGTCGCGATGTCGTTGTTGCTCTGGGGGCCACCGGGGACCGGCAAGACCACGCTGGCCTCTGTGGTCAGCCGGGCCACCGAGCGACGCTTCGTCGAGATCTCGGCGGTCAGCGACGGCGTCAAGCAGGTCCGCGCCGCGATCGACCAGGCCAAGCGGGACCTCGGCATGTCCGGCCGGCAGACCGTGCTGTTCGTCGACGAGGTGCACCGCTTCAACAAGGCCCAGCAGGACGCGCTGCTGCCCGCCGTGGAGAACCGCTGGGTGTCCTTCATCGGGGCCACCACGGAAAACCCCTTTTTCAGTGTCATCAGCCCGCTGCTGTCCCGGTCCCTGCTGCTGACCCTCGAACCGCTCACGGAGGAGGACCTGCGGGAGGTCCTCCGGAGAGCCCTGGCCGACGAGCGCGGGCTGGCCGGGCGTGTCGAGCTGGCCGGGCCGGCCGAGGACCATCTCGTACGGCTGGCCGGTGGTGACGCCCGCCGCGCGCTCACCTATCTCGAGGCGGCCGCCTATGTCGTCCCCGACGGCCGGCCGATCGACGTCGAGGTCCTCGAGAAGGCGGTGGACCGGGCGGCGGTGCGCTACGACCGCGAGGGCGATCAGCACTACGACGTCGTCAGCGCGTTCATCAAGAGCATCCGGGGCAGTGACGTCGACGCCGCCCTGCACTATCTCGCGCGCATGATCGAAGCGGGGGAGGACCCGCGCTTCATCGCCCGGCGGCTGATCGTGCACGCCAGCGAGGACATCGGGATGGCCGACCCGAGCGCTCTGCAGACCGCGTCCGCCGCGGCGCACGCGGTCGAGTACGTCGGGCTGCCCGAGGCGCGGATCAACCTCGCCCAGGCGGTCATCCACCTGTCGCTGGCGCCCAAGTCCAACGCCGTGATCACCGCTATCGACGAGGCGATGGGCGACGTCCGGCGTGGTCTCGTCGGGCCGGTACCGGCCCATCTGCGCGACGCCCATTACAAGGGCGCGGGCAAGCTGGGGCACGGCAAGGAGTACAAATACGCCCACAACCACCCGGGCGGGGTGGTCGAGCAGCAGTACGCCCCGGACGCCGTCCGCGGCCGGGAGTATTACCGGCCGACCAGGCACGGCGCGGAAGGCCGCTTCTCGGAGGTCCTCGAGCGCATTCGTGCCGTCCTGAGCGGGAGACGCCAGGAGCAGGGCGGTCCTGAGCGGGAGACGCCAGGAGCAGGGCGGTCCTGAGCGGCAGCACCAGGGGCGGGGCGGTCCTCATCGTGAGTCGCCGTGCCCGTCCCGCCGCTCCGGCGGGGCCTCGATCACCAGCGGGCCCGCCGGGTTCCGCGCCACCGCCGCCGGCCGCGGCCGCGCCGTATCCGATGTGACCGCCCGCGGCCGTCCCGAAGATCAGGATGAGACCGGCCACCAGAAGGGTGCGACGGTGAGATGCGCGACTCCACGGCAGGCACGCCGGCGCGGGGTCCTGGGGTCCTGGGGTCCCACGTACGATCTCGCCGGGCCGGCCGCGACGATCTCGGGGAAGGTCCCGCCTGTCCATATTGTGCCGTGCTGGTGCGCTCAGGGCGGTTGTGAGACCGTGGACGGAGACGGCCGCGCCGCACCGGCGGTGCCTGTGGACAGGGGCCGCGCCGGCGTCCGAGGCCGGGCGTCCGAGGCCGGGCCGGCGGTGCCCCGGCACGCGTCACTCGCACCGGTATCCCGACAGGTCATCGGGCTTGCGTCAAAGTGGGCACGGTGACCACACCCTGTCACGGTAGGGTCTGTCGGGCCGGCCATTCTGCGCAGCGACTGGAGCGTTACCGGATGCTTACTGGAGGACAGGTAGCAGGCCTCATCGTGGCCATGTTCTGGGCTATTCTTGTATGCTTCCTCGCTTTCGTCCTGGTCAAACTCGCACGGCTGCTGGCCGAGACGACGAAGATGGTCTCCGATATCGGTGACCAGACCGGGCCGCTGCTGGACGACATGAGCAAGACCATCGAGCAGGCGCACGAGCAGCTCGACCGCGTGGACGTGATCACCAAAGGGGTGGCAGGAGTCACCCAGAACGTCTCGGCCGTGTCCACGGTCGTGACCTCGGTGGTCAGTGGTCCTCTCGTCAAAGGCGCGGCATTCGCCTACGGCGTGCGGAAGGTGCTGGGGCAGGGCGGGGACACCGGGTCGGAGCGGCGGACCCGCGCGGAGGTGCGGGCCGGCGTGGACTCCCGGGGACGGTCGCGGTCGCTGGGAGGACGTCGTGGATGAGGCCAGGGATCGGGGGGCATCATGAGACGTTTGTTCTGGCTTGGGCTTGGAGCGGCCCTGGGCGCCTGGGCGACCCACAGGCTGACGCGCTTCGCCCGGGGCTGGACGCCTCGAGGGCTCGGCGACCGGGCCCTCAGGGTCGCTGACCGGTTGAGGGCGTATGCAGAGGAAATCCGCACGGAGGCGCGGGCGCGCGAGGCCGAACTGCGTGATGTGCTTGGTCTCGACGAAGGCGTGCCGCAGACGGGAGCCGGGTCGTCCGACGGGCGCCCGGCCGCGCGGACGGTAAACGGACAGGTTCTCGACGAAGATAAGGACGGCCACTGATCATGGAGTCGGCAGAGGTAGCACGCCGATACCTGCGGTTCTTCGAACAACGCGGGCACACACTGGTGCCCTCGGCCAGCCTTGTCGCCGAGGATCCGACCCTGCTGCTGGTCAATGCCGGGATGGTCCCGTTCAAGCCCTACTTCCTGGGCCAGCGCACGCCGCCGTCCCAGCGGATGGCGAGCTGCCAGAAGTGCGTCAGGACCCCGGACATCGAAGAGGTCGGCAAGACCACGCGGCACGGCACGTTCTTCCAGATGCTCGGCAACTTCTCGATCGGGGACTACTTCAAGGAACAGGCGATCCCCTTCGCCTGGGAACTGCTGACCGCCTCCGAGGCGGACGGCGGCTTCGGCTTCCCCGAGGAGAAGCTCTGGGTCACCGTCTATGAGGACGACGACGAGGCCGCCGACATCTGGCACCGCAAGGTCGGGGTCCCGGTGGAGCGCATCCAGCGCCGCGGCATGGCCGACAACTTCTGGTCGATGGGCGTGCCCGGACCGTGCGGTCCCTGTTCGGAGATCTACTACGACCGCGGCCCCGAGTACGGCCGTGAGGGCGGTCCGGTCGTCGACGAGGACCGCTACCTCGAAGTGTGGAACCTCGTCTTCATGCAGTTCGAACGCGGACCCGGAGCGGGCAAGTCGGGTTTCCCCATCCTCGGCGAGCTTCCCACCAAGAACATCGACACCGGCATGGGTCTCGAGCGCATGGCCACGATCCTGCAGGGCGTCGACAACATCTACGAGATCGACACCACCTGGAAGATCCTGGACCGGGCGGCCGACCTCACCGACGCGAAGTACGGCCGTGATCAGCGTGCCGACGTCTCGCTGCGAGTCATCGCCGACCACGTCCGCAGCGGCATGATGATGGTCGCGGACGGCATCGTGCCGGGCAACGAAGGGCGCGGATACGTCCTGCGCCGCATCCTCCGCCGGTCGATCCGCAACCTGCGGCTGCTCGGCGGCGAGGAGAGCGGGCTCATGCACGAGCTCACCGCCACCGCGATCGAGGCGATGGGAGAGCAGTACCCCGAGCTGATCCACACCGGGCCGAACATCCACACCGTGATCGACGCCGAAGAGGCGTCCTTCCTGCAGACGCTGCGCACCGGTACGGCGATCTTCGACGCGGCCGTGGAGGAGACCAAGCGGGCCGGTGGGCGGATCGTCGCCGGGACACAGGCGTTCGCCCTGCACGACACCTATGGCTTCCCGATCGAGCTGACCCTCGAGATGGCGTCCGAGCAGGGACTGTCCGTGGACGAGGAGGGGTTCCGCCGGCTCATGCAGGAGCAGCGGGACCGGGCCAAGAAGGACGCGCACGAGAAGAAGACCGGAAACCTCGACGTCTCGGTGCTGAGCGAGCTGCTGGACCGCACCGGTGGCGGCGTGGACTTCACCGGTTACCACGACGTCAGGGCCGAGGGCCGGGTCGTGGGACTGCTGGTCAACGGCGCCAACGTGCCGGCCGCCGGCGAGGGCACCGACGTGGAAGTGGTGCTGGACCGTACGCCGTTCTACGCCGAGGGCGGCGGTCAGCTCGCCGACCAGGGGGTCATCCGGCTCGGCAACGGCGCCGAGATCAGGATCCACGACGTGCAGTCGCCGCTGGTCGGGCTGATCGTGCACCGCGGCCGGGTGACCTCGGGTGAGGCACAGGCCGGCGAGCCGGCGTACGCGGAGATCGATGTCGAACGCCGGCGGGCGATCTCTCGCTCCCACACCGCGACCCACATGGTGCACCGGGGCTTCCGCAACGCGCTCGGAGAATCGGCGGCGCAGGCCGGGTCGGAGAACTCACCCGGCCGGTTCCGGTTCGACTTCACCGCCGCCGGAGCGGTGCCGCCGAGTATGCTCCGCGACGTCGAGGACGAGGTCAACGCGATCCTCATCAACGATCTCGACGTCCGGGCCTTCCACACCTCCATCGACGACGCCCGCAAGATGGGCGCCCTCGCGCTGTTCGGCGAGAAGTACGGCGACGAGGTCCGGGTTGTCGAGGTGGGAGAGTATTCGCGCGAGCTCTGCGGAGGGACCCACGTCGCCCGGTCGGGGCAGCTGGGCCTGGTCAAGGTGCTCGGTGAGGCCTCCATCGGCGCCGGGGTGCGCAGGGTCGAGGCCCTCGTCGGCATCGACGCCTTCCGCTTCCTGGCCCGGGAGAGCCTGCTGGTGTCCCAGCTGGCCGAGCAGCTGAAGACCCGGCGTGAGGAGCTGCCCGAGCGGGTCTCGGGCATGGTCACACGCCTCCGGGACGCGGAGAAGGACCTGGAGCGGATCCGTTCGAAGCAGGTCCTCGCCGTGGCCGGGTCGCTGGCGGAGGGCGCCAAGGACCTGAACGGCATCGCCTATGTCGCTCACCGGGCCCCCGAGGGGACCGGTGCCGACGACCTGCGCAAGCTGGCCGCGGACGTCCGCGGACGGCTGTCGGCCCGCCCGGCCGTGGTCGCGATCGTGGGCGTCCCCAAGGACCGCCCGGTGGTCGTCGTGGCGGTGACCGACGCGGCCCGTGAGCGCGGCCTCAAGGCCGGTGCGCTCGTCGGCGTCGCGGCGAAGGCGCTCGGTGGCGGTGGCGGCGGCAAGGACGACCTGGCGCAGGGCGGCGGGTCCGCGGCGGCGGGCCCGGAGGCCGTCGGCGAGGCGCTCGGTGCCGTCGAGCGGACCGTGGCCGCCGGATGAGCACGGCGAGCCGGGCGGCCGGCCCGGATGGAGTGCGTCGCGGTCGGTGAGAAGGGCGAACGAGCTATGAGAACCGGTGTCCGGCTCGGGGTCGACGTGGGCAGTGTCCGCATTGGGATCGCTCGTAGCGATCCCCGGGGGATTCTCGCGTCTCCGCTGGAGACCGTCCAGCGGGGCAAGGGCGACCTTCAGCGGATCGCCCAGATCGTGACCGACCACGAGGCCATCGAGGTCATCGTCGGGTTGCCGACGTCGTTGTCGGGCCGTGAGGGCCCGGCGGCCACGGCGGCCCGCGACTTCGCCGCCGGGCTGGCGGACGTCCTCTCGCCCGAGGCGGTGCGGCTCTATGACGAGCGGCTCACCACCGTGACGGCCGAGAGCGGGCTGCGGGAGCGTGGACTGCGCGGCCAGGCGCGCCGCAAGGTGGTGGATCAGACCGCCGCGGCCGTCCTGCTCCAGGCGGCCCTGGATCGAGAGAGGTCCACCGGGCGTCCGCCCGGTGAGGTCGTCGGGGGTGGCCCATGAGTGATCTGGATCTCTTCAGCGGTTCGTCGGACGACGAACCCGAGCCGGTCCAGCGTGGCGGGCGCCGCGCGGAGCGGCAGGCCCGGCAGCGGCAGCGCAGCCGGCACCGCAGCGGCCGGGCCGCCATCCTCTTCGCCTCGGCCTTCCTCGTGGCCGTGCTGGGCGGGGGAGGACTGCTCGGGTTCGCGGCCCTGCACAACATCATGGTGCCCCCGGACTACGAGGGGCAGGGCAGAGGCGAGGTCACCGTCCAGATCAAGGACGGCGACTCCGTCAGCGTGATGGGCACCCGGCTCGAACAGCAGAAGGTCGTCAAGAGCGCCCGCGCGTTCCTGAAGGTCGCCACGCGGGAGCCCCGGGCCAACAGCATCCAGCCCGGGTTCTACCGGATGCGCCTGGAGATGTCGGCCGCCGCGGCACTGTCACGGCTGCTCGACCCGAAATCCCGGGCGGGCAACCAGATCACCATTCCGGAGGGTCTGCGGGTCTCCCAGGTGATCCTGCTGCTGTCGAAGAAGACCGGGATCCCGCTGCGGGACTTCCAGCGGGCCGTGGGCCGCCCCACAGGGCTGGGCCTGCCCTCCTACGCCAAGGGCAGGGTGGAGGGCTACCTGTTCCCGGGGCGCTACGACCTCAAGCCCGACTCCACGGCCCCTGAGCTGCTGAAGATCATGGTGGCCCGTTTCAAGAAGACGGCCGAGGACATCGACCTCGAGGCCAGGGCCAAACGGGCCAGGACCACGCCGGACAAGGTCATGACGATGGCCAGCCTGGTGCAGGCCGAGAGCGGGCGGCACAGCGACATGCCCAAGATCTCGCGAGTCATCTACAACCGGCTCAACCGCAATCCGCCGATGTACCTCAAGTTCGACAGCACGACCCTCTACGGCCTGAACAAGTTCGACTACGTCGCCAGCAGCGACGACATCAGGTCCGAGAGCCCCTACAACACCTACAACCATCCGGGCCTGCCGCCGGGAGCCATCTGCAACCCGGGTGAGAGCGCCATCGAGGCGGTCTTCAAACCGGCCAAGGGCCAGTGGCTCTTCTTCGTGGCCACCGACCCGGCGAACAAGGTCACCGAGTATGCGGTGACGGAGGAGCAGTTCGCCCGCCTCAAGGCCAAGCTCGACGCTTACCTCGCCACACACGGGAGGGGATAGTGGAGCTCCGTCCCGCGGGGCCCGCGGCCGATGAGGCCGTGCGACGAGCCGCCGTCCTCGGCGCGCCGATCGGGCACTCCCTGTCTCCGGCACTGCACCGCGCCGCCTATGCCGGGCTCGGGCTCGCACACTGGCGGTACGAGGCGATCGAGTGCGACGAGGCGGCACTGCCCGCGCTCCTCGAGGAGCTCGACCCGTCCTGGGCGGGCCTGTCGCTGACCATGCCGCTCAAGCGCACCGTGCTGCCGCTGCTCGATGAGGTGTCCGACCTTGCCGTCGCGGTCGGCGGGGCCAATACGGTGGTGTTCGCCGGCGGCCGCCTCGTCGGCCACAACACCGATGTCCACGGCATCGTGGCCGCGCTCGACGAGGCGGGTCCGGCCGCAGGCTTCCGCTCCCCGGGCTCGGCGCTGATCCTGGGCGGCGGGGCGACCGCATGCTCGGCCCTGGCCGCTCTGCACGACCTCGGCCTCCCCGAAGTCACCGTGGCCGTACGGGACCGGGCGCGCGCGGGGGCGGCGGTGGCGGCCGCCGGGCGGCTGGGCATCGCCGTCGACGTCCGCCCGCTGGCCCGGATCGAGGACCTGCTCCCGGTGGACCTGGTGATCTCGACCCTGCCGGGAGGAGCGGCCCGACCCTACGCGGCGGCGGTCGCGAAGTCCGGCGCCGCCGTGTTCGACGTGGCCTACGAACCGTGGCCGACCCCGCTCGCGGCCACCGTCACCGGGATCGGAGGCGCGGTGGTCGGAGGCTTTCCCATGCTGCTCCACCAGGCCGTACGCCAGGTGGCTCTGATGACCCGTCGAGACGACCTGCCGGTCGAGGCCATGCGGGCCGCGGGGGAGGCGGAGCTCGCTCGGCGTCACTCCGGCTGAGCGGCCCGGCGCAAGGTGTCCCCGTCCGGAATGTGATGCTTACGAACGTAGGCAGCGAAGTATCGTCTCACGCTCGGGAGCTGATACCCTTAGTCGCTGACCGGCCCGGGGACTCGCTCCGGGCGCTCAAGTGGAGGCCACCTCCCACCTGACCGGCCACAAGGCCGGTGGGTATCGGTCCGGCGACACGCGCTTCCACGCGTGTGTCGCCCCCTCGTCGGCTGTTGCCGTCGAGGTGACCAGTGGTGGCCTCGCGCGGGAGTCGTGCGGGGCTTTTCTTTTGAGGGCCCGGGGTACGACCGGTCGTAGATACATATTTCCTACGCCTTACGCCCCAAGGAGGTCCCATCAGCGCCGAACCGCGTATCAACGACCGCATTCGCGTGCCCGAGGTCCGGCTCGTCGGCCCGAACGGCGAACAGGTGGGCATCGTCCCCATCGCCAAGGCACTCGAACTTGCCCGCGAGTCGGATCTCGATCTCGTTGAGGTCGCTCCGACGGCACGGCCCCCCGTGGCCAAGCTCATGGACTATGGCAAGTTCAAGTACGAGTCCGCGATGAAGGCGCGTGAGGCGCGTAAGAACCAGGCGCATACGATCATCAAGGAGATCAAGCTCCGGCCGAAGATCGATCCGCACGACTACGAGACCAAGAAGGGTCACGTGGTGCGGTTCCTCAAGGCGGGCGACAAGGTCAAGGTCACGATCATGTTCCGTGGCCGTGAGCAGTCCCGTCCGGAGCTGGGTTTCCGCCTTCTGCAGCGGCTGGCGGACGACGTCGAGGAACTCGGCTTCGTCGAGTCGCGTCCCAAGCAGGACGGCCGGAATATGATCATGGTGATCGGCCCGCACAGGAAGAAGGCCGAAGCCAAGGCCGAAGCCAAGGCCGAGCGCGCCGAAGCCAAGGCCGAGCGCGCCGCGAGCCACCCGCAGAACTCGGAGACCGAGCCGAGCTCCTAGCCGGAGGCCGATCTCAGACCCTGCCCGGCAGGGTGATAACGCATGCACACTGCGCCTGACCTGGCACGTCGCCGCGTTCATGGCGAAGTGTCCGGACAAGGTAAGCCCCCGCGTTCGGCGGGGGGAGAGCACGAGGGAGACACGGCGACCATGCCGAAGACGAAGACCCACAGCGGTGCCAAGAAACGGTTTCGCTTGACCGGCTCCGGCAAGGTGATGCGCCGCCGCGCCGGCCGCGCCCACTACAACGAGCACAAGCCGTCGTGGCGGACTCGCCGACTCAAGAACGAGGTCGTGCTGTCCGAGGGCGACGCCAAGAAGATCAAGAAGTTGCTCCGCAAGTAACCCAGTCAGCAGTTGTACGACCGGCCGGAAGCCGACAAGGCACCGGCCCCCACGAGGGAGTTTGAAACGTGGCACGCGTGAAGCGGGCGGTCAACGCCGCCAAGAAGCGCCGGGTCGTCCTGGAGCGGGCGAGTGGTTACCGAGGTCAGCGGTCGCGTCTGTACCGCAAGGCCAAGGAGCAGATGCTCCACTCGATGACCTACGCCTACCGGGACCGCAAGGATCGTAAGGGCCAGTTCCGGCGGCTGTGGATTCAGCGGATCAACGCTGCGGCCCGCGCCAACGGGATGACCTACAACCGGCTCATCCAGGGCCTGAAGGCGGCCGAGATCGACGTCGACCGCCGCATGCTCGCCGAGCTGGCGGTCAACGACGCCGAGGCGTTCGCGGCCCTGGTCGTGCTCGCCAAGGACGCGCTGCCGGCCGAGACGGCCGAAGACAGCAGCGAAGCAGCCTGAGCGGGAGACGGTGTCGTTGATGGCGGGCCCCGAGCTGACCTCTCTCCGCTCACCGCGGGTGAAGGCGGCTCGGCGGCTCGCCAAACGGGCCTTCCGCAGCAGGGACAGGCGCTTTCTGGCCGAAGGGCCGCAGGCCGTACGGGAGGCTCTGGCGATCCCGGGCGGCCTGGCCGAGTTGTTCACCACGGCCGAGGCCGAGACTCGTTACGCCGACCTGGTCCGCCTGGCGGAGTCCGCGGGTGTCCCCGTGCTCCGGGTCAGCGGAGAGGTCATGTCCGAGCTCGCGCAGACCGTGACCCCGCAGGGGCTGCTGGCCGTGTGCGAGTTCGTCGACGTACCGCTCGCCTCCGTGCTGGACCCGGCCCCCCGGCTGGTCACGGTGCTCGCCCACGTGCGCGATCCCGGTAACGCGGGCACGGTGCTGCGCACCGCGGACGCGGCCGGCTCAGAGTCGGTGATCTTCACTGACGCCTCGGTCGACCCCTACAACGGCAAGTGCGTGCGCGCGGCCGCGGGGTCGACCTTCCACCTCCCGGTCGTCGTCGGCCCGAGGTTCGAGACACTCGTCCCGGCCCTGAAGGGCGCCGGGCTCAGGGTTCTCGCCGCCGACGGGGCGGGTAAGCGCACCCTCGACGACGCGATCGACGACGGGCTGCTGGCGCGCCCGACCGCCTGGGTCTTCGGCAACGAGGCATGGGGCCTGCCCGATGACCTCCTCGCGCAGGCCGACGAGGTGGTCCGCGTTCCGATCTACGGCCGCGCCGAGAGCCTCAACCTCGCCACCGCGGCGGCCGTCTGCCTCTACTCCTCCGCCCGGGCTCAGCGGCGCCCCGCCGGCGACGGTTCCGAGTGAGGGGCGGCGCCGGGCGGCCACGGCCGCGACGGTGAGCCCGATCCCCCCGGGGGATCGGGCGTCCTGAGCGACAGGAACACGCCGGCGCGGCCGGCCGTGGGTGTCGCCGGTCATCTCCCGGACACGGTGGCCGGCCGATCCCGGCGTCCGGCGCCGGAAACCGGATGCGGCGATGACGAATCCACGGCGGTATGCGGTCGTGAAACACTGATATCGCGTCATCCCGATCTGTAAGGATGAATGCGCAGGTTTTCTTGGCACGCGACCCTCTGTTCACAGTGTCATCCGCAAGGAGGAGCGTGAACCAACCCCGAGACCGATTTACGCGTCTCAACGGATGCTTAGGGTGTTGATGGGAGCGGTGATGGCGCCGCGACGAACGGGGACAGCGATGGTCGACAACAGTAAAGCCGGCGCGGTGACGCGCCGACGCCGACGGGACCTCGTCTGCAGTCACGGGAACCGTGGCGAGGTGACCTTGGCGGTCACCGTGAGCGGCCGGCACCGGCAGATGGTCGTGGCCGAGGTTGCCGGAGAGATAGATCTGCGGACCGCTGAAACGCTGCGAACCCGGCTTCTCGGACTCGCCGAAGCGGGTTTCGGGCAGATCGTGGTCGATTTCGCACAGGTCCGCTTCTGTGACGCCACCGGTCTGGGGGCCCTGGTGGCCGTGCGGAACCGGCTGCGCGAGCGAGGCGGCGACCTGCGGCTGGCCCGTGTGCGTCCGGCGCAACGCCGGATCTTTCACATCACCGGCCTCGACCGCCTGTTCGCCCTGCACGACAGTGTCGAGGGCGCCGTCCGGCAGGCTCAGGGCTCCGCGACCTCACCCCTGCGCTGACCGGCGAGCGCGCCGCGTGAGCCGGTGCGGTCAGGCCGGGACCCCGCTCGCGTCCGGGGGGCTTGCCGGTGGGGTCCGTCGTCGTGGCGGGCTGTCCGCAAAGCCATGCGCCCATGAGGTTTCCGGGTCCCCTCGACCCGCGGCGGCCCTATAGAGTCTCCTCGGCGAGCCCGATCCCGTGACCGTGAGGATCGCGGGACCGTGGGCTTCGCAGTCGGGGACCGGACTCTGGGTGGGGGAGGCTGCTGTGGGCGGAGCGGATTCGCCGCACGCGCCCTCCGGCCTGTTCTACCCCGATGAGCTCCCGGACGGGCTGCTGGTCGCCGACTCCGAGGCACGGGTGACGGTCTTCAACCGCAGCGCCGTCCGGCTGACCCAGGTCGCGGCCGCCGAGGCGCTCGGCCGGGACTTCCGGGACGTGCTTCCGCTCTGCGACGCCGAGGGCAGGGACTGGTGGAAGTGCCTGGACCCCTACATGGGTCTGGCGACCCGCACCCGGCACCCCGAGGTCTCGCTGTATCTGCCGTGCGGCACGGAACTGCTGGTCACGGCCGCCTACCAGCGCGGCCGGGGCGGCCGGGTCGAGGGCTTCATCGTGTGCCTGCGCGACGCCGCCCGGCGTGCCCGCCAGGAGCGCGACCGGGCGGATCTGGTCTCCACCGTCGCGCACGAGCTGCGCTCCCCGCTGACGAGCGTCAAGGGGTTCACCGCGACACTGCTCGCCAAGTGGCACCGTTTCAACGATGATCAGAAGCGCGTCATGCTCGAGACGGTCAACGCCGACGCCGACCGCGTCACCAGGCTGATCACCGAGCTGCTCGACGTGTCCCGCATCGAGGCGGGCCGGCTGGAGATACGCCGCCAGGTCGTGGACCTTGCCGCGGAGGCTCGCAAGGCCGTGGCCGGCCGTGTCGCCGCGGGAGAGGCCGAGGACCGTTTCCGGCTCGAGGTCCGGGGCAGGCTCCCAGAGATGTGGCTCGACCCGGACAAGATCGACCAGATCCTCGGCAACCTGCTCGAGAACGCCGTCCGCCATGGCGCCGGGACCGTCACGATCATGGTCGAGCCGGGCGCGGGTGAGGACGGAGCCTCCGTGTCCGTGCGCGATGAGGGTGAGGGCATCCCACCCGAGGCGGCCAAGCGGGTCTTCCGGCAGTTCTGGCGGGGCCAGGCCAACCGGCGCAGCGGCACCGGGCTCGGACTCTACATCGTGAAGGGCCTGGTGGAGGCGCACGGCGGCGCGATCACCGTGCAGCGCGCGCCCGGCGGTGGCGCGGAATTTCGATTTACCCTGCCCGCGGGCGCTCCGGACTACCACTGAGCTCTGCGCGGGCAGTGCGGATACCCTTTCCCCATCAGTTCGTGACCGTGGGGTCGCGGGCGGTCGAGTCCGCCCTCCAGGGCCCATGAACGCAACGAGCGGCCGAGGACCGAAATCACCATGTCTGCACCGAACAAGTCATATGACCCTGTCGAGGTCAGCTCACTCCACCCGGACGAGGTGGCCCGGATGCGGGACGAGGCGATCAGCGCCATCGCCGCCGCCGGCGATCTCGACGAGCTCAAACGGATCCGGCTCGCGCACGCGGGGGACCAGGCTCCGCTGGCCCTGGCCAACCGCGAGATCGGCGCTCTGCCACCGCACGCCAAGGCCGAGGCCGGCAAGCGCGTCGGCGGCGCCCGAAGGGAGGTCACCGAGGCGCTCAAGAGCCGGCAGTCCGAGCTCGAGGAGGAGCGCGACCAGCGCGTGCTCGTCGAGGAGGCCGTCGACGTCACCCTGCCGTGGGACCGCGCTCCGCGCGGCGCGCGGCACCCGCTGACCCTGGTCCAGGAGCGGATGGCCGACGTCTTCGTCTCCATGGGGTTCGAGATCGCCGAGGGGCCCGAGGTCGAGGCGGAGTGGTTCAACTTCGACGCGCTCAACTTCCCGCCGGCCCACCCGGCGCGGGAGATGCAGGACACCTTCTTCGTGGAGTCCGAGGACTCCGGCCTGGTGCTGCGCACTCACACCTCCCCGGTGCAGATCCGCGCGCTGCTGACCCGTGAGCTCCCTGTCTACGTGGTCTGCACGGGCAAGACCTTCCGCACCGACGAGCTGGACGCCACGCACAGCCCCGTGTTCCACCAGATGGAAGGTCTGGTCGTCGACGAGGGCATCAGCATGGCCGACCTGCGCGGCGCCATCGACGCGTTCGTCACGGGCATGTTCGGTGCCGGCCTGAAGACCAGGTTCCGGCCCTACTACTTCCCGTTCACCGAGCCGTCGGCCGAGGTCGACATGCAGTGTTTCGTCTGCCGGGGCGTCTCCGTCGAGGCCGGCGGCGAGCCCTGCCGGACCTGCCGGTCGGAGGGATGGATCGAGCTCGGCGGCTGCGGCATGGTCAATCCGCGCGTGCTCGTGGCGGCCGGGATCGATCCGGACCGCTACAGCGGCTGGGCCTTCGGGCTCGGCGTCGAGCGCTCGCTGATGTTCCGGCACGGTGTGGAGGACATGCACGACATGGTCGAGGGTGACGTGCGGTTCGCCCTCCCGTTCGGGATGGAGATCTGATGCGGGTCCCGCTTTCGTGGCTGCGTGAGCACGTCGACCTGCCCGAGGGGGTCGGCGCGCGGGAGGTGGCCGACCGGCTGATCGCCGCGGGACTGGAGGTCGAAAGCGTCGAAGAGCTCGGCGCCGACCTCACCGGACCGCTCGTGGTCGGCCGGGTCCTCGAGATCGAGGAGCTCACCGGATTCAAGAAGCCGATCCGCCACTGCCAGGTGGACGTCGGCCCGGCCAATGGCACGGGAGAGCCCCAGAGCATCGTCTGCGGCGCCACCAACTTCGCCGCCGGTGACCTGGTGGTCGTCATCCTGCCGGGCGGTGTGCTGCCGGGTGGCTTCGAGATCGGCGCACGCAAGACCTATGGCCGGATGTCGGCGGGCATGATCTGTTCCGAGCCGGAGCTCGGCATGGGAGACGATCACGGCGGCATCCTGGTGCTGCCCGCGGGGATCGGCACGGAGCCCGGACAGGACGCCGTCGGGTTGCTGGGGCTGCGCGAGGACGTGCTCCACGTCGCCGTCACCCCGGACCGGGGTTACACCGCCTCGATCCGCGGCATCGCCCGTGAGGTGGCGACGGCCTTCGCGGTGCGGTTCCGGGACCCCGCCGGCATCGAGCCGCTCCCGGACGGCGAGGCCACCGCCCACCCCGCGGGGATCGCCGACCCGGCCGCGTGCGACCGCTTCGTCCTGCGGGAGGTGCGCGGCTTCGATCCGTCGGCGGTGAGCCCGATGTGGCTGCGCCGGCGGCTGCGGCTGTGCGGCATGCGGCCGGTCTCGCCGGCCGTGGACGTGACCAACTACGTCATGCTGGAAATGGGCCAGCCGCTGCACGCCTTCGACCGGGCCAAGCTCAACGGTCCGATCGTCGTCCGCCGCGCCGAGCCGGGTGAGCGGCTGGAGACCCTCGATCACGTGGTGCGCGAGCTGCATCCCGACGACATCCTGATCACCGATGACTCCGGTCCGATCTCGATGGCCGGGACCATGGGCGGGCTGCGGACCGAGATCGACGGCGATTCCACCGACATGGTGATCGAGGCGGCCCACTTCTCTCCCACCGGGGTCGCCCGGATGTCACGCCGGCACAGGCTGCACAGCGAGGCGTCCTACCGCTTCGAGCGGGGCGTGGACCGGGAGCTGCCGCTGCGGGCCTCGGCCCGGGCGGCCCGGATGCTGGCCGAGCTCGGCGGTGCCGAGATCGCGCCCGGGGTCACGCACGAGCGGGTTCCCGTCGAGCCGGTCACGGTCACGATGCCGGCCGATCACCCGGACCGGATCGCGGGCATGGCCTACGGCCGGGCCACCGTGGTCCGCCGGCTGGAGGAGGTCGGCTGCCAGGTCGCGGGGGAGGACGTGCTCACCGTGACCCCGCCGACCTGGCGCCCCGACCTCACCGATCCCAGCGACCTCGCCGAGGAGGTCATCCGGCTCGAGGGCTATGAGAACATCCCGGCCCGGCCGCCGCGTTCGGTGGCCGGCCGCGGGCTGACGCCGGCTCAGCGGCTGCGTCGCCGGGTCGGCCGTGCGCTCGCGGAGGCGGGCTATGTCGAGGTGCTGAACTTCCCCTTCGTGGGGGAGCAGGACGGCGACGCACTGCAGCTGCCGGCCGACGATCCGCGTCGGCACGCGCTCCGGCTGGCCAACCCGCTGTCGGAGGACGAGCCCCTGCTGCGGACGACGCTTCTGCCGGGGCTGCTCAGGGCCCTGGCCCGCAACGCCGGCCGCGGGTTCTCCGACGTCGCGCTCTTCGAGATGGGCGTGGTCTATCGTCCGCGGCTCAACGCCCCCAAGCCTCCGCGGCTGCCGGTCGACCGGGGCCCGACCGCCGAGGAGATCGCCTCCATCGAGGCGGCCCTGCCCGATCAGCCGCTGCGGATCGGCGCGGTGCTCGCCGGACACCGTGAACCGGCCGGCTGGTGGGGCCCGGGACGCCCGGCCGACTGGGCGGACGCGATCGAGGCCGTCCGGATGGTGGCCCGTGAGGCCGGGGTCGAGCCGGCCGTCCGCGCCGACCGGCACGCTCCCTGGCACCCGGGCCGGTGCGCGGCCCTCTACGCCGGCGAGGAGCTCATCGGGCACGCCGGTGAGCTCCATCCCCGGGTGATCCAGGCGTACGGACTGCCACCGCGGACCTGTGCCATGGAGCTCGACCTCGGCCGGCTGGGGGTCGCCGGCACGATCCGGGCCCCGCACGTGCCGGGCTATCCGGTCGCCACCCAGGATGTGGCACTGGCCGTCGACGAGGCCGTGCCGGCCGCGGACGTCGAGGCGGGTCTGCGCGAGGGGGCCGGAGAGCTCCTGGAGTCCATCCGGCTCTTCGACGTCTACACCGGCGAGCAGGTTGCGGAAGGGTGCAAGTCCCTGGCCTACACGCTGCGTTTCCGCGCCTCCGACCGTACCCTCACGGCCGAGGAGGCGAGCGCCGCGCGCGACGCCGCCGTGGCCGAGGCGGCCCGGCGCACCGGAGCCGTCCTGCGCGCCTGACCCGGGCCACCCTCCGCGGGCGACCGCACGATCACGCCGAAGATCACGTGCGTGATCGTGCGGTTGTCCGCGTTCCGGCCCTTACAGGATGTCCGCATGCTGAGAAACCCGGGTCACGTGTTTGGATATTCATCCAGACCAATGCATACTCTTACTCAACAGCGAGTGAGAGGTGCTGAGCTGACGTGGGACTCCGGGTGGCGGTCGCGGGCGCGAGCGGATATGCGGGCGGTGAACTGCTGCGCATCCTCGCGGGACATCCGAGGTTCGAGATCGGCACGCTCACGGCGGGCACCAGCGCCGGCACCGAACTGGGGGCACATCACCCGCAACTGCGCCCCTTGCGCGACCGGGTGCTGGCGGAGACCACACCGGAGACGCTCGCCGGCCACGACGTCGTGTTCCTGGCCCTCCCGCACGGGCAGTCCGGGCCGTTGGCCACGGGCCTCGGGGAGGACGTCCTGGTGCTCGACTGCGGCGCCGACTTCCGGCTCGAGGACCCGGCCGACTGGGAGCACTTCTACGGCTCGCCGCACGCGGGGACCTGGCCGTACGGCCTGCCCGAGCTGCCCGGCAACCGGGACCGGCTGCGTGCGGCCAGGCGGATCGCGGTCCCCGGCTGCTATCCCACGGTCGCGACGCTCGCGCTGTTCCCCGCCTACGCCGCCGGGCTCGCCGAACCCGACGCGGTGGTGGTCGGGGCGTCCGGAACCTCGGGCGCGGGCCGGTCCGCGAAGACGCACCTGCTCGGCAGCGAGGTCATGGGCTCGATGAGCGCCTATGGGGCCGGCGGGGTCCACCGTCACACGCCGGAGATGGTCCAGAACCTGAGCGCGGTGGCCGGCGAGCCCGTCACCGTGTCGTTCACGCCGACCCTGGCGCCGATGAGCCGCGGCATCCTCGCCACCTGCACGGCCAAGGCCCGCCCGGGTCTTTCGCCGGAGACGCTGCGCCAGGCCTACGAGGCCGCCTATGCAGAGGAACCGTTCGCCGATCTGCTCCCCGAGGGCCGATGGCCCGCGACCGCGATGACCCTGGGCGCCAACACGGCGCTGGTCCAGGTCGCTCTGGACGAACGGGCCGGCCGCATCATCGCCGTGGCGGCCATGGACAACCTGACCAAGGGCACCGCCGGCGGCGCCGTGCAGAGCGCCAACCTCGCCCTCGGCCTGCCGGAAGAACTCGGCCTCACCACCATCGGAGTCGCCCCATGAGGGACCTCCGGGTGACGAAGGGCCGGGCCGATGGTTCGAACCCGCCGAAGCGGCGGATGGGACGGAGAAGCACATGAGTGTCACAGCACCCCTCGGGTTCCGTGCCGCCGGCGTCAGCGCCGGTGTCAAGGACGGCGGGGCCCGCGATCTCGCCCTCGTGGTCAACGACGGACCCTCCCGGGCCGCCGCGGCGGTGTTCACCCGCAACCGCGTCAAGGCCGCCCCGGTGCTGTGGTCCGAGCAGGTGATCAAGGGCGGCCGGCTGCGGGCGGTCGTGCTCAACTCGGGCGGCGCCAACGCGTGCACGGGGCCCGCGGGGTTCCAGGACGCGCACGCGATGGCCGAGAAACTCGCGGGGCTCCTCGACGACTCCGCCGGTGAGGTGGCGGTCTGCTCCACCGGACTCATCGGCGAGCGGCTGCCGATCGACAAGATCCTCAGTGGCATCGACGAGGCCGCGGCCCAGTTGTCGCGCGGCGACGGGGGGCTCGCGGCCGCGGACGCCATCCGTACGACGGACACCGTCGGCAAGATCGCTTTTCGCCGCGCGGAGGGTTACACGGTCGGCGGGATGGCCAAGGGGGCGGGGATGCTCGCGCCCGCGCTGGCCACGATGCTGTGCGTCCTCACCACCGACGCCGACGTGCATCCGGACGTCCTGGACCGGGCGCTGCGCGCGGCCACGGCGGTCACCTTCGACCGGCTCGACGCCGACGGGTGCCTGTCCACCAACGACTCGGTGCTGCTGCTCGCCAGCGGAGCCAGTGGGGTGACGCCGGCCGAGGAGGAGCTGACCGCCGTCCTCACCGACATCTGCGCCGACCTGACCAGGCAGCTCCTGGTCGACGCCGAGGGGGCGTCCAAGGCCATCGCCATCGAGGTCGTCGGCGCCGCCAGCGACCTGGACGCGGTGACGGTCGGGCGCTCCGTGGCCCGCAACAACCTGCTCAAGTGCGCGATCCACGGGGAGGACCCCAACTGGGGCCGGGTCCTGGCCGCGGTCGGGACCACCGACGCGGCCTTCGACCCCGACGAGCTGCATGTGGCGATCAACGGAGTGTGGGTGTGCCGCAGCGGCTCGGTCGGAGACGACCGGTCCAAGGTCGACCTGCGCCCGCGGGACGTGACGATCACGGTCGACCTGTCGGCGGGCGCCCACGCGGCCACGATCTGGACGACCGACCTCACGGCGGAATACGTCCACGAGAACTCGGCCTACTCGACATGAGCACCAAACGCGGTCACGCGCTGAGCAAGGCGGCCATTCTGATCGAGGCGCTGCCCTGGCTGGAGCGCTTCCACGGCCGGACGATCGTGATCAAGTACGGCGGGCACGCCATGGCCGACGAGGCCCTGCGGCACGCTTTCGCCGAGGACATCGTGTTCCTGCGCTACGCGGGGCTCCGGCCGGTGATCGTCCACGGTGGTGGCCCGCAGATCAACGAGGCGCTGGCCCGGCACGGCATCGAGTCCAGCTTCACGGCCGGCCTGCGGGTCACCACGCCCGAGGCGATGGAGGTCGTCCGGATGGTGCTCGTCGGCCAGGTCAACCGGGACGTCGTCGGACTGATCAACCGGCACGGCCCGTTCGCGGTCGGCATGTCCGGCGAGGACGCCAACCTCTTCACCGCCGAGCGCAAGCCGGCGATGGTCGACGGGGAGCCCGTCGACATCGGTCAGGTAGGCGAGATCGTCGAGGTCGAGGTCGGCGCGGTGCACAGCCTGCTCGGCGACGGCCGGATTCCGGTGATCTCCAGTGTCGCCCGCGGTGACGACGGGGAGATCTACAACGTCAACGCCGACACCGTCGCCGCCGCACTGGCCGTCGCCCTCGACGCCTCCAAGCTGATCGTGCTGACCGACGTCGAGGGGTTGTACGCCGACTGGCCGGCCAGCGACGAGGTCATCGACCGGCTCACCACTGACGAGCTGGCCACGCTCCTTCCGGGGCTGTCGGCGGGGATGGTGCCGAAGATGGAGGCCTGCCTGCACTCCGTGCGGGGCGGGGTGCCACAGGCCCACGTACTGGACGGCCGGGTGCCGCACTCGCTGTTGCTCGAGGTCTTCACCGACGAAGGGATCGGAACGATGGTGGTGCCCTCATGAGCGCCGACGGATCCCGGGAGCTCCGGGCGAGGTTCGAGGCGGCGTTCATGCCCAACTACGGCGTGCCCCCCGTGGTGCTGACCCGGGGCGAGGGATGCCGCGTGTGGGACACCGACGGCAACGAATACCTCGACCTCATCGCGGGCATCGCGGTGAGCTCGCTCGGCCATGGGCATCCCGCGCTCACCGAAGCGGTGTCGCGGCAGGTCACCACGCTGGCGCACACGTCCAACCTCTTCGTGCACGAGCCCGAGGTGCTGCTGGCCGAGCGCCTTCTGCGCCTGCTCGGCGACCCGGGGGACCCTCTCTCGGGTTCGGCCACGACGCCGGCGGCGGGCAAGGTCTTCCTGAGCAACAGCGGCACCGAGGCGAACGAGTGCGCGCTGAAACTCGCGATCAAGTACGCCAAGGCCAATGGCCGGAGCCATGTCGTCGCCGCGGAGAACGGCTTCCACGGCCGGACCATGGGCGCGCTGTCGATCACCGGCAAGACCTCCGTCCGCGAGCCGTTCGGGCCGTACGGCCTCGACGTGCGCTTCGTCCCGTACGGGGACGCGCAGGCCCTGCAGGAGGCCGTCACCGAGGACTGCGCGGCGGTCTTCCTGGAGCCCGCGCAGGGCGAGGCCGGCGTCGTCCCGGCGCCGGAGGGCTACTTCGCGGCGGCGCGGCGGATCTGCGACGCCACGGGTGCGCTGCTCGTGTTGGATGAGATCCAGTCGGGGATCGGCCGCACCGGAGCCTGGTTCGCCCACCAGCACGAGGGCGTGCTCCCCGATGTCCTGACCTTGGCCAAGGGACTCGGCGGCGGACTGCCGATCGGTGCCTGTGTGGGCCTCGGCCCGGCCGGTGAGATCTTCGCCAAGGGCGACCACGGCAGCACTTTCGGCGGCAACCCGGTGGCCGCCGCGGCGGCCACCGCGGTGCTGGACACCATCGAGCGCGAGGACCTGCTCGCCCACGTGACCAAGGTGGGCGAGCTGCTCGCGACCGGGCTCGCCGCGGTCCGGCACCCGCTGCTGGCGGGCGTCCGCGGCCGGGGGCTGTGGCTCGCCGCCGTGCTGACCGGCCCGGCCGCCGGAGCGGTCGAGGAGGCGGCGCGGCGCTCGGGGTTCCTGGTCAACGCCGTGCAGCCGGATGCCGTACGGCTGGCTCCGCCGCTGATCCTCGGCGTCGAGGACGCGCAGTCCTTCGTCGACGCGTTTCCCGCGATCCTCGACCAAGCGACCAGAGAGGCGTGAACCCGATGCCCCGCCACTTTCTCCGTGACGACGACCTCACCCCGGCCGAGCAGGCCGAGGTGCTGGACCTCGCCGACGAGATGAAGCGCGACCGGTTCGGACACCGGCCGCTCGAGGGCCCGCGGACGGTCGCCGTGCTCTTCGACAAGCACTCCACCCGCACCCGTGTCTCGTTCGCCGTCGGTATCGCCGAGCTCGGCGGCAACCCCCTGATCGTGGATACGCAGAACAGCCAGCTCGGCCGGGGCGAGTCCGTCGAGGACACCGCGCGGTTCCTGGAACGGCAGGTCGCCGCGATCGTGTGGCGCACCTACGGCCAGGATCGCGTCGAGGCGATGGCCGCGGCGAGCTCGGTCCCGGTGGTCAACGCCCTCACCGACCTGTTCCACCCCTGTCAGATCCTCGCCGACCTGCAGACCGTGCGGGAGGCCCGGGGCCGCACGGCCGGTCTGACCCTGTCCTACTTCGGGGACGGCGCCAACAACATGGCGCACTCCTACCTGCTGGGCGGCGCCACCGCGGGCATGCACGTGCGGATCGCGGCTCCGGCCGGGCAGGGGCCGGATCCCGCCATCGCGGACCGTGCCAGGGAGATCGCCGCGCGGACCGGTGGCTCCGTGGCCCTCACCACCGACGCCAAGGGGGCGGCCGAGGGCGCGGACGTCCTCGTCACCGACACCTGGGTCTCCATGGGCCAGGAGGCCAAGGACCTCTCGGTGTACGAGCCGTACGCCATCGACGAGGACAAGGTCGCGCTGGCGGCGCCCGAGGTCATCGTGCTGCACTGCCTGCCGGCCTATCGCGGCAAGGAGATCGCCGCGTCGGTGATGGACGGGCCCCGCAGCAGGGTCTGGGATGAGGCGGAGAACCGCCTGCACGCCCAGAAGGCGCTGCTGGCGTGGCTGCTCGGCCGCGTCGACCCGGCCGGACCGGAGGCACGATGATGACCACGCCCATGACGAAGGCGGCCCGGCACGCGCGCATCGTCGATCTGCTCAACCGGCGGCCGGTCCATTCCCAGGGCGAGCTGGCCAAGCTGCTCGGCGACGCCGGCGTCGGGGTCACCCAGGCCACCCTGTCCAGAGACCTCGTGGAGATCGGCGCGGTGAAGCTGCGCGCCGACGACGGCAGCCTGATCTACGCGGTGCCCGGAGAGGGCGGCGACCGCATCCCGCTCGCCCGTACGGGCTCGGCCGAGACGTTCGTCACGAGGCTCACCCGCCTGGCTCAGGAGCTGCTGGTGTCCGCGGAGGCGTCGGCCAACCTCGTGATCGTGCGGACTCCGCCGGGGGCGGCGCACTTCCTCGCCTCGGCCATCGATCACGCCGAGTGGCCGTCGATCCTCGGCACGGTCGCGGGCGACGACTCCATCCTGGTGATCTCACGTGATCCGGACGGTGGCGCGCACGTCGCCGCCGCGCTCCTGCGGCTCACCGAGAAGCCCGGTGCGGTCGAGACGGCGGAGCGACGACCCTAGGGGCCTCGCGCCCCCGGCACCTGGATTCACTTGGATTCACTGAACCCACACGTTCCTGTGAGCTAGGAGAAAGACATGAGCGAGCGCGTCGTACTCGCATATTCCGGTGGCCTCGACACCTCGGTGGCGATCCCTTTCATCGCCGAGGCGACCGGAGCGGAGGTCATCGCGGTGGCCGTCGACGTGGGCCAGGGCGGCGAGGACCTCGAGGCCATCCGCAAGCGGGCCCTGGACTGTGGTGCCGCCGAGGCCGTCGTGGTCGACGCCAAGGAGGAGTTCGCGGCGGACTTCTGCGTCCCGGCGCTGCGCGCCAACGCCTTGTACATGGACCGTTACCCGCTCGTGTCGGCGCTGTCGAGGCCGCTGATCGTCAAGCACCTCGCCGCGGCGGCCGCGGAGTTCGGCGGGACGACGGTGTCGCACGGCTGCACCGGGAAGGGCAACGACCAGGTCCGGTTCGAAGCCGGGCTGGCGGCGCTCAACCCCGAGCTGAAGGTCATCGCCCCGGCCAGGGACTATGCCTGGACCCGTGACAAGGCCATCGCCTTCGCCGAGGAGAAGGGCCTGCCGATCGACGTCACCTCGAAGTCGCCCTACTCCATCGACCAGAACCTGTGGGGGCGCGCGGTCGAGACGGGCTTCCTCGAGGACATCTGGAACGGTCCCATCGAGGACCTCTACGACTACACGGCCGACCCCGCGGTGCCCCGGGAGGCCGACGAGCTCGTCCTGACCTTCACCTCCGGGGTGCCGACCGCGATCGACGGCCGGGCGCACACCCCGTACCAGATCATCTCCGAGCTGAACCGCCGGGCGGGCGCCCAGGGCGTCGGACGGCTCGACATGGTCGAGGATCGGCTCGTCGGCATCAAGTCCCGTGAGGTCTACGAGGCCCCCGCCGCGATCGCCCTCATCGCGGCCCACCAGGAGCTGGAGAACGTCACCGTCGAGCGCGACCTCGCCCGGTTCAAGCGCCAGGTGGACCAGCGCTGGGGCGAGCTCGTCTACGACGGCCTGTGGTTCTCACCGCTGAAGGACTCGCTGGACGCCTTCATCGCGTCCTCGCAGGAGCGGGTGTCCGGAGATGTGCGGCTGACCCTGCACGGTGGCCGCGCGGTCGTGACGGGCCGGCGCAGCGAGGCCTCGCTGTACGACTACGATCTCGCTACGTACGACACCGGCGACGCGTTCGACCAGAGCCTGGCCAAGGGCTTCGTGGAGCTGTGGAGCCTGCCGAGCAAAATCGCCGCCGAGCGTGATCGGAAGCTCGGCTGACCCCGGCCGGGGGCCCCGCGTGAGAGCATGACCGCCGGATCGCGACTCGATGAGCACGGTCCCGCGCTCATGTTCCCGTTGGAACACCGGCCGGGCCATCGGAGATGTGCAGGGCACGAACACGCATCCGATGAGGCACGCTGTACGTGGTGAACCTGTACATGCTGAGGAGAAGAGGAGCAGAGTGACCAAGGCACCGACGCGGTTGTGGGGTGGCCGGTTCGAGGGGGGCCCATCGGAGGCGCTCGCCCGGCTCTCGGTGAGCGTGCAGTTCGACTGGCGGCTCGCCCCGTACGACCTCATGGCGTCCCGGGCACACGCGCGGGTCCTGAACCGCGCGGGGTTGCTCACCGATGACGAGCTCACCAGGATGATCGACGCGCTGGATGATCTCGAGCGGGCCTGCCGGTCCGGGGAGTTCCGGCCGACCGTCGCCGACGAGGATGTGCACACCGCGCTGGAACGCGGCCTGCTGGAACGGCTGGGCACCCTCGGCGGCAAGCTCCGGGCCGGCCGGAGCCGCAACGATCAGGTCGCCACCGACCTGCGGCTCTATATGCGCGATCATGTGCGTCAGATCGTGTCGCGGCTCGTCGAGCTCGAGACGGCGCTGATCGCCCAAGCCGAGCACAACAACGGCGTCGCGGCTCCCGGCATGACTCACCTGCAGCACGCCCAGCCGGTGCTCTTCTCCCACCAGCTCCTCGCCCACGTCCACGCACTGTCCCGTGACATCGACCGGCTGCGCGACTGGGACAAGCGCGCCGCGGTCTCCCCGCTCGGCGCCGGCGCGCTGGCGGGCTCGTCCCTGCCCCTCGACCCGGAGGCCGTGGCCGCGGAACTCGGGTTCGACAGCGCCTCGCCCAACTCCATGGACGCCGTCAGCGACCGGGACTTCGCGGCGGAGTTCCTGTTCGCCGCCGCGCTGATCGGTGTGCACCTGTCGCGACTCGGCGAGGAGATCGTGCTCTGGGCCTCTCAGGAGTTCCGCTGGATCGAGATGGACGACACCTACGCCACCGGGTCGTCGATCATGCCGCAGAAGAAGAACCCCGACGTCGGGGAGCTGGCCCGGGGCAAGGCCGGCCGTCTCATCGGCAACCTGGTCAGCCTGCTGACCACGCTCAAGGGCCTTCCGCTGACCTACAACCGGGACCTGCAGGAGGACAAGGAGCCGGTGTTCGACGCCGTCGACACGTTGCTGCTCGTCCTGCCGGCCGTGTCCGGTCTCATCGCCACCATGCGGGTGAACACTGAGCGGCTCGAGGCCCTCGCGCCTCAGGGATTCGCGCTCGCGACCGACCTGGCGGAGCTGCTCGTACGGCGAGGGGTCGTGTTCCGCGACGCCCATGAGGTGGTCGGGCACCTGGTGGTGTGGTGCCAGGTCCATGACAAGGACTTCGACGACCTGACCGACGAGGAGCTGGCCAAGGTCTCGCCACATCTGACCCCGGACGTGCGCGAGGTGCTCAACGTGCCCGGGGCGCTGGCCTCCCGCAAGGCCCATGGCGGCACCGCGCCGGAGCGGGTCAGGGACCAGCTCGACTCGCTGCGGGCGCTCGCCAACGAGCAGGCGGCGTGGGCGTCGGAATCCTGATCACCAGGCGTGCCGGGGGGCTGGTCACGGGCCAGGGACGGGAGAAGGAGCGTCGGTCATGGAGGCCGTGACCACCGATGTCCTGCCCCGCGACTTCTTCGACCGGCCGGCCGAAGAAGTCGCTCCCGATCTGCTCGGGTGCGTTTTCGCCCATCGCACACCGGCCGGCGAGGTGGCGGTGCGCCTCACCGAGGTCGAGGCCTACGCGGGACCTCTGGACCCGGCCTCGCACGCCTACCGGGGGCCCACGGAGCGGACCGCGGTGATGTTCGGGCCACCCGGCCACGCCTACGTTTACTTCACGTACGGCATGCACTTCTGCGTCAATCTGGTGTGCCAGGAGGAGGGGACCGCCTCGGCCGTGCTCCTGCGGGCGGGTGAGATCGTGACCGGCGGTGACCTCGCGAGGTCCCGGCGGCCGCGCTCCTCGGCCCGGGATCTCACCCGGGGGCCGGCACGGCTCTGTCAGGCGCTCGCCATCGATCGCGACCTGAACGGCGCGGACGTGTGCGACCCCGCCGGTCCACTGCGGATCATGGCGGGGGAGACGGTCGACCCGTCGCTGGTGCGCACCGGACCACGTACGGGCGTCAACGGCGCCAAGGACGTGCCCTGGCGTTTCTGGATCGACGGGGAGCCGAGCGTGTCCCCGTACCGCCGGCACGTCCCGAAGCGCCGCGACACCTCACCCACTCGCGGATGAGGCCGGTTCCGGCTACGGGACCGGCCGTTGACCCCGGCCACGGGGGTCGGTCGTTACCGCGACCACGTCCGGGTCGGGCAAGCTGGTATCTGAGACCGACCGCGAACGGAAGACGAGGAAGAACGTGACCGACATCGTCGATGAGCTGCAGTGGCGGGGGCTGGTGGCCCTCACCACCGATGAGGAGACACTGCGCGCAGCCCTCGCCGCGGGACCGGTCACCTACTACTGCGGATTCGACCCCACCGCGCCGAGCCTGCACGTGGGTAATCTCGTGCAGCTGCTGACCATGCGCCGGTTCCAGGACGCCGGCCACCTGCCACTGGCCCTGGTCGGCGGCGCCACCGGGCTGATCGGAGACCCGAGCGGCCGGTCGGCGGAGCGCCAGCTCAACTCCACCGACGTGGTGGGGGGATGGGTCGAGCGGATCAAGAGCCAGGTCTCCCGGTTCCTGTCCTTCGAAGGGACCTCGGCCGCCCGGGTCGTGAACAACCTCGACTGGGCCGGGCCCATGTCCGCAGTGGACTTCCTGCGCGACATCGGCAAGCACTTCCCGGTCAACCGGATGCTCGCGAAGGAAGTGGTGGCGGCGCGCCTCGAGGACGGGATCAGCTACACCGAGTTCAGCTACCAGCTGCTGCAGGCCATGGACTACCTCGAGCTGCACCGGCGGTACGGCTGTGCGCTGCAGAGCGGGGGCAGCGACCAGTGGGGCAACCTCACCGCCGGTGTGGACCTCATCCGGCGCGTGACGGGCACGCATGTGCACGCGCTGGCCACGCCGCTGCTGACCAAGCCCGACGGGACCAAGTACGGCAAGACGGCCGGCGGCGCCATCTGGTTGGACCCCGATCTCACGACGCCGTACGCCTTCTTCCAGTACTGGTTCAACGTCGAGGACGTCGAGGTCGGCAAGCTGCTCAGGACCTTCAGCTTCAGGTCCCGAGAGGACATCGAGGAGCTGGAGAAGCAGACCGCCGAGCGGCCGGCCGCCCGCGCCGGGCAGCGCGCGCTCGCCGAGGAGCTCACCACGCTCGTGCACGGCGCCGACGAGTGCGCGCGGGTCATCGCGGCGTCCCGCGCCCTGTTCGGCCAGGGCTCGCTCGAGGAGCTGGACGAGCGGACGCTGGAGGCCGCGCTGGCCGAGGTGCCACAGACCTCCGTGCCCCCGGGCGAACTCCCCACCGTGATCGATCTCCTGGCGGCCACGGGGCTGTGCAAGAGCAAGTCCGAGGCAAGGCGGACGGTCGCCCAGGGCGGCGCCTACCTCAACAACATCAAGGTCGAGTCCGAAGAGGCCGTCCCGGCCGTCGACGACCTCCTGCATGGCCGGTTCCTGGTCCTGCGGCGTGGCAAGCGGAATATCGGGGGCGTACGGGTGGTTGTGGACTGACGTGCTCGGATCAGGGTGACCTGGTGGCCTCTGCCCCAAGGTCGGTTCGAGTGCCCGTCCGGGTTGATGGGCGGGCGCTCGGCGTGTCCGGGCGCGGGTCCCGTTCACCGGCGTGGCCGGCGGAATATCCGCGGTCCGCTCGTGGTTGTGTACTTACGTGCTCGGACAACGATGACCTGGGCTTCTGTCCCAAGGTCGGTTCGAGCCCAAGGTCGGTTCGAGTGCCCGTCAGGGCACGGGCCCCGGTTCACCGGCCGGGAGAATCTTCGTACGACGAGGTTCGGTCGGTGGCCAGTGGGCATATGTCAGAACAGACAGCGGTGCTGACCAGGTTCTTCAAGAGCCGGCAGCTCCGATTTGACGTTGATCCGCAACGGATCTAATGTTCTACATGCCCCACGGGGGAGCGGGACGCCGACAGGCGGCCGGCCCCGGGGGAACCACCGAAGAGACTCCTCTGGTTCGCTTGTGCGTGCCTAAAGGGTTACGGTGGAGTCAGGTTCAGGTTGCTGTCTGGTTTCGGTTCGTCCGGGGCTCTTGACAGGGGCTGGGAACCTGGTAAGGTAGAAGGGTTGCTCTGGAAAGAGCGGCTTGCCTGCGGGGTCTGGGGCGGCGGTGTGAGCCGGCGCGGTGGAT
>DASYNF010000165.1:0-26736 GCA_036008685.1 Actinomadura sp. | reverse complement strand
CCCCCCCCCACCACCGGGGGGAGCCATGGCCACGGCTCTTCTCCCGCATCACCGGAGCACTCAGTGTCTCGCCGACCCGCCGTCGACGTTGATGGTCTGCCCGGTGAGGAAACCGCTCCCCTCGTCGCAGACGTACAGCAGCGTCGACACGAGATCCGCGGGCACCTCGGTCCGCGGGACCACCTGCAGGCCGCGGACGCGCTCGAAACCGCCGTCCGCGCCCGTGCTGCGGATGGCGGTCTCGGTGCGGGTGAGGCCGGGGGCGATCGCGTTGACGGTGATCCCATGATCGCCGACCGCGGTGGCGAGGGCCCGGGTGAATCCCACGAGGCCGGCCTTGGAGGTGGTGTAGGCCACCAGGTCCGGCGGGCCGAGGAAGACCACGGCCGAGGAGATGTTGACCACCCGGCCCCAGCCCGCGGCCTTGAGGTGGGGAAGCGCCGCCCGGGTGACGATGAACGGCCCGTCGAGGTTCAGCCGCATGATCCGGTGCCAGTCCTGGAGCGTCGTGTCCTCGAACTCGATCGGCGGGTAGGTCCCGGCGTTGTTGACGACGATGTGCAGCGCGCCGTGGTGGTCGACGACCTCGGCGACCGCGGCCGCCACGGAGGCGGGATCGGTGACGTCGGCGCGCACCGGGAGGAACCCGCCCCCGGGCGCCGCCGCGGCGATCCGTCCCGCCGTCTCGGACTGGTCGGCGATGTCGAGGCCCGCGACGCGATGGCCGCGTGCGGCCAGCCCGACGCTGAACTCCTGGCCGAGCCCGCTCGCCGCGCCCGTGACGATCGCGACCCGCCCCCCGGCATCCGCTGCGCTGTTCATGCCCGGCAGCCTGGGTCAGGCGGTGTCATGCCGGCAAGAGCCCGATTCCACTCACCGAAACGGCGGCCTTGTCGGCGTGCCGGTTCGGCCCCATGCTCACCAGACCCCACCCCAGGGGAGGAACCCGAGGAGCCGGATGGCCAACTCCGTGCCGCCCACCGCGGTGACCGATCCGCCCCGTCCCCCCAAGGTGCCGGCGCGGACGCCGCCATGGCGCCGCAGGCTGATTCGGGACGAGACGGGCGTGATCGCCGTCCTGGTGCTGCTCGTCGCCGGAGTGGGCCTCTTCCACCCCGAGTTCCTGCAGACCGGAAACCTGCTGTCGACCGGGCACAACGCCGTCTACGTCGGGCTCATGGCCTGCGGCATGGTCTTCGCCATGGCCATGCGCGAGATCGACCTGTCGGTCGGCGGGATGTACGCCATGTGCGTCGTGGTCGGAGCGCTGTTGATCAGAGACGGCTTCGGGACCTGGACGGCCGTCCTCGCCGTCCTGCTGCTGTCGGCCTTCCTCGGTGCGGTCAACGGGGCCGTGACGACCTATCTGCGGCTGCCGTCGTTCATCGTGACGCTGGCGACGGCGATGCTCTTCCGCGGTGTCGGCCTCGCCCTCGGCGAGGGCAGGCAGATCACCGATCTGCCGCAGGGCGACGCCTTCTTCACCGTCCTCGGCGGGAACCTCGCCGGTGTCCCGACGGCCCTGTGGGTCTTCGCGGCGGTGGTCGCGGCGCTGGCCGTGCTGTTCGGCCGTACGAGGTTCGGCGCGCGGGTGCGGGCCATCGGCTCCAACCCGGAGGCCGCGGAGTTCAGCGGCCTTCCGATCGCGGGCACCCGCATCGCCGCCCTCGCGCTGTCCGGCCTCATGGCCGGGGTGGCCGCCGTGCTCGCCCTGGCCTTCTTCATCGCGGGCGACCCGACGATCGGCCAGGGCTACGAGCTGACCGCCATCGCCGCCGCGATCATCGGCGGCACCCCGCTCAAGGGCGGAAGCGGCTCGGTCGTGGGCGCCGCCGTCGGCTGCCTCATCCTCAGCGTGGTGACCGCGGCGCTGGTGTTCTTCCAGATCCCCATCAACTGGACGACGTTCGCGACCGGAGGCGTGATCCTCCTCGCGGTGGGCGCCGCTCCGCTGATCCGCCGACTGCGTACCTGGAGGTCCCGATGAACCATCGCCCACGGTGGCGGCCCGCGCTGGCCGGACTGCTCACCCTCGGACTGGGGCTGTCGGCGGCGGGCTGCGGCGGGGGCGACGCGCCGGGGCCGGGACCGAAGCGCCTCAAGATGGGGATCGCCGTCGCCAACTACAGCCTCAACTTCGCCCGGGAGATGTACGAGGGCGCGACCTCGGCGGCCGAGCACGCCGGCAACGTCGACTTCAAGGTCGTGGGGCCGCCCAACACCGACGGACCCGCCGAGCAGCAGCTCTTCCAGAACCTCACGGTGACCCATCCGGACGGGATCGTGCTGGAGAACCTCGACCCACCGATCTTCACCCGGCCGGCCGCCCAGGCGGTCGACAGGGGAATTCCGATCGTCGCGCTCGACACCGCCCCCACCGACGGCAGCAAGGTCACGTTCTACGTCGGCAACGACAACTACGAGCTCGGCGGGCTGCTCGCCGAGCGGACGGTGAAGAAGCTCGGCGCCGACGCCAAGGGGACCGTCGTCATCGGCGTGCCCAATCCCGGGGCGCCGGTGCTCGACAGCCGGGCCAAGGGGGTCAAGGACACCCTGGCCAGGCTGGCCCCCGGCATCCGGGTCCTCGGCCCGTTCCAGACCTACAGCGACCCGGCGCAGAACTACAGCGCCTGGCAGTCGCAGGTCCACGCCAACAGCGGGAGCCTGGCCTTCCTCGGCGTCGGGGACGCCGACAGCTACAACCTCTCCAAGATCAAGCTCCAGGAGGGCGGGAAGTACCTCACCGCCGGCTTCGACATCGACCCGAAGAGCCTCGAGGCCGTGAAGAAGGGCACGAACTTCGTCACCATCGATCCGGGGCACTTCCTCAAGGGCTATGTCTCCACGGCCCTCCTGATCAAGGCGGTGCGCGAGAAGGACGGCAGGCTCTCCAAGGGCTGGTTCAAGACGCCCGGCCTGGTGGTGGACCAGAGCAACGTCGACCAGATCATCCAGCGTCAGAGATCCACGCAGAACGCCTTCACCTGGTACAAGCCGCAGATCGACAAGCTCCTCGGCGACGCCGGCGCGAACCTGCGTCCGCTCGAGGAGGCCCGCTGACATGCTCGTGGCGCGCGATCTCGCGAAGCACTACGGCGGCGTCGCCGCCCTGGACGGCGCCGGCATCACCGTCGAGCGCGGCCAGGTGCACGCCCTCGTGGGCGAGAACGGCGCCGGCAAGTCGACCCTGGTCAAAATGATCTCGGGGGTCGTACGGCCCGACGCCGGCACGATCGAGCTCGACGGCAGGCCGGTCCACTTCTCCGACGCCCGTCAGGCCGCGGCGCACGGGATCGCCATCGTGTCGCAGGAGCTCATGACGTTCGGGGACCTCACGGTCCTGGAGAACCTGTTCCCCTACGGCGGGCCCGGCCGGCTGGGCCTGGTGAGCGCCCGGGAGATGCGGCGGCTCGCGCGACCGGTGCTCGCCGGCCTCGGCCTGGACGTGCCGCTCCATGCCCGGGCCGGGACGCTGTCCCTGGCCGACCGGCAGCTCCTGGAGATCTGCCGCGCCCTGCTCCAGGAGCCCCGGGTCCTGATCCTGGACGAGCCCACGTCCGCGCTGCCGCGGGAGGCGGCGGACCGGCTGGCGGAGACGACGCGCAGGCTCGTGGACCGCGGGCTCGCGGTCCTCTACATCTCGCATTTCCTGGAAGAGGTCATGCGCGTGGCCGACCGGGTCAGCGTGCTGCGGGACGGCCGGGTCGTGCTCCCCGGAGCGGCCACCGCCGGCCTCGGCCTCGACACGCTCGTGACCGCGATGCTCGGCGAGGCCGTCCGGGACACGGGCCGCCCGGACCGGCGGTCCCGTGCGGTGCCCGGCGGCCCCTCGCTCACCCTCACGGCGGTGAGCGTGCCCGGCCGGCTGCGGGAGGTGTCGCTCACCGCCGCCGGAGGCGAGATCGTCGGGCTGGCGGGCCTGCAGGGCGCCGGACACCTGGCCGTACTCGACCTGGTGTGCGGGCGCGCCCGGCCCGGGGCGGGGACCGTACGGCTGCCCGGCGGCGTGGTCCCGCGGTCGCAGCGCCAGGCGGTCGCCGCCGGGGTCGCCTACATCTCGGGAGACCGCAAGGGCCGCGGGCTCATGCTGGAGAAGTCGCTCTGGGAGAACACCACCGCGGTGAGCTGGCTCGGGCAGGGACGCGGCGGGGTGATGCCACGCCGCCGCGTCCTCGTCGGCCGGACCCGCGCGCACCTGGACCGGCTGCGGGTCAAGGGCGACGCGCACCGCCCGGTCGGGGACCTGTCCGGCGGCAACCAGCAGAAGGTCCTGTTCGCGAAGTGGCTGGACGCGGATCCGGCCGTGGTGGTCCTGGACGACCCGACCCGCGGGGTGGACGTCGGGGCGCGTACGGAGATGCACCGGCTCATCAGGGGTCTCGCGCGAGACGGAAGGATAGTCGTCGTCTCTTCGACCGACCTGGCCGAGCTGGTCGACCTCTGCGATCGCGTCGTCGTCTTCCAGCGCGGACGGATCGTCGGCACGGTCGAGGGCGACCGGCTGTCGGAACACGAACTGAGCCTCGCCATGAACGCGGGGTTCACCACCCCCTGAACGCGCCACCCCCCGGCGGATGCGTGAGCGGAGCGAAGCTCAGCCCCACCAGAACGCCATGTGCGTCTGGGCGACGATCGAACCGGCGACGCTGCCGTCCGGCAGGGCGATGCCGTCCACGAGGTCGGTGAGGCTGTAGCCCGCGAATCCGATCGGGCAGAAGGCGATCAGCTCGGCCGCGAAGGCGCGGGCCTGCTCCTTCGTGGCGGGAGGCCCGCCGAAGGACAGGTCCAGGGTGTCGAAGCCGACGGCCACCACGCGTGCGCCGAGCCTCTCCTCCCACGACCGGACGACCGCCGAGATCTCGAGGATGTGGAGATGCCGGTTCACCGGCCCCGACCAGCCGCAGACCGAGAGCGCGTCAGCGCCTCGCCTCGCCGGCACGAGTCCGAGGAGCCATCTGCGGCCACGTCCGCCCGGTGCGGCGCAGAGCGCGGCGACGGCGCGGGCGGCGATGCCCGGGTCGTGGCGGCGCGGCGTCGCCGGCGCGAGCCCCGGCCATGGCCGGCCCGGCACCTGGAGCTTCCAGGAACGCCGGAGGAGCCCTTCCACATCCACGTCATCGATCATGGAGGCGGGGAAGGGCATCAGCTCACCGGCATGCCATGGCCGGTCCGGGTCACCGGGCGCGGAGCCCAGCAGCAGTGGGTAGAGCCCGGTGACCGGATGCCGGGCGTACAACCTCGACCATTGCGGAGCGGCGTCGATCACCGGTTCGTCACTGACCCACATCACCGGTTCCTCGGCCGCGTGGGAGTGGTAGCCGCCGTCGGCGAGCACCCACCGTCCGGGCGGCAGGTCCGCGGGTAGCATCCGATCCGGCATCCGACGCCTCCCCCTGTGCTCAGATCGTCCCTGGTCACATCTGATCATGCGGAGCACGTGACGTCACCGGTCCGGAGCCCGCCGGATCACATTGGATGACCGGCCGGGCCGAGCCCGCGCAGTACAAGGGCGCAGACGTCCTCGAACGCCGCGTCCATTTCCGGATCCGTCCACTCGGCGGCGTGGGCCGGGTGGTGGAAGCGCGCGGTGGCACGGAACACCGCCCATCCCGCCCGGACCGGGTCGTGCACGGTGAACTCACCACACGCGACGCCGTCGGCGATGATCCGGGCAAGCTGCCCGGCCAGGGTGGCCTCGTGCGAGTCGACCACGTTCCGGGCACCGCCGGCGAGCCGCCGATAGGTCGCGAACAGCTCCGGGTCCTCGCGAGCCATGGTCCGCTTCGTGTCGCTGAGCCGCCACAGCCAGTCGCGCAGGCGCTGCGCCGGCGGCGCTGCGCCGGCGGCCACGGCCTCCAACGGCGCGGACACCCGTTCCAGCCAGTGCCGGGTCACCGCGTCGCGCAGCGCCGCCTTGGTCGGAAAGTGCCGGTAGACGCTGCCATGGCTCACTCCGAGGGCGCGCGCCACATCAAGGACCGTGGCCTTGTCCGGGCCGAAGCGGCGGAGGATCTCCTCCGCCGCCTCGAGGATGCGTTCCGCCGTGAGCGCCGGCCTGCTCATCTGCCGCGCTCGCTGTCCAGCATGGCCATCTGCCCGGGGTCATAGCGGTCGCCCGCGACGGCACCGGAGGGTACGGCCCGGTCGATGGCCTCCAGGTCCGCGGAGGTGAGCCGGGTCTCCAGAGCGCCGAGGGACTCGCTCAGACGGTCGCGCCGGCGCGCGCCCACCAGCGGCACGATGTCGGCGCCCCGGGAGAGGACCCACGCGATCGCCACCTGCGCGACCGTCACGCCCTTGGCGTCGGCGATGTCCCGCAGCTCGTCCACCAAGGACAGGTTGTGACCGAGATTGCCGGAGGCGAACCGAGGGCTGTGCCCGCGGAAGTCCGACGGGGCCGTCGGGCGCTCCTTGGACCAGTGGCCGCTGATCAGCCCCCGGGACAGCACTCCATAGGCGGTGATGGCGATGCCGAGCTCGCGGGCGGCCGGCAGGATCGCGTCCTCGACGCCCCGGGAGATCAGCGAGTATTCGATCTGGAGGTCGGTGATGGGATGCACGGCGTGCGCCCGGCGGAGGGTGTCCGCTCCGACCTCCGACAGCCCGATATGACGGACATATCCGGCCTGGACCATCTCGGCGATGGCACCGACGGTGTCCTCGATGGGCACCGACGGGTCGAGCCTGGCCGGCCGGTAGATGTCCACGTGATCGGTGCCCAGCCTGCGCAGGGTCTGGGCGAGCGCGTTCTTCACCGCCACGGGCCGGGCGTCGAAACCGATGAATCCGCCGGCCGGATCGCGCAGGGCGCCGAACTTGACGCTGAGCAGCACGCGCTCACGGTCACGACCCTTGAGCGCTTCGCGCGCGAGCATTTCGTTGTGGCCGGAACCATAGAAGTCGCCGGTGTCCAGCAGGGTGATGCCGGCATCGAGCGCGGCGTGCACGGTGGCGATGGACTCGGCCTCGTCGGCCGGGCCGTAGAAGTCGGACATCCCCATGAGACCGAGCCCGATCGCGGAGACGGCCGGACCGGTGGAGCCGAGGGTGCGCGTGTTCATCAGGTTCTCCTCCTCGAAGCGACCCCATGACCCTCGCCTAACAGCTGACAGATGTCAAACTTTGTCAGCCAATACCTCTGTGGCCATGCCCCGGTCGGCTCTGAGCTTGTGGGTACAGAGCTTGTGGGAACAACGGGCCAAGGATCACACTGGTTCTGGGGCAGGGAACTCATCCTGTAATGCACCCCTCCGGTGGGCGAGAGGCGGAGAGGGACGGGGACCGGGGTTGAGCGACGCGGGCAGGCCACCGATGAGTCATGAGGGGGCCGAGCACGCCCTCATGCGCCTGCGTGCCGACAAGGATCGCATCGCCACGGCCCTCTTCGACCTGGAGAAGCATCACGGCTACCGGCTGCTCAACGGAGCCAAGCTCCGCGGGCGGACCCGGCGCCGGTGGGAGGAGGCACGCGCGCGCATCGCCGCGCTGTGGGGGATGTTCGACGCCTACCGGCATGTCCTCGACCGCGCGGAGCGATTCCGCAGCCGGCACGTACGCCCCAGCCGGGCGGACCTGGAAGAGCTGACATGGCTGCTCACCGGCCCCTCGGTGGAGCCGGTCGGCGAGGAGCCCGGGCTGGAACGGCACACCCTCCTCGGCCCGGCCGGTGAGCGGCTCACCCTCGACGAGACCCTGGCCCGGATGAGTGAGGACTACACAGAGGTGGAGGACACGGTCGCGAGCGCCGACGCGGCCTGGTCGGCGCTCCTGCCCCGGCTCGACGAGATCGAAGGGACCTGGCGGCAGACGCGTGACCTCCTCAGAACGCTGCGGTCGGAGGATCCGGACCTGGCCGGGATCGGCGCGCGGCTGACGGAGGTGCGCAAGGCCGTGCTCGCCGATCCCCTGTCGCTCACCACGGAGGGGCGTACGGACACCGCCCCCCTTGACCTGCTGGCCGGTGACCTGGCGCGGCGACACGGGGTGCTCGAGGCCGCGGTCCGGATCCAGGGCGAGTACGAGGAGCGCGTCGCGGGCGCCGCCACCTCCATCGAGCGTGTGCGGCAACTGGAGTGCGAGGCTCTTCGGGCCCGCGAACACGTGCTGCGGAGGATCACCGTCTCCGCGGTGCCGGAGATCCCCCGGCCGGCGGCGTCCCTCGGCGATCGGATGACGGCGCTGGCCGAACTGCGCGAGGCCGGCCGGTGGACCGACCTGGCCGCGCGGATGACGGACCTCGAACGCGCCGCCGCGGACGCGTTGCACAGGGTCAACGACGCGCTCCGCGACCTCACCGGGCTGCTCGGCCGGCGCAACGAGCTGCGCGGCCGGCTCGAGGCCTCCCGGGCCAAGGCCGCCCGGCTCGGCCACGCCCAGGACGCCTCGCTGACCGACCTGTGGCGACAGGCCCACGAACTCCTCTGGCAGGCCCCCTGCGACCTCCGGCAGGCGAGCGCGGCCGTGGCGAGCTATCAGCGGGCGGTCGGATCGCTGCGCGGCCCGGAGGACCACGGGGACGACCGGTGATGGCCCGCCACCGGGCGGGTCGGGAAATGTAGCGCCGCCCGGCCCTTGCCAGACATCCGCTGGTTATGCATTGTCCTGGTAGGGCTTGACTTCTTTTGAGGTACGGGGGCGCTCATGACCGACCGGTATGCGGATTTCCTGCGAAGCCACCCGGCATATGCCGAGACCAGCAGACTCGACGATCTTCGTGCCACGGAATACGGCTATCTGGACGCCGAGGACCACGTCTATCTCGACTACACCGGTTCGGGCCTCGCCGCCGACGCGCAGCTGCGGGCGCACGCCGCGCGGCTGCGCGGCCACTGCTTCGGCAACCCGCACTCCGCCAACCCGACGTCGGCCGCCTCGACCGAGCTCGTCCAAAGCGCCAGGGCCGCCGTCCTCCGGCACTTCAACGCCTCTCCCGACGAATACGCCGTCATCTTCACGCCCAACGCGACCGGCGCGTGCCGTCTCGTCGGCGAGGCCTACCCGTTCCGGCCCGGGTCCCGCCTGGTGCTGACGATCGACAACCACAACTCGGTGAACGGCATCCGCGAGTTCGCCCGGGCCCGTGGCGCGGCCACGAGTTATGTCGCGGTCCGGCCGCCGGAACTCCGCGCGGACACCGAGGACGTCCGCGTCGAGCTCGACCGGCGCAGACGCCGGCGCGGGCTGTTCGTCTTCCCGGCCCAGAGCAACTTCACCGGCGTGCAGCACCCCTTGAGCTGGATCGAGCTGGCCCATGACCACGGCTACGACGTCCTGCTCGACGCCGCGGCCTACGTGCCCGCCAACCGGCTGGACCTCGGTGAGATCCGGCCCGACTTCGTCCCGGTGAGCTGGTACAAGGTCTTCGGCTATCCGACCGGCGTCGGCTGCCTGCTCGCCCGCTGGGAGGCCCTGGCCCGGCTGCGCCGGCCGTGGTTCGCCGGCGGCACCATCCAGTTGGCGAGTTCGATGGGCGACTGGCACGTGCTCGCCGAGGACGAGACCGCCTTCGAGGACGGCACGCTGAACTTCCTGAGCATCCCGGACGTCGAGGTCGGGCTCACCTGGATCGACGGGATCGGCATGGACCTCATCCGGCGGCGGGTGACCTGCCTGACCGGATGGCTGCTCAGCCGTCTCAGTGGACTGCGGCACGGCAACGGCGCACCGCTCATCCGGTTTTACGGCCCGGTGGGCACGGACGGCCGCGGCGGCACGGTGACGTTCAATGTCCTGGACAGCGAGGGCGGGGTCGTGGACGAGCGCGTCATCGCCCGCGACTCGAGCGCGCGCCGCATCTCGGTACGGACCGGATGCTTCTGCAACCCGGGCGCCGGAGAGGGGGCCTTCGAGGTCACCGCGAAGACGCTCATGGGGGCGATACTGCGCGGCGTCAGCACGATGGACAGCTATCTGAAGGTCCTCGGCCTGCCGACCGGTGGGGCCGTGCGGGCCTCGCTCGGGCTGGTCTCCACCATCGAGGACGTCGAGCGCCTTGTGACCTTCGTCGAGGAGACCTACCGCGACCGGTCTCCGGACCGGAGCGGGCTACGTCCCCGGGAGCGCTGCTGACCCATCACCGCTCACGCCGAGGGCCGCGTGACAGGGACGCGTGCTCATGTCCGCGGGGCCAGCGGCGCATCCGGCGAAGAGCTACGCCGGATGCCAAGTGTTAAGCTTTTATGTCTCAGTGGTCACAACTAACCTAATAATAGGAGTGTATCACTCAGATGGCCGATCGTCAATCTGGCACCCCCCGTACCGAAGCCCTGCGCGCCGAGCGGCGTTACGTCTCCATGCTGTACGAGCGGCTGGACGTGGCCCGGCGGCGCAGCGAACAGGCGCTCCGCGAGGTGCACGCCGCCGGCGAGGCCGGCGGCACCCGGCAGGCGCGGGTCGAACGCGAGGTGTCGGCTGACGAGCACGCCCGGCGACTCGCGCGGTTGTCCGCCGTGGGGCGGGGCCTGTGCTTCGGCCGCATCGACGACGCCGAAGGCAAGAGCCTCTACATCGGCCGGATCGGGCTGCGCGACGAGGAGCACGAGCCGGTCCTCATCGACTGGCGGGCCCCCGCCGCCCGTCCCTTCTACGTCGCCACGCCACGCGATCCGGGCCCGGTCGTACGCCGACGCCACCTGTACACGCGGGAGCGGACGGTGGTGGACATCGACGACGAGGTGCTGGACCTGGACCGGATGAGCGAGACCGGCCGTCGCACCCTGGTCGGCGAGGCCGCGCTCATGGCGTCCCTGCGGCGCGGGCGTACGGGCCGGATGGCCGAGGTGGTCGCCACCATCCAGACCGAGCAGGACCGGGTCATCCGCTCGGGTCTGCGGGGAGCACTGGTGGTCCAGGGCGGCCCGGGGACCGGCAAGACCGTGGCGGCACTGCACCGGGCGGCCTATCTGCTCTACGCCCACCGGGCCACGCTGGAACGCCGCGGGGTCCTCATCGTGGGGCCGAACCCGATGTTCCTGCGCTATATCGGCCAGGTGCTGCCCTCACTCGGTGAGACCGACGTGGTGATGTGCACGGTCGGCGAGCTTCACCCCGGTGTGCGTGCGACCGCCTCCGACGCCCCCGCGGCCGAGGTCGTGAAGGGCGACCTGCGGATGATCGAGGTGATCAGAGCGGCCGTGCTGGACCGGCAGCGGGCCCCGGACCACGACGTCGAGGTCCGGATCGACGTCCGCACGTCGATCCGCGGTGGTGTGGAGGTCGTGGTCGAACAGGCGACGCTCCATCTCTCCCAGAGCGCCTGCCGGGCCGCCCGTGACCTGGCGCGGTCACTGGAGCGGCCGCACAACGTGGCACGCCGGGTCTTCGTGGACCAAGCTCTCACGGCGCTCGCGCTCGACGAGGCCCGGCAGCTGGACCGTCCACTGGACGAGGAGGATCTGCGCTACGCCAAGGCGGCGCTGTGGGGACAGAGCTCCGTACGGGACGCGCTCGACGCGCTGTGGCCGATCCTCACCCCCGAACGGCTGATCTCCGAGCTGTTCACCGACACCGCGACGCTCCGGTCCGCCGCGTCCGGCGAGCTGTCCTCCGGCGAGCGGCGCGCCCTGCTGCGGCCGGCCGGGTCCACGTGGACGGTCGGTGACGTTCCGCTCCTGGACGAGGCGGCCGAGCTGCTCGGCGAGGACGACTCGAAGGCACGGGCGGCGGAGCGCCGGGCCGAGCGGGATCGTGCGGACGAGGAGCTTTACGCTCTCGGAGTCCTCCACATCACGGGGCTGTCGGAGTCCGAGATGCTCGAGGTGGGCGCGCTCGCCGAGCGCCACCGGGACTCCGGCCCGGGCGCCACCACGGCGGAGCGGGCGGCCCGGGACCGCCACTGGGCCTACGGCCACGTCATCGTCGACGAGGCGCAGGAGCTGTCCGCCATGGCGTGGCGCACGGTCATGCGGCGCATCCCGACCCGCTCCCTCACGGTGGTCGGCGACATCGCGCAGACGGGCTCCGCCGCGGGCGCGCGCTCGTGGGGCGACATGCTGGACCGCTATGTCAAGGGCCGCTGGCGCGAGGAGCGCCTACTCGTCAACTACCGGACTCCGGCGGAGATCATGGAGGTCGCCGCCGACGTCCTCAAGGCGGTCGCGCCGGAGCAGGAACCGCCCGAGTCGGTGCGGACCGGCGGCGCTCCGCCCAGGGCCGTGCGGCTGGACGTCGGCGAGCTTCCCGAAGGCCTCCCCCGCCTGGTGGAGTCGGAGCTCGCCGAGATCGGCGAGGGGCGGCTGGCCGTCCTCACCCCCGATGCCACGCGGGACCGGATCGCCGCGCTGCTGGCGGAGCGGACCTCCGCCGCAGCGGAAGCCGATGCCCTGGACTCACCCGTCGCCGTGCTGACGGTCACCCGGGCCAAGGGACTGGAGTTCGACGCGGTGGTCGTCCTCTCCCCCGACGAGATCCTTCGGCAGTCCCCCAAGGGCGGTCAGGACCTGTACGTGGCCGTCACCAGGGCGACCCGCCGCCTGACCGTCGTGCACGAGGGGGAGCTTCCGGAGGCGCTGCGGAGGCTGGCCTCCCCGATATGACCCGCCGGGGATCATGGGCCCGGGTTCGAGGGCAAGTGAGCAGGTGAGAGGCTCACGGACATGAGCGAGCGGCATGGGCGGGGAACACTGCGGCTGCGCCTGCCCTCGCCGTTGTCCGAGCTCCATGACCAACGCCTTTCGGACGCCGGGGTGCGGCTGTGGCTCAAGCGCGACGACCTGATCCATCCGGAGCTGCCGGGCAACAAGTGGCGGAAGCTGAAGTACAACCTCGCGGCCGCGGCCGAGCAGGGACACGACACCCTGCTCACGTTCGGCGGTGCCTACTCCAACCATCTGCGCGCCGTGGCCGCGGCCGGGCGGCACTTCGGTCTCGAGACCATCGGAGTCGTGCGGGGCGAGGAGCACCGGCCGCTCAACCCTTCACTGGCATACGCCGCCGGCCAGGGCATGCGCCTGGCCTATCTCGACCGGGCCACGTACCGGCGCAAGACCGATCCCGAGGTGATCGCCGGGCTGCGTCGCGCATGGGGCGACTTCTACCTGATCCCGGAGGGCGGCAGCAACGCGGCCGCCGTGCGCGGCTGCGCCGAACTGCCCGCCGAGATCGATGTCGGCTTCGACCTGATCTGCTGCCCCTCCGGTACGGGCGGCACGCTCGCGGGGATCGCCGCGGGGCTGGGGCCGGGCCGGCGGGCCATCGGATTCTCCGCCCTCAAGGGCGGGGAGTTCCTCACCGGTGAGGTCGCGGAGCTGCAGCGCCAGGCCTACGGACGGGTGACCGGCGACTGGCGCGTCGAGCCCGGCTTCCACTTCGGCGGCTTCGCCAGGAGGACACCGGAGCTCGACGCGTTCGCCGACGGCTTCTCCGACCGGCACGGCATCAGGCTGGAGCGGGTCTATGTGGCCAAGATGCTGTACGGGATCCACGCACTGGCCGAACAGGGGGCCTTCCAGGCGGGCACCCGGATCGTCGCGGTCGTCACCGGCCCCCCTGGCCCTGAGGACTCACGCCTTCGGGGCGCGGGAGGATGACCCCTTCGGCCGGGTGAGATCACCGGGTCGCCGGCGCCGTCGCCTGGAGCCGGACGCGCACTTCCAGGCCTCCTCCCGGGCGGGGACGGGCCACCGCGTCACCGTCGTGCACCCGGGCGATCGACCGGACGATGGACAGGCCGAGACCGGCGCCGCTCTGGTCCCCTCCGGCGCGGACGGATCTCTGCCGGAGGCGCATGAAGGGTTCGAAGAGCGCGTCGACCCGGTCCGCGGGCACCTCGGGTCCCGTGTTGGCGACGACGATCTCGCCGTCCTCCCGTACCTCCACCTCGACGGACCCGCCGGCGTGGTTGTACTGGACCGCGTTGCGCAGCAGGTTCGCCACCAGCTGGCCGAGCAGGACCCGGTCCCCCGGCACCACGGCCTCCCGGACGCGCACCCGGAGCCGCACCGACGCGGCCGCCGTCGTGGCCGCCTGCTCCGCCACCGCCTCCCGTACGACCTCACCCAGCGAGACGGGCCGGCGCTCCTCCAGCCCGCTGTCACTCTGCGCCAGCGTCAGCAGCCCGTCGATGATGCGCTCGCTCCGGCGGTTGGCGTCCATCAGGTGCCGGCGCACCTCGTCGAGCTCGCTCGGTGAGGGGTCGGCCAGCCCGAGCTGTATCGCCGCGCGCTGGATGCCGAGGGGCGTGCGGAGCTCGTGGGAGGCGTTGGCGATGAACCGCCGCTGGCTCTCGAAGGCGTTCTCGAGCCGGGCCAGCATGGCGTCGAAGGTGTCGGCGAGCTCCTTGAGCTCGTCGTCGGGCCCGCGCAGCCGGATGCGCTCGTCGAGGCTCCGCCACGACAGGTCACGGGCCGCCGCGGTGATGCGGTGGACCGGGGCGAGCGCGCGCCCGGCCAGCCACCAGCCGAGGACGAAGGCCAGGACGGTGAAGCCCGCCAGCGTCATGGCCGAGACGACCAGGAGGTGGTGCAGCGTGTCATAGCGGGTCTCGTCGGCCACGCCGTGGGCCTGCTCGGCGGTCACGCCCAGCGCCTTCACCAGCGCGGATGCCCTGGCGTCCCCCTGCCCGACCCCGTTGCCCGGCTTGATCACCACGCCGGACCCGCGCTTGGCGTCGATATTGCGCTTGAGCAGCAGGTAGACGACGGTGAGGAGCGCGAAGCCGGTGGCCAGGATCAGGCCTCCGTAGACGGCGGCCAGCCGGGCGCGGATGGTCGGCCGCGGCCACCGGACCGCCAGGGAGGGGAGGGCGGAGACGGCGCGCATCGATCAGATCCGGTATCCGGCGCCCGGGACGGTCTCCAGGACCGGCGGGTCACCGAGCTTGGCGCGCAACTTGCTGATCGCGATCCGGACCGCGCTGGTGAAGGGGTCGGCGTTGACGTCCCAGGCCCGTTCCAGCAGCGTTTCAGCGCTGACCACGGCTCCCTGGGCCTGGAGGAGCACTTCCAGGACGGCGAACTCCTTGCGGGACAGGGGCAGTGGAAGGCCGTCGCGCGACGCCTCCCTGCGGCCGGTGTCCAGGACGATCCCGCGCCGCTCCAGGACCGGGGGCAACGCGGGCCACGCCCGGCGGCCGAGGGCGTTGACCCGGGCGAGCAGCTCCTCGAAGTCGAACGGTTTGACGAGGTAGTCGTCGGCGCCGAGCCGCAGTCCCGCGACGCGCTCCCGTATCGCCCCGGCCGCGGTCAGCATGAGAATGCGGGTGCGGATGTCCTTCCCGGCCAGCTCCCGGCAGATCTCGTCCCCATGGATCCCGGGCAGGTCCCGATCGAGGACGACCACGTCGTACTCGTCGATGGAGAGACGTTCCCACGCGTCCGCGCCGTCGTAGACGACGTCGACGGCCATCGCCTCCTTGCGGAGCGCCCGGGCGACATAGTCGGCGAGCACGCGCTCGTCCTCGACCACCAGTATGCGCACGTTGCCTCCCGCGCCCTTCGCGCCGGCGCCGCCGGACGGAACGGAAACACCAGCGAAACGTCCCGCCCACTAAACACGTTCCCGTGCCCTCTTCACGAGAGCACGCGGAAATCACCGAGAGAAGGGCGTGGATCTCATGAGCAGGATCGGACTCGGGCTCGCCGCGGTCATCGCCGCCCTCACCCTCGTGGGCTGCGGCGGCGGGGGCTCGGGTGGCGCGGAGGCGACGCCCTCACGTGCGCCCCAGGACCAGGCGCTCGACTACGTGCGGTGCCTGCGCCGGCATGGCGTCGACCTTCCGGACCCGGGCAACGGCCAGGGCGGCGACTTCCCCAAGCCGGGCGGCGGGGACCCGGCCCGGCAGGCGGCCGAAGCGGCGTGCCGCGACCTCATCCCGCCGAAGATGCGGGGCGGCACCGACCCGCGGGCACACGACCAGCTCGTCTCCATCGCGCGCTGTATGCGCATACGTGGCATCGAGGTCCCCGACCCGCAGCCGGGTCAGCAGCTCGCCCTGCCCACGGGCGACCGGGCACAGGCTGAGCAGGCCCTCGACGCCTGCGCCAAGGCGAGCAAGCGCACCGGTGGCGGGTCGTGACCGCCCGGGGGTTCACCGACTCGCCGGTACGGGAGGCCGAGGAGCCGCGCTCCCCGGACCGGCGGCGTCCTGTCCCCCTCGGTCCGCGGTGGCGGCTGCTCGCGGGCGGGACGGCCGTGGTCCTGGCCGGTACGACCGTGATCGTGGTGATCACCACGCGGGACCCCGCCCCGCCGGCCGCCACGACGGCGCTGCCGACAGCGCCGGTCGTACGGACCGATCTGGTGGACCGGCAGCGGATCGACGGCACCCTCGGCTACGCGGGCTCCTACGTCGTCGTGGGACACGGTGGGACGCTGACCTGGCTGCCGGCCGCCGGAGCGGTCATCCGCCGCGGGCAGGCGGCCTACCGGGCGGACGGCCGGCCGGTCCCGCTCCTGTACGGCGCGGCCCCGTTGTGGCGGACGCTCGCCCCCGGCGTCCGCGGGAGCGACGTCAAGATCCTGCAGCGCAACCTGGCGGCCCTGGGCCATGACGTCGGAGCGGACGGCCGGTTCGGCGCTTCGACCGCCGCCGCGGTACGACGCTGGCAGCGCCGGCTGGGCGTGCCCCGGACCGGATCCGTCCGGGCGGGTGACGTCGTGGTCCAGCCCGGAGCGGTGCGGATCACGACCGTCGTGGCCGCTCCGGGCACGCGGGCTCAGGGCATCGTGCTGCGGGCCGGCGGCACCCGGCGGCTGGTCACCGTGAACCTCCCGGTGGACCGCCAGCGGCTGGCCGTACGGAACGCTCGGGTCTCGGTCGAGCTGCCCGGCGGCCGGAGCACCACCGGGCGGGTGACGGACATCGGCGCGGTGGCCTCGGCCCCGCAGGCCGGCGCCCAGCCGACGCCCGCCGCGACCGCGCCGCCCGGCCAGGCCGTGCAGAACGCCGCCATCGAGGTGGGCGTGACGCTGGACCATCCCGGCGTGGCGGGCCGGCTCGACCGGGCTCCGGTGACCGTCGGGTTCACCAGTGAGACCCACCGGGGGGTGCTGGCCGTGCCCGTGACCGCCCTCGTCGCGGTCCGCCCGCAGTCCTACGCCGTACGGGTCGTGCGTACGGCCGCGACGCCGCTCACCGTCCCGGTCCGGCTGGGGCTCTTCACCGACGGGCAGGTCGAGGTCAGCGGACCGGGTCTGGCCGCGGGCCTGCGGGTGGAGGTGCCGCGCCCATGACGGCCGCCATCTCTGTCGAGCGCGTCTCGAAGACCTACCCCGGCGGGGTCCGGGCCCTGCGGGAGGTGTCGCTGTCGGTCGGGCCCGGCGACCTGCTGGCGGTGGTCGGCCCCTCGGGATCCGGCAAGTCGACCCTGCTGCATCTGATGGGGGCGCTGGACCGGCCGGACCACGGCACCGTCCGGGTCTTCGGGCACGACCTGTCCGTCCTCGGCGACCGGCAGATCTCGGCCGTCCGCGCGCAGTGGCTGGGCTTCGTCTTCCAACGGTTCCACCTCACCCCGCACCTGTCCGCGCTCGACAACATCGCCACCGGCCTGCTCTACCAAGGCGTGCCGGCCGGCGAACGGCGCGGCCGCGCCCGGCAGGCGGGCGAGCGGGTCGGCCTCGGGCACCGGCTGGGCCACCTGCCGGCCGAGCTCTCCGGCGGTGAGCAGCAGCGGGTCGCCATCGCCCGGGCCCTCGTCGCGAGCCCCTCTGTGGTCTTCGCCGACGAGCCCACGGGCAACCTCGACACCGGCTCGGGAGCCGACGTGCTCCGGCTGCTGCGCGGGCTGTCCGACGAGGGGACGGCCGTCATCGTCATCACCCATGACCAGTCGATCGCGGCGGCCCTGCCGCGCCGGGTCGAGATCCTCGACGGCGAGATCCGATACGACGGAGGCCGACCATGACCGACGCTGCGCCGTCCCGCCCGCTTCCCGCCCCCGCCCACCTGCCGCTCCGCGAACTCGCGATGGTCGCCATGACCGGGGTGCGCGGCCGGCCGCTACGCGCGGCCCTCTCGGCTCTCGGCATCGCCATCGGCGTCGCCTCCGTGGTGGCCGTACTCGGCATCAGCCGCTCCAGCGAACAGCAGCTCCTGGACCAGATCCGTCGCCTCGGCACCAACCTGCTGACCGCGGAGGCCGGCGGCACCTACTTCGGCGAGCGGACCCGGCTGCCCCCGGCCGCACCGGGCATGGTGGCGCGGATCGCGTCGGTGCGGTCCGCCACCGCCGTCGGGACGGTGCCCGGCGCGACCGTCCGGCGCACCGACAAGGTGCCCACGGTCGAGACCAACGGGATCGCGGTCCATGCCTCCCGGCTGGACCTGCTCCCCACGCTCGGCGGGCGGATGCGGACCGGGACGTTCCTGAACGACGCCACCCAGCGCTACCCCGTCACGGTGCTCGGCGCGGTCGCCGCCGACCGGCTCGGCGTGACGCAGGCCGGACAGCAGGTGTATCTGAGCGGCCAGTGGTTCACCGTGGCCGGGATCCTGCACCCGCTCCCCCTGTCCCCGGAGATCGAGCGGGCCGCGCTCGTCGGCTGGCCCGCGGCCGAGCTGCTGCTCGGGTTCGACGGGCACCCCACGACCGTGTACGAACGGTCCGCGGACTCGGCCGTGCAGGACGTGCGCCGTGTGCTCGCCGACACCGTCGACCCGGAGCATCCGGAAAGCGTGCAGGTCAGCAGGCCGTCCGACGCGCTCGCCGCGCAGCTCGCGGCCAAGTCGGCCTTCAACGGGCTGTTCCTCGGGCTCGGCCTCGTCGCCCTGCTCGTCGGCGGCATCGGTGTAGCCAACACGATGGTGATCTCGGTCCTGGAGCGGCGCCCGGAGATCGGCCTGCGGCGGGCACTCGGCGCCGGACGGGGGCAGGTCCGCACGCAGTTCCTCACCGAGAGCGTGCTGCTGTCCCTGCTCGGCGGGATCACCGGAGTGCTCGCCGGCCTGGCCCTCACCCTCGGCTACGCGGCCGTCCGCGGCTGGCCGCTCGTCGTCCCGCTGGAGGCCGTCCTCGGCGGGGTCGCGGCCGCGGCCGTCATCGGCGCGGCGGCCGGGATCTACCCGGCCCGGCGGGCCGCCTCCCTCACCCCCACCCAGGCTCTCGGCAGCACCTGACCACACGTCCTCACCGGCCCGCCCCCGGCCCCTTCCCGGACCGTCCCCCGAACCCCCCGAGACCGCCCCGCGACCGACGTCACTTCGACCCGCAGCTCGTACGCCGACACAGCGCACAGGATCCACGCAGAGGTGATGCCGATGGGAGACAACCCGACGTGCCCAATCTGTGCCAAGCCCCTCACCATCCCGGTGACCGGGCGGCACCCGACCTACTGCTCGCGGCTGTGCCGGCAGGCCGCCCACCGGGCCCGGCGGCGCGCCACCAAGGCCGTGCGCCGCGCCGCCGAGCTGCGGGCGGAGCTCAGTACCGAGTGCGACCGGCTGCTCCTCGGAGTGGCTCGGCTCTCCGAGCAGATGACCCGGATGCGTCTCACCATCGGCACCCCCGAGGCGGCCGGGCCACCGGGCCCGGAGACCGACGGCGGGCCCGCGCCGGACACGCGCGGTCCCGGCCGGGACCGCGGGGACACGTCGGGGAGGAGCGGATGGGAGGCCGAGCTGGCCGCGGCCGCGCGGATGGTGACCGAGGCGGCGCAGCGGGCGGCACGGCTGGCCGATGATCACCACCGGGTCGTGTGGGAGCACGGAGAGGCGGTGAGGATGCTCGAGCCGGAGCCGTGCGACCCGGCCGCCCCCGGCTGCCGGCCGGCCTGCCGGGCGGTGAACCCACAGGGTCCGCGAGACGATCACTCCGTCGGCGAATTCACGACCGCACCGCCGATTCAGGACGCGATCCAGCCTTTTAACCGCCATTAATTATTTCGTCGCGGAGAGTTTACCAATACGAGCGTACGAAAGGATGTGTTTCATTACCCGGACCCGCGGACGACCGGGCTACGAAACTTTACCGGAAAATCCTGGCGCTCACGAAATCACGTCTGTTACACGGTTCCGTGTCCGGATCCGGACACCCGGATCGAACGAGAGGCCCCATGAAGACCCAGGTCATCTCGATCAAGCTGGCCACAACCGGAAAGATGTCGGACATCTTCACCATTACGGAATGTTGACACATACCGGGCAATAATTGAGGCTGAGCGAGGCCATTGGAGATCGGTCCAATGCTCTCTGAAAGGAGCCCGGTTATGGCCAAGTCGCTCGATCCCGCACAGGTCAAGGTGAGGTCCGCGCTCGCCTCGGCGGAGTACAACATCAGCAACAGTGACCCGACCGACCCGGCGCGGTTCCGGATCTGCAACCCGGACCCCTCGGACAGCTGCGTCACGCGCAGCCGGTGCAACTCCGACCCGGAAGACAGCTGCATCTGAGATGGATCACCCGTACACAGGGACCATCGGGGAGGCCGCGCGAGCGCGGCCTCCCGCCGGGGTCGCCGAACTCATCGCCCCCATCGCCGTCGACACCTTCATGGACCACTACTGGGAGAAACAGCCGCTCGTCGTACAGCGTGACGAACGGGATTTCTACGCCGGCCTGCTCACCCTGGCCGACATCGATCTGATCCTGGCCACCTCGAGCCTGCACGACGGGGACCTGCGCGTGGTCGCCGACGGGGCGGAGACCTCCGTCACGCAGCTGATCCAGGACGACCTGGAGAGCAAGACCAACGGGCTGGAGGCCGTCTACCGGGAATACCGGGCCGGCGCGACGATCAACCTCACCTTCCTGCACGAGCGGTGGGCGCCCCTGGCCGGCCTGTGCCGGAGCCTGTCCACTCAGCTCAGCGCCGCGATCCACGGCAACGTCTACCTGACCCCGCCGGGAACCCGCGGCCTGACGCCGCACCACGACAACCACGATGTCTTCGTCCTGCAGCTGCACGGGTCGAAGCACTGGACGATCTATCCCACCCAGACCCCCCTGCCCTTGAAGGACCAGCACTTCTCGATGCCGGCGGAGGGCGCGGGAGAGCCGGTCCAGGAGTTCACGGTCACCCCCGGTGACCTGGTCTATCTCCCTCGTGGCACGGTCCATGCCGCGACGGCCGACGACGCGACCTCACTGCACCTCACGATCGGCGTGTCCCCGATGGTGTGGGCCGCCGTGGTCCGCACGGCCATCGACCGGGTGTTCCACGAGGACGTCAGGTTCCGGACGGCGCTTCCGGCCGGTTTCGCCGACAGCGACGAGCTGCGGGCCCGCGCCACCGCCGACCTCCGCGGGCTGCTGGAGGTGCTCACGGCGGAGATCTCACCGAAGGACGTCATCCGCGAATCGGTCGGGCGGGTGTTCCAGCGGCGTCAGCCGGTGCTCGCGGGCCACCTCCTGGACCTGGAGGCGGCACCCTCCGTGGACCTCCACACGCCGTTGCGGGTGCGTCCCGATCTGGAGTGGCTGCTCAGCAGGGACGACGAAGAGGTCCACCTGGAATTCCACGGCAAGCGGATCGACCTGCCGGCCTACGTCGGGGACGAACTGTCCTTCATGGTCAAGGCCGACCGGTTCGCGGGCACGGAGATCCCGGGATCGCTGGACGACGCGGGGCGGCTCGTGCTCGTCCGCCAGCTGCTCCAGGAGGGCTTCCTCACGCTGTCCTGACCCTGCACTGGGTGATGGGCGTCCCCATGGCGGCGCCCATCACCCTTCACGTCCCTCCAAGGCCCGCAGTTCTCCCCTGTAGCAGCCGAGGCCGGCGCACATCGTCCCGGCGCGCCATCCCATGGAGCCGAACCCATGCCGAACTTCCATCTCAAGGGCGCACCGACGAGTGACCCCACCAGCGGCATCACCGAAATCCCGGAGTTCGCCGATCCGGCGGGCGGCGACCGCGACCGCCCGAACCTGCGCGGCCGGGTGCGCGCGGCGCGGCAGGCCGTGGTCGGCACCATCGCAGCGACCCCCCAGGTCCTCTCGATGGTGTGGCGTGCGAGTCCCTGGCTGACCATCGGGCTCGCGCTCGGTGCCATCGTGGCGGGGCTCTTCCCCGCGGCCACCGCGGTGATAGCGCGGCTGCTCATCAACGCCGTGGCCCACGCCATGCGCGTGCACGGCGAAGGGCTGCCGGACGAGGGCGTCATCGGCCCGGTCGCCGGGTTCGCGCTCCACACCACGGCGACCGGAGCGATCGTGGGCATCGTCGCGATCCAGTTCGTCGTCTTCCTGCTGACCGCGATGTCGGGCGCGCTGCGCGCGGTCGCCACCGAGCTCCTCCAGCAGCAGGTGACCCACGACGTCCAGCTCGGCGTGATCGAGCACGCCGCACGCATGGAGCTGTCGTTCTTCGAGGACGCCCGGTCCTACGACCTCATCCGGCAGGCGCAGGAGGAGGCGTCCGTGCGGCCCGTCACCATGATCGAGAACGTCTACGGGCTCTTGCAGAGCGCCATCACCTTCGGCAGCGTGATCGCGCTGCTCATCGCGCTGAACCCCTGGGTCGCCCTCGCCGCACTGCTCGCGCCCGTTCCCGCGTTCCTGGCGGACGCCCGGTTCGGCAAGATGGCGTTCCTGGTCTCGATGTGGTCGTCGCCGATCCGCCGCCGCATGGACTACCTGAGCAGGCTCGTGACCACTGACACCTATGCCAAGGAGGTCAAGCTCTTCGGGCTCGGGCCGTACTTCACCTCACGCTTCCGCGCCCTGGGCCAGGTCTTCTACCGGCGCCTGCGCCGCCAGGTCGCCACACGCAGCCTGGTGACCACGGGGCTCAGTGCGCTGACCACGCTCGTCACCTCGCTCGCCTATCTCTACATCGCCATGGAGGCGGTCAGCGGCCGGCGGTCCCTGGGCGACCTCGTGATGTACACGGCCGTCGCGGCGACGCTGCAGACCTCCGTGCACACGCTGTTCCAGGAGATGGCCGGCATGTACGAGAACAACCTCTACCTGGACAACATGCGCGAGCTGTTGTCCAGACGGCCGGCCATCGTCCGCCCGGCCGCGCCGGCGCGGCTGCCCGACCCGGTGCGCGGGCACATCGTCTTCGAGCACGTCACCTTCCGTTATCCCGGCGCGGAGCGGCCCGCGCTGCGGGACGTCTGCTTCGAGCTCGCGCCCGGCCGGACCCTCGCCGTCGTGGGCCGCAACGGGGCGGGCAAGTCGACCCTGGTCAAGCTGGCCTGCCGGCTGTACGACCCGGACGAGGGACGCATCCTGCTGGACGGGGTCGACCTCCGGGACCTCGACCCCGACGAGCTCCGCTCGCACATCTCCGCGACGTTCCAGGACTACGTCACCTACCAGGCGACCGTGACCGAGAACATCGGGCTCGGCGACCATGACCACATCCGGGACCGGGCGCGGGTGGAGGCGGCAGCGGTGAAGGGCGGGGCGCACGACCTCGTCCTCGGCCTGCCCAACGGATACGACACGGGGCTCGGCAAGTGGTTCGCCCAGGGGGTCGAGCTGTCCGGCGGCGAGTGGCAGAAGATCGCGCTCAGCCGTGCCTTCATGCGCGACGCGCCCATCCTGGTCTTCGACGAGCCCACCTCCGCGCTCGACCCGGTGAGCGAGCACGAGCTCTTCACCCGGCTGCGTGCCCTGGCCGAGGGCCGCAGCACCATCTACGTCTCCCACCGCTTCTCCACCGTCCGCCAGGCGGACCGGATCCTGTTCCTGCTCGACGGCGCGGTGACCGAGGAGGGCACCCACGTGGAGCTCATGGATCTCGGCCAGGACTACGCCGGGCTCTTCCGCACCCAGGCGTCGGCCTATGTCGACGTCCCCGTCGCCGCTCCCCCGGCGCGCTGACCGGCGTCCGGCCGGCATCGATGAAAGGACACCCGTGACCTCAGCGCCGCTCATCCCACGGCGGATCCTGTTCGGCGAGCCCGCCCACGCGGAACCGTCGCTGTCCCCCACCGGCACCCACCTGGCGTTCCTCGGCGCGTGCGAGGACGGGCTCGGCGTCTGGTGCGGCACGCTGCGGGACCGGGACTTCCGCCCGCTCGCCGACGGTGACGGCCAGCCGATCACCGACTACGTCTGGGCGCGGGACGGCCGCCATCTGCTGTACGTGAGCGATCGTGACGGGGCCGAGCAGGACCACCTGATGGCCGTCGACCTCGTGACCGGAGACACCCGCGATCTCACGCCCGGTACGGGACTGCGGGCCCAGGTCACCGGCCTGCAGGCACGGGCCCCCCACACGGTCCTGGTGGAGCTCATCGACCGGTCCGCCGACCGCAGGGGCCTCTACCGGGTCGACGTACGGACCGGCGCGCGCGAGCCGGTCGAGACGCCGGCCGGGCTGTCCGGCTGGCTCACCGACCCCGATCTGCGCGTCCGCGCCGCACGACGGTCCGAGCCGGACGGCGGCCTCACGGTGATGATGCGGCCCGAGGCGGACGGGCCGTGGCGGCCCGTACTGACCCTGCCCTACGAGGAGGCGGCCGGCACGGAGCTGCTGGGCTTCACCGGAGACGGCAAGGACCTGTTGCTGCTGTCACCCTGGCAGGCCGACCGGGCCCGGCTGCTGCGGCTGTCGGGCGTCACGGGCACATTGGAGGTGCTGCTCGAGGAGCCGGGCGCCGAGGTCGTCGGCGCGAGCCTGCACCCGGTCACCGGCCAGGCCGACCTCGCCTACGTACGGCACGACCGCACCGATCTGCTGGGGCTCACCCTCGAGTCGGCGTGCGACGTCGCACGGATCCGGCGGCTGACCCGCGGCGATGTCGGCGTCCTCGGCCGCGACGCCACGAACGGCACCTGGCTGGTGATGGACAACGCCTCCGACGCCGCGGCCGAATATCTCCTGTTCGACCGGGCCACCGGGGCGATGGAGCGGTTGTTCACCCACCAGCCGGAGCTGGCCGGGCGGACCCTGGCGGAGATGGAACCGTTCTCCTTCACCTCCCGCGACGGCCTGACCGTCCACGGCTACCTGACCTTCCCGCCCGGCGCGCGGCACGATCTCCCGGCCGTGCTCAACGTGCACGGCGGACCGTGGGACCGCGCCGTGTGGGGGTTCCGCGCCGAGCCGCAGTGGCTCGCCGACCGCGGCTACCTGTCGATCGAGGTGAACTACCGCGGATCGGTCGGCTACGGCCGGAGCTTCGCCACCGCGGGGGATCACGAATGGGGCGGCCGGATGCAGGACGACCTCATCGACGCGGTGCGGTGGGTCGTCGCCCGAGGCCACGCCGACCCGGACCGGATCGCCGTCTACGGGTCCTCCTACGGCGGATACGCCGCCCTCGCGGGCGCGGCCTTCACCCCCGGCGTCTTCCGCTGCGCCGTGGCGGTCGCCGCCCCGGTCAACCTGCTGACCTTCGTCCGCTCGGTCCCGGGCCACGCGGGTCCCGTCGGCGCCCGGCTGAGACGGCGGATCGGGGATCCCGACACCGAGTCCGAGTTCCTGTGGTCGCGCTCGCCACTGTCGCGGGTCGACGACATCCGGATCCCACTGCTGCTGGCCTACGGGGCCAACGATCCCCGAGTGCCGGTCGGCGAGGCGGAACAGCTCGTCGCGGAGCTGCGCGCCCGGGGCATCCCGCACCAATACCTCCTCTTCGGGGACGAGGGCCACGGGTTCGCCAAGCAGCGCAACTCGCTGGCCTTCTACACCGCCGCGGAGGCCTTCCTCGCCCGGCACCTCGGTGGCCGGCATGAACCCGCAACCTGATCGCCGCCCGCACGGCGGTGCGAACGGAGGTCGCCCATGGCCGTCTTCCTGACCCTCACCGCCCGGGTCCTGACCGGTGTGGTCCTGGTCGTCTCGATCGCCGCCAAGACGCGCACGGCCGGCGAGCGCGCGGAGTTCACGCGCTGGGTGCGAAGTCTCGGCGCGGTGCCCCCGCCGTACGTCCCGCGGGCCGCCGCGACCCTGGTCGGGGCCGAGTGCGCGGTCGTGGTCCTGCTCGCGCTGCCATGGACCGGGCCGGCCGGCCTCGCGCTCGCGGCGGCCCTTCTGCTGTTCTTCGCCGCGGCGATCGCGTGGGTCGGGCACCACGGCGTGACGGTGCCGTGCCGCTGTTTCGGCAACTCGGCCCGGCCCATGGGCAGGGCCCAGATCCTGCGCAACGTCGCACTCGCCGGTGCCGCGGCGGCCGCGGCCGCCGGGCCGGTCCAGCCGGACCGGCCGCTCGCCGCGGCCGACGCGACGCTGGCCGTGCTGCTCGGCGCCACGACCGCCCTCGTGGTCACACGACTCGACGACATCGCCGAGTTGTTCTCCCCCTCACATCGTGAGGCACCCCCCATCCCTTCGAAACCCGCAGGTGAGGTCTCCTGAGATGTCCTCTACGATCGCCGTCACACTGACCGTGTTCATGGCCGTCAACCTGGTCCTGCTGCTCGGCGTGGTCCGGCGGCTCAACGCGCTGACCGTCTCCGTCCCGGCCGGACGGTCCGGAGACGGCGAGTCCGACCCGACGCTGCCACGGGCCGGGACCAGGGTCTCCGGCTTCTCCGCCGCCGCCTTCGGCGGCGACCGGGTCACGGCGGCCGACCTGAGGGGAGAGACGCTGGTCGGCTTCTTCACCACGGGATGCCCGCCGTGCAAGAGCTTCGCCGGCGACTTCATGGCCTACGCGGCCACGTTCCCGGGCGGCCGTCGCCAGGTGTTCGCGGTGATCTCCGGCGGGAGCGAAGACCCCGCCGAGCTGGCCGCCCTCCTCAGCCCGGCCGCCCAGGTCGTGGTCGAACCGCCGCGCGGACCGATGTCCAGCGCGTTCGGTGTCGACCTGTTCCCGTCCGCGTGCACGACCCGCGACGATGTCATCACGGCGGCGGAGTTCGACGTGGGGCTGCTGGCGGCCGTGCGGTCCTGAGTCCGGCCGGTC
>DASYNF010000164.1:0-1635 GCA_036008685.1 Actinomadura sp. | reverse complement strand
CGAGCAGGCAGCGTACGTCGGCCTGGCTGACGCTGACATCGCTGCCGTGACCAGGCTCTACCACGGCCCGGAGACGACCGTCTCGAGGTGATCTGCAGCCATCACGTCACGCTGGTCGAACAAGCCTCGAGGTACTACGTCAGCACGAAGCGGGCGCCGTGCCCTCCGTACCGGTGGCCCGTGGTGCGGCGACCAGCAGGCCGTGGCAATGCGAGACGGCACAAGAAGTTCACGCCCGAGTTCGAAGACGGGCCGTGGAGACGGTGACCGAGCCGTCCCGCCTATCACGCCGAGATCGCGTGCAAGATCCAGGTGAACAAGGGCGCCCTCGGGCACTGGGTGAACAAGTACCGGGTCGAGCACGTCGACGAGGGACCGGCGCTGTCGATCGCGGAGCGGACGCGCCTTCGAGAGCTCGAACGAGAAGGTACGTGAGCTGAAGATGAAAGCCGAGTCGTCGGTGACCAGGAACGGAACCCCGCGCACCCCCGGCAACGGCGGCGCCGGGCAGCGGACGCGCCTGGCCGGGAGGTCCGCCCTGACCGCTCTCGTCGCGGCGGTTCTGCTCACCTCCGCGTGCACGTCCGGCGGCCCCGCGCAGCCGCAGCGGAATCCCAACGTCTTCATGCCGGCCGCCCAGAGCGGCGAGGTCACGTTCTACCTCTCGCTACCCGGCAAGACGGCCGCGCTCGCCCAGGCAGCGGTCAACGTGTCGATGCCCGGATCTCCGAACTACCGACATTTCGTCTCCCTGGACGCTGCCGCGAGCCAGTTCGGCGCCACCGACGCGCAGATAAACACCGCCGCCGATGCGGTGAAGGGCCTTGGCCTGAATTTCGCAGCAGATCCAACCAAACTGTTCGCACGCGTGAGCGGATCGACGGAGCAGTGGATGGCGGCGTTGGGAGCTCCGCTTGCACAACATCCGGCGAAGGCATCGAATCCGTTCACCACCTACGCCCTTCCCGCCCAGTTGCCTGCCGCACTCCAACCCCCGGGCACCGTCGTGCTGTTGCCGGTCACGCAGGTGTACGACCCCGGCATCGGGGGAAGCCCCGCACCCCGCACCTCCGGTCCGACGACCGGGGGAGTGCCATGGCCGCTCAACACCGGCACCCCGCCCCAGACCGACTGTTCGGCTCCGTTGGCTCCGTTGCTGCAGCAGCGCCGGGTCTACGCGCCGCAGCAGATCCAGACCGCCTACGGCATCGACCGGCTCCGCGCCGCAGCGTCCGGCACTCCGGTGATCACCGTGCTCGACCTGGGCGGTGGTTGGCTACCGGGCGACCTGAACCTGGCGGCGCAATGCTTCGGATACACCGCTCCGCCGATTGCGCAGACTCAAGGCGATGGTGTCGGCACGGCGATGGCGAACGCCTCCAGCGAGACATCCCTCGATCTGCAGACCGCAGCGGCGGCAGCCCCCGCAGCCCGGCTGCGGCTGGTTCAGTCCACGGCCGGCGGCGGCGGCATGCTCGACGCCTTCAGCCGCGCGCTCGGCGATCCCGGCGGTCCTCCGGACGTCATCTCCCTCTCCTACGGGGGATGCCTGGTGGCCGAGAACGAGGCTGCCCCTGCCTACCTCGCCACCACCGACTCGGTGCTGGCCATGACGGCACTCAGCGGTGTGTCCTC
>DASYNF010000163.1:0-6695 GCA_036008685.1 Actinomadura sp. | reverse complement strand
ATGATCTCGAGGACGCCCGGTCGTCGTTTTGGGTAGTTTGCAACCCCTGGTTGCTCGCCTGTCGTGAACTTGTCGCTTAGGCCCTGGTTTGGATCCAGGTTCCGGGTGGTCATGGCCATCCGAGTGGAGACCAGGGCAGAGTCTCCACAAAACCCGGTGCACTTCAGGGAGACATGACCGCCCAGCGTAGACGCACAGCTCAAGCACCCCCCACCAGTTCTGGCACGGCACAGGACCGGGTCGTAGGGCTCCTCTCCGATGAGCACGATCCGTCCCGCGAACCCGTCCTCGCGCAGGGTCAGCGCCGCGGTTGCCCCGGCGATGCCGGTGCCGACCATCACGGTGGACTCAGGCACGCGTGACCTCGGCCATCTCGAAGTCGGACTTGGCAGCGCCGCAGTCGGGGCACGACCAGTCCTCGGGGATATCCGCCCAGCGGGTGCCGGGGGCGATGCCCTCGTCCGGCCAGCCCTTCGCCTCCTCGTAGACGAAGCCGCACACCAGGCACTCCCAGATCCTGAAGTCGTTCATCGCGCGCTCAGCTCCTCAAAGTCGATCTTTTCTCGGACCCCGCAGTCGGGGCAGCACCAGTCGTCGGGCACCTCGCGCCAGGCGGTGCCGGCCGGGAAGCCCTCGCGAAGCTCGCCGTCGCGCTCGTCGTAGACGTAGTCGCAGACGGGACACTGGAAGCAGCTCATACGGCACTCCCGGTGCGTGCGTATCGGGCCAGCAGTTCGGCACGCTTGGCCGGGTGGATGTTGGCCCGGGTGACGTCGCCGTCGTAGTGGGCCAGGACGCGCTTGTCCATGACGCGGCGCCAGAGCGGCGGCACGTAGGCGAGCACGATCATCGTGGCGTAGCCGGAGGGTAGTTCGGGGGCCTCGTCGAAGTGACGCAGCGCCTGGTAGCGGCGCGTGGGGTTGGCGTGGTGGTCGCTGTGCCGCTGCAGGTGGTAGAGGAGCACGTTGGAGGCGATGTTGTTGCTGTTCCAGCTGTGCTGTGGGGTGCAGCGCTCGTAACGCCCGCCCGCAGCCTTCTGCCGGAGCAGGCCGTAATGCTCGAGGTAATTGACGACCTCCAGCAGCGAGAACCCGAAGACGGCCTGCAGCAGCAGGTAGGGCAGGATCCCGGGGCCGAAGGCGGCGAGCAGCGCGCCGAAGAGGACGAGCGTCATCGCCCAGGCGTTGAGCACGTCGTTGTGGAACGTCCACGGGCCCTTGCCGACGCGTTCGAGGCGGGCCTTCTCCAGATGCCAGCCGGAGCGGAAGCTGCCCCACACGCTGCGTGGCAGGAACCGCCAGAAGCTCTCGCCCAGCCGTGAGCTCGCCGGGTCCTCGGGCGTCGCGACGCGCACGTGGTGGCCGCGGTTGTGCTCGATGTAGAAGTGACCGTACGCGGTCTGCGCCAGCGCGATCTTCGACAGCCAGCGCTCCAGCGAGTCCTTCTTGTGTCCCAGCTCATGCGCGGTGTTGATGCCGATTCCGCCGACCGCGCCAACGGTGAACGCCAGCCCGACCTTGTCGGCCACCGACAACCCGCCAAGCGTCCACAGCGCGCACGCCGCGACCAGCCCGGAGTACTGCACCGGCAGGAACAGGTAGGTGCACCAGCGGTAGTAGCGCTGCTCCTCCAGCCAAGCCAGCAGGCTCTCGGGCGGATTGACCGAGTCCTTGCCGACCATCTGGTCGAGGAACGGGAAGATCCCGAACAGCAGGATCAGCCCCGACCACCAGAAGATCCCCAGGCCCGTCGCGGCGGCCAGCCCCCAGGCCAGGAACGGGAAGGTCGGCACGAAGAGCCCCAACAGCCACAGGTACTTCTTCCCGTCCCGCCAGGTCACCTCCGCCGTGATCGCCGTCATATCCAGCTCCTTACATAATCCGATTCAATGTCCAAAAATTAGACAACAGCATCGAGAGTGTCAAGAGTCTTGACGTTACGCGATCGCTATGCTGAGAGACCATGACCCGCTATCGAGAGTCGGTCCGGTCGCTGTTGCGGGAGCGGCTGCTGGAGGGCGCGTACGAACTGGTCACCGCCGCCGGCTGGGACAAGCTCCGGATGACCCATATCGCCACCACGGCGGGGGTCAGCCGCCAGACCGTCTACACCGAGTTCGGCACCAAGGACGCGATCGGCCAGGCGCTGGTGCTGCGCGAGGTCGAACGCTTCCTGCTCGGCATCCAGGAGCAACTGGACGCGCACCGCGACGACCCGCAAGACGCGGTCGAGGCGGCAGTCCGGTTCACCCTCAACACCGCCGCCGACAACCCGCTGCTCAAGAGCATCCTCACCAGCTCCCGCGGCGGCGAGGACGATCTCATCGCCCACCTGACCACCCGCTCGGAGCCCCTGCTGGACACCGCGGCCGCGATGCTCAACGGCTACGCGGCCGAGGCCTGGCCGCACATCGACGCCGAGTCCCGCGACCTGGCGATGGAAACGGTCGTACGGCTCGCCGTCAGCCACATAGTCCAGCCGATCGCCCCGGCCCACGCGACCGCCGCCCGCCTCGCCCGCATCCTCGCCCGCATCGCCCTGCTCCCCGAACGCTGACCTGAGCGGCTACCTGCCCAATCCGGGTGGGCTGGTTCGACCTACGCCCCCGGAGAACCTGCACAGTGCCACCTTCGCCGGCCTGTGCGACGCCACCGCCGACCACGCGGTCCGTACGGCCTGTGCCGTGCCAAAACTCATCGTCAGGCCTCTCACCTGGGCATTCACATGATCATTAGGCGGCTCTTCGATACTCGTGGATCAGGCCCGCAACGGCGCTGCGGCGCTCGATCACAGACGTGAGGTCGATCGGCTCGCCAGAGGTGTGCAGTGGTGGTCTTTGGCCGCGGGATTGGTGAGCCCGATGGCCGTTGTAGTGCCGCTCGTAGTCGGCCAGCACCCTGAAGGGTGTCAAAACCCGGCCATGAGTGTTGACCTGCGGATTCGCAGCCGAACGCGGCTGTGGTCAACCTGCTCTTTCGTACTCGTTGATCAGGCCTCCGAGAACTTGGCGGCGCTCGATCCGGCCGACCGGCAGGCGGATCACCTCTGCGCCATCGGCGGGAGCTCGAAGATCCAGAGATCGGTGTGGCCTGCGCCGGTTGTAGTGGGCCGCGTACTCGTTCAGCACCGCCCGCAGGTGCCGCTCCCCGAAGATCAACATCCGGTCGGTGCATTCGGAACGCACCGTGCGTACCCACCGCTCCGCGAACGCGTTCGCGCGAGGCGACCGAGGCGGGACCTTGATCACCCGTGTGCCGTTGCCAGCCACGACGTCACCGAAGACCCGCCTGAACTTGGCATCCCGATCACGGATCAGGAACCGAACCTCCCCGGCCCGGTCCCCCACATCAATCAAAAGGTTGCGGGCCTGCTGAGCGACCCACCCTCCATCCGGTCTGGCGGTCACGCCCAGGACATGGACGAGCCGAGTCCCGACCTCGACCACGACCACGACCACGAAAAAGACATACAAACGGCGCAACGTCACGATATCGACCGGGAAGAAGTCACACGCCAGCGTGCCGGCTGCGTGAGCGCGAATGAAATCGCGCCACCGCTCATTGGAGCGCCGAGGTGCAGGACCCAGACCGGCCCGCTTCAGGATCCGGCGTATCGTCGCACCACTGGCGCTGTACCCGAGGTTCTTCAGTTCTCCGCGGATCCCCTCTGTGCCAAGCTCAAGTGGGACACAAGAGGATGAAGTTCCCAGACTGATATGAGCAGGGCGAGAACGGGTACCGAGCAGAGTGACGATGACCGAGCATGATCTCCACACGGGTGAGGGGCCGCGGGCCGACCGGCCCAAGCGGCGGACCTTCACGGCCGCTTACAAGCTCCGGATGATCGAGGAGTACGAGGCCCCGCCCTCTATCGGTCGTAGCAATTGATCTTGGTCTGGTGTAGTCCTTCTCGGCGAGTAATCGTCGGGGGGTGCTGTGGGGCCGGTGCGTCGAATGCTGACATTGCTGGATCGGTAGGAGATTTCCCGGGGGATCGCTGAGGAGTTGACAGGCAGGCAGATCGCGGTGCGGATCGGGCGGTGTCCAAGCGTGGTGTCGCGAGAGATCGGCCGGTACGGCGGGCGGGAGAGGTACCGGGCGGCGCATGCCGATCGTGGCGCGGTCAGAGGCCGGCGGCGTCTCAAGTGCTGCAAACTGGACACCGATCCGATGCTGCGGCTGATCGTGACCGGTCTGCTCAAGCGGGGCTGGTCACCCGAGGCGATCGCATACCACTTGCCGATCGACCACCCGTATGACCAGGCTGTACGGGTGTCACACCAGGCGGTCTATTCCTGGATCTACGCGCTGCCGGTCGGGGTCATGTGCGCGGAGGGCCTGGCGTTGCGGTCGGGCCGCACCCCTCGCAGCCCGCCCGCGGCCGGGTGCCCCGCTCGCCGCGGATCACCGGGATGCGGTTCATCGACGACCGCCCCGCCGAGGCCGAAGGACGCCAGGTGCCCGGCCACTGGGAAGGCGACCTCCTCGCCGGCAAGAACTGTGCCTCGGCGGTGTCCACGCTGGTCGAGCGAACCTCCCGCTACCTGGTCCTGGCGCCGCTGAAGTCCCGGGACTCGGTGGCCGTCACGGCAGCGGTCGCCGAGCAGATCAAAGGCCTGCCCGACACCCTGCGCCGCACGCTCACCTGGGACTGCGGCGCCGAGATGGCCAGACACGCCGCCCTGTCGGTCGCAGCCGACATCGACGTCTATTTCGCCCACCCGCACTCCCCATGGGAACGCGGCACCAACGAAAACACCAACCGGTAGCTACGGGAGTACTTCCCCAAAGGCCCACAATCCCAACGACCCGGACTACCTCCAAGCCGTCGCCGACGAACTCAACGACCGGCCTCGCCGTATCCTCGGATGGCGCAAACCAAATGAAGTCTTCGCCGAGTTGTTGACCAGCGACATTGCTTCCACCGGCTGAGGGCGGGCTCCGCATGCCATACGGCTCCTTCCGGCCACGGATTTCTTAGCGAAGAAGTAGCGGCCCGACAGGGCGGCGACCTTACGCATCTGCTCATGGTTTTCGGAGTTCGCCACGCTTCCCACGAAGGCGCGTGATGCTTCCCCGTCCACAGCGAATCTCGTGGCGACCGGCTCGTAAAGGCCAGGAGAGGCGCCAGATGCGTCCGTTCCTCTCATGACCTGCAGCCGGACTATCGCGCCCCAGACCGGATCCGGCATCCGCCCTCCCGCGCCTGACCGTGAACGGTTTCGTCGAGGACAGCCGGGCGGATCGCGTTTCAAAGTGAGGGAACTTCCCCAGATCGGGTGAGGTCCTTCAAAGCTGATCTTTATTCGGTTCCCCGGTGTATTCTGCTCCTGCGCTCGGACGTCTCCAAGGACACAGAGATTTTGGCGCTTCGCCATCTGTACCGCTCGGAAATTGGGTTCGGGCGCCGACCTGCAGATTTGTGCAGGAGTGAGCCTGGACCTTTCACAAGATAAAGGGGGGCGGATGCCTTCCAGCCGCCGTGCGATGCTGGCCGCCATGGCAGCGAGTGCGCTCGCCGGCTGCGCACGCCCGGCCAATAGCGCCAGCGATGGCCCGTCCACCTCCGGCACACCCCGCGCCGCGACCGGGAGCGGCACGCCGAGCCTTGCCCCGCGGATCACTCCCGCCGCGGCGCCTGTGGTGACGCGTGCCCAGGTCATGGCCCGCTACGGCCACCTCACCCCGCGCACCTGGGGTTTCGAGGCGCCCGGGGTGGTGCGCGCACTGCCCACCACCCAACGCGTGATCGCGCTGACCTTCGACGCCTGCGGCGGACCGGGCGGCAGTGGCTACGATCAGAGCCTGATCGACTTCCTCCGCCGCCGAGAGGTGCCGGCGACCCTTTTCCTCAACTCCCGCTGGATCGACGCCAACCCGGCGGCCTTCCGCCGGCTGGCCCGTGAATCGCTGTTCGAGATCGCCAACCACGGCACCCGGCACCGCCCGTTGTCGGTCACCGGGCGATCCGCCTACGGCATCGCCGGTACCCACAGCGCCGGCGACGTGTACGACGAGGTCGCGGGGAACCACACCAAGCTGACCCGGCTCCTGGGTGTCCCGCCGCGCTTCTTCCGGTCCGGCACCGCCTACTGCGACGACATCGCGGCACGTATCGTCACCGACCTGGGAGAGCGCTTCGTCGGCTTCTGCGTCAACGGCGACGGGGGCGCGACCTTCTCCCCCGGGCAAGTCCGCCGCGCCGTCACCGCCGCCCGCGGCGGCTCCATCGTGATCTGCCATATGAACCATCCCCAGGGCGGCACGGCCCGGGGTATCGCCGCCGCCGTCCCCCACCTGCTGGCCTCCGGGTACCGCTTCGTCCGCCTGTCCGACGAACTGCACTGACCGACCGGAGGGCCGAAAACGGGTGCCGCCGCGGCGACGGCCGGAACCCTGTGTCGTGCCAATATCCGCCCATCGGCTCTCAACTGGAGTTTTACATGATCGCTAGGCTGCTCTCCGATACTGGTTGATCAAGCCTCCGACGACCTTGTGACGCTGGATCGAGGCGGTCATGTCGATCACTCGGCCGGGTTCGTGCAGCGGTGGCCTTTGGTCCCGGGACTGATGCGGACGATGATCGTTATAGTGCCGCTCGTAGTCGGCGAGCACCTTACGCAGATGCTGTGCACCGTAGATCAGCAGATGGTCCAGGCACTCGCGTCGTAGCGTTCCGACGAATCGCTCCGCATA
>DASYNF010000162.1:0-12648 GCA_036008685.1 Actinomadura sp. | reverse complement strand
CGGCGCAGGACAGCAGCACCCGTGTCAGCCTGGCCAAGAATCCCCCCGCGGTACGCCAGTACAGCCCGATGGAGGCGGTCAGAACGGGGATGATTCCGCTGATGTGGGTATGCCTGGCCTTCATCTCCGGCGTCTCGATCTTCGGGATCTCTTTCGAGGTGCCGTTCGCCAAGGAGCTGGGCTTCGGCCCGCTGATGGCGTCGTTGTCGGCGGGCATCCTGGCGGTCGTCAACGGCGTCGGCCGGGGCGTGGTCGGCTGGTTCTCCGACCTCATCGGCCGTAAGCAGGCGCTCATCGTCGTTCTCGTGATCGAGGCCCTCGCGCAGTTCGGCACGCTCTGGGCCGGCAACGCGCGCAACGAAGCCCTGTTCCTGGTCTTCGCGTTCGTCTCCGGCTTCGGCGGTGGCGCGTTCTACCCGATGTTCGCGGCCCTGGTGCCCGACTACTTCGGCGAGAACCACAATGCCACCAACTACGGGTTGGTCTATAGCGCGAAGCTCGTCAGTGGCCTGTTCGGCGGCGGCCTTGGCGCAGTCGTCGTCGGGGCGTGGGGCTACTCCGGCGCCTACACCGTGGCCGGCGTAATGGGGCTGGCCTCCGCGGCAATGGCTCTCACGCTCCGCCAGCCGGGGCGTCCGAACCTGCGCAAGATCGTACCCAACCCCTATCCGATCAGCAGGGAGGTCATGTGACCTCCCTGTCGGGACGCTGATGGTAGGACCGGCGCGTCTGCTCGGTGTGCTCGCGCATGATCTGCGCCGCCCGCTCACCGTTGTGTTCGGCGAGGGCGTCGATCAGTGCCGCGTGTTCCTTCCACGACTCCGGCCCCCGCTGCCGGGCCACGGGCGTGTAATACCAGCGGACGCGCCGGTCCACCTGCGCCGCGAGCTCGGCCAGGACCTTGTTGCCGGCCAGTTCGACGATGGCGGAGTGCATCGACGCGTTGGCGGCCACGACCGCGTCGACGTCATCGGCCGCGAGCGCCTTCACCCCCTGTTGGCACATCTCACGAAGGCGTGCGATGGCCTGGGGGGTCGCGTTGGTGGCGGCGAGTCGCGCCGACTCGGCCTCGAGCAGGGACCGTACGGCGAGAAGCTGGTCGGCCTCCTCCTCCGTCGGCGTGTGCACGAAGGCGCCGTGGGCCGGGCGCAGGTCGACCCAGCCCTCCGTGCTCAGCCGCTGGAGCGCCTCGCGCACCGGTTGCCGGGAGATGCCGAGACGTGCCGCCAGGTCGCTCTCGACGAGGTGCTGGCCCGGCCGGAGCCCCCGCGTAATGATCAACTCGAGCAGGGCTTCGTATACGCCTTCACGGAGCGGGGCGGGCCGTGTCAATCGGGGCATATCCACGCCCTTCATGCTTTCAGAAAAGAACATCCTGCCAGCTCCCGCACCAGAGGTTCGGATCATCGTCTACAGTCTACTGCCTACATCGTCGCGCCCGAACGCACTCACCAGTGGCGCGACTCACACAATTCTCCGAGGTGTGACATGAGGCGGCCGGTCACCTCAGCCCGAAATGGCGGCGAAACGCAGAAATAACAGATTGTCTTCTTAATCCGGTGCACCCGCGAAACCGAGTAGCTCAGGGACGCCCCGAAATTCCCGTCCGCTCACAACCGGGACGGCAGGCCGAGCAGGGAAGGCCGGACGCGGGGAGGATGTCACCGGTGACGCCGGTGGGCGTTGTAATGAGCGGACCACTCCCCGCCGGCACGGGCGCGGACCGTTCAGTGCCGCAGGACATCGGCCCGGTAGCCGGACATGTGCATGGCCTCCAAGACCGCGCGGAGCTCCTGGCGTTCTTCGGCGGTGAGCGGCACCACATGGGCGGACAGGGAGATGATCAGCTCCTCAACGGCCTTCTCCCACTGCCCCGCGGCAGCGGCGTCGGTGACCTTCGCCAGCGCGCGCTCAGGAAGCCGGCCGTAGTACCGGCCGGGCACCCGGCGGAGCATCTGGGCCAACTCCCGGTGGTCCATCCCCGGGACGCCGCCCACCGGCCTACCTGCGGCCGACCGTCCCCGTGACCCACGGACCAGGCCGACGAGCTCCAATACCTCCCGGAGCACAGTCACTCCGCGTCACCCCCGTGCGGTCATCGGGCACCCCCATGCCCCGATAGATCTTTCCTGCCTACCCTGCCCCTGTCGCGCTACACCCCGCCGGTGAGCAGGACCGAAGGCGCGCGGAGGGCAGGGTCGACCGATGGTTGAGATGTGCCACGGATGAGCAGGGTCAGGAGGGAAATACCGTAGACGCCGTCGGCGCTTGTCTACTTGCCCGCGACCAGCCCGTCACCGTTGAGCGGCGGGATGAACTACATACCGTGATGGAAGCACTGAACCTGCCCACCGAGCCCTTCCTCCATCTCGACGTGCGAGGCTCACCATGACACCGACGAGAACCGGTCACGTCCGGACCATGTCATGAACACCAAGGACCACCGCGCCGACGCCGAAAAGATCGGCGGCCACACCCATGTGCACGTGGGCCTGTCGACCGTCCACCGGCCCGGGCACACCATCGTGAAACCGCGCGGCGACATCGACATCGCCACAGCCTCCACGCTGCGGGAGGGCCTGTTGGACGCGCTCGGCCGTTGTACGAACCTGCTGGTCGTCGACCTGTCCGAAGTGTCGTTTTGCGACGCGTCCGGGTTGGACGTACTCATCGGCACGAAACGGCGCGCCACGCTGCGTGACATCACCCTTCACCTGGCCGCACCCAGCCCCCAGATGGCCAGGCTGCTGCACATCACCGGCTTGGACCGCAGTTTCACGATCCACCTCACGCTGGTTGAAGCGCTCCCCCACCCACACGAAAACGCGTGATCATCCATGATCCCAAACCCCGGACGAGCCCTGCCCCTGGCTCACCACAGGCCGCGCGCTTGGTGAGCAGGGCCCGGAGACGCCGCTGTCCGAAGGATCCGGCCGGTGCCGCCGAGCGAAGGCCATACGGTGCCGCCAGGACTATCGATGGTCCAGATGAGCCGCTGCTCTGCTGTGGTCATCCGGTCGGGCATCGGGCCTGCGCACCGCCGCCTGTGCGGGAAGGTCGGCGAGGGTGCCGAGGATGGGGCCGGCGGCGAGGAGCAGACTCAGGTCGTCGGCGGGGATCGCGGACAGGAGGGTGGCCAGGGCCTCGGCTTCGCTGTCCGCGAAGGACTGCAGGGTTCGCCTGCCTGCTTCGGTGAGGACCACCTGGGCGGCGCGGCCGTCGGTGGGGTCGGGTTCGCGGTGGACGAGTCCGGCCCTCTGCAAGCCGGCCACCACGGTGGTGGCCGTCGGCTGGGAGCACGGAACCCGTCCGGCGAGTTCACCGATGCGCAGCGGGCCGTGTTGATCGAGCAAGGCGAGGACGATGAGCTGGGTGGGGTGCACCGCGCTGGTGTCGCCCGCCCGCCGCAGGCGGCGCAGCAGGCGGTGCATCGCGATCACGACCTGCAGTGCTTCCTCGGTGCTCACCGTCCTCGCGGCCATGCTCAGGACAATTTCAGTGTGGGGTTGTACATGTCCAGCCACAGTGCCAGGTCCAGGGTCCGTTCGAGACCGCGGCGAGATGCCTGGGTGATCTGGGGGGTGTCGACCTCGACCGCCTTGGTGAGCCAGTCGTTGCGGACTATGTCGAATACCGGGTGGCCGGGGTTGGACAAGTACTCGCGAGCGTTGTGCTGCAGTTTCACCGCGTATTTCGGGTCCTGGGTGGACGGGTAGGGGGACTTCACGCGGTCCACCACCGACTGCGGCAGTACGTCGCTGGTCGCGCCACGCAGCAGCGACTTCTCCCTGCCATCGTAGGTCTTGAGCGACCAGGGGGTGTTGTACACGTACTCCACCAGGCGGTGGTCGCAGAACGGTACGCGCACCTCCAGGCCGACCGCCATGGAGGCACGGTCCTTGCGGTCCAGCAGGATCCGGACGAAGTGCGTCAGGTGCAGGTAGCACACCTTGCGCATGCGCCATTCGAAATCCGACTCACCGTCGAGGCGCTGTATCTTGGCCACCGACGTGTCATAGGTGGCCTGGACGTACTGCGGCATGTGCAGCGCCTCGGTCAGGCCGGGCGTCAGGATGTCGTTGTCGTCACCGAATTGCTCGCCGAACCGCACCAGCCAGGGAAACGTGCTGGCCTGCTGGGCCTGCGGGTCGAAGAAGTGCTTGTAGCCGCCGAAGACCTCGTCGGCGGACTCCCCGGACAGCGCCACCGTGGAGTGCTCGCGGATGGCTTTGAACAACAGGTAGAGCGAGGCGTCCATGTCGCCGAGGCCCATCGGGATGTCGCGGGCGCGGATGACCTTGGACCGCACCTCCGGGTCGGCGAGCTCGTCGGAGTTGAGCACGATGTCCTGATGTTGGGTCTTGGACTTCTCCGCGACATCGTGCACGAACGGGGTGTCCGGGGTGCCGCGCAGCTCGTCGGGCACGAAGTTCTCGGTCTGGCCCGCGAAGTCCACGGCGAAGCTGCGCACCGTTTCGCCGGTCTCGGCGAGCTGCTGGGCGGCGATGGCCGTCATCGCCGACGAGTCGAGCCCCCCGGAGAGCAGCGTGCACCTCGGTACGTCGGCGACCAGCTGGCGACGCACGATGTCCTCCAGCAGTTCCCGTACGTGGGCGACCGAGGAGGCCTGGTCGTCGGTGTGCTCGCGGGTCTCCAGGGTCCAATACCGCGTGGTGCGGGCACCGTTGGTGCCGACGGTCACGACCGTGCCCGGCTCGACCTCGCGCATGCCCTCCCACACCGCGTGCCCGGGCGTCTTGACGAAGGCGAACAGCTCACGGATGCCGTCCAGGGTGACAGTGCGCTCGGCGGCCGGGTTGGCCAGGATGGCCTTCGGCTCCGAACCGAACAGCACGCCGTCGGAGGTCTCGTAGTAGTAGAACGGCTTGATGCCCATCCGGTCGCGGATCATCACGAGCTTGTTCTCGCGGGAGTCCCAGATGGCGAAGGCGTACATGCCGTTGAGCCGCTCCGCGACCGCTTCGCCCCATTCCAGGTAGGCGTGCAGCACGACCTCGGTGTCGGAGTCGGTCTCGAACCGGTGACCGCGTCCGGTGAGCTCCTTGCGTAGCTCGGTGAAGTTGTAGGCCTCGCCGGAGTAGACCATCGCGACCGGCCCGCTCGGGGTCTCCACACTCATCGGCTGGCGTCCGCCGGGCAGGTCGATGATGGCCAGCCTGCGGTGCCCGAGCGCCGCATGGTCGGTCACCCAGGTTCCACGATCGTCCGGGCCACGGCAGGACATCGTCTCGGTCATCGCGTCCACGGTCGCGTGTTCGGCGCGCAGATCACGCCCGAACGCCACCCAACCGGTGATTCCACACATGAGCACCTCCACCGTTCACTGCCGACTACCTTGGGGCACGGCCGTAGCCTTCCGGTACGTAGCCTTCCGGTCACACACCGCCCATCTGCATTAGACACCTATGTAAATTTTGTGTCACATCTGCGTATCGGTAAGGACGCGAACCGACGCCAGGTGAACGAGATAACCGCAGGTCACGCCCCTGCACACCCGATCATGTGAATTGCGCCACCATGCGGACGTGCCATGGACAGGCGGGCGGGAGAGCGCTCGAGCCGAGCGCTCGCAACGGGCGGTAGTGGGCTCTACGGCCTGAAGAGTGCCGCTCTGAGCCCCATGATGATCCGGTCGCCCTCGACGAGCGTGCGCATGTGGGCGGCCACGACGCTGACCGATTCGTCCCGCCAGTACGAGGGGCCACCGATCCCCCACACCGTCACGGCCAACGTGACGACCGCTGGAACGACCGCAAGCCAGTGTCTCGGGAACTTCGGCAGCCCCCGTCCGGCTGACGGCCCGGCCGCCGACGCTCTCCACGGGGTGTGCCGTTCGCATACCGACCTCCACCGGAGCCTTCTCGAACCGGCCCGCAGCGGTGTCGTCGCGAAGCGAGCGGAATATCCGAGCGGCTGTGCGGTTCCAAGAGATCATGAGAGCTATCGGAGTCGTCGAATTCGGTGGGCCCGAGGCACTGCAGGTCGTCGAGGTGCCCGAGCCACATGCCGGTTCCGGAGAGATCCGCATCCGGGTGCGTGCGGCCACGGTTAACCCGACCGACACGGTGCTACGCAGCGGCGCCAGGACCGCTGCGCTGGGCGACCGGAGGCCACCGTATATCCCGGGGATGGACGCGGCGGGTGTGATCGACGAGGTCGGGGAGGGGGTCTCGACCCGGCTGGCGGTAGGCGACCGGGCGATGGCCATCGTGCTATCCCTCGGCCCGCACGGTGGCGCCTACGCCGAGTACGTCGTGGTGCCGGCGGAGTCGGCGGTCAGGGCGCCGGCCGGCGCCAGCGACGCGGAGGCTTCGACGCTGCCGATGAACGGCCTCACCGCTCGGCTGGCCCTCGACCTGCTGGCGCTGCGCCCAGGGCAGACGCTCGCGGTCACCGGTGCGGCCGGGGCCTTCGGCGGCTATGTCATCCAGCTGGCCAGGTCCGAGGGCCTGCGGGTCGTGGCCGACGCCTCGCCGGCGGACGAGAAGCTGGTGCGCGAGCTCGGCGCGGACGCCGTGGTGGCCCGCGGTGACGGCGTGGCCGACCGCTTCCGCGAAGCGGTTCCCGGCGGAGTGGACGGGCTCGCCGACGGCGCCGTCATCGGCGCCGCGATCCTGCCGGCGGTCCGGGACGGCGGCGCGGTGGCCGCGGTCCGGGCGTTCGAGGGCGAGTCCCAGCGCGACATCGCCGTCCACCAGGTCCGGGTGACCGACTACGCCCGCGAGCCGGCCAAGCTCGACCGGCTGCGCGAGCTGGCCGACAAGGGCGTGATCTCACTACGGGTGGCCGGCACCTTCCCATCCGAGCAGGCCGCGCAGGCCCACCGCATCCTGGAGGCCGGCGGCACCCGGGGCCGTCTCGTCATCGAGTTCTGACCGGGCCCGCTCGCCGGGATCCCATGTCAACACCCGGCAGGGATCGGCGGCGGCACGGCCGACGTGACGGTCACAGTCCGACCGGCCGGTATCGGAACCGAGATGACACAGCCTGAACAACCGCCGGCGACGCCGAGCCGCCATCCGCCGGAACGGGCCGTGCGTCCGCCAGCTCCTGCCAGAAGAAACACGAGGGCCAGTCGACGGTCGCGCGGTAGCCCTCCAGCAGCTCCTCTCATGCCACCGTCTCGCCACGGGCGGCCGCTCCCCACCCGTGGATCCGGTCGACATCCCCGTCGAGCGAGGACATGTGGTGGCAGGGCCCGTGGCCTAGACGCTCCAGGGCCATCTTGAACGAGTATGTGCCAGTCCGTCCCATGCCGGGCCTCGTCGGCCATCGGCTTCCGTCCCCGACCGCGGGCATCGCGGAACAAGGAATTCGAGAACAAGGAAGCCGACGGAAGCGACGAGCTACGGCCGGTTTCCCGAGGAAGCCCTCGATCGCGTGGCCGGAGGAGTTCTTCGTCCCTTGTCGCGGTGAGGAGGCGGAGCCAGGCGGCCGGAACGGTGCAGCGCGAACAGGGCCAACGCACATCCCGCGCCGGTCGCCGACAACGCCGCCCAGGGCAGCCAGGTCAGTCCGGCCCGTGCCGCGCCGTCCCACACGTCGCCGGTCAGCACGCTCCCCACGGTGACCGCAAGGCCGGACACGGTGGTGTAGAGCCCGTAGTGCGTGGCGATGAGCCGGCCACGGGCCAGCGTGACGATGCCGTCCATCTCGTACGGGGCGACCAGCACCATGCCCACGGACAGCAGCGCGGCGGCCGCGAGGATCGGGGCGATGCCGAGGATCTCACCGAACTCCTCGGGACCGAACGGCACGGGGTGCGGTTCCGCCTCGGCCACGAGCGGCAGGAAGGCCGCGGCCATGACGAGAAGACCCGCGACGAGGGCTCCCGTGGGACCGATCCGCCGCCGTGTCCACGCCGTGATCGGCGACTGTCCGAGGATCACGACGGCCGCCGAGAGCGCGAACATCATGCTCAGCCCGGTGGTGTCCTCGCTGCCGAGAGCGCGGTGCATTGCGAGCGGAAGGGCCAGGTAGACCTGGAAGGACAGCATGTAGGCCCCGCTCATCACCCCGGCGTAAGCCCAGAACCGGCGGTTTCCCAGCACGGTCCGCCAGTCCGTCCCGTGGTGGCCGCTCGCCCGGGCCGTGTCGGGTGGAAGCGCGCGGAACTGCAGCAGGGTCAGCAGGAGGAAGGTCCCGGCCGCGGCGGCGGCCACAAGCCCGAAGTCGATCGGGATCAGCGCCACGCCGATGAGCGGCCCCAGCAGGAGACCCATCTGTCCTGCCACGTTGAACAGCGCGAACGCCTCGGCGCGGCGTTCTCCGGCCGCGGTGGCGAGATAGCCGCGGACTCCGGGATCGAACAGTGCGCCCGCGAAGCCGGTGGCCGTGGCTCCCACCACGAGCACCGGCAGGGTGCCGGCGGTCCCCAGCAGCGCGAATCCGAGGGTACGAAGGCCGCATCCGGCGACAATGGCCCTCTTGTAGCCGAATCGATCCGCCAAACCGCCGCCTGCCAGGCATAACCCGCGTTGACCGGCGTTCCGTAAGCCCATCACCAGCCCCACCGCCGACGCGCCCAGTCCCAGGGTGTGGATCAGATGTCCGGCGAGATAGGGCATGAGCATGTTGAAGCCCAGTTTGACGGTGAACTGGTTGAGCAGCAGGAGCTGGACGCGCCGGTCGAACGAACGAGCCTGACGCCAGAGCCTGATCATTTGAGCTCCGCCAGAGTCAATGGGGCATCGACGTGCGTTATGTGCATGGGGCAGCGCTCCCGAGCGGTAGGACGCATAGGCGTGAGATCGCCGTATGTGAAGAGATGACTACCGAACGTAGTCGCGCGAGGGTAAGCGAAGGCTCATCGCCGAGTTAACGGCGCTCTTACCTGGCCGATGACGACCAGCGGAACGGTGGCCGGCACGCACGACGATGCGCAGGTCGCAGCCGTGATCGACGCGTTGGAGGGTGACGGTGGACAGATGCGGTTTCCCGATCACGCCGGGGATTACCGGCGAGTGCTGGCCGGTGTCGCTTCAGCGGTGCGGCGACGACGTGGTGCTACGCATCCGGCGTTCCGGCCGCCGAGCCAAGGGTGCTCTCACGTGGCACCAGGTGATGCGGGATGACGATGCGGTGCGGGGGCACCGGGTGATCGGGGCTGTAGATGCGGTCGGCCAGGCACTGCAGGGCGCGTTCGGCGATCTGGGCCTTGTCGGGACTGATGGTGGTCAGCGAAGGGGTGGCGTAGCGGCCGTCCTCGATGTCGTCGAACCCGACCAGTGCGAGGTCATCGGGGACACGGAGGCCGCTCGAGAGGGCGGTGCGGAGGGCGCCGAGGGCGAGTTCGTCACTGAAGCCGAAGACCGCGTCGGGCGGGTCGCCGTGGTCCAGGAGATGTTGCATGGCCCGGCTACCGTCCGCTCGGTGCAGGGAGGGTGCGGCGATCTCCAATGCGGGATCGGGGGACAGCCCGGCGCGGACGAGGGCCTGGCGGTAGCCGGCAAGGCGTTGACGTGCGGTGCCATTGTCAAGGTGGGGCTGGAGGCCGATGGCGGCGATGCGCCGGCGGCCGAGACCGAGCAGATGAGCGGTGCCCTCGGCGGCGGCGGCGACGTTGTCCACGGCGACATGGTCGATGAGCCCCTCGGGGTCGCGTTCACCCAGCAGTACGAGAGGGATGTCCGGCGCATGCGCCCGCAGCTCCGCGGGGGTGACCGACCACGGGCTCATGACCAACCCATCGACGACCTGGCCGTCGGCGCCCAGGATGAGCCGGTGTTCGCGCTCCGGGTCACCGGCTGTCTGGTCGATGAGGACGGTCCAGGAGCGGCGCTGGGCGGCTTCGACGATGAGGCCGGCGAGTTCACCGAAGTAGGGTGAGTGGATCTCCGGAATGACGAGTCCGATGAGGCCGGTGCGACCACGACGCAGGTTGCGGGCGGCGAGATTGGGCCGGTAGTTGAGTTCGTCGAGAGCCTGCCGGACGCGAAAGCGCGTGGCCTCGGAGACGGGGGCCGAGCCGGTGACGACGTTGGACACGGTGCGAACGGACACACCGGCCCGCGCGGCGACGTCCTTCAGGCTGGCTCCCACGCGGACATGCTGTCACAGCCACGGTTCCGAAAAAGACGTGACGCGAGGGTTGCAACGTTGCATATAACGAGGGAACATGAGCGAACCCCATCGACCGTGCAAGGAGACAGGCATGGTGGCGACGACAGAGGCCATGGACATCTCGACGGACATCGCAAGGCTGTACCGAGACGGGATCACAGCTCGCAAGGGTGCGTTCAGCCCTGAGTGGGCGGACCGGTTGGGAGAGGACGTCGACGCGGCGTTCAAGGAGGCGCTGTCGCGGCCCGGCGGTGCGGTCGGCCGCGGTCCCAACCGCTTCTACGTCGAGATCCACCCCGAGCAGATCCGCGACTTCATCGGCCTCGTGGACCACCCGTGGGTACGCACGCTGTGCGAGGCCGTGCTCGGCCCGGACTACCGGATCGTCGAACTGGGCTTCGACGTGCCGCTGGCCGGCGCCGTCAACCAGCCCTGGCACCGCGACTTCCCCATCCCGGATGAGACCCTCGTCGAGCGGCGCCTGACCTCGCTGGCCTTCAACGTCACCACGGTCGACACCGAGGAGGACATGGGCCCGTTCGAGATCGCACCCGGCACCCAGTGGGACGACAACCCCACGTTCGATCACAGGATGTTCCCGCCGAAGACGGACTACCCGCGGTACGAGGGACTGGCGGTGCGCAAGTACCCCAAGCGAGGTGACATCTCCGCCCGATCGGCGTTGACCATCCACCGCGGCACGACCAACCACTCGAACAGGTCACGACCGGTCCTGGTCCTGGGCGTCGACGGCCCCGAAGCCAGCAACGGCGACAAGCACGACATGGCCGTCACCCGCGGGTACTGGGAGAGCCTTCCCGACCGCGTCCGTGCCCACCTGGCCTGTCCGGTCGTCGACGAGCTGACGCCCATTGTTCAGAAGCACACCATCGAGGGCCTCGTCATGGGCGACGCCTGACCTTCCCCGCTCCGCGGTCTCGATGGTTCGCCCGTGCGAAGAAACGCTAGAAGAGGCATCCCGGTTCATGAGCACCCAGTACGTCGCAGGTCAAGCCCCGCAAACCTCGTCGGACAGTGGCGGAAGACATCCTGCCCTGGTCTACAGCGTGGCCGCCGTGTCCGCCCTCGGCGGCCTGCTGTTCGGCTACGACACCGGCATCATCTCCAGTGCCCTGCTCTACCTGCGTGCCGACCTCCACCTGACCCTGCACGGTCAGGAGATGGTGGTGAGCATCCTCTTGGTCGGCGCGGTCGTCGGAGCCCTGGTCTCCGGCCGGATGTCCCAGCGGTACGGCAGGCGCAAGGTCGTCATGGCCGCGGCGGTCGTCTTCGGTCTCGGCGCACTCGCCGCAGCCGCGGCCCAGGGCACCGTGAGCCTCGCCGTGGCCCGGTTCGTCCTCGGCCTCGCGGTCGGCGGTGCCTCGAACATGGTGCCCGTCTACATCGCCGAGGTGGCCCCGGCCAAGATCCGCGGACGGCTCATGGTGCTGTTCCAGCTGATGGTCGCCATCGGCCAGCTCATCTCCTACCTGTGCGGCTGGGCGCTGGCCGGCAGCGGAGGCTGGCGGACGATGTTCGCGCTGGCGGCGATCCCCGCCGTGATCCTGTTCCTGGGGATGCTCGCACTTCCCGAGAGCCCGCGCTGGCTCGTCGAGCGGGGACAGGTCGACCAGGCCCGCGTCGTGCTCGCCCGGCTGCGCCGACCGGGCGACGACACGGACGCCGAGATCACGGCCATCCGGGACGTGAGCCAGGCGGAGAGTTCCGGTACCTGGCGGGATCTGCGCCGTCCCTGGGTCCGCCCGGCACTGCTGGTCGCCGTCGGCATCGCCGCGTTCTCCCAGCTCACCGGCATCAACGCGGTGGTCTACTACGCGCCGACCTTTCTCACCGACGCCGGCTTCGGCAGCTCCGTCGCACTGCTGACCGGCGTCGGCATCGGCGTGATGCTCGTCGTCGCCGGCGTGGCAGGGGCCGTGCTGGTCGACAAGGCCGGCCGACGGCGCACGATGCTGTGGTTCCTGCCCGCCTCCGGACTCGCGATGGCGATCCTCGCAGCGGCCTTCCTGTTTGGCGGCTCGACCGCCCAGCGCTGGACCGTGGTGCTCGCGCTGTTCGCCTACATCCTGGCCAACGGCATCGGCATGCAGGCGGTCGTCTGGCTCATCGGCCCCGAGATCCTGCCGCTGTCCGTACGCGGTCCGGCGACCAGCCTGGGGACCACCACCCTGTGGGGCTTCGACCTGATCATCTCCATGACCGCCTTGACCATGGTGCGGAGCATGGGACTCAGCGGCACCTTCCTCGTCTACGCGGTGATGAACGTGCTGTGCATCGTCTTCGTCCTCCGCAAGGTCCCCGAGACGAAGGGCCGGACCTTGGAGCAGATCGAGCAGAGCATGCGCCGGCCGGGCTCGCACAACGCCTGACGCCACCGAGCGCCTCGCGGACCGCCTCGCCGACCGGTTATCCCAAGAGCACGCCCGCCACGACGCGATCCCCCGCACCGGCTTCGACGGTCAAGGACTGCTTTGACGGAAACTGCACGTTGATGCTGTCGAAGCCGGTCAAGATCCGGCTCGATGCCAAAAAGTACTACTCCCC
>DASYNF010000161.1:0-6440 GCA_036008685.1 Actinomadura sp. | reverse complement strand
GCGCCGGGCCGTGGACCGGAGACCCGCTTGGGCCTTGCTGTCACGTTGTGCACGTTGCCGTGGCTCGGATTCGTTCCGGATGACCTGCTGGGGTTGCCGCAGGCGGCGTTGATCCGGCTGTCGGGTCAGGTGGCGGTGCATCCGGGCATGCTGGAGCGTTATGTCCAGGCCACTGTGAAGCGCCCGCAGACTCGCAGCGATCACCTGAAGCTGGTGATGAAGTATCTGAAGTGGAAGAACCCGTCGCCGGGCAGCCCGCAGTTGAAGGAGCTGGAGCAGTTCCTGCTGGATCGGGCGATGGAGCATGACACCCCCTCGCTGTTGTTTCAGCAGGGGGTGGAGCATCTGATCAGCGCGCAGGTGACCCGGCCCGGTGTGGTTACGTTCATGGAGCTGGTCGCCGCTGCCCGATCGGGGGCTGGGGCGTTGACGAGCGAGAAGGTCGAGGATCTGCTGACGCCGTCGATGCGCGCGGACCTGGATCGGCTGTTGGCGGAGGATCCGGAGATCGGGACGTCTCGGCTGCGGTGGCTGACGACGCCGGCGGTGGAGGCGACGGCTCCGTCGATCAAGGTCGCGGTGGAGAAGCTGAAGTACCTGCGCGGGATGGATGCGCATCTGCTGGACCTGTCGATGCTGCCGCGGGAGCGGCGCCGGTTCCTGGCCACGCTGGGCCGCAGGTCGATGGTGCAGGGGTTGCAGCGGCGGGAGGAGCGCCGGTTCCCGATCCTGCTCACCTTGGTGGCCCAGTCCGCGGTGGACCAGTTGGACGAGGTCATCGCGTTGTTCGACCAGGCGGTGTCGGCCCGTGAATCCCATGCGAAGGCGAAGACGGATGATGCGCTGGCGGAGCGGGCGAAGAAGGGCGAGGCCCGTCAGCTGCTGATGGACGTCATCCTGCCGGTGCTCATCGACCCCGTCATCGCCGATGAGCAGGTGGGCGCGCTGTTGCGGGAGCGGATCGGGATGGACAAGCTCCGCGAGGTCGCCGCGATCAACTGGAAGCCGCTCCCGCGTGACCACGGCCGCCTGTCGGCGCTGGAGGCCTCCTACACCTACCTGCGCAGGTTCACGCCGCGGGTCTTGGAGGCGATCGATTTTCAGGGCGGGCCGGGTGCCGCTGACCTGATGGACGCGGTCGCCATCTTGAAGGAGCTGAACCGGACCCTGGGCCGGAAGGTCCCCGACCGGGCGCCGACATCCTTCGTGCCCGCCCGGTACGCCGACTACTTGGCCAAAGCCCGCAAGAGCGGGGATGAGACCGCGTTCCGGCATTACTGGGAGCTGTGCGTCATCCTGGCGTTGCGGGACGGTCTGCGCTCGGGGGATGTGTTCGTGCCGGGGTCGCGCCGGTACGCCGACCCGGGCACCTACCTGTTCACCCCGGAGCAGTGGGAGACCAAGCAGGCAGAGTTCTGCCAGCTGGTCCGCAAACCCGCCCGCGCGGCCGAGGCGATCGGGCAGGTGAAGGAGGAGTTCCACCAGGCGATGGAGGACCTGGAGGAGACCCTCGCGGGCAGCTCGCCGAACGATGTGGGCGCGGTCCGCCTGGACGAGACCGGCCGCCTGGTCATTCCGCCGCTGTCGGCTGAGGACATCCCGGCCGAAGCAAAGGCGCTGCGGGAGGAGCTGGCGGGGATGTTGCCGTTCGTGCCGATCGCCTCGCTGCTGATCGAGCTGGACGCCCGCACCGGGTTCCTGGCGTGCTTCACCCACGCCGGCGGCCGCAAGAGCACCCAGTCGGTAGAGCTCAAACGCAACATCCTCGCCGTCCTGATCGCCGGCGCCACCAACCTCGGTCTCACGCGCATGTCCGAGGCGTGCGGCGTCTCCTAGGACACGCTCGCCTGGACCCAAGAGTGGTATGTGCGGGAGGAGACGCTGCGAGAGGCGAACACAGTCCTGGTCAACCACCACTACAAGCTGGAGCTGGCCAAGAAGTTCGGCGGCGGCACCATGTCCTCCTCCGACGGGCAGCGGTTCCCCGTCCGCGGCAAGTCGACGACCGCCAGGGACATGACCATCCACGGCGGCCGGGTGCTGTCGACCTACACCCACGTGTCCGACCAGTGGTCGACCTACGGCACCAAGCAGCTCGTGGCGACCCACCGCGAGGGCCACTACACCCTGGACGAGCTGCTGGGGAACGAGACTGAGCTGCCGATCCACGAGCACGCGACCGACACGCACGGCGCCACGCTGGTGAACTTCGGGCTGTTCGACCTGGTCGGCAAAACCCTGACGCCGCGGATCCGCGACCTGGGCCGGATCACCATGCTGCGAGTCGACACCCCGGCGGCGACCAACGCGCTGTTCCCGCACGCCGGGCCGCTGCTGGCCGACCGGTGGAACGAGGACCTGGTCCACGACACCTACGGCGATCTGCTGCGGGTGGGCGGCTCTCTGAAGTTCGGGGAGGCGACCGCCTCCCTGGTCGTCGGGAAGTGGTCGGCCGCCTCCCGCCAGAACACCCTGGCCGCCGCGGTGAAGGAGTGGGGGCGGATGCGCCGCACCATCCACGCCGCCCGCTACCTGTCCGACCCGGTCTACCGGCGGAAGATCTCGCGGCAGCTGAACAAAGGCGAATCGCTGCACGCGCTGCGCCGCGATCTCCACTACGCCCAGCAGGGCGCCATCGTCCGCGCCCACCTGGCCGACCAGAGCGAGCAGGCCTGGTGCCTGACCATCCTCACCAACTCGGTGATCACCTGGACCACCGAGTACTACGGCATGGCCATCACTGAGCTACGCGCACAGGGCCGGGAGATCCGCGACGAGCTGCTGTCGTTCATCGCCCCCGGCCACCGCGAGAACATCAACTTTTTCGGCTTCATCGAGGTCGACATCGAAGGCGAGCTGTCCAAGCTGGACGACGGGTGGCGACCACTGCGCCCCACCCTGGTCACCGAGGCCGGCACCAGCTTCCTCCTCAACCCGTAAGCCGCCTGGTCTGTACGGTGGCCGCCGGCTCTGGGGCTCTTTGGTGTTCTGGAGGCTCTACGTGTCGTGACCGAGAACGAGAGACACTTCCAGTTCGGCCATCCGGTGGAGTACGGGTCTGAGTAGTTGAGGTACAGGAAGTAGCGCCGAGATTGATCATGATCGTGAACTGGGGATCTCAGCGTCCGGGCGGGGCCCAGGGACGTCGGCGTTCTGGAGTGCGGCGAAGTTTGCGTGAGCCTGGGCGATGGCTTCCTGGTACGCCTGGGTCTTCTCGTGTTCGGTGAGCGCCCGGTAGATGCTGGCGACGCTTGGGCTCTGTCCTTTGCGTTTGCCGGTGGGGATGATCAGGTCGGGCTGGATCTGCTCGACGGACTCGCCGCCCGCGCGGCGCCGCAGCACGGTGTGCAGCATGTCGTCGGTGATGACGGGCGGCCGGCCGCCGTGCTTGCCCTTGCGGGCCGCCGCGTCGAGCCCTTCGAGGGTCGACTCCCGGATGTTCTCCCGCTCGGTCTCCGCCATCGCCGCGAAGAACGCGAACAGCAGGCGGCCGGGCCCGCTCGGGTCGTACATCCCAGGCAGCGGCCCGGCGAGCATCTCCAGGACCAGGCCGTGGGCGGTGAGGTGATCGGCGAGCGCGGTGAGTTCGGCGGCGTCGCGCCCGAGGCGCTTCATCTCGTACACGGTGAAGATAACCCGGCAGTGCGGGGCGTGGACCTTGATCTGGCGGGCCAGCGCGAGCGCGGCCTCGAACTGGGGCCGGACGCGTACGCGGGTGCTGATCTTCTCGGAGAACACCTTGTCGCGCGGGATGCCGTGCTTGGCGAGGGCATCCAGCTGCGACTGGAGTTCCTGGGTGAGCGTTGAGCACCTCGCGTACCCGATGCGGATGTCGGCGGTCGGGGCGTCCGGTGCGAGGGCGAGCGGGACGGGGGTGCCGGGGCGCCACGGCTGGCCGGGCCCGCGGTCGGCGGGGGTGGGCACGCGCAGGAGTTTGGCGAGCCGGGGCACCTTGGTGAAGCGGCCGGTGTGGTAGGTGCCGGCGACCGCGCCGGAGCGCGAGCGGCACGGTGAGCCGTGGTCGGCCTTGCAGCGCGGGCAGGGGTGGCGCTCGACGTCGTCGGCGTTGCTCGGGGAAGCCTCTTGAGGGACCGTTATGCCCACGGATGCTGTCACAAACGATTCTCAGAAGTACCCCGAACCCACCTTTGGGTGAGAACGAGTTCTGCGAACCGATCCGGCACTTCATGATCTCCGCACAGCTCATTTTGATCTTGCTCGGGCAAAGGACCGTTTGCGAGAACGCTAGCTGCGTACCGCAGCCAGGCCCTGGTCGTACAGGTCAAGAATGTCGCCCTGCCCGTTGCCCTCGAGCCACGTCGCAGTGGCGGCATCGAAGCACGCGAACGCTGTCGAAACGATGGCGCGGGCTTGTCCTCTGTCCGTCCCCGAGGGCGCCAGTCTGGCTTCGAGCAGTGGCAGTAGCTCCTCCTGGCAGCGCACGCGCTTCCCAAGATAGGCGGCGCGCAGCGAGTCGGTGTGGTGCACCAAGCGGAAGCGCTCTAGCGCCTGCTCAGGACTTGTATGGAGGGAGAGCGCGGCCTTGAATGCGGCACGCAACGCCTCCCAGGCGCCGGCATCGACGGGCTGCTTGCGGACGGTTTCCGTCAGGAGGGTGACGAACCGCTCCTGGCTGCCGCCGATGAGGTCTTCCTTGGTGCCGAAGTAACGGAAGAGGGTGCGCTGGGAGACGCCGGCCTCGCGGGCGATCTGCGCGATGGTCGTCTCGTCGTACCCCTGCTGCGTGAACAGGCGCAACGCGGTTTGGAGGATCTCTTGGGCGGCCAGCTGCCGCGTCCGATCCCACAGTGTGGACGTAGTCGCCCCTTTGTCTTGTGTTCCCTGCGTCATGTCATCAGCTTAGCCTGGCCTGCCAATCTGGCGCTCGCAAGAGGTTTGGCAGTCTCTGCCAAACTGGCGTACGCTGTCGTGAAAGCGAGACCGGGCGCCTGCACGGCGCTTTGCCTCTCAGTTCCTTTCTGCCTATGGCGACAGGGCTGGAGGCGCCCCCGCGCAATCAGCAAGGAGAACAACCGTGGCAGCAAAGACAGCACTCATCACCGGCGGAACCAGCGGGATCGGCAAGGCCACCGCAGAACTGCTCCACTCGCGCGGCTATCGCGTCATGGTCACCGGCCTCGGCGACATCGATGACGCCGGCCTTCCCGGAGACGTCATCGCTGTCCAGGCCGACGCCAGCTCCCTGACCGACATCGACCAGGCCGTGGACCAGGCGCGCGAGCACCTGGGCTCCCTCGACCTGCTCTACCTCAACGCGGGCATCTCTCGTCCCGGCCCGATCGAGTCCACCGACGAGGCCGCCTTCGACGCCCTGTTCAACATCAACGTCAAGGGCAACTTCTTCACACTTCAAAAGGCGCTCCCCCTGCTGAACGAAGGCGCGTCCGTGGTGTTCACCGTCGGCGCCGGCGAGGGACTCGGCGCCGCCATGACCGCTTCCAAGGGAGCTCTGCTGCCTCTCGTGCGCTCCCTGGCCCTCGAACTCGCCCCACGCCGCATCCGGGTCAACGCGGTAAGCCCCGGCCTGATCAACACCCCCGCGTACAGCAAGATGGGTATCTCCCCGGACACGATCGCCTCCTGGGGTGAAGGCGTTCCCCTCGGCCGCGTCGGAGCCCCTGCCGACATTGCCGAAGTTGTCGCCTTCCTCGCATCCGACGGCGCCAGCTACATAACGGGCGACAATCTGATCGTCTCCGGCGGCATCGGCGTCCATACCCGCCCCGTGTAAGTGATGGCGGCGGCCGCAAGCCGATCAGCGCCCTCGTGAGCATCTGATGCTCCGCCGTCGTCCTCGTCCAGCTCCGATGCGTCCGGATCACGCAAGGGACGTAAGGCGCCGGCGGCGGGCGTGGAGGCGGCGAAGCTGTAGCGGCCGAGCAGGTTGAGGTTGCGGAGAGGATCGCGAAGGACCGGGCCTGCGCCCAGGCCCTGCGCCAGACCCCCGGTTACGGCGTGACCTGGGAGGACATGGGCAACCCCGACCGGAAGCCGGCGACGATCAGCCAGGAACCGCAGGCCAGCGAGCAGTAACCTGTTCCTCATGCCTCCCCGCCATCGTCATCGTCGTCCAGCTCGATCGCCTTCGGGTCACGCACGGGCCTCAGACCCTCGCCCGGCCCGCTGGCCGCGAAGTTGAATTGGTAGCGGCCCATGAAGTTGATGTGCCGGTCCTTCAGCGGGGAGAGGCGGGCCACGTCCTCATCCTTGAGGTCGTGGCCCTCGGCGCGGAGCTGGGCGACGGCGGCGTCCAGGTAGCGGGTGTTCCAGAGCACCACGGCGTTGAGGACGAGCCCCAGGCTGGCCAACTGATCTTCCTGACCGTCTCGGTATGCCTGCCGGATCTGGCCCCGGCCGCCGTGGCAGATGGCGCGGGCGAGGCGGTGGCGGGACTCCTGGACCGTGAGCTGCCGGTTCAT
>DASYNF010000160.1:0-2681 GCA_036008685.1 Actinomadura sp. | reverse complement strand
CTCGATGAACACCAGGACATACAAGCGTTTCAGCGTCACCGTATCCACCGTGAAGAAATCACACGCGATGATCCCGCGGGCTTGCGCAGACAGAAACTGCCGCCAGGTCGGCCCGGACCTACGTGGTGCTGGATCGATCCCGGCCGCGTTCAAGATCTCCCACACCGTCGAGGGGGCGTGTGGGTGCCCAGAATTTGGCCATCAGCTGTGACCTGCGATTTCTGGTCCGGCGTACACACGCCGACCGGAAGCGGCAGGATGCGGGGTCGTGGCTCTGCAACTGGTCTATCTGATCTTCATCCGGTTCCTCGGCGCCCTTCTTCTGATCATTCGCTCGGACGTCTCCAAGGACGCCGAGATTCTGGTGCTGCGTCACCAGTTGGCGGTGTTGCGCCGACAGATTGCCCGGCCCAAGCCATCATGGGCCGACCGCGCCCTGATCTCGGCGCTGGCCCGGCTGCTCCCGAAACAACGCCGGCTCGGGCTGCTGGTCACACCTGGCACGTTGCTTCGCTGGCACGCTGATCTGGTCAGACGCCGCTGGACCTACAAGCGCAAGACGCCGGGCCGCCCGCCGATACGGCCGACGATCCGTGCGCTAGTGCTGCGCCTGGCCGCGGAGAATCCGACGTGGGGGTATCGCCGTATCGCCGGGGAGCTGGCCGGCTTGGGCCGAAAGGTGGGCGCTGCCACGGTCTGGAGGATCCTGCACAAGGCCGGCATCGTCCCCGCTCCGCGACGGTCCGGACCGACCTGGGGTCAGTTCCTGCGCGCTCAGGCGTCCGGGATCCTGGCCTGCGACTTCTTCCACGCCGACACGATCACGCTCGCCCGGCTGTACTGCTTCGTCGTCGTCGAGCACGCCAATCGCCGCGTGCATGTTCTGGGCGTCACCGCCAATCCGACCGCCAACTGGGTCGCTCAGCAGGCCAAGAACCTGATTCTTGAGCTTGGGGACCGGGCAGGTGGCTTCAAGTTCCTCATCCGTGACCGCGACGCGAAGTTCACTGCGATCTTCGATGAGGTCTTCCGTGCCGAAGGGATCCGGATCGTGCTCACCGCACCGCAGGCTCCACGGATGAACGCGGTCATGGAACGCTGGGTCGGCAGCGTACGCCGTGAACTCCTAGACCGGATCCTCATCATGAACGCCCGCCACCTGCGCAAAGTCCTAATCGAGTACGAATCCCATTTCAACAGCCATCGCCCGCACCGGGCGCTGAACCACGCCAGCCCGCTCCGGGCATTCCCGGAGCCGGTCGATGCCGACATCAAGGTCATCCGACGAGACAGACTCGGCGGCCTCGTACACGAATACACCCAGGTCGCATAGCGTGGCCGAATTAAGGGCACCCACAGGGTTCATACCGAACCCGTTTCACCTGACGGCGCAGCACGGCGTTCTCATGACGAAGGACCAGTAGTTCAACGCCCTTGGACACCTCGCGTCGCACAAGCATGGTCACCACGGCCAGTACGAACCTCGTGATCATGTAAACCAACGTGAGAAGCACCCCGCGAGACTCCCAGCCCCACCGACCACTCCGCAGCAAGACCGCGCAGGTCACCACCCCGACCGTATTTTCGTGCGGCACAGGCTCCGGCCTGGGAGAACAGCGCTACGTCGTCGAACGCACCATCGCGCTGTTGCACTGGTTCCGCCGGCTGCGCATCCGCTGGGAGATCCGCGACGACATCCACGAGGCCTTCCTCACCCTCGCCACCGCGGTCATCTGCTGGCGACGCCTCGTCCGCTGATCTTTCTGTTAGGGCCTCTAAGTGACGTCGGTAAGCATGACCCCTTTTCACATCCGGCGGCGCGTCCGGCGGCGAGGCTTGGGAGTGGAGTGCTTTTGCGGGGGCTTCTTACGGGTGGGTTGTTGTTGGGGGGTGCGGCCACGGGAGCTGTTGGGGGTGCGGCCGCGGACGATGCCGATCAGTTCCTCCATGAGGTCGGTCGTCGCGGCCTCGAGCCAGGCCAGGCCGATTTGGGACTGGGGGGCGTCGGTCACGGTGCGGTATGTGAGGTCTTTGCGGTGGTGGAGGCGGGCCAGAGACTGAGGGAGCAGTAGGACTCCGGCCCCCGACGCCACCAGCTCGATCGCGTCCGCCGTGCTCTCGGGACGGGTGAAGGCGGGCTGCCCGGGACGGTCGACCCAGGCCAAGACCTCGTCGAGCGGCTCGAACACATCCTCGTCGGCGAGATCGGCAAGCTTCACCTCCTCGACCGCGGCCACCGCGTGATCCTTCGGCACCACCACCACGGTCGTCTCCAGGTACAGCGGGATCACGTGGAGGGCCTCGCGGTCGACGGGCAGGCGCACGAACGCCGCGTCTATGCCGCCGTCCCGCAGCAGGGGGACAGCCTCGGCGGCAGGCGTCTGGATCAGCCGAAGCGGCACCTCCCGCACCCGCTCGGCCCACACGCCGGCCCATTTCCCGGGCGTCACCCCCGGCGCGTAGGCCAGCTGGAACTCACCCTTGGTCACCTTCTCAGCCTAGCCGCGTCCAGACGGCTCCCTCCCGCTGGCTACCCTTGATGTCATGAGCACGTCCAAGGCGAAGACCCCGCAGACCATGAAGCCGGCGACCGCGGCCAAGAAGCTGGGGATTCTGCTGTCGGCAGCGCCCGCCGAATTCCAGGAGGGCGTCGTCTCCCGGGACGAGCTGAACGCGCTCCA
>DASYNF010000159.1:0-4481 GCA_036008685.1 Actinomadura sp. | reverse complement strand
GGACCGGGGCTCGCCGCACCTGGCAGAAGGTCTGCGGGTTCTGGCTCACGAAGAGCCGGACGCCGCGGCCTCGGTACCTGGCTTGCCGCAAGCGGACGAACGAGCGTTGTCTGCGGCAGATCCGGACGTGGTGCGTTCGCGGGTTCAGCAAGGCTGCCCGCCGGCACCGCGGGCACCTGTCCGGGGCCGCCGATGGCTGGGTGAGGCCCCGTGCGAGGGGGCGGCCGGGCTGGAGTAGGGAGGTGCGGTATCGAGACGGCTCGTGTGATCAACTGGGGGATCGATCGATCTGCCCGTCCCGTGGCTGAACGCGACCGCCTGCCGGGCTTGGGCACCCGGCGACCCAGGCTGAGGCGGTTGGCTGAGGTGTTCCGGCTGCTGAGGCCGCGGGAAATCCGGCTCAGTTTTCGGCGACTTCACCGGTCGACGCTGCCGCCTTCACGGGTCGAAGCCGGCTCATCCGGGCCGCCCCGGCGATCAGGCTTAGGCTGCCGATCAGCGCGAGCGCGATGACGCTGACCGCCAGCGGGTTGACGATCTGGTTGGCTAGCGGGTACATGTAGTCGGCGGCGAACAGCACGCTGGCGGTGTCCGGGTCCGGGACCATGCTCAGCACGTTGTCCAGGGTGTTCACCCCGCAGGCGATGAGAGCCGGCAGGCCGAGCAGCAGGATCAGCCGCCGGGTCGGCCGTGGGGTCCGGGCGACCCGGTGAGCCATCCAGGTCATCCCCTGCCACACCACGATCAGCCCGATGACGAACCCGGCGACCGCGCCGGCGAGCACGCCGCTCGGCTCGATCGGATAGGCGCTGACCGTCACGCCGGTCTGGTTGTCGTATCCGGACACGCGCAACAGCACCCCGTCCTGGTGCGCCCAGAACACCCCGTTCGGGCTGCTCACGCCGGCCTGACTGTTGACGCCGCCCTGGCTCAGGGCGCCGGTCCGCCAGCCCGCACTCGTCACGTGCTGGTAGGCATCGGCCAGGACGGTCGGTATCTCGGCGACCTGCTCGTAGACCCGGCTCTGGCCCATCGGCGCCGGCCGCCCGCCGTCCCAGCCCTCCTCAGCGAAATCCTGGAACTCGCCATACGTCCGGTAGGCGTAGGCCATGTCGAGGAGGTTGTCGCCCGGGAGTTCATAGGCGAACGAGGCCGGCCGGCCGGTCAGATCGTCGCTGAAGGCGGCAAGATCGGGTTCTTCGGGGTTGGCGAACCCCCAGACGGCCAGGGCGCCGGCCCCGCTGAGCACCACGGCCGCCCAGATCGCCACGAGGCCGGCCGCGAGCCTGCCGATCCAGGTGGGCGGCACGAACCGGTACCGGAGACCGTTCACCAGCAGGTAGGCCGCCTCGCCGCGCGACGGTCGGACCTGCCCCGGCTCGGCCCCGTCAAGCAGGGTGGTGAGGATTTCCAGCCCGCGTTCGCGCCGGTAGAAGCCGGGGTACGCATAGAGCAGGCGGCGGTAGGAGCGCTCCAACTCAGACATGCCGAACTCCCCCGATGAATCCGAACGCCTCCCGCAGCCGGGAGCTGGCCACCTGGGCGTTCGACTGGAGCCGCTCCACCGCGGCTTCGAGCGCCGCGCGGCCGTCGTCGGACAGCACGTAGTAGCGGCGAAGCCGGCCACCCACGGCTTCTTCCCGGTCAACGACGATCAGGCCCTCCGCGCTGAGCCGGTCCAGCGCCGCGTACAGCGTCCCAGCTTTGAGCTTGACCCGCCCGCCGGACAACTGCTCGACGGCCTGGATGATCCCGTAGCCGTGCAGCGGGGTGGCGCGCACCAGCGCGGTCAGGATGAAGAACGTCGGTTCCTGCATCGTCATGGCCCACATGATAGACCATCTGTATATACAGTCGATCTGGATAGCCACTGGGTACTGGCGTCGGCGTACTGGCGTCGGCCGCTTGGCTGCATCACGCGAGGCTTCGGCTGGTGACTACCCATCCGCATCTCGGCAGAGTCGCGCGCTCGGCGGCACGAGAGTGCGCGCTTGGGTGGTTGCGTGATCGGTGTTGCTGGTTGCGGGTCGGCCCAGCCTTGACCTGTGATGCGCTTGGGTCGCATACTCGGATCCGACTAATCGATCCCGAGGTGGCTTATGGATGTGAAACGCCCGGCCAACACGCTGGCGTTGGCAGTGCTGGGTCTCCTGCTTGAGCGACCCATGCATCCCCATGCGATCGCAGCGACCCTACGCGAGCGGGACCTGGACCAGGCATTCAAGATCACCACGGGATCCCTGTACGACGTGGTGCGATCACTGGAGCGCGTCGGGTGGATATCGGCGCAAGAGACGACCCAGGTCGGCGGGCGCCCGGCGCGGACGGTATACGCGCACACCGCCGACGGCCACACGCAGCTCGTCGCATGGCTCGATGAGCTCATCCGGTTACCGGCTAAGGAATATCCGAAGTTCATGTCGGCGGTCAGCTACCTGGGCGCCTTGGGCAAGGAGGGCGCGCGTGACGCCCTCGCCGAGCGGGTCGAGCGGCTGTCGGCGCAGGCGGATCAGACACGGAAGCTGTGGTGCGATGTCGTGGACTCCGGGCAGGTCCCACGACTGTTCATGATCGAGGTCGAATACGCGCTTCGAATGCTCGAAGCCGAGTTGTCGTGGGTTCGCCAAGTCATCGCCGATATCGACAGTGGCGTGCTGACCTGGCCGAGCGGCGAGGTGTCCGATGCGCTGACAGGTCGGTGAAGGCATGGACGTGGACGTGCTGGTGGTCGGCGCCGGACCTGCGGGACTGATGCTCGCCTGCGAACTGGGACTGGCTGGTGTCCGCACGGTGGTCGTGGAACAGCAGGTGCAACGGCCAGGATTCTGCCGTGGCTTCAACCTCAACGCACGCAGCCTGGAACTGCTGGACCGGCGAGGCATCGCCGACCGGTTCCTCGCGGCCGGCCCGACCGTGCCGACCATGACCTTCTCCGGACTACGCCGGCCACTGGACCTGTCCGCCATGGACACCGACCATCCCTACGTCCTCGGCATCGCGCAGACCCGGGTCGAAGAGCTGCTGCAAGAGCGCGCCAACGAATTGGGCGTGCCGGTGTGGTGGGGCCACCAGATCATTGACCTTCATCAGGACGTCGATACGGTCACCGCCACCGTCGACACACCCACCGGTCAAGCCCGGATCGCAGCCGCATACCTCGTCGGCTGCGACGGCGGGCGCAGCACCGTGCGCAAGCTCGCTGGAATCGCCTTTCCTGGCACCGCAGCCAGCCGTTACACACTGCTCGGTGACGTCGCCCTCGCCGACCCCACGGCCCTGCCCTTCGGTCCCACGATCACCGAACACGGTTCGGTCTTCGTCATTCCCAGGCCCGGCTATGTCCGACTCATCACCGCCGAACCCGAGCCGCCGAGCGACCGGGACGCGCCGGTAACCCTGGCGTACCTGCAAACCGTCGTAGACCAGGCGGTCGGCCGCCACGTCCCGCTCACCGAGCCCCGCTGGTTGACCCGTTTCAGCAACGCAGCACGGCAGGCGGAACGTTACATTGCCGGACGCGTCATCCTCGCCGGAGACGCGGCACATATCCACCCTCCCGCCGGCGCGGTCGGGGTCAACGTCGCCATCGACGACGCAATGAACCTCGGCTGGAAACTCGCCGGCGCCGTCCACCGCTGGGCACCGGCCACCCTCCTGGGGACCTACCACTCGGAACGGCACCCGGCCGGCGCCCAGGTTCTTCGTAACACGAGGGCGCAGGCGCTGCTCGGCAATCCTGACGACCGGTTCGCGCCACTGCGTGACCTGTTCACCGAAGTCGCCGAGCTGCCAGCCGTCAACAAGCACCTCGCCGAACTCGTCACCGCCGTGAGTACGCGCTACCCGATGCACAATGACAGCGATCAGGCCCACCCCTGGCTCGGCCGGCTGACACCCAATCTGCAACTCACCAACGGGGTCGCATCGACCAGCGTCGCCCAGCTTCTGGATGCCGGCCGCGCGGTTCTGCTCGACCTCGCCGACCAGCCAGCACTCCGTGCCACGGCAGCGGCCTGGCAACCTCGCCTCACCATCCATACCGCACGCTGCCCCGAGCAGCCTGAGCTCCACGCACTTCTGATCCGTCCCGACGGGCACACGGCCTGGATCACTCCCAGCACCGGCGACCAAATCGCATCACTGCACCACGCGCTCGAAACGTGGCTCGGCACGCCCACAACTGGCGGCACTGTCGACGTCCTTTGATGTCCGCTCATCGGCAGATCCGGTCGTTGGGCCGCCCGCCTCGCGGCATGAGCGGACGTTGAGAAAAATGACGACAATTGCCCGTCGACAAACGATGTGTTGGGCAAGGCCCAATGGGCGATCGGGAACATCAACGGTCAGCGGACAAGAATTGAGACATCCATCCTGTTGCACGATGCGGCATTTCATGGCCTGTGCGGGTGGAGTTGGCCCACTGTCGGCGCTGTGACCTGCGGTGGGCCACCTTCGGTGGTAGAACGAGTGCGCGACTTCGT
>DASYNF010000158.1:0-16268 GCA_036008685.1 Actinomadura sp. | reverse complement strand
CCACTGACCGCGGCGTAGGTCCGCACGATATGTATGGAGGACACTCGATCATGATCGGGAGGCCTCATGTTGACCGTGGACATGGTGCGTGCCGGGACACACCGGCACCGGGACCGCGTGGCGATCCGCTACCGCGATGGAGCTCTGACCTTCCGGCAGGTCGGCGAGGCCTCCAATCGCATCGCCAACATTCTCATCGGCGCCGGCGTCCAAGCCGGTGAACGCGTGGGACTGCTGGTCGGAAACGGGCTGTGGACGGTGCCACTCGACTTCGCCTGCCTCAAGGCGCGGATCTGCCGGGTGCCGCTCAACGCCCGGCTGTCGGCGGCCGAGCAGGCCCGGATGCTCACCGACGCGGGGGTCCGCACGCTGGTGTACGAGCCGGCGCTTACCGAGCGGGCCGATGAACTCGCCGGGCTGCTGGACGGGCTGCGCATGCTCGGCCTCGGGCCCGGCCGTACCGGAGACCCCGATCTGCTCGCCGAGATGGACCGGGCCTCGGGGAGCGACCCCGCTCTGCCCGTACGGCCGGACGACGTGATCCTCGCGCTCTACACCTCCGGCACCACCGGCACGCTCAAGGCGGCACAGCACACCCAGGCCGGCTTCGCGGCGATCACGGCCAACATCCTGGCCAACCTGATGAACCCCGGGCGCGACGACGTCATGCTCCACGCGGCTCCGCTGATCCACGCGAGCGGCACCTTCGTGCTCCCGTTCTGGCTCCGCGGCGGACAGGCCGCCATCCTCGACGGGTTCGACCCGCGGGACTATCTCGCGGCGATCCCCGGCTACGACGTGACCCACGTCAACCTGGTGCCGACCATGCTGCAGATGCTGCTCGCGTCGGGCGGCGCGACGGCGGACATGGGGAGGCTGCGGTCGGTCGTCTACGGCGCCTCGCCGATGCCGCGCCCGGTCATCGAGGAGGCCATGGCGGCGTGGGGGCCGATCTTCACGCAGTACTACGGCCAGACGGAGGCGCCGCTGTGCATCTCGGTGCTGCCGCCGGAGGACCACCTCGGCCCCGACGCTCCCCAGGGGTCGTGCGGGCAGGTCTCCGTTGACGTGGAGGTACGGCTGGTCGACGAGAAGGGTGCCGAGGCCGCCCCGGGAGAGCCGGGCGAGGTGACGGTGCGCGCGCCGTTCACGATGGCCGGCTATCTCAACGCGCCCGAGCTCGACGCGGCCACGTTCCTCGGCGGCGGATGGCTACGGACCCGTGACGTCGCACGGTTCGACGAGCGCGGCTACATGTACCTGGTGGACCGTACGTCCGACATGATCGTCAGCGGTGGCTACAACGTCTATCCGCGTGAGGTGGAGGACGCACTGCACTCACATCCCGCCGTCGCCGAGTGCGCGGTCGTCGGCGCGCCCGACGAGCGGTGGGTGGAGGCGGTCGTGGCCTTCGTGAAGCGCCGGCCGGGTGCCGAGGTGACCGCCGGAGAGCTCACCGCGCACGTACGATCGCGGCTGGCGGGCTACAAGATCCCCAAGCGGGTCGAATTCGTCGACGCGATCCCCAAGAGCGCGGTCGGCAAGATCCTCCGCCGGGCCCTGCGCGACCCCCTGTGGACCGGCGTGGACCGCCGCAACTGACGAAGATCCCGTGAAGGATCCCGGCGCCTGCAGCGCCGGGATCGCGTAGGTGGAGCGGCGGCAGCCAGTGAGTGACGCCGCACCCGCTCGACCGGATCTCCTCGAGGTCCGTGACACGACTGCCCAGACCTCCCGACGGTCTCGTCCAGCGGACGCCCGAGCCCGTCGAGGTCGGCCCGCGGCTCGGCCCGTGACGAAAATCGGCACAAAAAATGACGTTGAAAAGCGGTGCGGAAATGATCTCGCCGTACACGTCCGACCTGGGAAATAACGGCTTAGCCTACATTTCTCTTCCGACTTTTCTGGCCCGGCCGAGTAACCTGAGATTATCTATTTGTAATTAAGTAGGGTAGTGTCTGGGCTGGTTGTTCATTAACCGCCGGTGACCGCTCCTGCGGGACGTTTGAGCTTTACGCTCGACCACCACCGGTCCAAGTTGGGGAAATGGCCTTATGCGACGCAGTCGCACAATTCTAGCCCTTACCGGGTCCGCCGTTCTGGCCACTGGCACGGCCGCCCTCCTGCCCCTGGCCGCGCAGGCCCAGGCCGCGGCCGCATCCGTCGCATGCGACGAGACAGCGCTGGTGACCGCGGTGAACGCGGCCAACGCCGCCGGCGGCGGGACGGTGACCCTCACCCCGGGCTGTACGTACACCCTCACCTCCAGCCATGGCAATGACGGTGTGAACGGCCCGGCCGGACTACCGATCATCACCACCCCCATCACCTTTGAGGGCAACGCCAACACCATCGCCCGCGCGGGAACGGCGTCCTGGTTCCGCATCGCCCAGGTCAGCCCCACCGGCGGCATCACACTCAAGGCTGTCACCCTCAGCCGGGGCCACGCGGCCGCAATAGGCCACAACGACGGAGGGGGCATCCTGAACTTCGGCGCGGTGACGCTTACCGGCAGCACGCTGTCCGGCAACACCGCCAACGGTCTCGGCGGCGCCCTCTACAGCACCGGCACGCCCGCAGCGGTGACGCTCACCAGCAGCACGGTGAAAAGCAACACTGCTCGCCAGGGTGGCGGTATCGCCAGCAACAGGGGAACGCTGACCATCACCAGCAGCGTCGTCAACGCCAATTCCGCCACCTTTAGGCCCGGTGGAATCCATTACGTCGCCGGCACGGCAACGCTCAATACCTCCACGGTGACGGCGAATACCGCGACCAACTGCGTCGGCAGTCCCTCCCCTGTTCCCGGATGCATCGGATAAACAGGCCGTTCCACCACGAGATTCACCATCAGATCGGGTCGCTCGCATCCGCGGGCGGCCCGTTCTGTCGTGCTCAACAAAATACCGGAATGAAAAAAGCCGTCGTGGTTCACGAGGAGCATCGGTGACCGCGGCCGGCGCACCTGGCGGCCGGTGTCAGGGTGAGCCGGGTGGAATCCGGACCGCACCGGACGTCGGAGGTCCCTGGGATGTCCCGTACGTCGATCGCCCCGAAAGCCCTCGGGCAGGTACAGCCGCCGGAACGTGAGCTCGATGTGCTCCTGCTGGGCCGCGGCAGCCACCATGTCACGCCGGCCGTTCCGCAGGACGAAGATCACCAGTAGGAGCGGGACGAGCGCGGCTGCGACCAGGGCCACCCACCATCCGCCGATACGGGTACGGCGCACGGCGAGCCGGCGCCGCCCGGCGCCGGAGGCACTGGGCGGCCTGAGCCTGCTGGGGTGGCGCTCATGATCCACATTAGATCTGTCGAGCCGGATCTCATCGGAGTCGGCGAGTGGTCGGATTCGGACTCTCGCGTCGAGTCAGCCGCCGCAGCCTGGAGGACTCCTCGACGACCAGGGAACCGTCGTCGACGGCGTCCTGGCGGCTACGGCGACGCGGTCGGCGATCGACGCGTGGGCCGTTGCGTGAACGGTTGCGTGCCAGCAGGGGTAGCAGGAGGCCGGCAGCGCCGGCGAGCATCAGGATGACGCCCACCGTGTGCAGGTCCATGCCCTGTACGGGACCGGTCGTGAGGGCGAATGTGAGGATCGCTCCGCAGACGAGGATGATGCCGCCGGCGACGGTAGGAAGCATATGTTCGCCTGCTTCTTCGGCGGCCAAGCGCTTCGGGCCGGTCGGCGACCGGCTCTCGCAGCGGCAGTAAGGCAGCCTCGAAGCCCGCTGTCCTCCTCGTCGTGGGACGGGGATACGAGCAACCGCCGGGCCGGTTATCACCGCAACTGATGAGCGCGCGAAGGGCCTCCCCACCGCCGCGAAGGATCCGGCCGCCTTATCGCCCGTGAGACCGCCACCGTCTACGACCACGCGACCCACCAGAGGCGCGCCGGCACCGCATCGCGGTGGCGACCGGGACCCGCGGGTCCGCGCAGCCGAGCCCGGAAGGTCATGGGTTAACCGTAATTTCACCCGCCAGAGGGAGACCATCGACCACTCTTCACCATTCACGGTGAAGCTGGTGCCACCACGAAGTCGGATATGGGCGTTACTGCCAGCGACGTCCCGAACGGTAACGCTGGTCGCCGTGCCTCCCCATGGGGCACGGAAGGAGATCAGTCCCATGACCACCAGCGTCAGTCCCGGGGAGCCGCGCCTCACAGGCACTCGGTGGTCGATAAGGCTCGGCCGGGCCCGGCACGGGCGGACCGCACTGGAGATCTATGACGGCGAGAGCCTCATCGACATCGTCGCCCCCACGTCCGTCGCCCCCCGACCTCCTGCGGGACACCCGCCGGCGGATTTCGACGTCACGACGGCCTCGCCGGGACCCCAGCGGATGACGGCGATCGCCATGACGGTATTTCTAGAGGCTCCGATCACGCTTTTGTGCGTGGCGCTGACCGTCCGTACTTTTCCCAGGCGCGGGTCATAGGCGACCCGCGCCGACTCTCGATTAAGTCCGACATTTAATGACAAAGGTGACACAGTGCGCGCAATTTCCATGCCGGTGGGCACTGGACGACAGATAACGATCGTGTCGGCCAGCGTGGGCGCAGGACACGACGGCGCGGCCGGGGAACTCGCCCGCCGCCTGCGCGAACTCGGGTTCTCCGTCGACACCCTCGACTTCCTCGACATGCTCCCCGTGTCCTTCGGCCGGGTGCTGCGGCAGGCGTACGCGCTGCAGCTCCGCGTCGCGCCGGAGAGCTGGGGACAGCTGTTCGCCGAGCTGGACCGGCGCCCCAGGCTCGCCGCGGCCGCGCAGGGCATCGGGGGCCTCGCCGCCCGGCGCCTGCGCCGCAGGCTGCGGGCCGGCACCACCGCGGTCGTCTCCACCTATCCCCTGGCGAGCCAGGCGCTGGGCGTCCTGCGGCGGCGCGGGCTGCTCGACGTCCCCACGATGACCTATCTCACCGACCTGTCCGTCCATCCCCTCTGGGTGGCCGAGGGCGTGGACACCCACCTGGCCCTGCACCCGGTGGCGGCCGTCCAGGCACTGCGGCTCGGCGCCGCGGACGTACGGGTGGCGGCGCCGGCCGTACGCCCCGCCTTCCGGCCCGCGGAGTCGGCGCTGGAGCGCGACGCGGCACGGTTGCGGTTCGGGCTTCCGGAGGAAGGGCCGCTGGCGCTGGTCGTCGCGGGGTCGTGGGGGACCGGGGACATCGTGGCCACGGCCCGGGACCTCGCCGAATCCGGGCCCGCGACCCCGGTGGTGGTGTGCGGACGCAACGAGGCTCTGCGCAAGGCCGTCACGAGGTCCGGCACGGGACCGGCGCTCGGCTGGGTGGACGACATGCCCGCCCTGATGCGCGCCTGCGACGTGGTGGTCCAGAACGCCGGCGGGCTCAGCTCGCTGGAGGCGCTGGCCACGGGTCTGCCGGTCGTCAGCTACCGGTGCCTGCCGGGCCACGGGAGCACGAACGCCGCCGCCCTGGACGAGGCCGGCTGGGCGCCGTGGGCGCGGCGGCCGGAGGAGCTGCCGGGTCTCCTGGCGGCGGCTCTCACCCGGCCGGTCCTTGTGGGTCCCGGTCGGAGCCCGGGCCTCCATGACGGCCGCCTCATGGCGTCGGAGCGGCCGGCCGACCCGGCGGCTCTCATCGCGGAGATCGCGGGCGGCGCTAAGGTCCCGGACATGGCGGAAGACCAAGACATAACCGAAATCCCTGACCTGGCGGAGGTCCCGAGCAGCGCGGAGGTCGCCGAGCAGGAGACCATGCCCGGCTCGTGGCCGTCACCGGTCGAGCTGGCCACGTCGGCGGAGTCGTCCTGATGGTGGGGACACTCAGGGCCACGCTCGGCGTCACGCTCGCCGCGCACGCCGTCCCGGCCATCACCTCCATCGGACCGCTGCGGCGGCACCTGCTGCCGGGCCTGTCCGGCGCCGGAGACCCCGGCCATATCGCGCTGACCTTCGACGACGGGCCCGACCGCGCCTCGACGCCCGCGTTCATCGACGCGCTCGCCGAGCACGGGGTCAAGGCGACGTTCTTCCTGCTCGGCCGGATGCTGGAGGCCGCGCCCGAGCTGGGTGCGAGCCTGGTGGAGGCCGGCCACGAGGTGGCCGTACACGGCTGGGATCACCGCTGCATGCTCGTCCGCGGGGGACGTGAGGCCTACGACGATCTCGCGAGGGCCAAGGACGCCATCGCCGCCGCGACCGGGCAGGTGCCCCGGTGGTACCGGCCGCCGTACGGGGTGCTGAGCTCCTCGGCCCTGTGGGCCGCGCGGAGACTGGACCTGACACCTGTGCTGTGGACGAACTGGGGACGCGACTGGACGCACTCCGCCACTCCCGCGTCGGTCCTGGGGACACTGACCCGGCACCTCAGGGGCGGGGCCACCGTGCTCCTGCACGACTCCGACTGCACCTCCGCCCCGGGTTCGTGGCGCAACACCCTGGCCGCTCTCCCCGCACTCTTCAAGGGGGCACGGGCGAGAGGCCTGTCCATCGGGCCCCTCCGCGACCACGCCGTGCGCGTCGACCGGCGGTCACGGCAGGCTCGGCTCCACCGGGATCGGCTCCGGCAGGCCCGGCTCCGCCGGGCTCAGCTCTCCAAGGTCACCGCCTGCTCCGGACATCCCGGGCCCGCCGGCCTCCCGGCGCCGGGCTCATCAGGAGAGGTGCCACCGTCTCCGCTCACGGCGCCGTAGCCCTCACTGTCGCCGGCGTAATGGGCGTACGAATTCTGTGTACGAACGTCCACGCATGTCGAGGAGGAAACCGTGGCCTGGGTGCTGCTGATCGGCGCGATCGTGCTGGAAGTGCTGGGCACGACCTGCATGAAGCTGTCGGAGGGCTTCACCAGGCTGTGGCCCAGTCTCGGCTTGGTGGCCGGTTATCTGAGCTCGTTCGCCCTGCTGACCATGGCCCTCAAGACGATGCGGGTGAGCACGGCCTACGCGGTCTGGTCAGGGGTCGGTACGGCACTGATCGCGGTGATCGGCATGACCGCCCTCGGTGAGCCGTTCGGCTGGACCAAGGTCGCCGGGATCGGCCTGATCGTGGGCGGGGTCGTGGTGCTCAACCTCAGCGGAGCGCACTGACGCATACCGCGCCGGAGGACAGGCGGAGTGACCCGGCCATCGGCTTCGTCCGGCGACCGCCGATGTCACCACTCGGCCAGGGAGTCGTCGCGCTGGAGGAACTCCAGCCGGTTCCCGAGGGTGTCGAACGCGTACAGCCGGCGGTGACCGGGGAAATCGTCATCCCAGGTCACCTCAACGCCTTTGGACGTAGAACCGGCGGCACTCGTCCTCACCGCCCGGTGGAATGGCGAGCTGGACATGGTGCAGGCCGTAGCCGAACGACGACGTGTGATCGGGACCATAACCCTGCGCTGACGTCGCATTCTCGCTCATCGCCATCCCCCATCTCGGCCACGTCGGGCCGCGTGGTCCGCACCTTGTCTCTCGAGAAGAACAGCGACCAGGAAAGGTCCTCTCATGGTGTCCACGGCCGGATGGGGTCGTGTGGCACATGATCGGTGCAGAGGGGATGCTACAGCCGACCGCCTACGGGATCTACTCGTCGTTCCGCGACCCATCGGGCAATCACATCCGGCTGACCCAAGTCCAGGAAGCGGCCATGGAGCAGGGATCCGGCCATGGGCCGTGATCCTGCCCAGATAGTCGTCCGAGTCCGGCCGGGGAACCGAATCGGATCGCCGCGGGGCCGGACGGGAGGCGATCCGTCGTTGGTTCGCTTCCACCATCGGCCCATGACGCTGGAACGGGCCGCAAGCGCGGACGGGGGGTCCCCCACGGCGGGAAGCCGTGGCTCCGGGCCGCGATGGATGCCCGGCCTGCCGTGCGCGGCCGGACCGCCCGCCACAACGTGATCCGATCCCCCCGACCCGGGCCCTGGCCGTCCGCATCCCGCGGACGGCCTTTGGGCGCTCGGCGGTTACTCCGGCACCGTGAACAGACGCCCCAGGGGGACGTTCGGCCGGTGGCCGAACGCACTCGCCCATGCCCCCGCACAGGGAAGAAAGCACATCTCAAAGATTACTTTTTTCACTAATAAGATTTGAATGTGCTTATACCTTTGCCAGGTTAATCGGCGGTAACGTCGGAAATAGTGTTCCCAATCAGCGCAAAGGCGAAACGGAGTAATGTTTCGCCTTAAGTCGCGCGCGCGGAACGGTGCGACATCAAATCACAAAGGAGGGCCATCCTCATGAAGGAATCAAAGAAAGCCCGGATCCTTCTCCCGTCTATCGCGCTTTCGGCAGTTCTCGGCATTTCGGGAACAGCCTCCGCGAGCCCGGCGAAGTACGTCGATACCAAGGTCCCGAGCACGAGCTCCGCTGAGCTGGCACCCAGCGATGACGGCGGAGGGGGCGGAGGCGGCGGAGGCGGCCGCGACGGCGGAGGCGGCGGCGGAGGCGGCGGAGGCCGTGACGGTGGCGGCGGCGGAGGTGGCGGCGGCGGCCGTGACGGCGGCGGCGGCGGAGGCGGCGGTGGAGGCGGCGACCGCTTCGACCGTGACCGCGGCGGTCGTGACCGTGACGGCGGCCGCGACCGGGACCGGGGCGGCCGGGACCGCCGTGACCGCCGTGACCGCGGCGGCGGCGGAGGCGGCGGTGGAGGCGGCGGCCAGGCCATCCTGTGACAGCCGTCGTCTTCCCCCGGCAACGGGGTGCCGTCGAAGAACACGACATGAGGTGCCGAGGAGAAGAGCGTGACACCTCCGCGAAGTGCCGGCTTCGTACGGAGCCGGCACTCCCCGGCAGGATCCTGAGCCGTACGGCCAAGCCGGCCGGAGGAGGGCCCCCAGCCTGGACGAACCGCCGATGCCGTCGGGAGGTCCGCCCTGAGGAGTCTCAGCCGCCGGCATCCACTCGCCCTCGTGGCTGCATGGAAGCCAAAACGACACCTCAGTTCAGCAAATCCTCCGTACCGTACTCAGTGTGGGCGAAACGACCGATAACGGGACCGGGTCTCGTGGGCGTGGAGAGCGCGTACGGCTGACGGCGAAGACGCTCGGACTCGCCATCGCGGTCGTGGCCGTGCTGACGTTGATGTTGTGGCCGCTCACCGATGCGATCGCGGCGCATGACATACGGGATGTGCTCCCGGCACAGCGCGCGGAGAAACTGCGGGTCGCCCGCGACGCCGCACGCGGGCGGATCATCCAGGTCATCGCGGGACTACTGGCCACCGGCGGGTTCGTCTACACGGCGCGCAATTTCGCGCTGGCGCGACAGCAGAGCGAGCTCAACCGGCGGACCCTGGAACTGACGACGCTGCAGGTCCAGGAGCAGGCCGAGGCCGGCCGGCGCACATTGGAGCAGAGTGAGAACGTCCAGATGACCGATCGGTTCGCCCGGGCCATCGATCAGCTGGGCAGCGACGCGGTGGACATACGGCTCGGCGCGATCTTTTCGCTGGAGCGCATCGCGCGGGACTCTCCGCGGGATCATCCGGCTGTCATGGACGTGCTGGCGGCGTTCGTGCGACGAACCTCGCGGCTGCGCTCCCCCGAGGACGAGGACGAGGTGCCCCAGGATCTCCAGGCGACGATGACCGTGCTGGTACGACGGTCGCCGCACGCCGATCAGGGCCGCATCAGGCTGAGCAGGGCGAGGCTGGCCGATCTCGAACTGCGAGATGCCGCTCTCGCCGGGGCCGACCTGTCCGGTGCCGACCTGTCCGGAGCGGACCTCAGCGGCGCCGATCTCACCGGTGCGATCCTGATCAACGCCGGGCTCGACCGGGCCCGGCTCGACGGCGTACGGCTGGACGGAGCCGACCTCACGGGCGCGGTGATCCGTACGGCCCGGCTGACCGCCGCGCGGTTGACCGGGGCGGACCTGACCGGGGCGGACCTGACGGAAGCCTGTCTGAAGGGCGCCCATCTCAGCGACGTCAACGCGGCGAGAGCCCGGTTCGGTGACGCGGACCTGGCCGGAGCGGATCTCACCCGAGCCGACCTGACCGACGCCGATCTCACCGGGGCGGCCATGGCGGAGACCAGGCTGGCCGATGCCGTGCTCACGCGGACGATCCTGTCCAGGGCTCGTGCGGACAAGGCCGTCCTCACCGGAGCCAAGCTGACCGAGGCCGTCGTCAGCGACGCGCACCTCTACGAGGCCGATCTCACCGACGCCGATCTCAGCAATGCCAACCTCTCCGGCGCCGCGCTCGACGGTGCTCGGCTGGACGGCGTCGACCTGCGCCGGGTCAAGCTGGCCGGGCTGGATCTGAGCGGAGCGCTCGTCAGCGACGGGACCCGGCTGCCGGCCGGATGGCAGCGCGATCTCACCAGCGGCCGGCTCCTTCGTCAGGTCTCCTGAAGCCTCGGCCGGAGCGTGTCCAGGCGTTCAGCCGGAGTGGAGCGTCGAGCCGGAGCGCAGGACTCAACCGGGGCGTTGGGCCAGTTGCGCGCGGATCCGGCCGTGCAGGATGCGCGCGTCATCGTCCTCGGCGGCGGTCATCATCGAGCCCAGCATCGCCGCCGCGGCCGCGGGCTCGCCGGCGTCCGCCAGTGCCCTGGCCAGTTCGGTTTTGATCACACGGTCCGCCGGCAGCCGCGCCACGGCGGACCGCAGCAGGCCGAGCCCGCCGGCCAGGTCGCCGCGCTCGAGCGACAGACGGCCGATCGCCGCGAGCATCGCGCCCACGGCCTCCTGGTCCTGGCGGGTCTCCAGCAGCATGACGGCCCGCTGATAGGCGTCCTGGGCCATGGCGAGGTCACCCCGGGCGAAGGCGTTGTTGCCGAGCATGGTCTGGGCGTCGATCCGAAGCCGCAGATCCCGCGACGCCGTCGCGGCGGCCTGCCGGGCACCCCTGTCGGCTCTGGCGTAGTCGCCGTCCGCGAGCGCGTCGGCCGCGGCCCGTAGCTGGTCGGCCGGCCCCAGGGGTGGAGGTTCGACCGTGCCGACCCGCTCCGCCAACCGGCCGAGCGGTTCCAGCAGCCGATCGCTCTGTGGCGTGTACGCGGGTGTGCCGTCGTCCGTCGTCCGCACTCGCAGGACGAACCGGTCCACGAGCGCGTCCAGCACCATGGCCGGCACGCCGGCCGTCTCGGCGGACGGCCCGTCCACCGCCCGGGCCGCACCCGCGGGGGAGATGAACGTCCGGGCCAGCCACCTGGCCAGCCGGGCCGGATCGCGCTCGAAGCTCCCGGCCACCGCGCCGACGGCCGCCCATATCCCGTCCTGGAGGGCATCGTTGACGTCGGGCAGCCGATCTTCGGTGAGGGTTCGCCGGCCCGCGGGCCAGGCCTCCCAGATCCGCGCGCAGACCACCTGCAGATGCCACGGGACCACCGCGGGCAGCCGCTCCTGGGTGCGACCACCGATCTCGTCGACGAGCCGTACGGTCAGCAGTTCCTCGACCAGGGCCTCGGCCACGGCCGTGCTGATCATCCGGCCGGTCCCCTCCAGGGGACGCCGGACGGCCTCGACCGCCGAGGCGGGAGGCAGCCCCCCGAGGGCGAACCGGGCCACCTCCGCGGGCGGGTGGCCGAGCTCGCTCAGCAGCGTGGCGAACCGATCGTCGCGGACGCACAGCAGCAGGTTGACCCGGGGGGCGGCCGTCAGCTCACCGAGGAGCTCCCGGCGTTCACCGGCCCGATCGCCGCGGAACAGGTCCTCGGCCTGGTCGACGGCGACGAGGACGGGCGCCGAAAGGCGCCCGGCGTCCCGGAGGAACCGGCGGATGGCGGTGGGCGGGAGGGACGCACCGGGGGCCCACGTCCGCAGAAGCGTCCGGACGAACGGGTTGCTCGATGGAGCCGCGGCCTCCGGCGACACCGGGCCGCGGGCGACCATGCCGATCGGGAGGACGTTCGATCCGAGCGCCCGCAGCCGGGGCACCACACCGGCGTGCAGCAGAGAGGATTTGCCTGTTCCGGGCGGACCATAAACAACGGTCAGCGGTTTCGTACGCCAGAGTTCGGCCACTCTCGAGGACTCGTCCGCACGGCCTCCGAACAGCAGATCCTCACCCGTTCGGTAAGGGCGCACCCCAGGAAACGGGCGAAAAGGATCTGACGCCGTCAAGCCGGTGGCGGCCATGTCCGGTCCCTCGAAAAGGTGGTCACCGGGAGAACCATAGAGGAATGGACCGCTTTCCCGGGCCGGTTACGACGGTTACGGCGATCCCCGGCGGGACGGGGCGAACACACAGGACCCGAGGCCGTCACGCTGATCACCGCGGCTCGGGCGGCGGCCCGGACCCGCTCGGCCCCTTGGGAGATCCCCCCAGGAGCGGATCGGCGGGATCCGCATGGGACGCCAGGACTCGTGTAAGGGCCTGAGCAAGGCAATCAGGTTCGAGCGTGTCGATTTCGGACGGCGATAGGCCCACCAAATCGACCATCTCGGTCTCGACGTCGCGCGGGGAATGCGCCATCGTGGCAGAACCTCCCTTTCCCGCTCCTCGGCAATCATCACCGATGACGGAAGTCTTGGCTACCGTCTATCGGGCTTGAGATGAGGCTTTCGTATCTACGATGACGACGTGGTGATTTCGATGGAGCAGACATGACCGAGCCGGAGCACAGGCCGCAGGTATGGGGCCGGGTGCCAACGCGCAACAAGGACTTCACCGGACGTGAGCAGGCGCTGGCCCAGCTCCGTCAGGGGATCGGCACGGGGGCCACGGCGGTCCTCCCCACCGCGCTGCACGGGCTCGGCGGTGTCGGCAAGACACAGATCGCCATCGAATACGCACATCGCCACAAGGCCGACTATGACCTCGTCTGGTGGATCCCTTCCGACCAGCCGTTGCTCATCGCGTCGACGATCGCCCGCCTCGCCCCGCACCTCGGACTGGCGGAGGTCAACGAGACCGGCGTCGTCGAGGCCGCCGAGGCCGTGGTGGAGGCCCTGCGCAAGGGCGAGCCCTATGACCGATGGCTACTGATCTTCGACAACTCCCACGACCCAGAGTCGATCATGAAGTTCATGCCGGACGGACCGGGCGACGTCCTGATCACTTCGCGCAACTTCACGTGGGAGGGGGTCGTCCGCACGCTCAGCATCGACGTGTTCTCCCGCGACGAGAGCCGTCGGTTCCTGGACCGGCGGCTGCCGGGCATCATCGAGGGCGAGGCCGACGCGCTGGCCGACGCGCTCGGCGACCTCCCGCTGGCACTCGACCAGGCCGGCGCGCTGCAGTCCGAGGCGGGCATGCCGGTCGGCGAATACCTCGAGCTGCTGCAGCACCAGACCAGCGAGCTCCTGGCCGAGGGCCGGCCGCTGGAATACGACGTGCCGCTGACGGCGACCTGGGCGCTCTCGGTCTCCCAGCTGCGCAAGGAACACCCGGACGCGGTCGAGCTGCTCTACCTGCTGGCGTTCTTCGGCGCCGACCCGATCCCGCGAGACGTGCTCACCACCAGCCGGAGCGCGGTGGAGCCGCCGCTGTCGGACATCCTGGGCGACCCCCTGCGGTTCAGCAGGGCCGTCGCGGCGCTCGGCCGCTATGCGCTCGTGCAGATCGACCGGGAGCGCCTGACCTTCCAGGTCCACCGCCTGGTGCAGGCACTGCTCCGTGAGGAGGTCAGCGACGACGAGCGCCGGCGGTTCCGGAGCAGCGTGCAACGGCTGCTGGCGGCGGCGACACCGCAGGAGGCCGACGACTTCGCCGCGTGGCCCACTTTCTCCAGGCTGCTGCCGCACGTGCGGCCCTCCGAGGCGGTGCACGCGTCCGATCGCGACATCAGGTTCCTGATGCGCGGTGTGATCCGGTATCTCTACCAGGCCGGCAATGCCCCCGCGGCCCACACCCTGGCGCGGGAGTGCCTGGATGCGTGGTCGGCCGATCCCGGCTCGCACCCTCGGGACCTGTGCGCGATCAGACGGCATCTGAGCACCGCCCTGCGCCGCGTGGGCCGCTATCGGGATGCGTTCGAGATCGGCTCGCAGGCCCTCGCGGACGCCGAGGAGAAGCTCGGCTCCGACCATGACGAGACGCTGCGGATGACCAACAGCCATGGCGTCAACCTGCGCGCCATCGGGCAGTTCGCCGAGGCGTTCGCGCTCGACGAGAAGGCGGTGGAGCGCCACCGCACCGCCTTCGGCGACCTGGACGAGCGCACGCTCATGATCCAGACCAACCTGGCTCTCGACCTCACGCTGATGAGCAGGTACGAGGAGGCGGAGGATCTCCTCAAACACGTCTACGGCGCCCTGCGGGATCTGTACCGCTCCAGCAGCCACCTCACGGCCCAGATCGTCATGAACAACCTGATCCGCGTGATCAGGCTGCGCGGAGACTACGCGCAAGCGCGTGAGCTGGGGGAGGACGTCCACGCGGTCGATGCGGCGACGCTCGGCGCCGACCATCCGACCACCCTGAAGGCCGCCAACGACCTGGCCATCGCGATGCGCAAGGCCGAGGGCGGCACCGACGAGGTCGTGCGCCACACCGAAGATCTCGTGCAGCGCTATCGGCGCCTGGGGGATCTGCACCCCGACAAGCTCGCCGCCGACATGACCCTGGTCAACGTCTACCGTGAGGCGAGGCGCCTGGAGGAGGCCATCCCACGCGCCGAGCTGGCCCTTCTCGCGTATGCGCAGGTCTATGGGCAGGACCACCCCTACACCCACGGGTGCCGCGTCAACCTGGCGCTGCTGCAGAGGCTGGCCGGCCGGCCGGGCAAGGCGCGGGAGCTCAACGAGCTCTCGAGGGCACGGCTGGCCGAGCTGCTCGGCCCCGGCCACAAGTACACGCTGGTCTGTGCCTCCGGCCTGGCCGGGGATCTGGCGGCACTCGGCGATCTCGACGCGGCCGCGAAACTGGACGAGAGCACGTCGCGGCAACTGCGCGAGATCCTCGGAGCGGACCACCCGATGGTGCTGGGCTGCCAGGCCAACCTCGCGCTCGACCTGGCGGCGCTGGGCAGGGACCAGGAGGCGCTACGGCTGCGCGACGACGCGCTCGCCGGCATCCGCACCCGGCTGGGCGGCGGGCACCCCGCGGCCCGTGCCATCGCGAGCGGAGAACGGCTCGACTTCGACATCGACCTGCCGCCGATCTAGACCGGTCCCGGCCGGTTCAGCGGGGCCGGCACTTCCCGCTCCGGGAGTCGAAACCGCGCCGGTGCCGCTCGGCGGCCCCGCGGGCGAGCTCCGCGGCCCGTACGGGCACCGGCTCGGCCTGGAACGCCCGCAGGGTCGCCAGCATGCCATCGAGGAACCGGCGCCCGACCGGGGTGAGGGCCGAACTGTCAGAGATCACCTGGGCGGTCTCCGCCGCGGCGTCCCGCCACCGTACGAACTCGGCGTGTGCGGCGTCGTCGCCGTACAGATGCCGTTGCCGCCGCCAGAACGCGGCGACGCCCAGGTGGGCATAGGTGCCGTGCAGCAGACCGGTGATCGGACGGGGGTCTTCCCGCCACGGCGCGTAGTAACGCTCCCCGGGATCGAGGGAGACCAGGTCGGCCAGGTGGAACAGTTCGGTGAGCTTGGCGTGCTGCACTTCGTGGGCCAGCACGGCGGCCAGTGACAGGGCGTCGGCCGGCCGGGCCAGCGCGACGCAGCCGAAGGTCGTACGGGAGGTGCCGCCGGCCGGCGAGCCCGTCGTCGTGGACAGCGGCACCATCACCGAGATCATCGCGTGGATCTCCTCGGCGACCTCCCGATGGTGACGCCGCAGGATCGTCCACGCCTCCTGGAGCAGGGCCTGCCACCGGGCGACCTCCGCGGCGCTCAGCCGCGGCGCCAGCGGGACCCCGGGTGCGAAGCGGTGGGGATCGAGGTCGTCGATCACCAGCCGGAGCGCGCCCTCCGGATGCTCGGCGGTGATGGTGCGCAGCCCCTGCCAGCCGTCGGCGTCGCGTCCCGGGTCGGCCGGGAGCTCCACAAGGGAGCCGCCACAGCTGACCGAGGTCTTCGCCGGGTGGACTGTCAACAGGCATCTCCTTCGCCCGGGCGGCTCGCCGACGAGCGCGCGGCCGAGCGACGGGAGCATCACGCCGCCGTCGTCGACGCGCACCTCGGCCTCTAAGGGCCGGCCCGCGCGCAGGGCCGCCACGGCGGCCACCGCTGCCATCCGTTCGGGATGAGCGCCTTCGCCCTCCCGCAGCCCCCGCACCGTCGCCAGCGCCCACGCCCCCACCGCCGGATAGCCCAGTACGCGATCGACCCGGTCGGGGGCGGCCTCGTGCATGCGTGCCAGCGCCTCGAAGGAGTCGCGTACGGACGGGATGCCCGCCTCGTCGGCCACGGCCTTGAGCAGGAGGAGGTGACGCCCCCGGGCAGCGGACGTGAGAAGGCGGCCGGCCTCCGGTCCGCCGCCACCCCGGGCGAGGGC
>DASYNF010000157.1:0-19978 GCA_036008685.1 Actinomadura sp. | reverse complement strand
CCCTCGGAGGACGGCATGGCCATGATGAGGAAGTTGACCGCGCTGGCGGGTGCGGCCGAGGCCGCCCGCCGCTATGCGAAGAAGAACCCGGACAAGGCCGGGAAGATCCTGGACCAGGCGGCCCAGTTCGTCGACAAGCAGACGAAGGGCAAGTACTCGGGCCAGATCTCGAGTGCCGCACGCAAGGTCAAGGACGTCGCGGGCGTCCCGCAGCCGCGTCCGGGCTACGGCGCTCCCGGCACCACCACCGCGTACGACGCGCCCGACACCGGGTCCATCCCCGGCAGCGGCAACAGCGCGGCCGGCAACCCGGCGAAGGACACCCCGCCGACGTCGCCGTACCGGCCGAGCTGACCGAGCACGCACCACGGGCCCGGGTCACCTGACGGTGGCCCGGGCCCTGTCGTGTGCGGTCCACACGTCCGGTGGTTCCGAGCATCGGACGTCCTCACACCCTGTTGCCGCGCCCACGGATGCGGAACCGATCATGTTGCCGCGCACGCTCCCCGGTGGCCGCGAGCCGTGCCAGGATCGGTCCCACCAGGACGTCCGGCGCCGGACGACCCGCCCACCCGCGGGGCCGCCCGTCGCCACAGGTCCGCGCGCCGCCACCAGCGGCCGCGGGCCGCGAGGCAACAGGAGGCACCGTGTCCGATCCGCAGGCCTGGATCCCGGGCGATCCCCGTTCCCGTCCCACCAGGGAGAACATCCTCTCCGGACTCAAGGGGACGGACTCGGGTGGCGCCGATCTCGTGCAGATGCTGACGCCCGAGGGCGTCCGCGTCCGCGACGAACGCTTCGAGGCGTACGCGGCCGACGTCGACGTCGCCGCACTGAAGGACCTCTACCGGGACATGGTCCTGGTCCGGCGCGCGGACCGGGAGGGCAACGCGCTGCAGCGCCAGGGCCAGCTCGGGATCTGGGTGCCGCTGCTCGGCCAGGAGGCCGCGCAGATCGGCGCCGGCCGCGCGCTCGCGCCGCAGGACATGGCGTTCCCCAGCTACCGCGAGCACGGCGTCGCGTGGTGCCGGGGCATCGACCCGACGGACCTGCTCGGCATCTTCCGCGGCACCGACAACGGCTCGTGGGACCCGATCGAGAAGCGCTTCCACCTCTACACGATCGTCATCGGCAACCAGTGCCTCAACGCGACCGGCTACGCCATGGGCCAGCTGTTCGACAGCAGGGTCGGCGGGTCCCCGGGCGACACCGGGACGAACGAGGCCACGATGTGCTTCTTCGGCGACGGCGCCACCAGCCAGGGCGACGTCCACGAGGGCTTCGTCTGGGCCGCCGCCTACGACGCGCCGGTCGTCTTCTACTGCCAGAACAACCAGTGGGCCATCTCCGTGCCGCTGGAGAAGCAGACCCGGGTTCCCCTCTACCAGCGCGCCCGCGGCTACGGCTTCCCCGGTATCCGGGTCGACGGCAACGACGTCCTGGCCTGCCTCGCCGTCTCGCGCTGGGCGCTCGAGGAGTGCCGCAGCGGCAACGGCCCGGTGCTGATCGAGGCCTTCACCTACCGGATGGACTCCCACACCACCTCCGACGACGCGACCCGCTACCGCCTCGCGGACGAGGTGGAGCTGTGGAAGCTCAAGGACCCGATCGAGCGGGTCCGGGTGAACCTGGTGCGCGAGCACGGCGTGGAGCCCGAGTTCTTCGCCGACGTCGACGCCGAGGCGGACGCGCTGGCGGAACGGCTGCGGGCCTTCTGCCTGGCGATGCCGGACCCGCCGCCGGACCGGATCTTCTCCGAGGTCTACGCGGACCCGTCGCCCCAGGTAGAGGCCCAGAAGGCCGAGTACCTGGCGTACCACGCGTCCTTCGAGGGTGGTGAGTGAGATGCCGCAGATGACGATCGCGAAGGCCCTCGGCGACGGCCTGCGCGCCGCGATGGAACGGGACCCGAAGGTCCTGGTCATGGGCGAGGACGTCGGCAAGCTGGGCGGCGTCTTCCGGGTGACCGACGGCCTGCAGAAGGACTTCGGCGAGCAGCGTGTCCTGGACACCCCGCTCTCCGAGAGCGGCATCATCGGCACCGCCGTGGGGCTCGCGATCCGCGGCTACCGCCCGGTCTGCGAGATCCAGTTCGACGGCTTCGTGTTCCCCGGCTACGACCAGATCGTCTCCCAGCTGGCGAAGGTCCGCTTCCGCTCGCAGGGCAAGGTCCCGATGCCGGTGGTCGTGCGGATCCCGTTCGGCGGCGGGATCGGCGCCGTGGAGCACCACAGTGAGTCCCCGGAGTCCCTGTTCGCCCACGTCGCGGGCCTGAAGGTGGTCGCCTGCTCGAACGCGGAGGACGCTTACTGGATGATCCAGCAGGCCGTCGAGACGGACGACCCGGTGATCTTCTTCGAGCCCAAGCGGCGCTACTGGGAGAAGGCCCCGGTCGACATCGACGGCATCGACGGCTCGGACCGGACACCTCTGCATCAGGCCCGCGTGGCCCGTCCGGGTACGGATGTGACCGTGCTGGCCTATGGTCCGATGGTCAAGACCTGCCTGGAAGCCGCGGAGGCGGCCGCCGAGGAGGGCCGCTCGCTCGAGGTCGTCGACCTGAGGTCCCTGAACCCGCTCGACCTCGACACGGTCGTCGGGTCCGTGCGCCGCACCGGCCGCTGCGTTGTCGTGCACGAGGCGCCGGTGTTCAGCGGCTACGGCGCGGAGCTCGCCGCGCGGATCACCGAGAAGTGCTTCTACAACCTGGAAGCGCCGGTGCTGCGGGCCGGCGGATATTCGACGCCCTATCCGCCGTCGCGGCTGGAGGACCACTACCTGCCCGACCTCGACCGTGTGCTCGACGCCGTCGACCGCACCATGGAGTGGTGACGTGGCCGATCTGAAGCAGTTCAAGCTGCCCGACGTGGGTGAGGGCCTCACCGAGGCCGACATCGTCAAGTGGCACGTCCGGCCGGGCGAGCACGTCGAGGTCAACCAGACCATCGTCGAGATCGAGACCGCCAAGGCGATCGTCGAGCTGCCCTGCCCGTACGAGGGCGTCGTGGCGGCCCTGCACGCCGGCGAAGGCGAGACGGTCGACGTCGGAGTGCCGATCATCTCCGTGGACGTGTCTCCGGACACCGGTGCGGGGGTGCCGGATCCTGAGGGCCTCGAGCGGACCTTGGCGCTCAAGGAGGACCTCGTGCCGCCGATGCCCGCCGAGGGCGCGGTGGAGCCGGGCGCCTACGGCAGCCTCGCACCCAGGGTGGACCCGTCCGTCGGGGAACGGCCGAAGCGGCAGCCGGTCCTCGTGGGCTACGGCGTCAAGGAGGGTGCGACCAAGCGGCGTGCCCGCAAGCACCCGTCCTCGCCGGCCGGTCCGGGCACCGCCGCGCCCGAGGCACCTCGAGGCGGGACGGCCGCGGCTCCCGCGGCGGCGATCCCCTCGAGCGCCCCGGTCGCTCCGGCGGCCACGGCCGGTGCCTCCGCCGTCTCGGCGGGGGCGCGGCCGGAACGGATCTCCGTGCTGGCGAAGCCGCCCGTACGAAAGCTGGCCAAGGATCTCGGGGTCGACATGACCACGATCGTCGGGTCCGGGCCGCAGGGGTCGATCACCCGGGAGGACGTCCACGCCGCGAGTTCGTCCGTCTCCGGCCTCGCCCCCGTTCAGACGTCCCGGCCCGTACGGGGTGAGCGGGAGGAGCGCATTCCGGTGCGGGGCGTCCTCAAGAACATGGCCGGTGCGATGACCCGGTCGGCCTTCGAGGCTCCGCACGTCACCGAGTTCCTCCAGGTCGATGTCACCGAGACGATGACGGCGGTCAGGCGTCTGCGGGAGCTCCCCGAGTTCGCCGGGGTGAAGGTCTCGCCGCTGCTGTTCGTGGCCCGCGCCCTCGTCCTGGCCGCCAGGCGGCACCCGAAGATCAACTCCAGCTGGCACGGCGATGAGGTGGTGGTCAAGCACTACGTCAACCTGGGGATCGCCGCGGCGACGGACCGGGGCCTGATCGTGCCGAACATCAAGGAGGCCCAGGATCTGTCGATGGCCGGCCTGGCGGCGGCCCTGACCCGCCTGACCGAGACCGCCCGCTCCGGCAGGACGTCACTGGCGGACATGTCCGGGGGGACGGTCACGATCACGAACGTCGGCGTCTTCGGCGTCGACGCCGGCACCCCGATCCTGACCCCGGGCGAGGTCGCCATCCTGGCCTTCGGACAGATCAGGGACATGCCCTGGGTCCACGAGGGTGAGATCGCGATCCGCAAGGTCACGACGCTCTCGCTCTCGTTCGACCATCGCATCGTGGACGGTGAGCTCGGCTCCACCGTCCTGCGCGAGATCGGAGCCGTCCTGGAGGACCCGCTCCGCATGCTCGCCTGGATCTGATCCGGGTTTCGCGGCTCCAGCCGTGATCTTGCAGTTGCTCACACGGGCAACTGCAAGACCACGGCGTACACCACAGGCGTTACGACTATGTAATACCTAATTGTCACTTCCTTTACTTGATTGGGAGCAAGCTCCTTGTCACCATGTGACGACACATAAGGTGGCTGGAGGTGCCCGTGACAGACGTGGCGAACAGGCGCAAGCCGACGCCCAAGCAAATCCTCATATGGGGCGCGGTGAGCATCCTCGGCGCGGTGGCCTGGGCGCTGATCGCACTGTCCCGAGGCGAAGAGATCTCCGCCATCTGGCTGGTCTTCGCCGCGCTCGCCTCCTACGCGATCGCCTACCGGTTCTATGCGCGGTTCATCACCCGCCGGGTGCTGAAGACCGACGACACCCGGGCCACACCGGCCGAACGCCTCAACAACGGCATGGACTACCACCCGACGGACCGCCGGGTGCTCTTCGGCCACCACTTCGCCGCGATCGCCGGCGCCGGGCCACTGGTGGGCCCCGTGCTCGCCGCGCAGATGGGTTACCTGCCCGGCACCGTCTGGATCATCCTGGGAGTGATCTTCGCGGGCGCCGTCCAGGACATGGTCACGCTGTTCTTCTCCATGCGGCGGGGCGGACGCAGCCTCGGCCAGATGGCCCGCGACGAGATCGGCCCGATCGGCGGCGTGGCCGCGATAGTCGCCGTCCTCGCCATCATGATCATTCTGCTGGCGGTCCTGGCGCTCGTGGTCGTCAACGCGCTGAAGGGCTCCCCCTGGGGGACCTTCTCGATCGCCATGACGATCCCGATCGCGCTGTTCATGGGCTTCTACATGCGCTACCTGCGGCCCGGCCGGGTGATGGAGGCCTCCGCGATCGGCGTCGTGCTCCTGCTCCTCGCGATCGTGGGGGGCGGCTGGGTCGCCGAGTCCGGGCTCGCCGACGCCTTCACCTGGTCGCCCCAGACGCTCACGCTCGCGCTCGTGGTCTACGGCTTCATCGCGTCGGTCCTGCCCGTGTGGATGCTGCTCGCTCCGCGCGACTACCTCAGCGCCTTCATGAAGGTCGGCGTGATCGGCATGCTCGCGGTCGCGATCCTGTTCGCCCTGCCGGCGATGAAGACCGAGGCGATCACGGACTTCGCGACCAACGGCCAGGGCCCGGTCTTCGCCGGCTCGCTGTTCCCCTTCGTGTTCATCACCATCGCCTGTGGCGCGCTCTCCGGCTTCCACGCCCTCATCGCCTCGGGCACCACGCCGAAGCTCATCGAGAAGGAGTCGCAGGTCCGGGTCATCGGCTACGGCGCCATGCTGGTCGAGTCGTTCGTCGCGATCATGGCGCTGATCGCGGCCTCCATCATCGACCCCGGCCTCTACTTCGCCATGAACATGCCGGGCCCCGCGCTCGGCCCGACACTCGAGACCGCCTCACAGGCCGTGGCCGGCATCGGCTTCACGATCACGCCGGACCAGCTGGCCACCGCGGCCAAGTCGGTCGAGGAGGCCACCCTGGTGGGCCGCAGCGGCGGTGCCCCGACCCTGGCCGTCGGCATCAGCACCATCTTCTCCGACCTGTTCGGCGGTGACTCGCTCCGGGCCTTCTGGTACCACTTCGCGATCATGTTCGAGGCGCTGTTCATCCTCACGACCGTCGACGCCGGCACCCGGGTCGGACGGTTCATGCTCCAGGACAGCGTCGGCAACGTCTGGAAGAAGGCCGGCGACGTCAGCTGGAAGCCGGGCCTGTACCTCTCCAGCGCGGTGATCGTCGGAGCCTGGGGCTACTTCCTCTGGGCGGGCGTCAACGACCCGCTGGGCGGGATCAACCAGCTGTTCCCGCTGTTCGGCATCGCCAATCAGCTGCTGGCCGCCATCGCCCTGGCCGTCTGCACCACACTGCTCATCAAGTCGGGCCGGGCGAAGTACGCCTGGGTGACGCTGATCCCGCTGGCCTGGGACGCCATGGTGACCCTGACCGCCTCCTGGCAGAAGGTCTTCTCCGACGACACCAAGGTCGGCTTCTTCGCCCAGCGTGACCTCTACCAGAAGGCCCTCGACGCCGGGAAGACGTCTCTGGGCACGGCCAAGACGCCGGACCAGATGCACCAGGTCGTCATCAACACCACCGTGGACGGAGTCCTGGCGGCCTTCTTCGCGCTCCTGGTGGTGATCATCCTGGCGGACTCGCTGCGGGTCTGGACCAAGGCGCTGCGGACCGGCGCGACGCTGTCCACGAGCGAGGACCCGCACGAGGAGTCCAAGCTCTGGGCACCCTCCGGGCTGATCCCCACCGCCGAGGAGCGCGAGATCATGCGGTCCCGCGAGCGCGAGCCCGTGGGCGCCGGCCAGTGAGCACCCTCCCCTCTTCAGGCTCTCCCCGTCGTGACCTTGCGGTCGTCCGCGAGATCACGACGGGGAGGAGGGCGATGGACCGGTTGCGTGCGGCGTGGCGGATGGTCCGGGAGTTCTCCGGCGAACGCGCGTACGAGATCTATCTGGAGCATGCGCAACGCGATCACCCCGGCGAGCCGGTGCTCGGCGAGCGGGAGTTCTGGCGCCGCCACATCGACGCACGGGACAGCAACCCGAAGATCAGCTGCTGCTGAGGGCGGCCGCCGCTCGGGACCGGCGGCGGGTTCTCGCCGTCGCGCTCAGGCCGGCGGCGGGTTCTCGCCGTTGTAGAGGTGCTCACGGTCGGCGCGGCGACTCTGCAGGCTCGTCACGAGGAGCTGGAGCATGAGCGAGGCGCCTCCGACGATCATGAGGATGACGCCGATGACGTGGACGTCCACGGGGTCCTTCATCGCGGTGGGGCTGATGGCGAACTTCAGGATCGCGCCGAGGGTGATGGTGAAAAGACTGACCCCGATGCCCATATCCACGCCCTCCGAAGATGATCTGTCCCGACTCACCCCAAAGTAAACAGCCCCGGCGGGGCGTCACACCAGTCCACTGATCAGCCGACTGTGGGGCATCCGAGGACCTTCACCCGGCTGTGACGAAATGAGCGGTTCTCGTCACGATCGGTGACGGGAACCGCTCATTTTCGATCAGCCACGCGCAGGCGCGGCCACGACGATCAGAAGGCCGCTTCTGGCAGCTCCATCACGTCGAGTGTGGTGGTCTCGGCCATCCGGCGCTCGGCCGCGAGCCGAGGCAGCACGTTGGCGCAGAAGAACTGGGCGGAAGCGACCTTGCCGGTGTAGAAGGCCTGGTCGGACTCGGAGACGCCCTCCCCGCCGAGCTTGGCGAGGGCCACCTCGGCCTGACGGCAGAGCAGCCAGCCGACGATCAGGTCGCCGAGCGCGAGCAGGAGCCGGGTGCTGTTCAGGCCGACCTTGTAGATCTCCTTCTGGTCCTCGAGCGAGCCCAGGGCCCATCCGGTCATCGAGTCGATGATGCCCTGGACGTCCCCGAGCGCCGCGGCCAGCAGCTCACGCTCGTTCTTGAGCCGGCCGTTGCCGGCCTCGCTCTCCGCGAGCGCCTTGATCTCACCGGTGAGGTGCCCGAGGGCGTCGCCGCCGTCCCGCAGGATCTTGCGGAAGAAGAGGTCCTGCCCCTGGATCGCCGTGGTTCCCTCGTACAGGGTGTCGATCTTGGAGTCGCGGACGTACTGCTCGATCGGGTAGTCCTGCAGGAAGCCGGAGCCGCCCAGGGTCTGCAGCGACTCGGCGAGCAGCGCGTACGCCCGCTCGGATCCGAAGCCCTTGACCACCGGGAGCAGCAGGTCGTTGAGCTTCTCCGCGAGCTCGTCCTTGCGGCCCTCGTGCGTGGCGATCTGGACGGCGTCCTGGTAGGTCGCGGTCAGGTGCACCAGCGCCCGCATGCCCTCGGCGTAGGCCTTCTGGGTCATGAGGCTGCGCCGTACGTCCGGGTGGTGGGTGATGGTCACCCGCGGGGCGGTCTTGTCGGTGATCTGGGTGAGGTCGGCGCTCTGCACGCGCTCCCTGGCGTAGTCCAGCGCGTTCAGGTAACCGGTCGAGAGCGTGGAGATGGCCTTGGTGCCGACCATCATCCGCGCGTTCTCGATGATCATGAACATCTGCCTGATGCCCTGGTGCACGTCACCGATGAGCGTGCCGACGGCCGGGTGCTTCTCGCCGAAGGTCAGCTCACACGTGGTGGAGACCTTGATGCCCATCTTGTGCTCGACGTTGGTGACGTAGGCGCCGTTGCGCTCGCCGAGCTCGCCGGTCTCCAGGTCCACGTGGTACTTCGGGACGAGGAACATCGACAGGCCCTTGGTGCCCGGGCCGTGGCCCTCCGGGCGGGCGAGCACGAGGTGGAAGATGTTGTCCGACATGTCGTGCTCGGCGCTGGTGATGAAGCGCTTGACGCCCTCGATGTGCCAGGTGCCGTCGGGCTGCTGGATCGCCTTCGTACGGCCGGCGCCGACGTCGGAGCCCGCGTCCGGCTCGGTCAGCACCATCGTGGAGCCCCAGCGGCGCTCGATGGCCAGCTCGGCGAAACGCTTCTGCTCCGGGGTGCCGATGGTGTCGAGGACGTAGGCGAACGCCGGGCCGCTGCCGAACATCCAGATGGCCGGGTTGGCGCCCAGCACGAGCTCACCGACCGCCCACGCGAGCGTACGGGGCGCTCCGGTGCCGCCGAGCCGCTCGGGCAGGTCGAGCCGGAACCACTCCGCGTCCATCCAGGCCTTGTAGGACTTCTTGAAGCCCTCCGGCATCTTCACCGTGTTGGTCTCGGGATCGAAGACCGGAGGGGTCCGGTCGCCCTCGGTGAAGGACTCCGCGAGCACTCCGGTCGCCAGCCGGTCCACTTCGTCCAGGATGCTGCGGGCGGTGTCCTCGTCCAGGTCGGCGTACGGCCCGGTTCCCAGAAGGCTCTGGCGCTCGAATACCTCGAAGAGGTTGAATTCGAGGTCACGGAGGTTGCTCTTGTAGTGACCCATGGAACGCTTCCTTTCGCCCCCTGGCTACGCCCCGCGAACCTCCGGGTTGTGCCGGCAAGCGGTTTGCACCCTTATTACGTACTGGTCAGTAACACACATGATGCTACCAGCGGGTAACCACTGGCAACCCCTCACGCCGGACATGTCCGGGTGGCCTGATCACAGCCGCCCCGGCCTGCGCTCGCGGCCCGCGGGCCAGCGCCGCCACACGGGTCACCGGCCCCCCGGAGACGATCCCGGCCACCTCCTGGAACGGCCCGGCCATGATCCGCGTTGTCATGGCGAGGCCCCGGCCCGGGGCTCTCCCGGACGAGGAGCGCACCGTACCCGGCCAGGCAGAGACGACGCGCGGCACACCATGGAAACGATCCTGCAGTCGCTCCAGATCTTCGGAGCCGTCCTGATCCTGATCGCCTACATCCTCGGGCAGCTACAGCGGCTGGACCCGAAGTCCTACACCTATCTGGCGCTCAACCTCATCGGCTCGGCCGTGCTCGCCGTCCTGGCCGCCATCGGCCGCGACTGGGGTTTCCTGCTCCTCGAAGGAGTCTGGGCCGCCGTGTCGCTGATCTCCCTCTGCACCCGCCTGGCTCACCGGCATCGTGTGGATCGTGTGGCCTGACCCGGCACCGATGCTGGAAGATCTTGGGAACGCGACGTCCCGTATGACCGGCTAAGGGACGATGGCGTCAATCCAGGCCGTAACCCGAGGAGAGCGAACATGGTGTTCAGAAAGCTGCTCAACGCGATGGGAGTCGGCGGCCCGTCCGTGGAGACGGTCCTGCAGAGCCCGAGCGTACGGCCGGGCGGCGTGCTCTCCGGCAACGTCACCATCCTGGGCGGAGACCATCCGACGGACATCCTCGGCGTCAAGGTCGCACTGGCCAGCCGGGTCGAGGTCGAGTCGGGCGACAGCCAGTACTCCACCAGGATCGAATACGCGAAGGCCCACATCGCGAGCGGCTTCCAGCTGGCTCCCGGAGCCCGGTACGGCGTCCCCTTCTCGATCCAGGTCCCGTGGGAGGCCCCGCTGACCCACCTGTACGGCCAGCCTCTGCACGGCACGACCGTCGGGGTCGCGACCGAGCTCGAGGTGGCCCGGGCGGTCGACGCCACCGACCTCGACCCGGTCGAGGTGCACCCGCTGCCCGCGCAGGAGCGCGTGCTGGCGGCCTTCGCCACCCTCGGGTTCCGCTTCCGCCACGCCGACTGCGAGAAGGGCCGCCTCTGGGGCGTGCACCAGGAGCTGCCGTTCTACCAGGAGATCGAGTTCTACCCGCCCCCGCACTACGCCGGCGGGATCAAGCAGCTCGAGGTCACCTTCGTGGCCGGCCCACAGGCGATGGAGGTCGTGCTCGAGCTGGACAAGCGGGGCGGCGTCTTCACCGAGGGCCACGACTCCTTCGGCCGCTTCACCGTCGACTACACGAGCGCCGAGCACACGAACTGGGAGCAGCAGCTCGACGGCTATCTGCAGCAGGCCGCGCGCCGCCGCGGCTTCTTCTAAGCCCGGCCGGAAGGAGCCGCACCCGCTCCCCTGACCATCGGACCATCGGACCGCCTTCGCCGAAAGGACGCCTGTGCCCGAGGGCGCTGACCACCGACCACATGACCTGACCGAACCGGAACGGCGACTGTGGGAGGCCTTCCCCACCGGCGCCCGGGTCCATCTCGGCGATTCCGTTCCCCCGGACCCCACAGACCCCGGGGACGGTGACGGGCCTTCCGTTCCGGACCTCCGAGAGCGCACGGTCCGGGCCGAGGTCATCGCGCGGCTGCTGCTCGGCGGATGTCCGGAGCGGGCCGGGTTCGTCCCGGCCGTACGGCTGCACGGGGCCTACATCACCGGGCGGCTCGACCTCTCCGGCGGCACGGTCGGCTGCGAGCTACGCCTGGAGCGCTGCCGGCTCACCGACCCGCCCGACCTCTCCAACGCGCAGACGCGTCAGCTCCGTATCGCGGGATGCCACCTGCCCGGCTTCGACGGCGGCGGGCTGCGCGCGGACGGCTACCTCAGCCTCTCCGGCTCGGTGATCGAGGGCGAGGTACGGCTGCCGCGCGCGCAACTGATGGGCGGCTTCCGGATGAACGGCACCACGGTCCGGGTGGACGATCCCGCCAAGTGGGCGCTGTTCACCGGAGGCATGATCATCGAGGTCGGGGCGTTCATCCGGGACGCGGAGCTGACCGGCGGGGTCCGGCTGGTCGGCGCCCGGCTGAACGGAGGGCTGTTCCTCGAACGCACCGTCCTGCGCAATCCCGGCCGTCTCGCCCTCGACGGGCAGAACATGGTCGTCGAGGACGCCGCCGAGCTCAGCAACGGCTTCACCGCCGAAGGTACCGTCAAGCTGCGCGGCGCCCGCGTGAACGGCACGCTGTCCTTCGACCGGGCCATCCTGCGGGCGCCCGGTCGCGGGGCGCTGCACGCGAGCCACACCCAGGTGGACGAGCTGATCCTGACCCCCGCGGAGCCGATCGAGGGCTGGGTCTCGCTGTCGCACTCCCGGATCGGCTTGATCCTGGACCACCAGGAGACCTGGCCGGCCGAGCTGATCCTCAACGGGCTGGTCTACGACAACCTGCGCGGGCCCCCGCCGAAGGCCCGCCTTGAATGGGTCCGCGACGGCGAGGAGTTCCGCCCGCAGGTGTACGAGCAGCTGGCGGCGTGGTATCGCGGCACGGGTCACGACGACCTCGCCCGCAAGGCCCAGCTCGCCAAGCTGCGGGCCCGGCGGTCGACGCTCCCCTGGGGTGCTCGCTCCTGGAGCTACCTGCTGGACTGGACGGTCGGCTACGGCTACCGGCCGTGGCTGGCGGCCGCGTGGCTCGGCCTGCTCATCACGCTCGGCACGACGGTGTTCTCCCTCGAGCACCCGCGTCCCCTGAAGGCACCGGGCGAGCGGCCCCATCTGCACGCCTTCGTCTTCACCCTGGATCTGCTGATCCCGATCGGCACGTTCGGCCAGCGGGACCTCTGGGAGCCCGTGGGCTGGACGCAATGGCTGGCCTACGGCCTCATCGCCGCGGGGTGGATCCTCGCGACCGCCCTCTTCGCCGGCGCCACCCGGGTCCTGCGCCCGAACTAGTAACCCGAGGTCCCGCAGAGCGTGAGGGGCAGAGCGCGAGAGGATGAGACCGTGGGGACCTACATCATCACCGGCGCGACCGGGGGCATCGGCAGGTCGGTGGCCGGGCTCCTGGCCGAACGCGGGCACGAACTCATCCTGGTCGGCAGCTCGGCGGAGCGGCTGGCCGAGGCCGCCGCCGACCTGGCCTCGGGCCCGGCCGCACGGACGCGGGCCTTCGACCCGGCGGCCCCCGCGCCCGCCCCGTCCAGAGTGCACACCCTGGTGCTCGACCTCGCCGAGCCGCGACGGCTCGAGGCCTCGCTCGCCGGAGTGTCCCTGCCCGACCGGCTGGACGGGATCGTCCACAGCGCGGGCGTGGTCGAGATCGGCCGCGTCGCCGAGCTCGAAGCGGACCGGTGGGTCGATCAGCTCATGGTCAACCTGGTCTCCGCCGCGGAGCTGACCCGGCTGTCGCTGCCGGCGCTGCGGGCCGCCCAGGGCCACGTCGTCTTCGTCAACTCCGGCGCGGGGCTGCACGTCAACCCGATGTGGGGGGCCTACGCGGCGAGCAAGCACGGACTGCGGGCACTGGCCGACGCGCTCCGGGCGGAGGAGCCCGGCCTGCGGGTCACGAGCGTCTACCCGGGACGCACCGCCACCGGAATGCAGCGGAAGGTCCGGACGCAGGAGAGCGGGTCCTACGACCCCGAGGCCTACATGAGTCCCGGTACGGTCGCGCGGGTCATCCTCAACGCCATGGAGGCCCCGCGGGACGCCGTGGTGACGGACGTCTCCGTACGGCCCTGAACACGAGCACCCGCGATCACTCCGCCGCGACGGCCGGCCGGCGGCGGCGGAGGGTCCAGGCGGCGAGGACGCCGCCGAGCATGCCGAACAGATGGCCCTGCCAGGAGATGCTGGGATTGCTCGGGAGCACTCCGAAGACCATGGTGCCGTAGAACAACAGCACCACTGCGGCGATGGCGATGTCGGCGAGATGCCGCTCGAAGACCCCGCGGCCGAGCAGGTAGCCGAAATAGCCGAACACCAGGATGCTCGCGCCGAGCGTTTCCTTGTCGGACGGGCCGGTCAGCCATACCCCCATGCCCGCGACGACGACGACCATCAGGTTCATCACCACGAACTTGCTGAGGCCCCGTGCGGCGGCCAGGAACCCGAGCACCAGGAACGGGATCGAATTGGCCATCAGATGACCGAACCCGACGTGCAGGAACGGAGCGCTGAAGATCTGGGGCAGCTCGCCGGCGTCGTGTGCCCGCACGCCGTACTGGTCGAGGCGTCCGTCCAGCAGATAGTCGATGACTTCCAGGACCCACATCACCGTGAGCATCAGGACGGTGAGGGCGAACGCCGACACCGCCCGGGTGGCGTGCGTGGTGAACCCTTCACTCCGGGCTCGCTGCGGGACCAAGGCATCGCTCATAACCGCCACCGTACGTTCGGAAACCGGGTCAGGTAAGGGGAGGACCCATCAATCCCACCGGTACCCCGAACGATCTATCGCATCCCTTTTCCGCGGCCACCGGATCTGGCCGGTCAGGCGGCCGCCCGGCGCATATGACGGCGCTCCTCCGGGGACGTCCCTCCCCAGATGCCATCGGGCTCACCGGCCCTCAGGGCCCATGCGAGGCAGTCGTCCCGTACGGCGCATCCGGCGCAGACCGCTTTGGCGTCGGTCTCCTGCTCCACCGCCGGTCCGGCATATCCGACCGGGAAGAAGAGCTCCGGGTCGGCGCCGCGGCAGGCGGCATGGTCGGTCCAGTGCTCATCCTGGTCGCGCCTGGTCCGACGAAGGTTCACCGGGCGGCCTTCCACCCAGAACGTCTCCTGTCTCACAGCGCCTCCTTGCGCTCGAGTCCGGCCACGCCATCGTAGTACTACGAGAAGTAGTACTACAAACGGTCGGATGAGCCGGATCCGGCGTGGCGACCGAGCGTGATAAGGAGAGGGCCCGGGTGGGGCTTCGCGCCTCAGGCCGGGGTCAGCGGAGGCCGGTTCCAGAACCGCAGGCCGAGACGGCTCAGGGGAGGTCCTCGAGGAGACTCTCCCAGAACGCGGCCTCGTAGGCGTGCAGCGTGCGGGCCACCCGCATCGCCTCGCCGGGATCCTCTCTCCCGTCCAGCCCGGCCGCGATGACGGCGGCCGCCTGTTCGGCCAGGTGGGACGGCGGCTGGCCGAAGAACCGGAAGAAGGCGACGGCCTCCTCCGGCAGGTCATAGCGCGCACGCAGAGCCCTCGCGGCCCGGGCGCAGTAAGAACCCCATTCGTCCAGGTTGACCAGCACGGCCAGCGCCACCGCGCTACTGCTCCCGTAGACCGCGTTCCAGGCCAGATAGGCCGGGTAGGCCTGCGCCCAGGGCTTCGGCTCGTAGGCCTTCAGATCGGCCTCGTCCCAGCCCAGCGCGGCGGCGAAGTCCGCGAGGAGCTCCAACGCCCGCCCCTCCCCCTCGGCCAGGCCGAGGAACATGTCCACGGCCGGCGACTCGGGATAACGGGATGCCAGCAGGGCGAAGCTGCGCCGGTCACTGCCGATGATGCGATGCTGCTCACCGGCGAACCAGCCCAGCCTCTGACGCGGGACCTCGCCCGCTTCGAGGAGGTCCAGGAACCGGTTGGCGGTCGTACGGCCGGCGATGTCACTTCGAGCTCGCTGGATCAACCTCCCGGCCAGCTCGACGGTGGTCATATCCCCACGGCAACACCCGCACACCGCCGCCGTCAAGCCTCCGGCGGCGGTGCCGTGCCGCTCCGTCGGTCATGCGTTCGCGGAGACCGGGGCTTCGTGGCCGGCCGTGAGCCGCCGTACGTCCCGGAAGGCGAGGACGCCGAGACACGACCCGGCGATCAGGATGGCGGAGCCGTACAGGATGGTCGAGGTCCCGAGGGCCTCGGCGGCCGGGCCCGCCAGCGCCATTCCGACCGGGGTCAGCGCCAGCGAGGTGAGCCAGTCGTATGCGGACACCCTGGAGATCGCCTCTTCGGTGATGTGCCGCTGCACGGCCGTCTCCCACAACGGCGCCATGAACGCCAGGCCACCGGCCATGAGGCCGTAGCCGACCGCGACGAGCAACGCGGGCGCCTGGACGGCGAGCAGGGCCGGCGGCAGGGCCCCGAGGCTCAAGGCCAGGTTGGCCGCGACGAGGGGACGCCGGAAGCGTATCCGCAGGCCGACGAACGCACCCACCAGGGCACCGATGGGACCGCCCTGTGCGATCGTCCCCCAGGCGAGCCCGCCCCCCAGTGAGCTCACCACGATGAGCGGCCCCACCGTGAAGAAGACGCAACGGCCGAGGTTCCACATGCAGTGGCCGATGAGGTTCGTCCAGTACCAACGGTGCCGCCGCAGCTCCGTCCACCCCTCGGCCAGCTGGGTGTGGAATCGCGCCCGAGCTCGTACGGGCGGTGGGGCGACCCGCAGGAGGCTCAGGGTGATGGCGCTGATCGTGAACGTCGCCGCGTCGAGCATGATCGCCCAGCCCGGACCGGCGGTCAGGGCGAGTGCGGTGGCGATCGCCGGACCGAGCAGCCCGGCCCCCTGCCTGGACACGGCCATGAGCCCGTTCGCCCGCTGAAGAGAGGCCGGGTCGACGGTGGCCGGGACCAGGCCGGTCGAGGCGGGCATGAAGAAGGCCGAAGCGCCACCCGAGACGGCCGCCAGCACGGCCAGGTGAGTGATGTCCACGGTCCCGCCGAGGAGCTCCGCGCCCATGGCCAGATGGGTGAGTCCCCTGGTGACATCGGCGGCCAGCATGACCCGGCGCCTGGACAGGCGGTCCGCCCACACTCCTCCCGGCAATACCAGAACGACCTGGGCCAGCGCCTGGGCGGCGAGCACCAGCCCGAGCTTCGACGCCGACCCGGTCGCCGTCACCACGGCCAGCGTCAGCGCGACGGGGGTCACCGCGTCGCCGACGTGCGACAGCGTCTGACCAGCCCACAGGAGCCGGAAACGCCGGTCTTCGAAGGGATGCATGGGGGGACATTACTACGAAATCAAAATATATCTAACAATATTATCTGTAGTCCCTGGGATACTGAGTGCCATGGCCGAGCCCGACTCCATCGACAGGCACATCACCCACTGGGCCCGGGAGCTGCCGGACCTCGACCCGGAGCTCGAGGGCATCGTCACGCGCATGCAGAGACTCGTGGCAGGGCTGTGCCGCAACATGGAGGCCAGCGTGGCCGCGCATGGGCTGATGGAGTGGGAATACGCCGTCCTCCACCATCTGCGGGCCGTAGGACCGCCGTACCAGGTCGGCCCCTCACTGCTCGCCGAGTGGCTCGGCACCCATCCGGCGACCCTGACGAGCCGGCTCGACCGCTTGGAACAGGCCGGCCACATCACCCGGGTGCACGATCCAGCGGACCGGCGGCGACTCCTCGTGGCACTGACCGCCGCCGGTCAGGAGCGGTGGCAGGCCGCCATGGGCGAGCTGGGACGGGCGGAGCTCGAGCTCCTCGGCGGGCTGGACCGGCACGACCGCACGGTCCTCGCCGAGCTGCTGCGCCGCGTCACCAACGCCGTCGAGGCCGGCGGCCCGCCGCTGGTGCGCGACTGGCCGGGCCCGGAGCGGGCGGGTCAGGCCGGCGGTACGTCCGGCCGCGAGTGACCGGGCACCGCGCTCCGGCCACGCGGCACCTGCGGGCCCGGTCGCTCGTGGCACCACGCCAGGATCGGCGCGGAGTCGCGCCCAGGGCCCGCCGCGTCACCTCCCGGGCACTTCCCTGTCGGCGGGAGGCGCCAGCAGCGACGCGCCACCGCGAGGACCGTCGCCGCGGGTGATCTGCATGGCGTCTCCGAGACCGGTGCGCCCGATGTCGGTCAGGCCGATGGCCGCGGCGAAGGCGCGCGCGTCCTTCCGCTTCTGCTGCGCGTCCTCGGGCGTACGGTCCGGCCCGCCGGTCGCCGCATGGAACAGGGTCCTGATCGCATCGGCCTCGGCGACCGCCCGGCGCTGCTCGGCCCGATGCGAGATCCAGCTCCGGATGGTCTCCTGTGACAACGCCACGACCAGCCCGGCAAGGGTCAGGGCGCCGGCGGGCATGGCCAGCCGGAACGCCAGCACCTCATCGCCCAGCGACATGTGCACGGCGACGGCGGTCGTCGCGGCCACCGAGGACGGGGCGGCGATGAGCGTGGCCACCGTGGTCCGCACCCTGGCCATGTCAACGGTCCCCCTCGACGCCGCGGCGGCCGCCGCACCCGGGCCGAGCGCACACCCCGCCGATGGCCGAGCGCGGACCGATGACCGGGCGCGGGCCGGTGAAGGGGTCCTTGCCGTCCTCTTCGGCGGAGACGTGGTGGTCCCAGGATTGCGCCTGGCCCGATCCGGCACAGATCGATATGCGGCTCATCGTCATCACCTCATAGGCTTTTCACCGGAGCTTTCGCACACCCGCAAGCGCCGGAAGAGTTTTTCGAAGACGAGCACCGCCCGGCCACCGGCCTGTGGGACCGCGATGGTGAACGGAGAGGACACTCGTCTGTTCGGATGCCTGTTTTCTCGAATTTTCTCGAATCTTCAGGGAAGTCCCGCCCCGGCCCCCGGTCCTCTTCGAAGACCACCGGCGCGGTGTCGACCTGCCCCTGTTCTTCCCTTTATGGAACGGCCGGTGCCGTGATGAGCACCCGCATGCTCCGGTGAAAACGCAGGTCGGCGACCATCCCTGGGGTATGGCCGCAACCCGGCTCGACCGTCGCCAGAACCTCTGCCGGACCATCTCCGCTGTTGAGATCACTTTCGTACGTCTGCAGTGAGAGTACCCATTGGATAGGCGAAGAATGCCATGTGATCCCACCTCTTCGATCATCAAATTCAATGGCGTCACTCGCCGCATCAGAGCGATTACGATCCGCTAAAGACGAGGAGATCGACTCCGACAAATCGCCCATGAATCCGGCCGACTAAAGATCCGCACCCGGTAGGTCAGCGACGGCCTATCGCACCCTTGACCGGGTCGACATGGCGACAAATCCGAAATCGCCGGTTCAATCATGAAGTAGCGAGCGTCTATCGCAAATCATCACACCGAATGTCATCTTGCCGCTGTTCCGGCAGAGTGCCATGTGTCCGGACAACTCCCACATACTCCCGGGTCCCATCCTCCGCCAGCCGGCCGCGTTCACCAGGGCAGACCGCCTGCGATGCCGTAGCGTGCACGCTCGTGCAGACCAGCCACGCGGTGCCCTACCTCAGTCAGTTCGAATCGGCCCATCTCGTCGCCGAGTTCATCGCCGGCACCCTGCCCACCACCGAGGACCCCCGATGGGCCGAGTCCGGCGCGGCCGACCCCGAGGAATACGCGTTCTGGGCCTGGCGCACCTGCGGCCTGGCCTGTCTGCGGATGATCCTGGCCCACCGCGGCCTGCCGGTGCCGCGGACCGTACCCCTGGCCGAGGAGTGCACGCGCAGTGGCGGATACGTCCGCCACGCCGACCACGTCGACGGCCTCATCTACGGCCCCTTCGCCGACTGGATCGCCGGCGAGTTCGAGATCAAGGCCACCGTGCAGGAGGACCTGGGCTTCGAGGAGATCGCGGACATGGTGCACGCCGGAGGTCTGGCGATGCTGTCCGTGCACACGTGGATCCGCTGGCCGGACCGTACGCCCGACACCCGGGGCGGCCACCTGGTGCTCGTCACCGGAGCGGACGAGGGCCGGCTGCTCATCCACAACCCATCCGGGCTGCCAGAGGTAAGCCAGCAGTACGCCCCCATCGACCGGGAGGCCCTCGGCCGCTTCTCCGCCCGGCGCGGGATGCTGATCCAGCCGCCCGTCACCGAGCCCCCGGCTCTCATGGTGTGACGATTCCCGGCACGGCCAGGAGGGCGGCCGCTTAGATCGTGGCTGCGAGCTGCCGCACTCCGGAGGGCACGTACGGAAGGGTCACCGGGGCCTGCCGGTCGATCTCCCGTGCCAGCGCGGTCACGATGGCGGCGTAGGCCTCGGGGTCGCGTTCCTTCAGCTCCGACAGCGCGTCCGTCCTGGTGGCGTCCTTGAGGACCGCCAGAAGCGCGCTGTAGTGGACCTCGCGTCCGGCGGCGAACTCACCGTGCAGCTGCTTCACATACCCGAGCAAGGGCGGATGAGCGGCGGATTCCATGAGGATCATCCGCGTTGCGTCCTTCAGCTCCATGCCCCGAGAGTGTAGGCCGCCCTATACGAGCCTGCTCGTGAAACCCGCGACCACCAGCCGCCGGTAGGCGGCGAGGACCTCGGCGGGCATCTCCTGCGGGACGGCGAAGCCCCGCTCGGGATATTCGATGACGCGCTGCGTGTCGCCGACCAGCATGTCCACCACCCGCTTCACCTCGCCGATCCCGGCGATGTAGTCGTCCAGGGGCTGCCGCTGCGACGCGCACAGGACGTCGAGCTCCGGCCACAGCTTCCTGGCCGTCGCATAGGCGCGCCGCTGCTGGTACGGGCGTGAGATGAGGACGGCCGAGCGGACCTCGATGCCCTGATCCGCGAGGAGCCTCCGGGTGAACTCGATGTTCTCACCGGTATTGCGGGAGCGGGTCTCGATGTGGATCGCGGCGGGGGGCACGCCCAGCTCGATGGCGTGCTCGCGATAGTGCACGGCCTCCCCGCGGGGGAACCGCTGGAGCGTCGTCGGGGCGTTCGCCCCGGTGAAGACGACCCGGGGGAA
>DASYNF010000156.1:0-7476 GCA_036008685.1 Actinomadura sp. | reverse complement strand
CTCGCCGAGGTCGAGGGCATGGTGACCAGCGAGGGCACGATCTATCCCCTGCTGTCCCGGCTGCGCCGGAAGGGACAGGTCGAAACGACCTGGCGTGAGTCGGCGACCGGCCCACCGCGCCGCTACTACAAGCTGACCGCCGATGGCAGGCGAGCCTTGGCCACGTTCGCCGCCGAGTGGGCGCGATTTCGTGACGGCGTCGAGAGCTTTGTCGGAAAGGAAGCTGGAACGTGATGACCGCAACGGATGAACTGATCGACGACTACTTCGACCGCCTGGAGACGGCGGCACGGGGTTGCCTCCTTCCCAGCGGAACGAGCTGATCGCTGAGATCAAGGAGCACGTCACCGTCGCGCTCGCGGAGAACTCCGACCAGGGTGAGGCGGCGGTACGGACGATCCTCGACCGGCTGGGCGACCCGGAGGAGATCGTCCGGGCGGCGGCCGGACACCGATGCGGCCCTCAGCTCGGGTCCGCCGGTGGCCGGTCAGCCTTCGACTCCGGTGGCCTGGTGGGGTGCGCCCACCGGTTTGGACTCGGGGGAGCCGCGTTGCCGCAGATAGACCGACAGTACGGCCATCGCCGCCACCGCGAGGAACTCGGACTGCCAGTTCTGCATGCTGCGGTTCCAGAAGTCGGCGGAGGTGACGTATCCGGTCCACGACACGGCGTCTTCTCGCTGAGCCAGCTGCTGGGCGTTGTAGGCGGCGCGGCCGGCGATCGACTGGACCAGCCACGACAGCAGGAAGATCGTGCCCATCGTCAGCCCCAGTGAGCGGGAGAACACCAGCCCCCGCAACCCGCCCAGGTGCGCCCATCGGGGGGCGTCCGGTCCGGCGTGCTCACCGACCTGCTGGTCGGCGTCCGATTCGGCGCCCTGCTTGCCCGGCTCTTTGGACTCGGGCGAACCCCGCTGGATCAGCCAGACGGTGACGAGGATGTACAGGAAGAACTGGAGGAATTCGGACTGCCAGTTCTCGGCCACATCGACCGCGAAGTCCGAGCCGGTGAGGTAGCCGAGCATGCCGACCGTGTGCCCGCCTTGGGCGATCTGCTGGTTGTTGTACTCGGCACGACCACTGATCGCCTGCCCGACCAGTGCCCCGGCCAGCAACGCCAGAAAGAACAATGTCAGGCCGTTGTCACGCAGAGACCGCCGCAACACTCCTGCCTCCCGCCCGCTCATCGGTGCAGCAACCCGACCGCGCCGAAGTAGACCAGCCCGGCCGCAATGATCAACAACGTCGTGGTGAACAGCATTCGCATCGCCCTCAGGCCTCCACCTCACACTCGTACGGCCGGCCGGTCCGCGGTGTGCAGCCGGCCGCGCTGACCTTCCAGCCGGACCCCCATCGGGTCAGGAAGACCGTGTCGGTACCGACGGCGACTTGCGCGGAGTCCCCCCATACCTGCACGTTGGCGATGTCACCGCCGTCCAGCCCGAGCTTGCCGATCTCCTCGGCGCACGACGAGCCACCCGATTCCAGGCTCCGGGCGGCCTCCGGCACCAGGGTGGCGCACGCCCGCTCGCCGTCACCGTGCTGGACCGCCGCGAAGAACTCCGCGGCCGCCGCCCGTACCCCCCTGCCGTCCGCGGACACCGCACACCCGCCGGCGGCGCCCCCGGCCACGATCACGGCGGCCACCAACCGAACCATCCGTCTCACCATGATCCCCGCTTTACCCCCACAAGCCGTGATGGAACATTCAGGTCCCTTCATCGGCCGCCACGGTGAATCCCTTGATCAGATCCACTCTCGACGCCTGCCTGACCGGTTGTGGACGCGGCCTGCGACGGCGGCCAACGATGGTTCTTTTCGTTATTGACAACGAGCCGGGCTTTCGTGACATTAAGGGCGCTTCAACGGCTTGAACCCCACCCACTCCCAACCCCGCCCACCGGCCTCAGCGCCGGTGCCCCCCGGGAGGTGCCGTGTCCCGTCCTTCTCTCGTCCGCCGACTCCTGCTGCCCCTGACCGTTCCCGTCGCCCTCGGATCCCTGATCCTCGGCGGCGGGACGGCGTCGGCCAACGTCGCGCTCACCCAGGTCAGCTCGGATCCGTTCACCAACTCGACCAGCCAGCACCGCACCCAGGTCGAGCCGGACACGTTCGCGTACGGCTCCACGATCGTCTCGGCCTTCCAGACCGGCCGGTTCAACGACGGCGGAGCCTCCGACACCTGCTTCGCCACCTCGACCAACGGCGGCTCCACCTGGACCCAGGGCTGCCTGCCCGGCGTCACCAAGTTCCAGGGCGGCGGGCCGTACGACCGGGTCAGCGACGCCGCCGTGGCCTACGACGCCAGGCACAACGTGTGGATGATCTCCTCGCTGGCCCTCACCGACACCGCCGGCGTGTCCGGCGCGGCCGTGGTGACCAGCCGGTCGACCAACGGCGGCCTCACCTGGTCCAACCCGGTCACCACCGCCACCGGCGGCAACCTCGACAAGAACTGGATCGCCTGCGACAACACCGCCACGAGCCCGTACTACGGCAACTGCTACACCGAGTTCGACGACAACGGCGCCGGCAACGCCATCAAGATGGCGGCCTCCAGCAACGGCGGCACCTCCTGGACCGTGAAGAGCGCCGGCTCCACCGGGCTGGGCGGCCAGCCCGTCGTCCGCCCGAACGGCACGGTCCTCGTACCGTACGAGAGCAACAACGGCCAGATCCGCTCCTTCCGGTCCGTCGACGGCGGGGCGACGTGGCGCGCGTCCGTGCTGGTGGCGACGGTCCAGGAGCACACCGTCGCCGGAAACCTGCGCACCTCGGCGCTGCCGTCCGCCGAGATCGACTCGGCCGGCACCGCCTACGTGGTCTGGCAGGACTGCCGCTTCCAGTCCGGGTGTCCCGCGAACGACATCGTGATGAGCAAGTCCACGAGCGAGACCACCTGGGGATCCGTCACCCGGGTCACCAGCGACGGCGGTGACCACTTCATCCCGGGCATCGGCGTCGACATCACCACCTCCGGGGCGGCCGCCAGGCTCGCCCTCACCTACTACCGCTATCCCACCGCGAGCTGCACCGCCGCCACGTGCCAGCTGACGGTCGGCTACACCTCCTCGACCAACGGGGGTACGTCCTGGAGCGCGCCCACGCAGCTCGCCGGCCCCATGAACCTGTCGTGGATCGCCAACACCACCCAGGGCCGCATGGTCGGCGACTACATCTCCACCTCGATCGTGGGCGGAAGGGCGTGGCCGGTCATCGCCGTGGCCACCGCTCCCTCCGGCAGCACCTTCAACGAGAACATGTACGTCCCCACCGGCGGGCTCGCCATCACCGGCGGTGCCCTCAAGTCGGCGGCCACCCCGCTCGTGACCAGCGGCTTCCAGCCGAACGTCACAACACTGCGAACCGCCCGATAAGCCGGCGATGACGACCCGGCGCCTGAGCGCGGCGAGACGCCGCGCTCAGGCGCCGGTCGCCGCCCGCTCACCGGCCGTACCGACGCGCCACGTGGGGCTGTCCACTATGCGCGCTGGGCCGTGAGGATTTGTGGCTTCACTGGCAGGACGATGCGGCGGGATCGTGGTTCTTGTTCGTTATCCCTGGCTTTCGACTGCCGGAGTGTGGGCGTTGAGGTCGGCTCGGTCGGCGGCGGCGAGGCCGGAGATCCATCCCTCGCTATCGGTGATCCCGGTCATCCGGTGGTCGGTGAGCTTCGGGAACATCGCGTCCACGGCGTCATCGACGGCCTGGTCGCGGGCGGCCAGGACCGGCAGGAGATCGGTCCCGGTCCCGGTCGCCTCCGCCGCCGCTCGGCGTTCGGCGTCGCCGGTGGCCTCGGCGAGTCGTTCGCCGATGCGCACGGCGTAGGAGGCCAGGAAGGAGTGGCGGAAGGACCGGGTCCGGGAGCGGCCGCCCGCGCCCCGCTTGCTGCCTTCGTGCACGAGTGCGGCGTTGGCCTGGACCAGCAGCGAGGTGAACAGGAGCTCCACCGCGTCCAGGTCCGCCGGAAACCCCAGGACGGTGGAGAACCCCAGGGGCTTGCTCCACACCGCGCGGCACCGGTTGGCCTGCGCGATGCTCGCGAGCAGCATCGCCTTGGGGGATTCGTAGGGGTTGTCGATGGGCAGGCGGCGGCCGCCCGGCCCCTCCTGCTCGCCGCCGGAGCGCGCCGCGAGCAGTGCGTGGTCGATGCTGTAACGGGCCATGAGCTGCTGGGCCCGCGTGGTGAGCGCCTCGGCCTCTTCGGGGAACTCGGTGGACTCCGCCTTGGCCAGCAGAGCCCTGATCTTGTCCAGCATGCGCTGATCGGCCTGCGTGGCCGTGCCGGCCTTGGGGGCGGTGCGCCTGGCCTCACCCGGTAGCGGGCACAGCCGCTCCAGCCGGGGCAGGGTGCGCAGCAGCGTGATCGCCTGCAGCGCGCACGTGATCGTGGCGGCGCGGTCCGTGCCGTGGCGGCCGGTCCATTCGGTCAGGTAGGTGTCGGCGCGGTCCCACCACACCGTCGCGCCGAGCACGGATATCTGGTCCAGCCACCGTTCGTCCACGGTCGCCGATGAGTAGGCGAGCATCTCGGCCGCGACCGCGTCGGTCATCATCCGCCCGGCACGCTTGCCGTGCTCACGGACGGTGTAACGGACCAGATCGGCCGGCTGCCAGCCGAGCCGCCACGCGTGCGTGACACTGCCGTTCATCACACGGCCCAGGGTGCGGTCCACCAGCCGCGCCGGCAGAAGCCGCCCGGCCGGATCGGCCAAGACCGTGACGCACTCGGCCAATGTTTCGGGGTCGTCCCTGACGGCCGCGCGGACGGCATCGTCGATCAGGAGCTCGACCAGTTCAGCGGGAGCAGGCTCCCGGAACCGGTGCGGCTGCGCGGTCCCGAATAGGAAATGCTCCCTTGGCTGACTGGCCGAACCCTCCTGTCGCCGTCTCTTACGGTCCTTCTCCTTGGCCTTACGACGCTGCCGGTTCGCCTTGCCCACGATGCTCCCTCTCCGCCAGGTGGCCACGACCGGCAACATGTTGCCAGTTCAGGCCCAAGCGCATCGGCTGTTGTCCACAGGGCTGTGGACAAGTGGAATCCGGGACGTAGCACTGCGAAGCGCCGCAAGGTCGCCCCCGATGAGAAGTCCTGCTTGCTCAATCACTTCGACCAGGCCGCGGCCGTCGCGTTGGTGGTCGGCGAGATCAAACTTCACGATCGCCTGTCGCGTGGCGGCTCTGCCGAGCTCGGTCCAGGTAGGCGACCAGACCCGTCATCTGGTCCGCGGGCCACGGCAGCCGCCGGCTGAGTTCTCCGCTGTTGTCCTGCCACCACCGAGATCATCTCCAGGGTCGTCATGAATTGGTCCGGATCGGGCATCGACGAGCCGTCGATCTGCCGCAGCAGCTCGTGGATCTGCTCCTTGAGCCGCTGGATCTGTTGTTCGTGCTCCTCCAGCCTGTGGAGCTGGCCGGCCAGCAGCCCGCGCATCGTCCCCAGATCGTCCGCGGTGCCGGCCAGTACGCCCGCGATCTCCTTCAGCGACAGCCCGAGCGCGCGCAGGGCCCGCACCCGGTAGAGCCGTCGCAGGCCGGGCTCGGTGTAGCGGCGGTGCCCCGACGCCGTCCGTTCGCTCGCCCGCAGCAGGCCGATCTCGTCGTAGTGACGCAGCGCGCGTACGGTCAGTCCGCTCGCCCGAGCCAGCTCTCCGATGCTCCACCGGCGGCCGGTGTCGTTTGTCCCGATCACGCCGGCAACGCTAGAACCTGCCGTCGCGGCCGGTTCAAGTCCCGATTTCGCGGCGGTCGACGCCCGGGACGCCATCGAGTGTGGTGAAACCACTCTCCGGCCCGCGGGGGCACCTGATCGGGGTGGTTCGTATCGGGAGGAGGAAATTCGAGATTCGGCCCGAACAAACTTGATCATCGAGCGGTCCAACAACACGGCTCCCAAAACGGGCGCCTACGACCGCAACGATGTAAGGAAACGTCATGGCTCTCTCGTCCGCCGGTGCCGCCTCGAAGATCGCGCTCTTGGCCGCGGGTGCGACCGCGTTGATGGCCCTGTCCGCCTGTCAGGTGGACGGCACGGGTACCTACTCCGGCGGCACGTCGGCGAGCAGCCCCGAGGCCGCACAGCCGGAGGCGGCGGGCGGCCAGGCTCCGACCAAGGCGGGCTCGGGCGGGGGCACGGGCACCGGCACGCCCCGGTGCACCGCGGCGGATCTGTCGGTCGACATCACCGACCAGGGTTCGGTCGCCCCGGCCGGGACGGCCAGCTGGCTGCTGGCGGCCACCAACACCTCGGGCCACTCCTGCGCTGTCAACGGCTATCCGAGCTTCGGCCTGCAGGACGCCTCGGGCACCCTGTGGTCGGACTCGCGCACCACCTACGTCCGGCACCCCGGAGCACCCATGAAGATCGTCCTCAAGCCGGGCAGGAACGCCTTCGCCGGGGTGAAGTGGGCGCTGTGCGGCTCCGGCGACCTGGTGGGCGGCCTCGTCATGACGCCTCCCGGCGACACCTCCCACGTCAAGGTCACCGTCAACACCGACAGTGACTCCGCACGGCTGAAGCTGTTCAAGGTGTGCGGCCACACCGTCACCGCCGGCAGCCTGCAGCCGGCCACCCAGGGCGTCGTCTTCGCGTCCTGACCACCGTCATGAGCGAGTGACCTGGCCAGGCCTGTCACCTCACGAACCTCCCCAATGGACAACTCGCCCTCCCCATATCAGCACCAGAGTGGCGGGATGGGGACTCGGAACTCGGCCGCACTCCACCGCTCGCCAGTGTCCTGGTTGATGTCGAGGACGCCCTCGTCCGGAGAACAGGTGCCTCCAGGCACCCCGAGTTCTGCTGCCCGTGTGACCGTCACCAAGTGACCGAGGAGGCATGGACATCAGGAATGCTGCCGAGCAGCTGGAGGCCGTCACCCGAGTGGTCCTCGCGGACTTTGAGAGCAAGAGGGGTTACCCGCCCGGCGATAACCTCGTCGTCTCGGCCTCAGGGCGAGAGGATCTCCGGGTGTTGGAGGCCGAGTTCGGAGATCGGGTTCCCGCGGACATCGCGGTCTTCTTCGGCGCCGTGGCCACGGTCGAGCTCCCGGACCTGTGGAACGGCTATTTCATCGGCCCGGCGACCTGGATCACTGGCATCCACAAGGCCGGCGAACCCCGGCACGTGCGGTCTGGGGTGAGACCCACGAAGTCATGATCGTCGCGTCCAACGGCGGCGGGGTGTTGTACGCGGTTCCGGTTCCAGCCGGCGGTCCCGTTCTCGTACTACCGAACGGCGCAATCGAAGACGGCGTCTACTCAGCCGACCAGCCGGTCGCGGCCGACTTCACCGGCTTCCTGGAGCGACTCACCATCGCAGCGCTGATCGAAGAATCACGTGATCCCTTCGACCCCTACCGCAGTCTTTAGACCGTGTCTTGTTTGTGGATGCTCGTTGGATCGGTCGTGGTGGGCGCCTACGGCACCAACTAGGGCATCCGCAAACTCATGGTCACCTGGTAGCCGACGCGCACCGGTC
>DASYNF010000155.1:0-3127 GCA_036008685.1 Actinomadura sp. | reverse complement strand
CCTACAACGACGGACAGGCCTCCGGGGCCACCGCGTCCAAGCGCAAGCTCCGCGACACCGCGATCCTGCTCGGCCGCTGCACCCCGGACAAGAACGACACCACGTGCTGGAACCGCTGGGTCGACATGGTCGTCTACCAGCGCACCTCCTCCACCGACGCGCCGATGTACCTCGTGCACTCCCAGAACGACTTCGTGCCTCCGGCGCACTCCACCGAACTGTGCGGCAAGCTCAAGGCCAAGAACGTCAGCTGCACGGCCGTCACCGTCAACGGAAGCAACCGGCACGGCACGGGCCTCCTGGGCTTCACCACCGTCCGGAACAACCTCCTGAAGTGGCTCCAGGCCCACGACTGAGGCTGCTTCCGCGCAGGGCGCCTGCAGAGGCTCGTGGTGCCGGTTCTCCCGGGACCACGAGCCTCTGCAGGCGCCCCGGAGGACCATGGGTCAGTCCGAAACGCGGTGAAAGGGCGACATCACCGGCTGTCGGCGCCGAAGACGAACTGCGGTTCGCCACTACCGAAGCCGCCAGCGGCTGGGCCACGGACCAAGCCAGAGGCACGGACCTGATCCAGGTCCGTGTTACTACATCCGACACCTGCCTTGCCGCCGAACCGCGGCGAGGTTCTCCAGCGGATACATTGCGCTTTGACTTCCTCCCCCTCTTGAAAGGAGGGGGATTCCCATCGGCCTTGCGGCCGATCCGGCTTAGGCCGGGCGCCTCACGGCGCGGGGTTCCTGTTTCACAGCCGACTGCGGAAGGGGAGACCCTTGCCGTCTGACATCAGCTCCACAGGCATCGCCAGGGTTTTGCCTGGCTACGGCTCGACCAGCCGCAAGGATGTTCTTGGCCGCGTTGATGTCCCGATCATGTCGGGTGCGGCATCTGGGGCACCTCCACTGCCGGGTGGACAAACTCAGCGCGGCAAGCAGGTACCCGCACCTCGAGCAGGTTTTCGAGCTGGGATACCAGCGGTCGATCACTACGAGGACGCGACCGGCGCGGGCGGCCTTGTATTCGAGCTGGCGGCGGAACTCGCCCCATCCGCAATCCGAGATCGCCTTGGCCAGACGCCGGTTTTTGACCATGTTGTTGACCGCGAGGTCTTCGATCACGATCGTGTCCGCGCTGCGGATCAACCCGGTGCTGGTGCGGTGCAGGAAGTCGGCGCGGGCGTCAGCGACCTTGCGATGGGCCCGGGCGACTTTGGCCTTGGCCTTGCGGCGGTTCATGCTGCCGCGCCGGCAACGGGCCATGCGCCGCTGGTAACGGGCCAGCTGGCGGGCCTTGCGTTGCAGATGACGCGGGTTGGCGATGCGGTCTCCGTCGCTGGTCACCGCAAAATCCTTGACCCCCAGGTCCACGCCGATCTGGCGCCCGGTCCCCTCCAGCGGTTGCGGGTCGTGGGTGTCAACGGCCAGCGTCACATACCAGCGTCCGTCCGGGTCGCGGGAGATCACCACCATGGTCGGGGTCAGGCAGGTCAGGTCGACCTCCTCGAACGACCACACCAGCGCCAGCGGCCCGGTGGTCTTGGCCACGTGCAGCTGGCCGTTTTTCATCCGGAACGCCGAGCGGGTGTAGTGCGCCGACTGGCGGGCGTTGCGGCTTTTGAAGCGCGGGTAGCCAGCGGGACCGGCGAAGAAGTTCGCAAACGCGGTGTGCTGGTGGCGCAGGGTCTGCTGCAACGGCACCGAGGACACCTCCGACAAGAACCCAAGCTCGTCGGTCTTCTTCCACGCGGTCAGCGCCGTATCGCTCTGCCGGTAGGAGGTGTTCTCGCCCCGCTGGTGATAGGCCGCGTGGCGTTGGGCGAGGGTTTTGTTCCACACCAGGCGTATGCAGCCGAACGTGCGGCTGAACACCGCCGCCTGTTCGGGGGTCGGGTAGGCCCGACACTTGTACGCCGTCCGCATCACAAAAGTCTTACACGCGGCCACGGCTTGTGTAAGACAACTGGCCAGATGCCGGTGAACTGGGTTCTCCGACCGTCCCGGCTCCGCCGGGCCGCTCCTGACCGAATCCGAACTCCTCCCCGGCCTGAAGACCGGGGCATCCTTCGAAGGCCCTGGTGACCATGCGGCAGGCGACTCAGGCGACCGTTCCGTACGACCGCGCGGTGCTCGGCCGCGAGGTGGGGCTCGTGCTGGCCCTCTCCCTCGGCGCGTCCGGCGTATCCGCGCTGATCTCCTTCATCGGGTCCCTCACGGCCGCCCGGCCGCTGGCGGGGCAGACCACCGAGCTCGTCACCGACCAGGCGCCCGGGCGGCCCTGGCTCGGCCTCGCCTGGCAGCTGTTCTCGATCGTCACCGCGCTCGTGCCCGTGGCCCTCGTCGCGCATCTGATGGCGCGCGGCGGGGAGTCGCTGCGCGGCACGCTGGGATTCTCGCTCCGGTCCCCTGGACGTGACCTGCTGCGCGGAGCCGCCGTCGCCGCGGTCATCGGCGGCTCCGGGCTCGGGCTCTATCTCGGCGCCCGGGCGGCCGGGGTCAACCTCACCGTCGTGCCGTCCGGCCTGGCCGACGTGTGGTGGCGCATCCCGGTGCTGATCGGCTCGGCCGCGCAGAACGCGGTGCTGGAGGAGACGATCGTGCTGGGGTACGTGACGCATCGCCTGGACCAGCTCGGCTGGGCTCCCTGGCGCTCCGTCGCCGCGAGTTCGCTGCTGCGCGGCAGCTATCACCTGTATCAGGGCGTCGGCGGGTTCGCCGGCAACGTGGTCATGGGAGTGATCTTCTGCGGGCTCTACCGCCGTTGGGGCCGCGTCATGCCTCTCGTGGTCGCGCACGCGCTGATCGACATCGTCGCCTTCGTCGGCGCCGTGTTCCTGGCCGGGCACGTGAGCTGGCTGCCCGCCCGCTGACCCGGGCATGCGAGCCTTGACGGCGTGACGGTGATGAAGAGATTCGGAGTCGGGCTGGCGGCCCTCGGCCGCCCGGCGTACATCAACATGGGCCGCGAAGGGGCGCTGCCGGAGGGCCGCGGTGTCGAGGCGATGCGCACGGCGAGCCGGGAGGTGCTCGACGCCGCCTACGCGGCGGGGATCCGGTGGGTCGACGCCGCGAGGTCCTACGGCCGGGCCGAGGAGTTCCTGGCCGGCTGGCTGGACGACCGCGGACACCGCGAC
>DASYNF010000154.1:0-17935 GCA_036008685.1 Actinomadura sp. | reverse complement strand
CCGCCGGTGCGGCCGGCCGGGGTGGCCGCCGCGGGGTCGAAGCCGCGGCCGTCGTCCCGTACGTCCAGGGTCAGTTCGTCGTCCATGAAGGAGAGCGTGACCCCGACCCGTGAGGCCCCGGCGTGCCGCCCCGCGTTGGCCAGGGCCTCGCCCGCGATGCGCAGGAGGGTGGCGGCGACCTCGTCGTGGACCGGTTCGGCGGTGCCGGTGACGGTGAATTCGGCCCGTACGCGGTGCTGTTCGGCCCAGGTGGCGACGGTCTTCTCCAGGGCGCCGGTCAGCTCGTCGTGCTCCAGGGCGACGGGGGCCAGGTTGTGGACGGAGCGGCGGGCCTCGCCGAGGCTGTGGCGGGCGAGGGCGGCGGCCCTCTCCAGGTGGACGCGGGCGGTCCGCGGATCGCGGTCCGTGACGGAGGTGACGACCTGGAGCTGGGCGATGATCCCGGTGAGGCCCTGGGCGAGGGTGTCGTGGATCTCGGCGGCGAGCCGGAGCCGCTCGTCGTCGACGCCGGCCTCCCGGGCCTGGACGAGGAGCTGGGCGTGCAGGGCCGCGTTCTCCGCCATGGCCGCCTCCAGCCGGAGGTTGGTCCGCTCCAGCTCGGCGATGGTCGCGGCCTGGACGCGGGCCTTCTCCTCCTCCCGCAGGCCGACCTGCCAGAAGAAGAGGGCGAGGGTGGCGTTGACGACGTACAGCACGGCGAAGGCGACCCAGTTCATCAGGGAGGGGGGCGGCAGGCCGCCGCTCTGCGAACCGGCCAGGGTGACGGCGGTGGTGAGCAGCCCGGCGCGGACGAAGCGCTTGGGCAGCAGGGGTTCGACGTCGAAGTAGCTGAGCGCCGCGTAGATCGCGAAGAACGGGTTGAGCCAGGACAGCGCGAAGGCGAGGGCGGTCCTCGCGGTGTAGTAGGCCACCCCGGCCGGGGCTCCCGGAGCGGTACGCGGGCGGGCCCGGCCCCACCAGACCTGGAGCCCGTACGCCGCGACGGTCAGGACCCCGGCCGCGTACATCTCGGTGCGGGTCATGATCAGGTCGGCGGCGACGGCCCCGACGAGGGTGGCGAGGGTGAGGACGGCGTAGGGCCCGTACCGGTAGAACTGCTCCCAGCGCTGCTCGGCCGTGACGGGGGTCGCCGGTCCCGGCACGTAGGGGGTGCGGCGGGGCGAGGACGTCATGCGGGCAGTCTCCCCCGGCCGCACCGGGTCCACCACGGCCGCCGCCGCCCCGCCCCCACTCACTGCCACCGGAACATACGGCTCGCGGCGACGCCCGTGACGGCGGTCCACAGGGCGAGGACCCCGAGGTGGATCCAGCCCGGCCAGCTCCCGGAGGCGGCCTGCTCCAGCGCCTGGGAGGCGGCCCCGAACGGGGTGATCTCCACGACGCGGCGCAGGATGTCGGGCATCGCCTGGACGGGCAGCCAGACCCCGGCGGTGAACATCATCACCAGGTAGGCGACCGAGCCGACCGCGGTGGCCGCCTTCGCCGTCCGGGAAAGCGCGCAGATCGTGGCGCCCAGGCAGAGCGCGGCGGCGGCGGAGAGCAGCAGCGCCAGCAGATATCCGACGGGCTGTCCGGGCAGCGGGACCCCGTAGGCGGTCCGGCCGACGACGGTGACGAGGAGCGCGGAGCCGAGGCAGGCCGCGCCGTGCAGCAGGATCTGGGCTGCGAGCAGGGCGGAGGGCCGCACCGGGGTGGCCGACATCCGGCGCAGGATGCCGCGCTCGCGGTAGGCGGTGAGGACCGGCGGCATCGCCTGGACCCCCGCCGTGATCATGGCGAGCAGGATCGAGATGGGGACGTACAGGTCGATGACGCGCCGGCCGCCGAGGTCGTCCTGCGCCTCCTTGAAGGCGGGCACGAAGCCGAGGATCACCAGGAGGACGGAGGGAAAGGCGAAGACCCAGAACAGGCTGCCCGGTTCGCGGAGGAAGAGCCGGGTCTCGGCGATCAGGACGGCGGCGGCGGGTCCGCGTCGCCGGGCGGCGCTGGGCCCCGGGGCGGTGGCCGGTGCGGTGGTGGTCCCGGTCTGCATGTCAGGCGTCCTGTCCGGTGAGGTCGAGAAAGGCTTCGTCGAGGCTGGTCCCGGTGATGCGCAGCCGCCGGGCGGTGACGCCGAGTTCGGCGAGCAGGGCGACGAACGGGGTGACCGAGTCGTCGGTGCCGTGCAGGGTGAGCGTCCCCTCGCGGTCGGGCGGGGTCACGGACGCGACGCCGGGAAGCGCGGTGAGCCGGGTGAGGTCGGGGCCGGTGAGCGCCCGGGAGGGCACGAAGGAGATGACGGTGGAGCCGGTGGCCCGCCGGATCAGCCCGGCCGGGGTGTCCAGGGCGACGACCTTGCCCCGGTCGATGACGGCGATCCGGTCGCAGAGTCGCTGGGCCTCCTCCATGAAGTGGGTGACGAGCAGGACGGTCACCCCGCCGTCGCGGATCTCCTCGATGAGCTTCCAGGTGTCGCGGCGGGCGCGCGGGTCCAGGCCGGTGGTCAGCTCGTCGAGGACGACGACCTTCGGGTCGCCGATCAGGGCGAGCGCGATGAACAGGCGCTGCTTCTGGCCGCCGGAGAGCTTGCCGAAGCGGGTGGTGAGCTTCTCCTCGAGGCCGAGCCGGGCGGCGAGCGGGCGCCAGTCGGCGGGGGCCGGGTAGAACGAGCTGTACAGCTCCAGTGCCTCCCGTACGGTCAGCTTGGCCTGCAGCTCGCTCTCCTGGAGCTGGGCGCCGAGGAGCCGGGTGACCTTGTCGTGGTCGGCGATCGGGTCGAGACCGGCCACCCGGACCCCACCGGCGTCGGGCACACGGAGCCCCTCGACGCACTCGACGGTGGTCGTCTTGCCCGCGCCGTTCGGGCCGAGGATGCCGAAGATCTCCCCCTCCTCGACGTCGAAGGAGACGCCGTCGACCACAGGCCGGCCTCGGTAGGCCTTGCGCAGCCCATTGACTTCGATGATTGGCATGCTTCGAGGATCCCTGCGGGAGGTCGCCCGGGCATCGCCCATCGCGCTCGAAACGGCATCGACCGATCGGTTGATACGGGCGGGGGAGGTCGTCGGGGAGCTTGGTCTCGGGATCGCACAGCCTCTGGAGGTCGACCACCGGGGACCCGATCCGGTGAATCTCGTCTGCATGCTCGGGGCCCTCGTCTCGGCCGCGGTCCTCGCCGCGGGCGCCCGGGCCGGCGTGCTGGGTCTGGCCGCCCTGATTCTCGGCACGCTGCTCCTCGACGTCGCGATGCAATCCGGCATGGTCGCCAACCAGGCCCGGGTCTTCACCCTGCGTCCCGACGCCCACAGCAGGCCCAACACCGCCTACATGTCCTGCGCCTTCCTGGGCGGCAGCGTGGGTTCCTGGCTCGGGGTACGCGCCTACAGCTAGGCCGGGTGGCGGGCCGTGTGCACGGTCGTGGCGTTGCTCGCCGCACTCGCCCTGGCCCGCCACCTCGTGGCGTTGTACGGCCGAAGACCCCGGCGAGGCAGGGCTAGCGCCGGTTCGTTTCCGATGCACTCGTTGAGATGACCTTGCTTCTGTGACGCTTCGCAGTCGTCTTGTAACGGTTTGGTGGTTGCCGGTTTGTTACCGGACGGTCAGGCCTACCTTGCACGTTTGTGCCCGTTGAAATCATCACTGATGAGCAGGTGGCTACCCGGCGCCGGCCGAGGACGCCACTCGGCTCGCGCCCTTCACGCTCAGGCACATCAACGTCCACTATTTCTCCAGCTTCCCAAGCCGCGCGGCGGGCGGCACGGGGTGCGCGACCCCAAAGAGCCGACGATGACCAGGACTGATCACACAGCAAATGAAATCGGCTCAGCGCAGGGCCGACCATACGATGGACCGGCATGGGCGAGTTTCTCCGGAGTCACCACCGTGGGCGTCCACCCCGCCCTGGACGAGGTGATCGACGACTTGGAGATGATCACGCCGAAGCCGCCACCGCCCTCGCCCAACAAGACCCTGGCCGCCGACAGCGATGACCTCGCCCAAGCTCACGGCCGACGAACTTGAAGCGACGGTCCGGTCGCTCATCGGCCGACGGATCGAGACGGTCGTCTACTACGACGTGTCCTCCTATGGCACTTCAGAGGTTGTCTGGGACTTCGACGAATGGCACGACGTCGTGATGGGCGTCGAGCTCACTACCGCCGACGGCACGGCATACTCGGCCAGCTGGGACAACTCCTTCTGGGAGTACGGCATCGAACTGGTGACGGCGCCGATGGCCCACTACTTGATCAATATCGGCGAAGCCGATGGGCCTCGGGTCTGGGAGGTCACCAACCATCCCCGATGGCGTGCACCACTCGCCGATCCGGTCGTGGACGCGAGGGTGCTCTGGGACGAGGACCCTCACGGTGAAACTCACAAGGTCCCGCTCGCGATCCGCTTGACCTTCCCGGCGGGTGACGTCTGGCTCATTGCCGGTCGCTCGGCGGCCTGGCCCCCGGACGGGACGTTTCAGCTCGGCACCGACGACGTCATCGTCGGGTTCACCCAAGACTTCACCGACGGTCTCGGACTCATGTCGTAGGTGTCGGCCCTTGTTCCTCAAGGCCGGGACAGTGGGCTGGGGAGTCCACGTCCCAGGGATGACCTACATAGTCCCAGGGATGACCTACATAAGACAGAATGAGCGTATTGTCTGACATAAGACCCTTCGTCTAGTGACCTGGGGCCTATCCGTACACCCCGTGCCCGGCCCCGTGTTTGCCCAGGTCGGCCACATCCGCTGGAAATTCCGCCCTTACTACTGGGACCGGTCACGCCCGGCCGCCGACTTGTTTACTCGAAATCTTGTTCGATGATGACGGAGTGAGTGAGCTACCGACGCAGCTCACACAGGGGTTGCTCGATGTACGGCGAATCGGACGGTCGGCTTTCGAGTTCCAGGCCCATCCGAGTCATTCCCTCTCGCTCTGTCGGGCGCCGCCTGAGCGGACAGTGTGGCACGAGACCCGCTACCGCAGCTCAGACCTGACGCCGCCCGGAGGACGGTCGGGCACCTGAAGAAAGGCGTGTGCACGGTCGGGGCGCAGCGCCAGTACACCGGCACCGCCGGGTGGATCGAGAACGCCCAGGTCGCGGTCCACACCAGCCGGATCGGGCACGCACTGATCGACCGCGAGCTCTACCTGCCCCGCGAGCAGGCCGGCGCCGAGGAACGTGCGCAGCCGGCCGGACGTCGTGCTCATGGATCTGCGCATGCCGGGCGTGGACGGGCTCACCGCGATCCAGCGCATCGGCGAGCTTGCCGACCCACCGGCCCCGTTGTGGTGCTGACGACCTTTGCCGCCGACCAGCTCGGGCCGCTGTTCGACGGCTACGGCTTCTCCGGTTTGCGGGCCAGGAGGTGGGCCTGCTGGACCTTCTCGGTCTGGTCAGGCTCGCGCAGCAGCCGGGCGTCCACGACCAACCCGGCCTGGCGCAACAGGTTGGCGACGCGGTCGGGCGACAACCGGTTGAAGTCGAGCGACACCGCGTGGCCGAACGGCTGCGCCAGGTACAGAGGTTCGTCACCGACCTGGAAGGCGAGCAGCAGGTGGCCGCCCGGGGCCAGCACCCGGTGGAACTCGGCGAAAACCTCCGGCAGCCGTTCCTGTGGGGTGTGGATGATGGAGTACCAGGCGACGATGCCGCCGAGAGCGCCGTCGGTCAGGTCCAGGGCCGTCATCGAACCCTCGTCGAACCGCAGGCCCGGGTGCTCCTGCCGGGCCTGCGCCACCATCGCCGATGACAGGTCGACTCCGAAAATACTCAACCCGAGAGAGTGCAGGTGTGCCGTCACGCAGCCGGGGCCGCAACCGAGATCGGCGACCGGCCCGGCACCGGCCGCCCGCACGAGTTCGGCGAACGCGGCAAGCACGGCACGGTCCAGTGGCTTGGCCTCGAGCGAGTTGCTGAAGCGCTCGGCGTAGTCCACGGCGACGGCGTCGTAGAACGCCTGAGTGGTGCTCAGGTAGGAGTGTTCGGTCATTGCCGAGGACACTAGTCCCCTGCTCCGCCTGACACCCCGCCGACACAGCCTTCAGACAAGAGCACAATGGGGGCGACCGCCATCCCACCCAGAAGCACGCGAAACCAGGGCATGACCAGCGGGAACACCCGGCGGAATGGCCGTACGAGTCCGTACGGCCAGGACGAGTGACGTACGGGGTCAGCTCTGCCGGTGTGGTCCAATCTCCCCGTCGGGGTGAGGGCTGTCAGTGTGCCCGAAGGCTACCAATGCGTTGGGCGAGTGAGCGACGACGGCAACTTAGTCTGGATATCGCCCTTCGCCGAATGCAGCTGGGATTGGATGAGAAAGATACTCTCGGTGAGGTCGGCGCCTCTGAGGTCGGCATCTCTGAAGTCGGCCCCGATAAGGTCGGCCATTCTCAGGTCGGCGCCTCTGAGGTCGGCTCCAATGAGGTATGCCCCTCTCAAGTTGGCGCCTCTCAGGTCGGCGCCTTTGAGTTTGGCCCCGATGAGGTCGGCTCCTCTGTGGTCCTTCTTCTTGCGCCGGACTTCGGCTCGCACGATTTCGCTCGTGCGCAGCAGCAGGGCATTGACGTCTCGTCGGTGTGCTGCCACGTCCAGTTCGATGAGAGCATCGGAGCTGTTGTGAGTGAGGCGTTCGGTCTCCTCCAACGCGAGGCTGAGCTGACCGTGGAGCGGGCGGGCCGGTTGCAGCGTCAGGGCTTCGGTGAGATACCAGAGCAGCTCATGGAGGTCCCGCATGATCGGGAACACCTCGAACATCTGCTTTGCGGTTCGCGGGGCCCGCCGCCAGTCGTGGCCGCCGAAGGTGACCTGGGAGACCTTTTGCCCGGCGCCGAAGCAGTCGTAAACGGTGCAACCCCGAAAGCCCTGCTGCCTGAGGCGTGTGTGAATGCCGCAGCGGAAGTTCGATTGCAGATTGGGACAAGCCTGCCCGGCCTTTTTATCGATCGCGAAGTCCGTCGAGGCCGAGAAGGCCGGCGCGACACAGCACAGTGCGAAGCAGCTCTCGCAGTCAGCTCGTAGGCTGAGGCGACCTTTTTGGGAGGCGGGCTGTGCATGTTCGTGTTTCTCAGACAACGCGCGTGGTCCCCTGTAGGAAGCGACCGTGCTGCTCTCAGCAAGAACGAATGGCTATGAACAGCACTTTCACAACGCACCCTAGCCGACCGCGTTGAGGACGAGACCCAGGGCCGGCAGGTGGTCCTCCCACCCTTCCCGATACGCCTGCTGGATGCCGAACCGCCTGTGGTTGGCCGGGCGGGCCGAACCGGCCGTGCGAGAGACGCTCTGCCGCTCGTTCTTGACCTTCACCGTGAACGCCACCGGGTCTGTCCACCGCAGGCGGCTGGTAGCGTTGCCGCCTCCAGCAGTGGACGTACCGAGAAGGAGGTGAGACCCATTACCGCTGTATCAGGTCGGGTGCTCTCACCTCACGGCCGTGCGGTCCACCCGGCATAGGTGACCGAGAGAGCGCCCTTCGGCATCCCGAAAGGCCCTCATGTCGCTTTCCCGGTCACCTCTCCCCCAATCCGTCATCGTCACCAGGCTTCGGGCCGCCGGCTGTGTCTTCGCCGAGGACGAGGCGCGGTTGCTCATCTCCACGGCACGGACGCCGGCCGGCCTCGCCGCCATGGTGGACCGGCGAGCCGCCGGCCTCCCCCTCGAACACGTCCTCGGCTGGGCGGAGTTCTGCGGCCTGCGGATAGCCGTGGATCCAGGAGTCTTCGTACCCCGCCGCCGCACCGAGTTCCTCATCCGCCAAGCCGCCGCCCTCGCCCGCCAGGCCGCCAGCCCCGCCGGCCGCCAGGTCCTCGCCCGGCCACGAGCCGTCGTCGTGGACCTGTGCTGCGGCTCGGGCGCGATGGGCGCCGCGCTGGTCGCGGCCCTGGACCAGGTCGAGTTGTACGCCGCCGACATCGACCCCGCCGCGGTGCGGTGCGCCCGCCGCAACATCACCATCGCCGGTGGCCAGGTGTACGAAGGTGACCTTTACGAGCCGCTGCCCGCTACGCTCCGGGGCCGCGTCGACGTCCTGGTCGCCAGCGCGCCGTACGTACCCACCGAAGCGATCGGGCTGCTGCCCACAGAGGCCCGCATACACGAGCCGCGGGTGGCCCTCGACGGTGGCGCGGACGGGCTTGACGTCGTACGGCGGGTGATCGCCGCGGCGCCACTATGGCTGGCACCGAGCGGCTACCTGCTGGTCGAGACGAGCGGGCGCCAGGCGCCGCAGACCGCCGAAACCATCGCCCGCAATGGGCTGATCCCACGGGTGGCCACCTCCGACGAGCTGGACGCCACCGTCGTCATCGGAGCCAGAGCGCCATCTCGAGGAGACCGGGCGGCTGACCCTGTCCTTCGGACATGAGCATCCGGTGGGGTCGGAAACCGGTGAGGGAGCGGCGGGCTCACTGGGGCGCCTGGGCCTTCACCAGCACCTCTCCGGCGGTCGTGCGGTAGTAGAGGACCGACCGTCCTGCTCGACGCCGCCGGGCCAGGCCGGCGTCGAGCAGGACCTTCAGGTGGCGGCCCACCTGGGCCGAGCTCGTGCCGCCCAACCTCGCCATGCTGGTCAACGTGGTCGACGCCCTCGAGCCGGTCGCCTCGGGCCTGCGGCACATCAGCCTCATGCACGGCTACAAGGTCTATGGCGCCCACCTCGGGCCGTTCAAGACGCCCGCCCGGGAGAACGACGCCGGGCACATGCCCCCTGAGTCCAACGTCGGCCAGCAGGAGTTCCTGCAGGACCGGCAGGCCGGCAAGGCCTGGACGTGGTCGGCGATCCGGCCCTCGGTGGTCTGCGGATTCGCCCTCGGCAACCCGATGAACCTGGCCATGGTGATCGGGATCTATGCCGCGATGAGCCGGGAGCTCGGGCTGCCACTGTGTTTCCCCGGGAAACCCGGCGCCTACGACGCGCTGCTCGAGATGACCGACGCCGGGCTGCTGGCCCGGGCGACCGTGTGGGCGGCCACCGAGGAACGTTGCGCCAACCAGGCCTTCAACATCAACAACGGCGATCTCTTCCGCTGGAGTGAGATGTGGCCCAAGATCGCCCGCTTCTTCGGCCTCGAGGTCGCGCCGCCCCTGCAGATGTCCCTCAGCGTCGTCATGGCCGACAAGGAGCCGCTCTGGAAGGACATGGTCGCCAGGTACGGGCTGGAGCCTCATCCCTACAAGGACGTCTCGTCCTGGGCCTTCGGGGACGCCGTCTTCTCCTGGGACTATGACACGTTCGCCGACGGCTCCAAGGCGCGCCGGTTCGGATTCCACGACTACGTGGAGACCGAGGGGATGTTCATGGGGATCTTCGAGGATCTCCGCCGACGCAAGATCATCCCCTGATGGCGCCGGCGGGAGCTCTGCTCTCGGCACCCGGCTCGGCCGAGCCCGGTACGGCCTCGCGCAGTGCGGTCCCGATCACCGTCGGCGCCCACGGTCACGCGCTGAGCGGGGCGCCGGCCAGGGCGGCGACGACGCCCAGCACCGCGGCGCCGAGCAGGGCAGGCACGACGCCACGGCGCAGGCCGAACAGCCATGCCACGACCGGCACCAGGAGGCCGTACTGCCACAGGTGGTCGAGTGTCAGGAGCAGGGGGACCGTGGTGCCAGCGATGGCGCCGATCGCCGCGGGACCGGCACCGGTGAGAAACGACTGGATCCTTGGACTGGCGCGCAGCCGGTCGAAGTGGCGGCCGCCGGCCAGCACGAAGGCGAAGGAGGGGCCGAAGGCCATGAGCGCGGCGAGCAGGCCCCCCCACATGCCGGCGGCGGCATAACCCACCACCGCGACGGTGTGCACGACCGGGCCGGGGGTCACCTGGCCGAGCGCCACGGCGTCGAGGAACTGCGCCCCTGTCATCCAGTGGTGGGTGTCCACCGCGTCGTGCCGCATGAGCGGGATGATGACGAACCCGCCGCCATAGGACAGGGCCCCGACCTTGGCCGCCATCCAGGCGATCGCCGCGACGCCCCCGGCGACGGCGGGCGCGGCGACCACCGGCAGCAGCGGTGACACCACGGGGATCGCGGCCCGCCGGCGCTCGTCCCCCGGTGTTCCGGTCGGCGGGCGGTCCTTTGTCGCGGCCTCGAGCAGGCCGCAGCCCACCAGCACGAAGACCAGCCACGGCCCGGCCGCCGCGGCCGCGGTAGCGCCCGCGGCCACGTAGGCGGCCCAGCGCGCCCGGGCGGCCCTTGTGGTCCCGGCCCGCGCCAGGCTCGCCGGGACCAGCCCCGCGGCGGCGTGCGCGGCGACCGCGGGGACGGCCGCGCCCGCTCCGGCCGCGGCACCGAGGACCCACCGGGGCGGGTGTGCTCCCAGGAACAAGGCCGCCAGGCCCAGGATGACGATCAGTCCTGGTGTGATGAAACATGCTCCGCCGATCAGAGCTCCGAGGGCGCCCCGCAGCCGCCATCCGCACAGGATGGCCAGCTGGGTGGAGGACGGGCCCGGGAGCAGGTTGGTGGCCGCGATGCCGTCCTCGAACTCGGCGGCGGTCAGCCAGCCGCGACGCTGCACGCAGAGAGTGCGGAGCAAGGCGATGTGAGCGGGTGGACCACCGAATCCGATCACACCGATCCTGGTCCACTCGCGAGCGATCGTGACCAGGGCCACCGGCGGCTCGGCGGTGTCGGTCTCGTACCCCCGCTGGTCCAGGCCGCTCACGCCGCTCGCTCCACAGGGCGACGGCCCGCCGCCTCGGACGCCCGGCCCGGAGGAGACGGCACCACGGGTCCGCGGACAGCGGCCAAGGACATGCGCACCCTTTCGGCTCGGTACCTGCCCGGCCATGATCTCAGGCGAGGTGAGGGGGCATGAGCCGATACCTGTCGGCATAGCGCCGCCCGCGCTCCGCCCACGCCGCGGCCGGGCGTGTTTCCGCCGGTTGTTCCATGGTCAATTTCGAGAAACTTGTAGCAATGTGCGCACGTACGGCGAGATCATCGGAAACATCCCGCAAAAGCCCCGCGAGAGGATGGCATGAGCGACTTCGACGGCATCAGCGGTGGTGCTCACAACGGGCCCGCCCGGGCGGTGCACCCGTCCCCGGCCGGCCGGCCGTCGCCGTGGCTCAGTTCGATCCGGCACTCGTCGGCATGCTCTGCCTCGTCGGCCAGGAGCCGCCCGCGGCCCAGGCCCGCAGCAAGGCGAACTGACGCATCGCGGTGAAGCCGAGATTCCTCATCAAAGACCAGGTGCGGACGGCATTGCTGTGCCGGGCACCCGCCACGTTCGGAGTGGACGTGGAAGGCAGGATCACCGCATGGAGCTCGGCCGCGGCCGAGTTGTTCGGAAGGTCCGCCGGGCAGACCCTCGAACATGAGATAGCCGACCTGCTCGTCCACGACGCTGACCGTAAGCGGGTCAAGGAGGCCCTGGCCGAGGTCGGTGAGGGGCGACGGTGGGCCGGTGTCCTGCCGGTCCGGTGCTCCGAAGACGTGACCCGCGACATCGAGTTCCGCTGGGACGCCGCGGCCGGTAGCGACGCACGAACGGTGGCGATGGTCAGCGCGGACCCTGGGGCGGGCCTTGACGGGCGGTTCGGGGTCTCAGCCGACCAGGAGCGGCTCGCGCTGCTCAATGAGGCGAGCTCCCGTATCGGCAGCACCCTCGACATCGGCCAGACTGCCGCCGAGCTCGTGGACGTGGCCGTTCCCCGGTTGGCCGACTCCGCCGGGGTGTTGATCGAGCAACGGCTGCTCACCGAGGACCAGCACTCCGACCGGGACGCCGACGGGGCCGCCGTGATGCGCCGCCTCGCGGTGGGGGCCGCCGGGCCGGACGCCGAGCAATGGCGCGAGGCCTTCCCGGTCGACGAGGTCAAGGTCTATCCGGCGTGGACGCCGTACGCCCAGTGCATGGCCACCCGCCGGTCGATCATGTTCGGCCGCCTGGAATCCGAGCTGGCCGAGGGCATCGGCCGCAAGGTGTGGCGGCGTGAGACCGTCTTCCAGTTGCTCGACGGCACGTCCTTCCTGGTCGTCCCGCTCAAGGCCAGGGGGGAGGTGCTGGGCTTTGTCGTCCTCACCCGCAGGGCCGACAGCCCCGAGTTCGGCGACCAGGACGTCGCCTTGGCCGAGGAACTCGCGGCCCGGGCGGCGGTCTGCATCGACAACGCCCGGCTCTACGACCGTGAACGCCGGACGGCCCTCACGTTGCAGAGCAGCCTGCTCCCGAGAGACCTTCGCACTCCCCTGGGCCTGGAGATAGCGCACCGCTACCTGCCGGCCAGCGACCTCACCGGCGTGGGCGGCGACTGGTTCGACGTGATCCCGCTGCCAGGCAGCCGGGTGGCGCTGGTGGTCGGCGACGTGATGGGTCACGGGACCAGGGCGGCGGCGACCATGGGGCAGCTCCGGACCGCGGTGCGCACCCTGGCGGCCCTGGACCTGCCGCCGGCGGAGGTGCTCCACCGGCTCGACCAGATGACCCAGGACCTGGACGCCACGCAGATCGCGACCTGCGTGTACGCCACCTATGACCCGGTCGGCCGGGGATGGGCGTTCGCCCGGGCCGGTCACGTCCCCCCGATCATCTTGCGGCCGGACGGGAGCACCGCGGTGCTCGAGCTGCCGCCGGGACTCCCCCTGGGCATCGGTGACCACCACTTCGAGACCCGGGAACTGCGTTTGCCGGCCGGGGCCACCCTGGTGCTGTGCACCGATGGCCTCGTCGAGAGCCGCGAGCGCGACATCGACGCCGGCATCGCCGCCCTGCAGGAGACCCTGAGCGGCTCCCAGGCCGGGCTCGAGGAGATGTGCGACACCACGATCGAGGCCCTGCGCCCCAACCACGACCGCGATGACATCGCCCTGCTCATGGCCCGTGTGCACACCCTCACGCCGGACCAGATCGCCACCACCACACTCCCGGCCTCGGCGCCCTCGGTCCGGCGGGCCCGTGCCCTGGTCCGCGCGTCGCTGTCGTCGTGGGGGCTCCCGGGCATCGCGGACACCGCGGAGCTGCTGGTGAGCGAGCTGGTCACCAACGCCGTACAGCATGGGCGGGGACCCATCGAGGTGCGGCTGCTGCGCGGCACCTCACTGATCATCGAGGTGGCGGACTCCTCCCTCGCGCCGCCTCTGATCCGCATGCCCGACACCCTCGCCGAGACCGGCCGGGGCCTGCAGCTCATCAAGTCACTGGCCCAGCGCTGGGGGGTCAGGCGCGGGACGGACGGCAAGATCGTCTGGTGTGACCTGGCGATCCTGCCACCGGACGCCCTCTGAGGTCCGGACCGCTCACCTGGACCGGAAACGGCGCGGACCGGGAGGATCCCCCGGCCCGCACCGCCTGATCGCGATGGCGATGACCGCTTGGTGAGCGCGGGCCGTACGGCCAGGTCGCCATCCTCAAACGCCGGTGACCCGAAGAGGCGTGAGGCACCGCTCTGGCCAGAAGGCCGTCCTCAGCTCTTGCGGCAGATGCAGAACGGGTGCCCGGCCGGATCGGTCAGGACGCGCCAGCGGTCCTGCCCGGGCTGGAACTCCGGCTTCGCGGCACCGAGCTCCAGCAGGAGGGCCTCCGCCTTGTCGAGGTCGTCGACGCGGAAGTCCAGGTGGATCTGCTGGGGGGTGTGCGGCTCCGACCAGGTCGGCCGGTGGTGGTCGTCGGCCCGCTGGAAATAGAGGGTCACGTCGCCGCTGACCGCGCCGTAGTTGTCGTCGCTGTAGGTGATCTCCCAACCCGTGAGCCGGTGATAGAACTCCGCGAGCGCCGCCGGGTCCGGGCAGTCGAGGTTGACGGCGGTGAAGGTCGCGATGGCGGACATGATGTGCTCCTCGAAAAGGATGGATCGCTGTGTGCGACTGATCCTGGAGCCCGAAGCTGCCATCTTCTGTCAGGTACGTCGGGGGAACCGGCCGGTAAGCGATACCGGTGCGAGTCGGCGGCGCGCGGCCGTCGGCGCTGGGCGAGGGCGTCTACGCGGCGCTCACGTGCGCCTTCCAGCGGGTCGCAGCAGCCGCTCCGCCACCACGCGAAGGTGGTCGAGCAGCTCAGGCGGTCCGTCGAGGGTGAAGTCGGCGCCGAGCGCGACCAGCTCCAGCGCGATCCTGTCCAGGGAGTCGGCGCCGAAGCGGACCACGCACGTGTGCTCGTCCAGGGCCTCGACCCTGCCGGGCAGAGCAGCGGGCAAGCGCGCGAGCACCGCCTCGGCGGCCGCCTGTACGGTGGCCCGCGCGGTGTGGCGGTACGGCGCCGCCGCCACCGTGCGGGAGACGTAGGCACCGGCGTCGGGGGCGGGCAGCTCGCGCGGGCTGAACCGCCAGCGGGTCGGCCTGGGATCGGTGATCCGGTCCACTCTGAAGGTTCGCCAGTCCGCCCGGTCGGGGTCGTACGCCAGCAAATACCAGAGGCCATGGGTGCTGACCAGGTTGTACGGTTCGACCCTGCGTGAGGTCGCGGCGCCCTCGCGGCTGCGATGCTCGAATGCCAGCAGTTCCTGGTCACGGCAGGTGGTGGCGATGACCGCCAGCGTCGCCGGGTCGACGCGCGGGAGGCCCCCGCGCAGCACGGGGGTGATCGCGCCGGCCACGGCGGCGAACCGCCGGTGCAGCCGTACCGGCAGGACCTGCTGCAGCTTGGCCAGCGCCCGCAGCGACGACTCCGCCATGCCGGTCACGGTGCCGTCCGCGGCGGTGAGCAGCCCGACCGCGATCGCCACAGCCTCGTCGTCGTCCAAGAGCAACGGCGGCAGGTCCTGGCCCGAGACCAGCCGGTAGCCGCCCGCGATCCCGGTCGTGCCCTCCACCGAATAACCCAGCTCGCGCAACCGTCCCACGTCGCGCCGAACGGTTCTGTCGCTGACGGCGAGCCGCCCGGCCAGCTCCGGGCCCAGCCATTCGCGCCTGTTCTGCAGCAGCGACAGCAGGCGGAGCAGCCGGGCGGGCATGTCCTTGCTCATATCCCGAAACCTGCCAGACGTTGCGGACTACTCCTGTCCTCAAGCCCTCCTACGGTCAGGCCAGGTCTGAAAGGGAGGACGAGGACATGATCGGTGTGAATGGCCCGGTGCTGCACCCCGGCGAAGCGGGTTACGACGCGGAGCGGGATGGGTTTCAGCTGGCCGGGCAGCATCGGCCCGAGGTGATCGTGAGCGCGACCGAGGTGGCCGACGTGCGGGCCGCAGTGGAGTATGCCGCCGCCAGGAACCTGCCGGTCGCGGTGCAGGCCACCGGACACGGTCTTGCGGTTCCGGCCGAGAACGGCGTGCTGGTCAGCACTCGCGCGATGACCGGCGTGCGGGTGGACGCCGCCGCACGCACGGCGCGGCTGGAGGCGGGCGTGCGTTGGCAGCAGGTGATCGAGGAGGCGGCCCGCCACGGGCTCGCGCCGCTGTCCGGCAGCTCACCACACCTGGGCGCGGTGGGCTACACCCTGGGCGGTGGCCTGGGTTTGCTGGCCCGCCGGTACGGCTACGCCGCCGACCACGTACGGGCCGTCGAGCTGGTCACCGCGGACGCCCGCCCGCGCCGCCTGACCCCTGACGACGAGCTGTTCGGCGCGCTGCTGGGCGGCGGCGGCAACTTCGGTGTGGTCACCGGCATGGACATCGGGCTCGTGCCCGTCTCCCGCGTTTACGGCGGCGGCCTGTACTTCCCCGCCACCGCCGACATCGTGGAGGCGTGGCGGAACTGGACCGCCACCGTGCCCGACGAGCTGACCTCGGGCATCGGCCTGGTCCCCCTCCCCGACCTGCCCATGGTGCCCGAGCCGCTGCGCGGGCGGCACGTCGCCCACATCAAGATCGTCTACACCGGAGACCCCATGTCGGGGGAACGGCTCGTCACACCGCTGCGGGCGGCGGGCCCGGTCCTCATGGACACCCTGGGCGACCTGCCGTTCACCGAATCGGGCTCCGTCAGCAACGACCCGACGTTCGCGCACGCCTACACCGGCGCCAGCGCCATGCTGGACGAGCTCGACGTGGCCACCATGTTCGACCTGGCCGGCCCCCGCGCCGCCATCCCGTGCGTGCTCCAGGTGCGCCACCTCGGCGGCGCGCTGGCCAAGCCGTCAGCGGCCGTGATGGGGCACAGGGACGCGCGGTACGCCCTGCATGTGGTCTCCGGCCTCGAGGGCTTCGACCCCGCTGCTGTCAGGGCCTCCCACCAGCATCTGCTCGGGGCGCTGAAGAGCTCGGGCACGTTCTTGAACTTCCATTACGGCCCGGCCACCGTCGAGCAGGTGCGCGCCGCCTACGACCCGGACACCTACCGCGGGCTCGCCCGGCTCAAGGCGGCCTACGACCCGGCCAACCTGTTCCGGCTCAACCACAACATCCCACCGGCCTGGTGAAAAGCGCGCGGCTTCTCCGGATCAGCCGGAGGCGGTCGAGGGCCCCTGACCACTCTCGGCCCACGCCTGCTCCAGCCCCCGGGTGAACACCTCCGCCGACTGGGCACCGGAGATCCCGTAACGACCATCGAGGACATAGAAGGGGACGCCGGTGATCCCGAGCGCTCGGGCCTGCCGCTCGTCGGCGCGTACGGCCTGGGCATAGTCGTCTCCGGCGAGTACTCGCCGTACCTCATTGGCGTCCAGCCCGGCCTCGACGGCCGGCGGCACCAGGGAGCCGGGGTCGAACACCGGACGTTGTTCGGCCCACAGCGCGCGGTTGACGAGTGCCAGCGTTTCCCGCTGCAGGCCCCGGTCCTTCGCCAGGTGCAGGAGCCGGTGAACGTCGAAGGTGTTGCCGTGCGGACGGTCGCTCACGAAGGGCAACCCCTCGGCGGCCGCGGTCGCGGCCACCTGCGCCTCGGCCGCCTCCGCCTGGGCGTGGGACATCCCATGCTTGCTCGTCAGCAGGTCCAGTGCCCGGACGGTCCGGCCCTTCGGATGTTCCGGGTCCAGTTCGAAGGAGTGATAGACGACCTCGACCCGGTCCCGGTGGGCGAAGGCCGCCAGGCCGGTCTCGAAGCGCCGCTTTCCGATGTAGCACCAGGGGCACACGATGTCGGACCAGATGTCGACGCGCATGGACACTCCGATGGACGAGAGGGGGCTTGACGATCGCCATAATATGAGGCAAGCCTCGACTTAGTTAGACTGGGGTCATGTCCACCGACCGGCATGCCCCGGCCAAACCCGCGCGCCGCCTGCGCCGAGATGCGCAGCGCAATCGCGACATCCTGCTCGCCGCCGCACGCGCCGCCTTCGCCGAGGAGGGGCTGGAGGCTGCGCTGGACGGGATAGCCCGGCGGGCCGGGCTGGCGATCGGGACGCTCTATCGTCACTTCCCCTCACGCGTGGACCTGATCGAGGCGATCTTCACCACCAAGATCCAGATGTGGATCGACGCGGGTGAGCGGGCCCTGGCCATGGACGACGCCTGGGAGGCGTTCACGTTCTACCTCGAGAGGATCTGTGAACTGCAGGCCCAGGACCGCGGGTTCAACGACCTGTGCTCGGTCCGCCTCTCCACGTCCGATCAGGTGGAACAGGCCCAGGCGCGCACGCAGGAGCTGAGCCACCGGATCGTGGAACGTGCCCACGCCGAGGGGACCTTGCGTCCGGACGTCACGGCCGAGGACCTCGCCTTCCTGATCTGGTCGCATTCCAGCGTCACCGCGGCCACCCGGGCCGTCGCGCCGCGGGCCTGGCGGCGCCATCTGGGCCTGATGCTGGACGCCTTCCGGGCCGAGCGCGCGCACCCGCTGCCCGAGCCACCACTCGAGCCGGAGGAGGTCCGCCGCGCCATGCTCGCCCTCGGCGGCTCCGGACCGTGCGGAGGCTGAGCCGGCCGCACCCGGCACCGCTCGCGTAGCGAAGGGATTCACCCCCTGCCACGACCCGTCAGCCCAGGAGCGCGTAGACCGTCGAGGCGTGAGCGGCGAGCACATCGTCCGCGGTCATGGTGACGTCGGCGAAGGCGAGCGTCCGCCCGAGCTTGGTGATGCGGGCGGTCAGGACGACGTCGGTGTCCACCACCGGACGCTGGAACGTTGTCGACTGCTGCACCGT
>DASYNF010000153.1:0-10211 GCA_036008685.1 Actinomadura sp. | reverse complement strand
CCGACCCCCTCCATCAGGCCCGCATGGCCGAGGTGACCTCGCTGTGGCGGCTGTCCGTCCCCGGGCCCGGGACCGGAGATCCGCACACCGCCGTGATCGTGCGGTCGCCCGCGGTGCGCCGCGGGCAACCGCACGATCACGGCGGTGTGCGGATCTCCGGTCCCGGTCCCGGTTCCGCGCTTGACCTCGTCGCACTCGACCGGCGCATCATCGCGCAGACCGAGGTGCGGGACCGGCTCGCGGAGACGATCCGGGCGGCGACCGGCGGACGGGTCCGGCCGGCCGCCTGACGAGGGCTCAGGACGGTCCCCTCCCGGGCCCGGGGACGGACAGCCGCCACAGCGAGGTCACCTCGGCCATGCGGGCCTGATGGAGGGGGTCGGCGTGGTCGGAGACCCGCGGGTGACGGGGCCTGACGTCGAGCCGGCCTGCGACCCGCAATCCCGCGGCGTCGAAGGCCGCCAGGAGGTCCGGCCTCGTCCTGAGCCCGAGGCGCTCGGCCAGGTCCGAGAGCACGAGCCATCCCTCTCCAGCCGGCTCCAGGTGCTCGGCCAGCCCACCGACGAAGCCGCGCAGCATGCGGCCGCCCGGGTCGTACACCGCGCGTTCGAGCGGTGTGCCGGCGCGGGCCGGGACCCACGGGGGATTGCACACCACCAACGGAGCGCGGCCCGGCGGAAAGAGACCCGCGTCGACGACGTGCACCCGGTCGGCGAGCCGCAGCCGGTCGAGGTTGTCCCGCGCGCACGCGAGCGCGCGAGGGTCCCGGTCGGTGGCGACGACCCGCCGGACGCCTCGGCCGGCGAGCACCGCGGCGAGCACGCCGGTCCCCGTGCCGATGTCGAAGGCCAGCCGCCGGGAGGGCAACGGCGCCTCGGCGACCAGCTCCACGTATTCACCCCGCACCGGTGAGAAGACCCCGTAGTGCGGGTGGATCCGCTCGCCCAGGGACGGAACGTCCACCCCCTTCTTCCGCCATTCGTACGCGCCGATCACGCCCAGGAGCTCCCGCAGGCTGGTGAGGGAAGGGCCGTCCGCCGGGCCGTAGACCTCCAGGCACGCTCGCCGTACGTCCGGGGCCCGCCGCAGCGGGATCGTGTAGTCGGCGTCGAGCGGCAGGAGGAGCATGCCCAGGGTATGGGCGCGTTGTCCCTGTGCCCGGCGGTGGAGGTGGAAGGCCTCGACCGCGGACCGGGCCGGCGTGGGCCGCCGTCGCTTCGCGCGCCGCGCCATCGCCGTGAGCAGCTGACGGCCATTGTGGAAGTCGCCGCGCCACAGCATCGCGGTGCCCTCGCAGGCCATCCGGTAGGCGTCGTCGGCCCGCGTGCGGTCGCCGGCGGCCACCAGCCGCCTCGGTGGCGGCGTCCCGTTCTCGGAGCGCCAGCGGGCCGAGACGGGCTCGGCGCCCTCGGTCCAGCTGATCATCGTCATGACGAGGGCCTCCGCCGGGGACGTCCGGGGATCGGGGCGGGCACCTCTCCCCGAGACGCCCTCTGAAGAGAATGCCCCGCGGTCGCCGTTCGCGCCATCCGGAGGCCATGAGTTGCCGGTTCTTGACGTCTCGCGGCCACTGGCGTGGATCGGGTCGGCTGACCGGCTGACCGGCTGACCGGCTGACCGGCTGATCGCCTGGCCGCCGTGTCCCGGCCGCGCCGGCCAGGCGTACGGCCGACCCGGCGGGGCATGACCCGACGTGGGTGCGACCCGGAACGCAGGAGGTTCCGCCCATGGACACCACAGTCCCCACATCCGCAGATCCCGTCCCGTACGACCACGTGGCGATCGTCACGGGTTCGGACTCCGGCATCGGCAGGGCCACCGCGGTGGCCCTGGCCGACCAGGGCTTCGACGTCGGGATCACCTTCCACACCGATCAGGCCGGCGCGGAGCACACGGCGATGGCCGTACTCGACCGGGGGCGTCGCGCCACGGTCCGCGGACATGACCTCGCGGACCCGGTGGCCGCGGCGGCGGTGGTCGACGAACTGGCCGAGGATCTCGGTGGCGTCGGCGTGCTCGTCAACAACGCGGGTACTGGCATCAGGCGCTCCGCGCTGGAGACCGGCTACGAGGAGTGGCGTTCGGTCATAGCGGTCGATCTCGATGGCGCGTTCACCTGCGCCCAGCGCGCTGCCCGCCGCATGGTGGACGCCGGCCGGGGCGGCCGCATCATCAATGTCACGAGCGTCCACGAGGAGTATCCCCGTGTCGGCGCGGCCGCCTACTGCGCGGCCAAGGGGGGCCTGCGCATGCTGACCCGCGTCCTCGCCCTGGAACTCGGCTCCCACGGGATCACCGTCAACACGGTGGCGCCGGGCGAGATCGCGACCCCGATGACCGGTCAGGAGGATCAGCCACCACGGCCGGGCAGCAGACCCGGATATCCCCTCGGCCGGCCCGGTGACGCCCGCGAGGTCGCCGCGGTCATCGCCTTCCTCGCCGGACCGGCGTCGTCCTATGTCACCGGCGCCACCATCTTCGTCGACGGCGGCCTGATCCTCATGGGCCCCCAGGCCGCCGGCGAGCTCGGCACGGACGACTGGCGCCGTGTCGAGGGCCCGTAGGCCGGGCGGGTGCCCAGGACCCGTGGCCACGCGTCGCCGTCAGGGTCATCCGTGACTCCCACCGCAGGCCGGCCGCTGAGCCGCCACGTCGCCCAAGGCCGGTACATCCCGTCGCGGCCGTCGTCACGGCAGGGGAACCCGGCGGCTTGCGCCGTCAGTGAACCCACTTGGATGCGCGGCACCGCGATGCTTCGCTCGCAGGATGGAGATCTTGGTGCTGGGCGGTACGGCATGGGTGGGCCGGGAGCTGGCGCGGCAGGCGGTGGAGCGCGGCCACCGGGTGACGTGCCTCGCCCGCGGTGAGAGCGGGGACGTGGCGGATGGAGCGGTTCTCGTCGCCGCCGACCGGCGCGGGCCCGCGGCCTACGAGCCGCTGCTCGACCGCGACTGGGACGCGGTCGTCGAGGTGTCGTGGCAGCCGGGATTCGTCCGTGGCGCGCTCGAGGCCCTCGGCGGCCGGACACGGCACTGGACCTACGTCTCCTCCGGCAACGTCTACGCCTCCCACGCCGTGCTGGGAGCGGACGAGTCCACGGAGCTCCTCGCGGCGACGGACCTGAGCGCGGTCGACCGAGAGCGGTACGGCGAGGCGAAGGTCGCCTGCGAGCAGGCGTCGATGGCCGTCGTGGGCGACCGCCTGCTCGTGGCGCGCGCCGGCCTCATCGGCGGTCCGGGCGATCACACCGACCGCTCCGGCTACTGGGTCGCCCGGGCCGCGCGCGACCCGCACGCGGCGATGCTGGTCCCCGGCCCGCTGGACCTCCCCACGCAGGTGGTCGACGTACGAGACCTCGCCGTCTGGCTGCTCGACACCGCGGAGACGGGGACCACCGGGACCTACGACGCCGTCGGGCCGGTCGTCCCCTTCGGGGAATGGGTCGGCCTGTGCCGCGAGATCGGCGGACATACCGGGGCGGTGGTCACCGCGGACCCGGCATGGCTGTCGGAGAGGGGGGTGGCTCATTTCATGGGTCCGGAGTCGCTGGCGATGTGGCTCGTCGAGCCGGGCTGGGAGGGATGGTCGGCGCGGAGCGGCGCCGCGGCCCGGGCCGCGGGCCTGCGTCACCGCCCGCGCGCGGAGATGCTCGCCGACACGCTGGCATGGGAACGCGAGCGAGGCCTGGGCCGGACCAGGAACGCCGGCCTCAGTGCCCAGCGCGAGCGCGAGCTGCTCGACGCCCTCGCCTGACGGCCCGTACAAAAGCAGGGATCGGCTTCTCCGGCCGTCATGGGGATGCCGCTGCCGATCCTGGCTCGTGCGACCAAGGATCCGGCCAAGAGCGTCGATCGTCGGTTTCCACAGGTCCGGCCGGGGTCGGATACGCAGTGGCATCAGCGTTCGCCGTGCGTACGGCCGGCCGGGATGAGCGCGAGGCGCTGTTGTTCGGCCTCGATGATCTGGCGGGCGAGCGCCTGTTCGGAGACGTCGACGGCGTCGGGGGTCGATTCGGCGAGGTCGCTGCGTCTGGCGTAGGCGTCGAAGAGCCTGTCCTTGCTCCGGAGGATCTCGAGCAGGCGCTGGTCGACGCTTTCGGTCGCCAGGATGCGGTGCACCTGAACCTTGCGGACCTGGCCCATGCGGTGGGCGCGGGCGACCGCCTGGCTCTCCATGGTGGGCTTCACCTGGGGTTCGCAGATGATCACGAGGGAGGCGGCCTGGAGGTTGAGGCCGACTCCGCCGGCCTGGATCTGGCTCAGCAGCACCGCGTGACGGGGGGCCGCGGTGAACTCGTCGACCAGCTGCTGTCGGCGGCCGACGGTGAGACGACCGGTGATCGGCCCGTACGTACGGTGGTCAAGGGCACCCTGGACGGCGGCGAGGACGTCGTGGAAGTAGGAGAAGATCACGACCTTGAGATCGTTGGCGGCCGCCTCGTCGACGAGTTCCACAAGACGCTTGAGCTTGGCCGACTCGTCCGGCTGGGCGTAGGCGGCGCGGCGCATGGCCATGAAGTTCCCGGCGGCCACGGCCTCGCGGTAGGCGGAGGAGTCCGCCGAGCCGAACTCCTCCCATTCGTCCACGTGGACGAGGTCGGGCAACTCGGTGAGGACGTCCTGCTGATTACGGCGCAGATAGGCAGGGGCGACGGCTCGGCGGAACGCCTGTGATCCGGCCGCGGTGTGGCCGCGCTGGAGGTTGGAGACGAGGTCGGGCTGGAGGCGGCCGACCAGGTTGCGGAACTCCTCGACGCGGTTCTCCATCGGAGTGCCGGTGAGGAAGAGCACCCGGTCCACGCGTTCGCACCATCCGGCGACGGTCCTGGATCTGCGGGTCGCGGGGTTCTTGATGTAGTGGGCCTCGTCGACCACGAGCATCTCGACCTTGAGCCGGTCGGGGACGTCGAGCGTGTGGAGGGTGTCGATCGTGGTCACGGCGACGTCGCCATGGCGGATCCACTCCGAGAGCGCGGCGGGACGGTCGGGACCGTGCACGCGGTAGGCCGTGAGCGTGCTGCGGGCCTCGATCTCGCGTATCCAGTTGATCAGTACGCTCGCCGGGCAGGCCACGAGGAAGTGCGTCCCGCCCTGTGCCTTGAGGTGGGCGAGGGCGGCGATGGCCTGGATGGTCTTGCCCAGGCCCATCTCGTCCCCGAGGATCACCCGGCGTTGGGCGAGGGCGAAGCGGGCGCCGAACGCCTGGTAGCCGCGCAGTGAGACTCTGCGATGGGTGTCATCGAGCGGCTGAGCCCTGATGCGTGCGGAGATGTCGTTCGGGAGGAAGCCCTCGGAGGCGACGCGGTCCGGTTCGAGGGCCGCGATATCGGCGAGCAGGTTGTAGTACTCGGGTGCGCGGAGCTCGAAATCGATCCAGGCCTCGATGCCGGAGATCGGCGGCCGGAGCAGATCGACAGAGGCCTGGGCGAGCAGCAGCCGGGTATCGCGCGCCTCCGTTTCGGCCAGAACGTCCATGAGCCGGGTGACGGCCTCCCGCGCCCGGCCCCGGCCTTCGCGGCCCGCCAGCAGCATCCGCAGCCGTCCGCGCGCCGTTCGGGCGGCGGGCAGGAGCGGCGTCAGCCTCTCGTCGATCGTCTTCGCCGCGTCGTGGGCGCGGGTGAGATCGGGTCCGGCGGTCACCAGAGGGTTCAGCGCGATCAGCAGGGCCGTGGTGGCGGGATCCCGCTGGTCGACGTCGATCCGGATGGTCGCCGCCTCTTCCGCGGCACGAGCGATCTGCCGGGCGGCGGCATGGACCTGCCCCGCGGTCCCCGGGCCGATGCCAGGGACCAGCTGGAGCGTGTAGGGCGTCGCGTCCAGAACCTGCAGGACGGTCGAATAGCCGGATCGTTCGAGAGCCCCCAGCCGCAACCGCCCGTCCGTGACGTCCCTCAGCCGTTCCACCGGAATCGAGCCCAGCTCGCGCCGCGCCACGCCGGCCCGGACCACGGACAGTGCCCGGTGAACGCCGGCGCGAGCCTCCGCATGGTCGGCCAGCAGTGTCCGTGCCCTGGCGAGCAGACGGTCGACCTCGATGAGGACAGCCCTGGTCTCCTTGCCGACAGGTGCCGTTCCCTCCCGCACGACTCCGCCCACGCCCTTCCCCGCCGATCAGCCTGGAACCGGCCGTCACGTCGCCCGGATCCTATCGACGCCGTGCCGATCAGGCTCACGACGTTCGGCCGCGGCCGATGGAACGTCGGCTCTGAGAGAACACCCGGCACGTGGTGCGGACGGATCGCGTTGACTGGCGGTACGGGATCACGCCGCTGGAGGGACGCATGGGCGAGCACGAGGCCTTCTGGATCGACCACGACTATGACCGGGAACGCGCGGCCGGCGGGTCGAGCCGCTATGCCGAGCATGTGCGGCGCAACGTTGCCGCGTTCGACGGCTCATGGGGCGACATCGCGCCGGTGACCTTCGCCTGCGCCGCCTGGCGGCTCGCCACCACGCCGTCGCCCGCCTACGTCCGATGGCACCGCCGGGTCCTGTCCGCCGCCTGCGACCGCAACCCCTGGGACGGCACCCTCACCGCCCACGTGCTCCTCGTCTCACCGCTCCCCGCCGAGCTCACCGCCTCCCGCCAATGGTGGCGCGACCGTGGCTGGCGCGACTGGCCGCAGACCTTCGGCCAATACCTGGAGCCCACCGACCAGGACCTGACCCACACCCCCTTCCTGCGGACCGCCCTGCTGGTCGACGCCCCGATCCCGCTCGGCGCACTCCCGCCGGCCCCCGCCGGCCCGTCCGAGACCCTCGCCGCCATCGCCGGCCTGGCGGTGGGCGCCCTGGTCAAGGAGCTCAACGAGCTGCTCAACCCGATCATCCGCCAGCTCGAGACCACCCAGGCGCCAGACTGAGCGCCCGCCGTGACGACGCCGGCCCGCAAACCCATGCCGGCCCACAACGCGTCGTCTTCGCGCGCGCCTGGGTGAAGAGCTGTCACCCCACGGCGTCACCTCGGTGTCGCTGACCCCCGGCTATCTGCGATCGGAGGAGGTGCTGGAGATCCGTGGCGTCTCGGAGGGGAACTGGCGGGACGCGATCGCGAAGGACAGGTGGTTCGCGATCTCTGAGACTCCCCACCACATCGGCCGTGCCGGTGTACCGGGCCGGCCGGGCCGCCTGCACGCGGGTGGAGCAGTCCGGCTTCGCCAGGATCCGCGTCATATCGGTCTTGATGCCGGCCTCGCTCATGTGCGGCCGCCGGCCGATGTCGGCGTCGCACAGGCCCTCGGCCACCAGGTTCGGACCTCCGAGGCTCGACCGCGGCCGCCGTCCTCGGCGGTCACCTGGTGTTGCGCCACCGCGACGCCTGACGGTGGGTCCGGGGAGCCGGTACGGGGGGGGACCTGCGAGCCAGTTCCGATAGGGCCCCGCAGAGGGGCGACCGGACGACCTGGGATCCCGTAGCGTCAGTGGACGTACCAGCACTCGAAGTGGAGGATCCTTGATACCGGAGACCCTTGCCGCGCCGCGGAGCCACGTTCCCGTCAGTGACTTCGGCCCGCTCGCGCGCCAGGTCCGCACCGCCGGGCTGCTGGACCGACGCACCGGTTACTACACCTGCTTCATCGCGGCCAACGTGCTCGCCACCGCCGCCGTGTGGGTCGCGGTCGCCGTGGCGGGCGATTCCTGGTGGCAGATCGCGCTGGCCGTGCCCGCCGCGGTGCTGTCCGCCCGTACCGGCTTTCTCGGGCATGACGCCGGCCATCGCCAGATCGCACGCTCGCACCGCGCCAACCGGCTGCTCGGGCTGCTGCTGGGCAACTTGATGATCGGCATGAGCTATGGGTGGTGGAACGACAAGCACAACCGCCACCATGCCAACCCCAACCACGCCGACAAGGATCCCGACATCGCGCCCGGCGCCCTGGTGTGGACACGGCAACAGGCTCGGCTCCGGCGGCATTCGCTGCGCTGGCTGACCCGCCACCAGGCCCGGTTGTTCTTCCCGATGCTGTTGCTCGAGGGCTTGAACCTGCAGGTGGCCAGCGTTCTCGCCCTGCGGAACCGCCCACGCGTGGAGCGTGTGTTCGAGGGCGCCCTACTCGCCGTGCACGCCGTCGGCTACCTGCTCCTGGCGTTCGCCGTGATGTCGCCGGGGAAGGCCGTGGTGTTCGTCCTCCTGCACCAGGCGCTGTTCGGCCTGCACCTCGGGTCCGCCTTCGCGCCCAACCACAAGGGCATGCCCATGCCCGAGCCCGGACAGCGCTGGGACCACCTGCGCCGGCAGGTGCTCACCTCGCGGAACGTCCGTGGCGGACGGGTGACCGACTGGCTCCTCGGCGGGCTCAACTACCAGATCGAGCACCACCTGTTCCCGAGCATGCCGCGACCCAACCTGCGCCACGTCCGGCCGCTGGTGCGCGAACACTGCGAGCGGGTCGGGCTGCCGTACACCGAGACGGGCGCGCTGGACTCCTACCGCCAGGCGCTGCGGCACATGCACGCGGTCGGCGCGCCGCTGCCGGCCGGGTGACCGTCCGCGTGTCGGGTGTTCACCGGGCGTACGGCCGGCCCACCGAGTCGAAGCCGAGGACGCCGAGCCCGGGCGCGTCGCCGTCCGTGCGGTCGAAGGAGTGAAACGGCGGGCCGCCGGCACCGTGCCGCCGGCGGCCCGCCCCACCCGTCCGGTCCGGCGGGACCTCGTCGCCAACTCGGCGAGGTCGATCGAGACCGGCTCATGACTCACTTCACAACACGTAGCCAAAGGGTCGTCACCTGCGGCGGTTGAGTACGGCTGATCTGCTCGAGCATGACATTGGCGCCGCCCGGGCGGTCGAACATCCGGACACCGTCGCCCAACAGAACGGGCGCGCTGTGGACGAGGATTTCGCCCAGCACACCCACGTCGAGGCATTGCCGGGCCGTATCGGCGCCGAAGATGACGACATGCTTGTCACCGGCCGCGGCCTGGGCTTTGGCCACAGCGTCCCGGATATCGCCACTGACGAAGGTGAAGCCGGCTGCGGCGGTGTCCGGGGCATCGTGCGTGAGGACGAACTGGGGACCGGTCCATGCCCCGCCGTACGCCTTCCCTTTCTCGGTCTTGGCGAGCTGATGGGTGCGGTTGCCGGTGAGGAGGGCACCGATCTGCTCGATGACCTCCTCCACGGTCTCGTTCGGGCCGACATAGTCGGACACCCATGCCATGTCGTCGCCAGGGCCGGCGATGAAGCCATCCAGCGACATCGTCACGTGCCACAGCACTTTGCCCATATCGACCCGCTTTCCGACGACATACTTCCGTGTCGACCGATTATAGGTTCGGATCAATTGGCTCGTGCTGGTCACGCCGCTTTGCGGCGAAGATCGTGGGCTTGCGAAATGGCAATCCCCATGGCCTTCGGTGTGCGGATATTCTTCTGATCTTTGTATTGTCTCGCTAGAATGTTCGAAGAGCTGATTGTGTTGGCCGGTTCTGTTGGCCGGGGGAGGTGTTCGGCGGTGGCGGTGGCGGTGGAGGTGTTGGCGGGGTTGCTTCCCGGGCCGGGTTTGGCGGCTGCTGTGGCGGGGTTTTGTCCGGCGGGGCTGGATGAGCATGGTCTGGTGGAGTTGATGCGGGCGGCTCGGCGGTTGTCGTCGTGGGCTGATGCGGTGGAGTTGGCGGCGATCGTGGAGTTGGATCGGCGTCGGCAGCGGGATGCCGACCGGTGTGGTGGGGCTTGGTCGGTGGAGATGTCGCGGGCGCTGGCCGATGAGGTGTCGGCGGCGTTGAGGTTGTCGGGTACGGCGGCGAGTGTGCGGCTGGGCCTGGCGATCGGGTTGGGTCGGGTCGTTGCCGAAACCGGCACGGCTTTGATGCGGGGGCGCATCGATGCGGCCAAGGCCAAGGCGATCTGTGACGGTGTGGTGGGGGTGAGCGCCGGGGTGGCGCGGCGGGTGGAGGGGCTGGTGTTGCCGGAGGCGGTGAACCTGACCGTCCGGCAGCTTGCGGTGCGGGTACGCCGGGCGATCGCCGAGGCCGGTCCGGCGGCGCGGAGGAAGTCGGCGACCTTGCTCGGCATGTCGAGGGCGACCGCCAGTTCCGGGGCCGGGGTGCCCGGATCGACGGCCGTGTACTCCGGCAGGAGGTCCGCGACGGCGGTACGGATGGCGCCGCGGCTGACGTCATGGTCGCGGGCGAGGGCGGCGATGGAGCGGCCTTCCAGGTACGCGGTGCGCACGTCGTCGGCCTTCGTGGCTGGGACGGCGGGGCGGCGCCCG
>DASYNF010000152.1:0-8236 GCA_036008685.1 Actinomadura sp. | reverse complement strand
GCGACGCTAACAGGACATCGTCGGTCGGCGCCGGCTCCAGAGCGACCGCCGAGACCCGCTTCCTCGGCCACGATGATCAGGTCGAAGCCGTTGCGGGCGAACTGCCAGGCCAGCTCATAGCCGATCCCGCTGACGCGCCGGTCGCCACGGCCAGGGCTTGATCGATTCATCTGATCCGGCGCAGGCTGCCGAGATCGTAGGGGCGGCCGGCGCGGCTCGCCGGTACAGGCCAATGAACGGATGCGTATTGGCATTGGAGCGAACCTGGCCAAGTATGAGTTCGTGTCCACTCCATGTCCGGTATATCCAGCGCCCAAATCCGACCCGACCACCCCGACTGGAGTCGTCTATACCGAGTTACGAGCGACCGAACCGGTATCCCGGGTTGTGATGCCCAGCGGGGACGAGGCCTGGCTGGTAAGCCGGTACGACGATGTACGGACTGTGCTGTCCGACCCGCGGTTCAGCCGCTCCCTCTTCTATCCGGGCGCGCCGTGCATCATCGAACCGGGTGATTTCTCGACCGGGGAACGCAGCATCCTGAACCTCGACCCGCCCGACCACACAAGGCTGCGGCGACTAGCGGCCAAGGCCTTTACCGCCCGGCGAGTGGAGGGCATGCGCGGCCGGATCGAGCAGATCACGGTCGGCCTGCTGGAACAGATGAGCACCGAACAACCTCCGGTCGACCTGATCGAGGAGTTCGCGTTTCCGTTGCCGACCGCGGTGATCTGCGAACTGCTGGGCGTTCCGTTCGAGGATCGAGAACGCTTCCGCGCCTGGTCGAGCGTGATCGTCGCGCCTATGCAGCACAACCCGGACGAGGTGGCCGCGGCCCAGCGTGACGGCGCCGATGACATGCGCCGGCTGATCGAGATCAAGCGCGCCCGGCCGGGCGACGACCTTCTGACGGGTTTGATCCAGGCCAAGGACAACGAGGATCGGCTCAACGAGCCCGAGTTGATCGACCTGGCCACGCAGATGCTCCTGGCCGGACACGAGACGACGGTGAGCCTGATCGGCACCGGCGTCGTGCTGTTGATGCGGCATCCGGACCAGCTCGCCGCCCTGCGCGCGGATCCGACACTGGTCAGGTCGGCGGTGGAGGAGATCCTGCGGTACGAAAGCCCTGCCGACTCCTCGTTGCTGCGGGTCGCCACCGCCGACGTCGAGCTCGGTGGTGTGACGATCCGCAAGGGCGAAGCGGCCATCGCGGTCACGGGTTCGGCCAACTTCGACGAGAGCCGATTCCCGAATCCGGCCACGTTCGACATCACTCGTACGCACAATCCGCATGTGGGTTTCGGTCACGGCATTCATTTCTGCATCGGCGCTCCCCTCGCCCGGATCGAGGGTCAGGTCGCGCTGACCGCGCTGTTCGACCGGTTCCCCGACGTGCGGCTCGCCATTCCGCCCGAGGAGATCGTCTGGCGCCCGCCGCTCTCGCTCCGCGGCCCGGTGGCCGTCCCCATCACGTGGTAGTCCGCAGCCGACCCGTCTGGCGGCATCTCGACCAAGTCCAGCCTCTGCCCCCGGACCAACGAGGCTGATCGCGGCACAGGACGCACGGGCACCGCCGAGGCCCGGTCCCTAGTCGCCCGAGCCGGGCTCCGCCAGGCGGCCGTGCATCTTGGCCTTGGCGGGCTCCGGCAGGGTCTTGGCCGCCACCGCCTGGGCCTTGTTCTTCAGCGAACCCGCGACGATGTGGTCCTTGCCGGCCATCAGGGCCTCAAAGCCCTGGCGGGCGACGTCGGCGGGATCGTCCTTCTCCATCGAAGCGATCTTCGTGTCCTGCATATCGGCCCGTTCGAAGAACTCGGTGGCGGTCGGCCCGGGCAGGAGCGCGGTGATGGTCACTCCGGTGTCCCGCAGCTCATGGCGGATCGCCTCGGCGAAGGAGTAGAGGAACGCCTTGGATGCGGCATAGGCGGCCATGTAGGGCCCGGGCATCGTGGCGGCGACCGACGAGGTGAACAGGATGCGGCCGGCGCCCCGCGGCACCATGTCCTGGAGCACGCGCTTGGCCAGGTGGACCGCCGAGGTGACGTTCAGGCTGATCAGCTTGAGCTCGGCCTCCAGATCGGTGTCGCGAGCGAAGTCGCCGCTGACGCCCACGCCCGCGTTGATCGCGACCGCGTCCACCGGCAGCCCGGTGGACTTGATCGTCGCGTACAGCCGCTCCACGCCGTCGTAGCTCGACAGGTCCACCTGGACGGAGGTCGCCGCCGCACCCAGCTCCTCCAAGGCGCGAGTCACGTCCGCGATGCCCGGTTCCTCGGCCGCGACGATCAGGTCGAAGCCGTTACGGGCGAACTGGCAGGCCAGCTCATAGCCGATCCCGCTGGACGCGCCGGTCACCACGGCCAAGGGCTTGATCGATTCATTCATGAGCTGCTCGTCCTTCCTCTCGTGGGCGCAGCCTCAGGCGCAGGTTGAACGGGCCGAGCGTGCGTGGCAGCGGCCGTCCGGGGCCGAGCCGCCGCCCGGACGCCAGGCGGAACTCATGCTCCTTCAGGAGCGCGGCCAGGAACATGCTCGTCACCAGTAGGACCAGGTTGCGTCCCGCGCACTCGGCGGGCCCGGCGCTGAAAGGGATGACCGCCCAGCTCTCCTGGGCCGTCCCGTCCAGCCAGATCTCCGGCGCGAAGGCGTCGGCGAACGGCAGGTTCTCGTCGTCGCGCTGCAGGAACGACGTCAGGATGACCAGGGCGGTCCCCTGGGGGAGGACGCCGCCGGCCCAGCGGGTCTCGGTCGTGCTGTCGCGCAGCACGGCCAGCGTGGTCGGCCACAGCCGTACGGACTCCTGGACGCAGGCCCGCAGGAACGGCAGGTCCTGCGGCCGGGCCAGGTCGCGCCCCTTCAGCTCGGCGTACGCCTGCTGCGCCTGGCCGGGATGGCTCGCGAGCAGGGCCAGCGCCCGGAACGCGGCCATGCCCGCGGGCTCGAACGCGAACAGCCACTGCGGGACCTGGTCCTCGGCCGCGGTCTGCGGCGTCTGAGGGGTCCCGGCCATCATTTCGGCGAGGCTGCCCGGCTCGGCCCTGCGCAGGTGCTCGCGCAACCGCTCCTTGAAGCGGTGGCGTACGACGTCGCGTCGCGGATGGAAGTACGACCAGTTGGCGTCCATACGCAGCCGGGTCAGCAGATCACTGAGCTCGGAGTCGTCCCGCGCGCCGTCGCCGAGCACGATCCGGCGGATCAGCCGCCACCACGCCGTCCGGAAGTCGTCCCACGTCAGCGTGTCGGTGACGGAGCCGAGCAGCGCACCGGCCTCATCCTGGATCTTGGCGGTGATCGCCTCGGCGCTGCTGTGCACGGGCCGATCCGTGTCCAGCACGGCCTCGTTGAACCTCCGCCGGTCCGCCCGCTCGGCACCGTGGGAGACCAGGACACCGTGCGGCTGGAAGTGGGCCAGGGCTCCGCGCTTCTCGCGGTTGGCGACCGCGAACGGCTCGGGCGACCCGGTGAGGACCCGGGTGACATCCTCGGACGACAGCACCAGCGCGATCGATCGCCAGGGCACGGACAGCTGGAGCGGCCCGGGTCCATAACGCGATCGCAGTTTCTGCAACACCCGTCCCGCTCTACGGTCGGCGTCGATCTTCTCGGCCAGCGTGACGGCTCTCGGCCGCCGGGCCAGGATCCCCCGGGCCACTGTGGGAGCCAGAACGGTCAGGCCGACCCGCACCGTGTCACGCACGGAGGCGCGGGCCGGGGTGCGCGACGGGCTCTGTACGACGGACACTGCCGCTCCTTTCACCGGTAAATCTCACTGAACGCCCTGCCCATCGAGCCGACGTTGAATCTTCACCCCGGCGTTCGGCCCTCCCCGAGTCCTCAACGCGGTTGACCGCCCGCGTCAGGCCGGACGGCCCCTTGCCCCGCGAACCAACCTCGGCCGGCGGGCGTCACACCTGTAGGTGTCCCCGCGATCAGGGGACCTCGGCGAGGGGCCAGGCGAGGCGACATGAGCTCTGAGGACGATCTCGTCGCGGTGTTCAGTGGCCGACTGAGGGTCTGGGCCTCGGCGTTCGCCCGTCAGCATGGATTGGCGGGCGAGACGTTGCGGATCGAGCCGCGGTTGCACATTGACGAGGTCACCGGGCTGGCACTGGCTCTCAACGCCGGTTTGGTGCAGGTGCAGTCGAATGGGATGTTTCGCCTCTCTGGGGCCAAGCCTGGCAAGGGTCCCTACAACCTCTTCTCACGCGGCGTGACTCCGTCGCTCAACCGCGAGTACCTGGTGCAGATAGCGGCCTTCGCGGAACTGGTGCTCCAGCATCGCTGGCCGGCGCGGCAGGTGGTGTTCGAGTACGACGCACTGGACCTGGCGGTCTTCGAGGACGGCGGACATCCGGTGGTGGCGGAGGTCAAACGCGATGCCGCGTCGTTGCACGCGATGCTCGCCCAGATGAACGCCGCCACGGCGGATCATGTGCTCCAGCCGGTGAGTACGGCACAGCGGAAGGTCGCCGCGATGGCGAGACTTCGCCCGGAGTTGTTCTGGGCTGTGGCACCTGGCGTGCGGCTCCCCTTCGAAGTCGAGATCGATCGGGACGGCGTGCCGCGGCTTCGTCCTCGCGATGCGTTGCCCAGGGGGCCTCGCACGGAATTGGAGTGTCCCGTCTGCGGATCCGAGGAAGACGTGCGGGGCCGTCCTCTGCCCGATGGGCGCATCAGCCTGAACTGCACCTCCTGTGATCATCGCTGGTCGCGGACACCTCGGAAACCCTGCCGGCGGTGCGGGTCCGCGGATGTCCAGACCGGCGGGGACCTCGGGTGGGCCTACGAGGATCTCGATGCCGCGGCGGAGGACACGATGACGCCATGGCACTACGTCGAATGGGATACGTACCGATGCCGGAAGTGCCATCACGTCTGGCAGGTGGGTCACCGCGCCGGGTGAAGGCATAGCCGATGTCCGACCAGGTACCGTCCCCGGAGGCGGTGACGTCGTGAGATGCGTCCGGGCTGTTCTGGACGTACCACCGGGTGAAGGCGTTTCCGCCCGCACTGTTCTGCTGGGTGCCCATCCACCAATACTGGACACGGACCGTTCGCCCCGAGAAAAAGCCGGTGGTCACCGCGCTCGAGGTGATGGTCTGCGCCGCCTGGTCGCAGTCCAGGCGCACGGTGGTACGGAGGTCCCGGGTGCAAGTCCCGTCCCGGGTGGCGATCACCCTGCCATTGACGTTGTGCACGAGGAGCCGGACGGTCTCGGTGTAGAAGACGTAATCCGCGGCCGGCCAGCTCCTCGAGTAGCCGCCGTCGTGACCTGGCCGCCGTCGTAGGCGACGATCTCGAGCGTGTACTTGTAGTCCGGCACGAGGGCGTCGCTGCCACCGGACACCCGCGTCGAGATGGTGCTCGCCGCGCTGTCGCAGCTGATGGAGTCCGTCAGCGGGGCGCCCGTGCCGGCTGCGGCGGCCGCACCGGGTGAGCGGCGCGGTCGGCGGTCCGCGCAGCCGGCTACTTGAACGCGGGGACGCTGATCACGCGGTTGCTCGGCGGCCGCCGCACGGCGATCCGCTCGTTGTAGGCCAGGAAGTCCAGGACCTCCTTGCCCGTCTTCAGCCGCAGCACATGGGGTTCGCCCTCGGTCGCCACGTACAGGCTGCCGCCGGTGCCGTCGCCGAGCGCGATCGCGGCACGGCCGTTGATCCGCGTTCGCTCCCCCTTGGTCACCCGCCCCTCGGGACGCAGGATCTCGGAGAAGACCTTGGAGGTGAGTGTGAGCGACATGAGGTCACGGAAGTCCTTGTTGCCCGCCGGGACCTTGAGGTATTTGCCGGAGAACATCCGGGCGGCGTCCTGTCCGCCCACGGACTTCCAGAAGGCGGTGTCGCCCTTCAGGTAGGCGGTGGAACCGATGCGGACCAGACGGATGCGCTGCCCGTTCATCGTGATGTCGCCGTACGCGGACCCCTTGCCGGCGGCCCTGATGTCGATGGCCATGGGCCGGCCGCCCGTGGGAAACCGACCGCGCATGCGGACCGACGTGGCCGCGCGGGACGCCTTCGTGGCCCGCTTGAGGATCTCGGCCCCGCTCAGCTTGTCGACGCCGTTGCCGTTCGGCGTCGCGGCGGCGCTGGTCGCGGCCGGCCGCGTCGGTGAGCCGGCCGTGCCGTCGTCGCAGCCCGAGATGAGCGCCAAGGCGGCGGGCAGCACGAGCAGGAGGGCGCGACGGCGGCCGGGCGTCCCCCTGCGAGGGCCGGCCTCGCCTGCGCCGCCACCGTTTTCACGCACGTGGATATGCACTTGAACCTCACTTTTGCGGGATATCCGGAGCTCTTTCGTGAGCTGACAGTGATCATGAGGGGTCCCGCGGCCGAATCGCTGTCGCTATCCTGCCGAGGGCTGCGCCCCCGCTGCCGAAGACTGCCGTCCGGCTGCGGAAGGCGCCGCGTGCCTGGTCACCGGGCATGTGGCCGTGCCTGGTCGGCGGTTCGCGCCCGAACCGGGGTCGGGGCGACAGAGGCGGAAAGGGGTTCTCGTGATCGAGCCTGCGTCTGGAACGGGTGCGTCCCTGCGGTTTGAGATCCTGGGCCGGATCCGCGGATGGCGCGGTGATGACGAGATGGAGCTGGGACCGGGCAAACAACGCGCGGTGCTCGCCGTGCTCTTGCTGAACGCCAACAGGCCCACACCGACGACGACGATCATCGACGCGGTGTGGGGCGACAATCCACCGGAGAACGGCGCCAACGTCGTACAGAAGTACGTCGCGGGACTCCGGCGGGTCCTGGAGCCGGGCCGCTCAGCGCGCACTCCCTGGCGGACGCTGACCCTTAACGACGCCGGCTACGCGCTGCACATCGAACCCGGCCACCTCGACGTCGACGCCTTCGAGCAGCGCGTCCGGCAGGCCCGGGCGGCCCGTGCGCAGGACCGGCCGGCCGATGCCGTGGAAGACCTGCGCGCGGCACTCGCACTGTGGCGCGGACCGGCGCTGGCCGGGTTGAACGGGCCGCTGTTCGACTCGGCCCGCGACCGGCTGGCCGAAGACCGCACGGGCGCCCTGGAGGAGTGCCTGGAGACCGAGCTCGAACTGGGGCACCATGACCGGCTCGTCCCCGAACTCGTCCGGCTGGTCGCCGAATTCCCGATGCGCGAACGGCTGCGTTATCTGCTGATCCTCGCGTTGTACCGATGCGGCAGGCAGGCCGAGGCGCTGGCCGCGTTCCGGGAGGCACGAGCCTTCCTGACCGAGGAATTCGGTGTCGAACCGGGCGACCGGCTCCAGCAGCTGCACCTGAGCATCCTCCGAGGCGATCCGGCGCTCGCGGCGACATCCGGAAAGGGGGGGCCGGCGACGTCAGGGGAGGCGGGCCCGGTGACCCCCACCGCCGACACCGGTCTCACCGTGACCTCCGCACCCCCCGCGGACCACCTCCGCCCTCCGGCCGGGGCTCCGGCCGTCCCCTTGTTCGCCGACCCGGATCCGGCTCCTCCGGTAGTGCTTCCCGCGATGGCATATCCGCCTATGGGATGGGTGAACTCGTGGCCCCCGATGACGGCCGTCCCCCCGGTGATGCCGGGCGGCACTCGCGCGCCGCTGTGGCTGCGCAGGATCGGCGTGATCACGATCTGCCTGGGCACTCTCGGGTTCTTCGGCTGGGCGGTCATCGCCTACTACGCCGGTCGCCGTCGCAGCAGGGCGCTGGCCCTGGCCGCGGTGGGATATTTCGTCTGCGCCGCGGCCTTCTGGTGGACGGTGCAGGACCCCGAGCTGAGGCCCGGATCCCCGAAGGACCAGCTGGCGATGGTGGAGTTCCTGATCTCAGCCGCCGGAGCGGCCGCACACGCCGTGTTCCTCGTGCCCGGTCCCGCCTTCAGCACCGCTCCCGAGCTCCTCGATGCGCTCGAGGGGCGGGTCCGCCGCCGGCAGGCCCTCACCCTGGTGGGGCATTACCCGGCCATGGCCCACGAGCTCCGCATCGGGCGCCCCGACCTCCCGCGCGTGTTCGACGACGGCGGGCTGATCGACGTCAACGCCGTGCCCGAGCCGGTCCTCGCCACCCTGCCCGGCGTCACCGCGTATGAGGCATGGCGCATCGTCGCCGACCGGCAGGCCCACGGAGCCTTCCCGACCGTGGACTCCCTCGTCGCCAGGGGGCTGCTCAGTGCTCCAGTCGCTCACGCGCTGCGTGAGAGATTGATCGTCATCCGCGTCCTGGCCGAACGTCCTGAAAGCGATGCAGCATGGACGGTATGACCGCCATCGCACTACGGCCGG
>DASYNF010000151.1:0-16182 GCA_036008685.1 Actinomadura sp. | reverse complement strand
CGCATCACCTCGGCCGCGGTCGCCGGATCGAGCCCGGACGTGGGCTCGTCCAGAAAGAGCACACGCGGCCGGGTCAGCAGCTCCACCGCGATGCTGGCCCGCTTGCGCTCGCCACCGCTGAGCGTGCCCACGCGCTGGCCGGCGCGCTCGCTCAGGCCGAGGTCGAGCAGTACGTCCCGTACGGCCCGGTCGATCTCCTCGGGGGTGGTCGTGGCCGGGAGCCGCAGCCGCGCCGCGTAGGTGAGGGTACGGCGGAGCGGCAGCTCCAGGTGCACGATGTCGTCCTGGGGGACGTAGGCGGGAGCGGAGCGGCCTCCGCCGCCGGTGACCACGCCCTCGGCCGGCGGGCGCACCCCGGCCATGGCGTCGAGCAGGGTCGTCTTACCCGCGCCGCTGCCCCCGATGACCGCGACGAGCTCGCCGGGCCGGATCGTCAACGACACGTCCCGCAGGGTCCTGCGGCCGCCGCGGACACGCTGACCGACCCCTCGGACATCGATGCGCACACCACGCCGCCCGGTCAGATCTGTGGTCATGGGGCTTCCTCCGCGCCGCGGACACCCGTCGCCATGCTGCCGCAAATCCCCGTACGGCGCCTCAGATCTCGACGTCGAACCACGTGAGCACGTACGGCCACAGCCACCGGACCCCATCCGCCCGGCCGGCGACCGGACACCGCTCCCAGAAAAGCTCGGCAGGTCAATGACGAGAACAAATGCGCTTTAAGCGAAAAGGGTGGCGAGTAGAGTCAAAAGGTGTTTATCGAATGCGCCGACAGCGAACTCCGCCGGCGGCGAAAAGTGGTGGGCTTTCGAAGTGGGGCGGGTTAACGTCACCATTGATCGATTGCGTGATCGCACCACTCACCTGAGGCAGGTAATGCTGTGAAAAGACTCGACCCTCCGGGCGGCCCCGGCGCAAAGGTCTCCCAGAAGCCCCTACGGCCGGATCCGTCTTGTTCGTCCGCCGCCGGACCGCCGGTCGCTCCGCAGGATGAGCAGGTGTTCCAGCGGCTCCTGCAGGAGCGCATCATCATCCTGGGACAGGAGGTCGACAACGAGATCGCCAACCGGATCTGCGGCGAGATGCTCCTGCTCGCGGCCGAGGACCAAAAGCGCGACATCCACCTCTACATCAATTCGCCCGGCGGCTCCGTGACGGCGGGCATGGCCATCTACGACATCATGCAGTTCGTCCCCAACGACGTGGTGACGCTGTCCATGGGATTCAGCGCGTCGATGGGACAGTTTCTGCTGTGCGCCGGCGCACCCGGCAAGCGGTACGCCCTCCCGCACGCCCGGATCCTGATGCACCAACCCTCCGGCGGGATCGGCGGCACCGCCTCCGACATCAAGATCCAGGCGGAGCAGATGCTCTTCACCAAAGGCGTCGTCCAGGAGCGCATCGCCTACCACACCGGCCAGCCGGTCGAGCGGATCGAGACCGACTCCGATCGCGACCGCTGGTTCACGGCCGAGGAGGCCAGGGACTACGGCTTCGTCGATCACGTCGTGCGCAGCACCGCCCAGGTGTCACCGACGGCCCTGTCCCATACCGGCCTGTCTCCTCATACCGGCTGACGCAGGGGCGCACCGGATCGGCGGTGACCACATCCCGCGGGGTCCCGCGGCCGCCGCCCACGCGCCGGCCGACGCCACAACGTCGGCGCTGAGAACACGTACACCACGCCAGTCCACCGGCTCGCGGAACCGCCGGGCCTTGGCCAGGCAGGCAGGCAACGGCCGGATGCTCAGTGGGCCGCCCCGGTCAGCTCGACGACGGCGTCGATCAGTTGGCGGCCGTCCAGCAGCACCCGGTCGTTGTGGTCCGCTCCCGGCACCTCCACGAGGCGGACCGGGCCGGCGGCCCGGCGAGCGACCTCGCGGCTCTGCTCCGGCGGCACGATCCAGTCGGCCGTTCCGTACACCACGACGGTGGGGACCCGAAGTTCCGCGACCCGCTCGGCCACCGGAAACCTCTCCTTGAGCAGTGCGCCGACCAGCACGTGGGGATAGTGGACCTTCCCGACGGAGACGAGGTCGACGAAAGGCGAGCGCAGGACCAGCCCGGCCGGCGGATGGGTCATGGCGAGTCCGGTGACGACCGCCGCCCCAAGGCTCTCGCCGAAGTAGAACAGCCGGCTCGGCGCCACCTCCAGCTCGTCGGTGAGGTAGTGGTACGCCGCGTGGACGTCCCGGTCCAGCCCCACTTCGTCGGGAGTGCCCGGATTGCCGCCGTATCCGCGATAGTCGACCAGCAGGACGGCGACGCCACGGGCGGCCAGCGCGGCGGCGAGCGGGACACGGGCCGTACGGTTGCCGGCGTTGCCGGGGGCGACGAGCACCGCCGGGGCGCTGTCGCCGGGCACCCCCGCGGCCGGCACGAACCACGCGCTCAGCCGCACGCCGTCCTCGGCCTCGAAGGACACCTCCCTGCCGCCCGGCACCAGCTCGTCCGGTGGAGGGAGCGGCCCGCCCTCCGGGAAGTAGGTCAGTTTCCGCTGGACCCTCCGGAGCACGGTGAGCGGCACCACCGCGGCCGTGAGGGCCAGGAGGAGCAGGCGGATCAGCGGCGGAGCCAGGCTCGGCACGCCTTCATTACAACACCGCCCGGCGTGCTCGGATAATCGCGGGAGACCCTGCACCGGCGGGACCAGGTTCGGCGGCTCGAAGGCCGCGGCGTCTCTCCCCGGCGGCGTCTCTCCCCCGCCTCAGAGCTCCAGCTCGAACCAGGTGCACACGCCGCCGCTGCTGGCGGGCTCCACGCCCCATGCCTTGGCCAGCGCCTTGACCAGCAATAACCCGCGTCCGGATTCGCCGCACGGGTCGTCGATGACCCGTGGCGTGGTCCTCGCGCCGCCCTGATCGACGACCTCGATGCGGATCGTACGGTCGGTGCGTAAGACGCTCAGCCGGATCCAGCCGCACTTGCCCGACCGCGTGTACTTGATGGCATTGGTCACGACCTCGCTGGTCAGCAGCTCCACGCTCTCGAGCGTCTCGTGCTCCGCGTCGGGCTCCACACCGAGCCCTTCGGCGACCATCCGGCGTGCTCGGCAGCGTGCCGCGGCGACTCGTTGCGGGAGCCCGGGAAAGGCGGCCGTCCCCAGCGACAGCCCGTCGCAGTTCACCGGGCCACCGCCGACGCGGTGGGCGACGCGGCCTCCGGGCCGGCGGCCGTCCGGGGACCACGCCCCCAGGTGAAGTGCCGACGGCCCTTCCCTTCGGGCCACTCCAGTGTCGTCATCGCAGGCGCCCCCTTCGCTCCGATGCGCGTGACACCCCTGCGAACAAAGTTCCGTAACCGTGCCTGTACGGCGTGTCACCATCGCTACGGTGGAGTCTGCACCGCAATCCAACTCCTGTAAACAGATTCGAATGCACTAGTGCATTTTGGGTTGGAGACATCGGCTCCCTATAACAGGCCGAAGGGTGAAGCAAGTGGCAAATCGGTCCAGTCCCACAGTCCGCCGTCGCCGCCTCGCCAAGGAACTGCGCCAGCTCCGCAGACAATCGGGCAAGACACGCGAGGCCGTGGCCGGTTATGTCGGCTGTTCACCTGTGACCGTGACACGGATCGAAAGCGCCCAGACCGCCGGGACCGTCGCGATCGTCGCCAGGATGCTGGAGTTCTACGGCGTCAAGGACGCACAGCTCGACGTCCTGCTGACGCTGTGCCGGGAGGCGCGTAAGCGCGGCTGGTGGCACCACTACTCCGGCACGATCCCGGAGTGGTTCGAGGTGTACGTGGGACTCGAGGAGGAGGCGTCGGAGATCCTCTCCTATCAGACGGAGGCGATCCCCGGCCTGTTGCAGATCAGGGACTACATACGGGCGATATCCATGGCCGGTCTCCAGGTCCCGGCCGAGGAGGAGCTCGATCGCCTGGTCGCGCTGCGCCTCAAACGACAGGAGCGGCTGACCGCGAGCGACGCACCCAAGATGTGGGTCGTGTTGAACGAGGCGGCGATCCGCCGGGAGGTCGGAGGCCGCTTGACGCTGCGAGAGCAGCTTGGGCACCTGATCAAGGTCTCGCACCTCAACCACGTGAATCTGCAGATCCTCCCTTACTCGGCCGGCGCCCATCCGGCGATGGACGGCCCCTGTTGTGTGCTGCGCTTTCCCGAGCCAAATGACCCAGATGTGGCTTACGTCCAATACCGACGGGGAAGTCTCTATATGGAACAGCAGTCCGATGTCGATGCCTACATCGAACTCTTCGATCACCTACGCGCCAGGGCACTCGGTCCCGATGAATCCCGTGCCCTGATCGCCCACGTCGCCGGCGAGATGTCCTAGACCCAGCAGAGTGAGAAAGCAGAGGTTTTCGGTGCCCGATTTCTCCGGCCTAGTCTGGCGAAAGAGCTCCCGGAGCACAGATCAGGGAGAGTGTGTCGAAGTCGGTGTCTGGCGCAGGCACCACCGAAGCACCGGCAACGGCGGCGAGCCCCTCGGGAGCGCCGCGGCGGAGCGACTGTGCGTGGCGCGCGACTCCAAGAACCCCGACGGTCCAGTGCTGGCGTTCACCGTCCATACGTGGAGCACGTTCATAGGAGGCGTCAAGGCCGGCACGCACGACCGGCACTGACCCGCACTGACCCGACCGGCGTGCTCGGCCGGCATCGGGCCGCGCAGATACGCGATGTGCTGGTAGGACACCAGGAACCCGGCGTACGGCGACACAGACTGCGAGTCGCGTACGCCCGGATCGTAGGCCCGCAGGGTCGCGATGGCCGCGGGTCTGCCGGGCGGCCGGTTGATCGCCGAATCGGTGGCCCAGACGTACTCGGACGCGGCGTCCTGACGGGAGTCGTTCGGGCAGCGCGATGGTCCGGGTCAGGGCGGCCAACTCGAACAACAGACCGGCACCGGCGGCGGCCCGCGCCGACAGGCGGGGCGACCACTCGCCCTCCTCGGGCTTACGTGATCACGAAACGGACATCCCGCGACTTTGACGAAGCCCTGCCGGCCGGGTGGATCGCGACCGCTCTAGCGGACTATACAAACGTATGGTATACGTCTGTATGGCAAGCTGAACAACGGTATTGGAGCGGGATGGCGTCGGCCAGGCGGACAGAAGACCCGGCGTACGAGGACCTGACGGCTCGTGCCCGGATCAGGGACACGGCGTTGCGGCAGTTCGCCGAGCTGGGCGTCAAGGGGGCGACGATCCGCGGCATCGCCGAGGCCGCCGGTGTGTCGCCCGGGCTCGTCCAGCACCATTTCGGTTCGAAGGAGGCCCTGCATGAGGCCTGCGACACCTACGCGATGGAGGTCATCCGTCGCACGTCGGAGACGCCCGCCAGCGAGTTCGCGGATCCCGGATTCCTGTCGGTCGCGATGCGTGTCACCATGCCGGTGCGGCGCTACGTGGCGCGCGCCATGGTCGACGGCTCCCCCGCCGCCGCGGTGCTGTTCGACGAGATGGTCGACTACACCGAGCAGTATCTGAAGCACCCCCCGGCCGGCTACGCCGCGCCGCGGACATCGGACCTGCGGGCCTACGCCGCGACCATGGTCACATTGACTCTCGGCCCCCTCGTGCTCCACGAGCACCTGTCCCGGGTCCTGGAAACCGACGCCCTCACCGTCGAGGGCTTCCCGCGGCTCGGCCTGGCCATGGTGGAGATCTTCGCCGATGACCTCCTCGGCCCTGAGGCCGTCGAGCAGGCACGTGCCGCCTACGCGAAGCTGCCGGCCGCCTCGCCGGCGCGCTCCACACCCGAGGAACCCGAGGAAAAGGAATCCCCATGACCACGCAGGCGACGCCGGCGATCTCGGTCTCCGGCCTGAGCAAGTCGTTCGGCCGGGTGAAGGCCCTGGACGGCCTGGACCTTTCGGTGGGCACCGGAGAGGTGCACGGCTTCCTCGGCCCGAACGGTTCCGGGAAGTCGACGACGATCCGGGTGCTGCTGGGGCTGCTGCGGGCGGACGCCGGAGAGGTGCGCCTCCTGGACGCGCACCCCTGGCAGGACGCGGTGGCGCTGCACCGCCGCCTGGCCTACGTGCCGGGTGACGTGAACCTGTGGCCGAACCTGACCGGCGGGGAGGCGATCGACCTGTTCGGGGCCCTGCGCGGCGGCCTGGACGAGCGGCGCCGCAAGGATCTCGTGGAGCGGTTCCAGCTCGACCCCAGCAAGAAGGCGCGGACCTACTCCAAGGGCAACCGGCAGAAGGTCGCCGTCGTGGCGGCGTTCGCCTCCGACGTCGAGCTCTACATCCTGGACGAGCCGACCTCCGGGCTGGACCCGCTGATGGAGGCGGTCTTCCAGGAATGCGTGCGCGAGGTGAGGGAGCAGGGCAAGACGGTCCTGCTGTCCAGCCACATCTTCTCCGAGGTGGAGGCGCTGTGCGACCGGGTGAGCATCATCCGGCAGGGCCGGACGGTCGAGACCGGCACACTGGCCGAACTGCGCCACCTCACCCGTACGTCCATCTCGGTCGAGACCACCCGGCCCATCACCGGGCTGGTCGAGCTGCCCGGTGTGCACAACGCCGACCTGGACACCACGCGCGCGAAGTTCGACGTGGACACCGGTCAGCTGGACCAGGTGCTGCAGTACCTGACCCGGTTCCAGGTACGAGCGCTGACCAGCGCCCCGCCGTCGCTCGAGGAACTGTTCATGCGGCACTACGGCCCCCAGCACCACGACGACAGGCTGGAGGGTGTGCGATGACCGCCTTCACCGGCACGGCCCGGCTCACCCGGCTCGCGCTGCGCCGCGACCGGGTGCAACTGCCGATCTGGATCCTGAGCGGGACGATCCTGATGGCGGTCACGGTGTCCTCGACCAACCAGCGATACCCGAGCGTGGCGGATCGCATCGGCGTTCTGCGCATCGCCGTCGACAGTCCCACTCTCCTCATGTTCCGCACCGCCCCGACCGGGTCGAGCACCGGAACGATGATGATGTTCCAGATCCTCACCTCCCTGGCCGTGCTCGCCGGTCTGATGAGCACCCTCGCCGTCGTGCGGCACACCCGGCAGAACGAGGAGACCGGCCGCACGGAGATGCTCGGTGCGACGGTGGTCGGGCGGCACGCGGTCCTGACCGCGACACTGATCGTGACCGGTACCGCCAACGCCGTGCTCGCCGTGCTGCTGGGGTTCACGCTGATCGGCAACGGTCAGTCCGCCGCGGGGTCCTTCGCGGCGGGCGCGGCGGTCGGCGCCACCGGCATGGCCTTCGCCGCCGTGGCGGCCGCCGCCGCGCAGGTCACCCAGACCTCACGTGCGGCCAACGGAATCGCCGCCGTCACCGTCGGTGCCGCCTACCTGGTACGCGGCGTCGGCGACGCGCTCGGCGAGGTCCAGGCGAACGGCTACACCATGGTCAGCGCCTGGCCGTCCTGGCTGTCCCCGATCGGCTGGACCACCGAGGTGCGTCCGTTCGCCGGTGACCGGTGGTGGGTGCTCGTCCTCCCGCTCGGGCTCTTCGCCGCCGCCATCGGGCTGGCCTTCGCACTCACCGTCCGCCGGGACGTCGGCATGGGCATGCTCGCACCCCGTCCAGGACCGACCGCGGCCGCCCCGCGACTGCTCAGTCCGCTCGGACTGGCCTGGCGGCTGCAGCGCGGCACGCTGTTCGGCTGGGCCATCACGGTCACGTTGTCCGGCCTGGTCGTCGGTTCCCTCGGCAACTCCTTCGCGAAGGAGTTCGCGGGCGACAAGGGCCTGCCCGAGGGAGCGGCGAACACTATCAACAGCCTCAGCGGCGGCGACGACGGCAACCTGGTCGACTCGTTCAACGCGGCGATGATGGCCCTCATCGGCGTGATGGTGGCCGGTTACGCCGTCCAGGCGCTGCTGCGCCTGCGCGCCGAGGAGGCGGGCGGACCCGCGGAGGCCGTGCTCGCCACCGCCACCGGGCGGCTGCGCTGGCTGGGCGGCCACCTCATCGTCGCCGTGGCGGGCGCGGCGGGCCTGCTCGTGCTCGCCGGCGTCTCGATGGGCCTGGTGTACGGGCTGGGCGGCGATGACGTCGCCGGGAAGGTGGCCGGCCTGACGGGCGCCGCGCTGGTGCAGCTGGCGCCGGCGCTGATCCTGGCCGGGTTCGTCGTGGCGGTGTTCGGGCTCGTGCCACGGCTGGTCATCGGGCTCGCCTGGGCCGCTCTCGCCGTCAGCCTCGTCTTCGGGCAACTCGGTGAACTGCTGAACCTGCCCCAGGCGGTGAGGGACATCTCCCCCTTCAGTCACGTCCCGGCGGTGCCCGCCGCCGAGGCGACCGCGACACCGCTCGTGGTCCTGACCGCGGTCGCGCTGGCCCTGGGCGCGGCCGGCATGGTCGCCTTCCGGCGGCGCGACCTCACGCTCTGACCACACTGCGACACCCCCCGGAGAGCTGAGCTGGGTTTGCAGGCGTTCCGGTGACAGCCGTTGATCTCCATGACTATGGTTCGCGGCGTGAAGCTCATGAGCAGTGGGGTCGGTGTCCTTGCGCTCGGAGCGGGATTCGGTGCGGTCACCTCCCTGGTCAATGACGTGTCCTCCCCGTACGGAGTGGTCGGAACCCGGTTGGTCAAGGCCGGCTGGGCATGGGTCTCCAAGGTCGCCGAGGTCCCAAGCCTGCTGCTGGACGTCGGCTGGGCATGGGCGGGACTGGCGGTGGCCGTGGGGTGGCTGGCCGGTGCGCGCGTTCGAGGGGCGGCCGCTGGTGTTCTGGCATTGATCGCGGCCACAGCGGCGTATGCCTGCATGGACTCCGTCCTCCGGGAGGAGCCGTTGGATTGGTACTGGAGAAATACGCTCTTCTGGTGGCTCGCGAGCGTGGTCTTCGGACCGGTTCTCGGCGCCGTGGGCGCGAGCATCAGGCGCCCCGGGGTGATCGGTCTCCTCGCGGGGCTGACGGTGCCGGTCGGCGCGATCGTTCAGATGATCTTTCAGCCGCCCGGGTGGGGCCTGATCGTGCACCCGGCGGCGATCTGGGCGCGGGTGATCGTATGGGTGGCCGCCACGCTCAGCATCGGTGTCATCGTCACCCGGTTCCTGGCTGCAAAGCAGCACCAGGGGCTGGAGACCAGCGCTCGGGAAAGTCGCGCCGGAAAATCATGTGCGGATCAGGAATCCGGTTGACAGGCTGAGATCATGAACCCCCAGCACGACGACGTCCCCGGCTCCTCGACCACGCCCCGGCCGACGGACTGGGTCACCACACCCATCACCGCGGACCTCCTGCGCGGCGCGCTCGACCTGGAGCGCACCGAGCACGGGGTGCTGCCGCACCGGCTGCCCGCCCGGGCCCGCGCGCAGTGCGCCGACGGGCAGCTGGCGATGGCGGAGGCCCAGCCCTCCGGCGTGCGGCTGGTCTTCCGCACCCGGGCCACGGCCGTCGACCTGGACACGCTCCCCACCAAGACGGTCTATCAGGGCGCCCCGCCCCGTCCGGACGGCGTGTACGACCTGCTCGTCGACGGCCGCCTGGCCGGCCGGGCGAGCGCGCCCGGCGGCAACATCCTGACCGTGGACATGACCACCGGCTCCGCCGAGACCCGGCCCGGCCCGGTCGGCACCGTCCGGTTCCCCGGCCTGCCCGACCGTGTGAAGGACGTTGAGATCTGGCTGCCGCACAACGAGATCACCCAGTTGGTCGCTCTGCGCACCGACGCCCCCGTCGAGCCCGTACCGAATGGGGACCGCAAGGTGTGGCTGCACCATGGCAGTTCGATCAGCCACGGCTCCGACGCCGCCAGCCCCAGCACGACCTGGCCCGCGCTGGCCGCCGCCCTCGGCGGCGTGGAACTGATCAACCTGGGCCTGAGCGGCAGTGCCCTGCTCGATCCGTTCACCGCCCGCGCCCTGCGCGACACCCCCACGGACCTGATCAGCGTCAAGATCGGCATCAACCTGGTCAACACCGACCTGATGCGGCTGCGTGCCTTCACCCCGGCGGTGCACGGCTTCCTCGACACCATCCGCGAGGGGCACCCCGCCACGCCGCTGCTGGTCGTCGCGCCCATTCTGTGCCCCATCCACGAGGACACCCCCGGCCCCAGCGCCCCGGACTTCAGCAACCTCAGCACTGGGAAGCTGCAGTTCCGGGCCGCGGGCGACCCCGCGGAGCGCGCCGCCGGGAAGCTGACGCTCAACGTCATCCGGGACGACCTCTCCCGCATCGTGAAGCAGAGGGCGGCCGGCGACCCCCATCTGCACTACCTCGACGGCCTCGACCTCTACGGCGAGGCGGACTTCGCCGAGCTGCCGCTGCCCGACCAGCTCCACCCGGACGCCGCCACACACCGCCGCATCGGCGAACGCTTCGCCGAGCTGGCCTTCCGCACCGGCGGACCGTTCGCCGCCGAGCGTGCCTGAGACGCCCGCTCCTCATCTGGCTCCGATCACGATCGGAGCCAGATGAGGAGCGCAGCGGCGGTGACGGTGCCGAGGTAGACCTATCCGCGCTTGTCACAGCGGGTGGCGCGGTTGCTGTACGCCTCGTCCACCTCAGGGTCTGATCGGGAGTTCCAGGAGTTCATCCGAGGGCAGGAAACCTGCGCGGTGGTAGAGCGGCGCACTACGCTCCGACGGCCAGACGATCAAGGTGTCCAGACGATCCTCGCGTCCGTACCGTTGCATCGCGTCGAGCAGCGCCCGCCCCAATCCACGATTGCGCCACTCAGGGATCACATAGAAGTTCGTCACGTATCCCAGCTCCTCAAAGCCTTGCTCCGGATCGGGAACCTTCTCCACCCTGCCGAGGAACACATGGCCGCAGATATCACCGGCGCCGGCTTGGGCGACCCACGCCAGCCATCTGTCCTGCAGCCGGGTTCGAAGCCAGTGTTCGCAGCCGATGAGGAAGTCCGGCTCGTCGGGGAGCGTTTCGGCGCTGTCCTCTTGCTTGAACCGCCACCTCAGTCGGGCCAGGGCCGGCGCATCCTCGACCGTGGCCAAGCGGATCGTGAAGTCGGTCACTGACACATCCTCGCAAGATGACCGCGTTGAGGCGGTCCTATTTCGGCGAGCGGCTGACACGGCAGGCTGTGGCACCGGGTCGGTCGGCGGCGCCAAGCTCAGCCGCCACGGTTTCCCGCGACCGCGTACCTGTCGTGGCGAAGGCGGAGTATCGCGGCACCCAGCGCAGCAGCGCGGCGGCGGCCACCACTCCCATCACGCCCATCGCGACGATGCCGGCGGCCAGGCTCCCCAGCCCGGCGGCGGCGGAGACGACCAGTGGCCCTCCGGCGCTTCCGGAGTCGGCGCACAGCCGCCACACCCCGAGGAACTGCGAGCGGGTCTCCGGCGGCGCGACATCCGCACCGAGGGTCATCAGGACCCCGCTGCCGATCCCGTTGCCGAATCCCATCAGCATCGCGACGACGGTCAGCGACACCACTCCGTGGGTGAGCGGCAGGGCGGCCTGAGCCAGGCCGAGTACGAGCATCGACGGGACCGCGATCCACAGCCGGCCCCAGCGGTCCATGATCTTGCCGGAGGGATAGAAGGTCAGGGTGTCCACGAGCCCGGCGATCCCGAAGACGACGCTCGTGGCGGAGGGGTTCAGACCGAGGTGGTCGGCCCACAGGGGCAGCACCGCCTGCCGGGTGGCACGCACCGACCCCACGAGGAGGACGGCCACCCCGAGGGTCATGAACACCCTGCGGTGCCGCACCACCACGGACCGGACGGACACGGGCACCGGCCGATGCCGCCGCTCCGTGGCCTGCGTGGACACGTCGGGGACGAACAGGACGACCAGCCCGGCCGCCACCGCGCACGCCAGGGCCAGCCAGTAGACGTCGCGTACGGAGCGGCCGTGCACGACCGCGGCGCCGATGAACGGCCCGATGAACATCCCCACCCGGGACATGCCACCGAGCGTGGACAGCGCCCGGGCCCGCAGCCTCGTGGGGATGACCTCGGTCAGGTAGGACTGCCGGGCCAGGACGAAGACGGAGTTCGTCGCCCCGGTGGCGGTGACGGCCAACGCCAGCTGCCAGAGCGTGTTGGCCGTCGCGCAACCCAGAAGCGTCACCACGGCGATCCCGGCGGCCACCAGCATCGCCTTGCGGTCCCCCAGCCGGGCGGCGAGAGCCCCGGCCGGTACGTCTCCGAGGATCTGTCCCACACCCAGCAGCGCCAGCACGAGCCCCGCCGCGCCGATGGAGGCGCCGAGCTCGCGCCCGCTCAAGGCGATCATCGGCGCGAGCGCGCCCATGCCGATCTCGAAGACCAGGGCGGGCAGGAAGACGGCCGGCGCCACGCTCGCGAGGGACACCGGCCGAGGAGTCGGTCGCTGCGGCTCGCTTGGGGAGTTATCGGGTTTCGACACGTCCCGTCGATGATATTCGGACAGGTTTTCCCGCCGTGCCGCGCCCCGGTCGCCCCTCGTGGACGCCGGACCGAACTTCCAGGAACTGACGCGGGGCCGCGTCAGTCACCGGCGAGCAGGTCCTCGAAAGAGGTCGGCTCCGCGTACGGATCGGGTCGGTCGCGTGCGGTGTGGTCGCCGATCAGTGTGGCGAGTTCGCCTGCCGCACGGTCGATGCGTTCGGTGAGCGCGCGAGTGCTGCCGTCGCCCCCCGTTCCCCAGTCCTCGGAGGCGGCGTAGACGGCGGTGGGCACGACGACCGAGCGCAGGTAGGCGAACATCGGGCGCATGGCGTGCTCGAGCGCGAGCGAGTGGCGAGCCGTTCCGCCGGTCGCCGCGATGAGCACAGGCTTGCCGGTGAGCGAGCCGGCTTCCAGGACGTCGAAGAACGTCTTGAACAGGCCGCTGTAGGAGGCGTTGAAGATGGGGCTCACGGCGATCAGCCCGTCGGCTCCGACCACACTGTCGATCGCCTTCCGCAGGTTCCCTGCGGGAAAGCCCGTGAGCAGGTGGTTGGTCAGGTCATGGGCGTGATCACGTAGCTCGACCACCTCGACGTCGACCTGGAACGGCTGGCGCTCCAGCGATTTCCGGGTCGCCGCCGCGAGCCGGTCGGCCAGCAGGCGAGTCGATGACGGCTCGCTGAGGCCGGCGGAGACGACGGCGAGTCTACGTACGGTCATCGGGCCGCCTCGATCTGCTCGGTCTGCTGTGTCTGCTCGCTCTGGCGGGTCGCTTCGGCCGCCGCCAGCAGGGTGGAGTGCGTCGGCGCCTCGGGGACGTGCTCGGGGCGCAGCGCCGCGAATTCCCTGCGCAGGACCGGGACCACCTCTTCCCCCAGCATGTCGAGTTGTTCCAGGACGGTCTTGAGGGGAAGACCGGCGTGATCCATCAGGAACAGTTGCCGCTGGTAGTCGCCGAAGTGCTCCCTGAAGGTCAGGGTCTTGTCGATCACTTGCTGCGGGCTGCCCACGGTGAGCGGCGTCTGCTCGGTGAACTCCTCCAGTGACGGGCCGTGCCCGTACACGGGGGCGTTGTCGAAGTACGGCCGGAACTCGGCCACGGCGTCCTGGGAATTGCGGCGCATGAACACCTGGCCGCCCAGGCCGACGATCGCCTGGTCGGCGGCACCGTGGCCGTAGTGCTCGAAGCGCCTGCGGTACAACTCGATCAGGCGCATGAAGTGGTCCTTCGGCCAGAAGATGTGATTGGCGAAGAAACCATCGCCGTAATAGGCCGCCTGCTCGGCGATCTCCGGGCTGCGGATGGAACCGTGCCACACGAACGGCGGCACCCCGTCCAAAGGCCGCGGCGTCGAGGTGAACCCCTGCAGCGGAGTGCGGAACCTGCCCTCCCAGTCGACCGCCTCTTCGCGCCACAGGCGGTGCAGCAGGTGATAGTTCTCGACGGCCAGCGGGATGCCCTGGCGGATGTCCTTGCCGAACCAGGGATAGACCGGGCCGGTGTTGCCCCGGCCCATCATCAGATCCACCCGGCCGTCCGCCAGGTGCTGCAGCATCGCGAAATCCTCAGCGATCTTCACCGGATCATTCGTCGTGATCAGCGTCGTCGCCGTCGACAGGATGATCCGCTCCGTACGGGCGGCGACGTATCCGAGCATCGTGGTCGGCGACGAGGGCACGAAAGGCGGGTTGTGATGCTCGCCGGTCGCGAAGACGTCCAGCCCCACCTCCTCCGCCTTCAGCGCGATCGCGACCATCGCCTTGATCCGCTCGGCCTCGGACGGCGTCCGGCCGGTCGTCGGGTCGGTGGTGACGTCACCGACAGTGAAGATCCCGAACTGCATGCTGACACCCTCAGGGATAGTTGAACTTTCAATTATAGACCCTCGAACTCCCAAGATCGAGAATCTATTCCTGGATCACCAGGCACTGTGAAGGGCGCCTTTATTCGGCTGAGGACGCGATCAGGGGTGTCACCCCTGATCGCGCCCTGCCTCCTGGGCTCAGACGGAGGGCTTGCCCTCGGTGTAGAGCCAGGTCTTGAACAGCGAGTCCAGGTTCTTGTGGGTGAAGTGCTCGGTGAAGGCGATGAACTCCGCCGTCGTGCCGTAGCCGTAGCGGTGCGTCGCCGGCCACGCCTTGACCAGCTGGAAGAACGCCTTGTCCCCGACGGCCCTGCGGATCTGGTGGATGGCCATCGCACCGCGCGTGTAGACCAGGTCGTCGAAAATGTGGTCGCGGCCGGGGTCGGCCACCTTGCCGGTCCAGTCCCTGCCCGCGGATGTGTAGGCCTCGTCGAAGAGCTGCTGCGCGGTCTTGCCGCCGTGCTGCTCGCTGTAGAGCCACTCGGTATAGGTGGCGAAGCCCTCGTTCAGCCAGATGTGCTTCCACTGGACGGGGGTGACGGAGTCACCGAACCACTGATGGCCCAGCTCATGGGCGATGAGTTCCGCGCTCGGGAGCGCACCGGCCCTGCCGCGTGCGTACACCGGCCGGCTCTGCGTCTCCAGGGAGTAGCCCACCTCCGGGGCGAGCACGGTGATGCCGCCGACGGAGGAGAACGGGTAGTGGCCGTACAGCTTCTGTTCCCACTCGATGACGTCCGCGGTGGCCGTGTTGAAGGCGCCACCGGCGGTGGCCTGGGTCCCGGGCTTCACCGCGGCCGGGTCGACGGCGGTGATGTTGCGCAGGCCACTCGCGGTGCGGGTGTCCTTGACGTCGAAATGGCCGATGGCCACCATCACCAGCTCGCTGGCGGTGGGTTGCGAGTTGACCCAGCGGAAGGTCGTGGACGGCCCGTGTGACCACGTGCCGGCCGGCTCGCCGTTGGCCAGCGCCCGCAGGCCCTTCGGCACGGTGATGGTGAAGTCGTACGTCGCCTTGTCCTTGGTCGTGTCGTTGACCGGGAACCAGGTCGCCGAGCCGAAGGGCTCCGACACCGCGACCGCGCCGTCGTGCGTGGCGACCCAGCCGGAGACGCCGAGCGCCTTGTCGTTGATCGCCTGAGGTACGCCGGAGTAGGCGACGTCGACCGTGAACGCCCGTCCCTGGCGCAGCCCGTCCGGCGGGGTGATGACGAGCTCCTGCGCGGCGGTCCGCCGGTAGGACGCCTTGCGCCCGTCCACGGTCAGCGCGCTGATCTTCAGTGGGCCGAGGAAGTCGAGGTCGAAGCGGGACAGGTTCTCGGTGGCACGGGCCTGGATCTTCGCGTGGGCGTCGATCGCCTTGGTGCCGGGGTCGTACGTGAGCGCGAGGCTGTAGTGCTGGGCGTCATAGCCGCCGTTTCCCATGTCGGGGAAGTACGGGTCGCCGGCGCCGGGCGCGCCTGCCGTGAAGCCACTCTGGGCCTGGGCACCGGACAGCGGGATGAGCAGGCCGGCAATGGCCGTGACCACGGTTATCGACAGCGCTCGGGGGTTGATTCTCGCCACAGACTCTCCAGGTGTGTTCAGATGGCAGAACGCCCGATGGAGAACGCAGAGACCCCTGCTCGACACAGGCGCACAGGACCCTTTGCCCGCTCGCGCTCACCGGGGGTGGGGTGGCCGGGTGGCTCATACCGTACAACCATTGCCCGTTCACGAGCTTCGTCCCAAGGTGCACGGGTAGAGGGATATGTCCTTCCCCATCCTGCTGGCGGACGGCGGGCCGATGGCCCACGATGAGTTTCGTGATCTCCGAGGAACTCACCGAGCCCGAACACGCCCTGTGGAAGGCCTTCCCGCGTGGCGAGGAGGTCGACCTGCGTGTGGGCGACCCCGAGGAGGACGCTCCCTCGCCCGACGCGCGATGGGGTCCCGAGCGCACGGTCCGGGCCGAAGTGATCATCGCGTTGCTCACCGGTGCCGTGCAGCCGGAGCCGGGTCACGTTCCGGCGTTGCGCCTGAGCGGTGCGCGCGTCACCGGCCGGCT
>DASYNF010000150.1:0-30366 GCA_036008685.1 Actinomadura sp. | reverse complement strand
GACGTTCCGGACCCGGGTCCGGAACGTCCGCTGCGGTAATTGCCCGTCTCTGCCCGTCAACCGACCCGCCATCTCAGCCGTCTTCACAGAGACGCCACCGGATGGGGGTTTCGGTCAGTGGTATGGCAGACCCCCTGAGGTATCGTACGGTAACGAACGGGTCACGGGGGGCGTGTGAGCAGCAGCGACGAGGATGCGGCGGGCAGGCGGCCCACCGGACCGGACGACGAGGGCCCGGACGACGAGGGCACCGACCAGGCCGAACCCGGTCAGGACGCCGACCCCGGCACCGCTCCCCCGGGTGACGATTCCGGCGAGCCGGTCTCCTCAGGGGATCCGGCCGCGGAGCGGACACCTGCCGCCGGGCCGGCCCGGCCGACGTTCCAGGAACCCGCCGATCCGGGGGGAGACCCCGCGGACGAGAGCGCCGGCCCGTCCGCCGGCCCGGCGCCATCCGGCGAGCCGGGCGAGCCCGCCCGGCGGGGCCCGCTCGTGGGCCTGTCCCGGCGCGTCGGCTTCGCGGTGCTGGGCATCGTCGGCTTCGGCCTGCTGGCCTTCGCGCTGGCCTATCAGTTCACCCCGATACCGTCCGCGCAGAACGGCGCCAGGGCGGAGGGGTCGGTGTTCTACTACGCCGACGGCAAGAAGGTCATCGCCAAGCAGGGCACGAACCGGGTCACGGTCCCGATCTCCCGGGTGCCCGAACCGGTCCGGGCCGCGGTCATCTCAGCCGAGAACCGGAGCTTCTACAACGATCCCGGCGTGTCGCTGTCCGGCACCACCCGGGCCCTCTGGTCGACCCTCTCGGGCGAACAGGTCCAGGGCGGCTCGACCATCACCCAGCAGATGGTCCGCAACTACTACAGCGGGCTCAGCCAGGAACGGACCGTCTTCCGGAAACTCAAGGAGATCATGGTCTCCCTGAAGGTCGGCCGGGAGAAGAACAAGGACTGGATCCTCCAGGAATACCTCAACACGATCTATTTCGGCCGCAACGCCTACGGCATCCAGGCGGCGGCGAAGGCCTACTACAACACCGACGTCTCCAAGCTGACCCCGGAGCAGGGGGCCTATCTCGCCGCCGCGATCCAGATGCCGTCCTATTTCGCCGATCCCTACGAGGAGAGGCGGGCGCCGGCCGAACAGCGCTGGAGATACGTCATCGAGGGCATGGTCCGGGTCGGCGCCGTCAAGGCCTCCGACGCGGCCGCGATGAAGTTCCCGGTCCCGCCGGAGCAGAAGCACACCGACGTCCTCGGGGGCCAGGTCGGCTACATGATGGACACCGCCAAAAAGGAGCTCGAGGCCCGGGGCTACGCCGAGGACGAGATCAACCGCGGTGGACTGAAGATCGTCACGACCTTCGACAAGAAGCTGATGGACGCCGCCGCCAAGGCGGTCAAGTCCAATGTCCCCACCAAGACGCCCAAGAAGGTGCTCACGGGGCTGGTGTCGGTCAACCCGCACAACGGCGAGGTCCTCGCGTTCTACGGAGGCCGTGACTACCTGGAGCGGCAGCTCAACTCCTCCTTCGACTCCTACGCCCAGGCCGGTTCCGGGTTCAAGCCCTATGTGCTGGCAGCCGCCCTGAACGACGGCAAGGGCCTCGACACCACCGTGGACGGCAGCTCACCGCAGACGTTCAACGGCACCGAGATCCACAACGACGGCGACACCAGCTATGGCATGGTCGACCTGGTCACGGCGACCCAGCGGTCCATCAACACGGCCTACATCAACCTGGGCCGGGAGGTCGGCTTGGACAAGGTCGCCGCCATGGCCGAAAAGCTCGGCATCCCCGAGAAGCAACTCGCCGCCAACGGGGCCGACACCCAGCCGACGTTCCCGCTCGGCACCGTCTCGGTGAGCCCGGTCCAGCAGGCGGGCGCCTTCGCCACCTTCGCCGCGGACGGGGTCTACCACAAGCCCCATGTCATCAGGTCCGTCCGCCGCCCCGGAACCAAGTCGAAGAAGATAACCGAGCGCGGCGTCCAGGCCTTCCCCAAGGACGTCGCCGCCGACGCCGTCTATGCGCTGAGCAAGGTCGTCGAGGGCGGCACGGGCACGGCGGCCCAGCTCTCCGATCGGGAGGTCGCCGGCAAGACGGGGACGACGGACAAGGGCCGGGCGATCTGGTTCAACGGCTTCATCCCGCAGATGGCCACCTCGGTCGGGATCTTCCGGACCGACAACAAGCCGCTGGAGATCCCGGGGTTCTCGATCTACGGCGGAGTGCTGCCGGCGCAGATCTGGCAGACCTACATGACCGAGGCCACGCGCGACATGCCGGTCGAGAAGTTCCCAGAGCCGTCGGACATCGGCCCGGCCGAGGATCCGAACCCACCGCAGATCATCATGCCCCCCAGGACGCGGGAGCCCTCCTTCAAGCCCTCGCCCGAGCCCATACCGACCGAGGAGCCGACGAGCGAGCCGGAGCCCAGTCCCTCTCCGCCCGACCCCGATCCCACCATGACGATCGAACCGCCGCCCGAGACGAGTGAGCCCAGGGCGCGGCTCCGGCGGGAAAACGTCCCCGAGACCCGTGGCGGCCATGGCCGCCAGTCGCCCTGAGACCGCCGGCGGTCCGGACGCCTCCACGCGCCCACGCCCTCGCGGCCACGGCGAGCCGATCCGGAGTGAACGCGTCCGCGTGAAGGTCCGGGCGTGCGCCCCCGGCGGGGAGGGCGCACGCCCGGGTGTCCGCCCTCACAGCCAGCCGGGCACCACCAAGATGGCCCAGGTGGCGATCGGGGCGAGCACGACCATGCTGAAGCCCCACCGCATGAGCCCCTTGTAGACGACCTCCCGCCTGTCGTCGGGTGCGTTGGCGACCACCAGCGCGCCGCTGGTGGAGAACGGGCTGGAGTCCACCACCGAGGACGAGATGGCCAGGGCGGTGATGAGGCCGACCGCCCCCACCGCGTCGCCGCCGGTCAGGAACGGCACGGCGAGCGGGATGAGCGCGCCGAGGATCCCCGTGGTCGAGGCGAACGCGGAGACCGCTCCGCCGATGAAGCAGATGATGAGCGCGGCCAGGAGTGGGGCCCCGATCGTGGCGACCTCGTTACCGAGCCACTTGATGGTGCCGATGGACTCCATGACACTGACGTACATCACGATGCCGCACACCAGGAGCACGGTCGGCCAGGCGATCTGGTTGACCGCGTTCTTCCCCGAGGCGGGCGAGATCAGGGTGAGGATGGCGGCCACGGAGATGGCGACCATGCCGACGTTGAGGTCGAAGAACAGTGCGCCGACCGCGAGACCGAGCAGTCCGGCGAGGGTGAGGATCCGGTCCCGGTCCAGCGCGACGGGGGCGTCCGTGACCGTCGCCGTGACCGTGGCGACCCCCGCGCCGCTCCCCTCGCCGGCGCCCGTACGAGCGCCCGTGGCGTCACCAGGACCCGTCCCCCCACCGGCCCCGTCCGGCCCCAGGTCCTCGGCCCGGCGGCCGAACAGCTCGCGTCCTCCCCAGAGGAAGAAGACGACCACGCTGATCGCCAAGTTGAAGAGGAACGACGCCAGGAACAGCAGGGTGGGGTTGCCCGGCAGCCCCGCCTTGTCCACGACGCCGTTGGTGATGCCGCCGAAGATGCTCATCGGCGAGAACCCGCCCGCGCTGGCCCCATTAATGATCATGAGTCCCATGAGCAGCGGATTGATCTTGTAGCGGACGGCGAAGCCCATCCCGATCGGGGAGATGATCGCCACGGCCGCCGGCACCACCGCACCGATCGCGGTGAGGCAGGCCGTCACGAGGAACATGATCCACGGGATCAGGCCGACGCGGCCGCCGACCGCCCGGATGGACGCGTGGACCAGCCAGTCGACGGTCCCGTTGTCCTTGGCGATCGCGAACAGGTAGGTGACGCCGGCGAGGATGACGAACAGATCTCCCGGGAACCCGGAGAAGATCGCGTCGGTCCGCTCGCCGACGTCGGCTCCGTCGAGGACCGAGACGCCGAGGACGAACGCGGCCACGATGGCCAGGACACCGAGGTTGACCGGCCGGACCGTGGCCAGCAGGAAAATGCCGGCGAGGATGAGGATGGAGACGACTTCGACGGACATGAAGCCTCCCGGAGTGGGGGTTCAGGGGGTGCGCGGCAGACGGGGGGTGGCGAGGTTTGTTTCCGTTATGCGAAATGGATCTTTCGTGATGGGGAGTATGATCTCCCTCACAACCAGCGTCAAGGCCCCCACGCCGCCTGCGTCCGGCCCTCCCCAGCGGTCCGCGCTCCCGTGGATCGCGGCCACGGCCGGAAGCGCCGGCCGGCGACGGCCGGCGGGGACTATCGGGGACTATCGACACGGCATCCGTAATCCGGTATAAGGATTCCGTATTACGGATTATCGGCAGGAACTCGCCCACGAGAGGTACCTTCCGCGATGACGCATGCCGGCCGCCACTTCCTCCAGATCCCCGGTCCCACCAACACACCCGACCGGGTGCTCCGCGCCATGGCGGCGCCCACCATCGACCATCGCGGCCCGGACTTCGCCGAACTCGGCCGGGAGGTCCTCGAGGCGGTGAAGCCGGTCTTCGGGACCACCGGCCCGGTCGTGATCTACCCGTCCTCGGGAACCGGGGCCTGGGAGGCCGCCCTGGTCAACACGCTGAGCCCCGGAGACACGGTCCTGTGCTTCGAGACCGGCCATTTCGCGACCCTGTGGCAGGAGATGGCGCGCGGCCTCGGCCTCGAGGTCCGGTTCGTCCCCGGCGACTGGCGGCACGGCGTCGACCCGCGGTCCGTCGCCGACGAACTGGCCGCCGACACCGGCCATGTCGTCAAGGCCGTACTGGTGGTTCACAACGAGACCTCCACCGGCGTGACCAGCCGGGTCGCCGAGGTCCGGCGGGCGATGGACGCCGCGGGGCACCCGGCGCTCCTGTTCGTCGACACGATCTCCTCGCTGGGCTCGATCGACTACCGCCACGACGAGTGGGGCGTGGACGTCACGGTGGGGGGCTCGCAGAAGGGGCTCATGCTCCCCCCCGGCCTCGGCTTCAACGCCATCAGCGACAAGGCCCTCGCGGCGGCCGAGACCTCCGGGCTGGCCAAGTCGTTCTGGAGCTGGCGGCCCATGCTCGAGGCCAACGAGCGCGGGGTGTTCCCCTACACCCCCGCGACCAATCTGCTGTACGGCCTCCGCGAAGCACTGTGCATGCTGCGGGAGGAGGGCCTGACCGAGGTCTACGCCCGTCACCAGCGGCACGCCGAGGCGACGCGGCTCGCGGTGCGCGGCTGGGGGCTCGAAGTCCTCTGCGCGGACGAGCGCGAGCACTCTGGCTCGCTGACCGCCGTGATGGTCCCGGAGGACATCGACGCGGACAAGGTCCGCGCGCTCATCCTGGATCGCTACAACATGTCGCTCGGGGCGGGTCTGGGCCGGCTCACCGGCAAGATCTTCCGGATCGGCCACCTCGGGGACCTCAATGACCTCATGCTGGCGGGCACCCTGGCCGGCGTGCAGATGGGCCTGGTCACGGCCGGCGTGCCGATCGACCCGCAAGGGATCAATGCCGCGCTGGAGCGTCTGCAGCGTGCATGACCGCCGAAGAGGAGCGCACCGGCCATGACGATCACTACCGGCCGTACCGGCGACGAGGCCGGTGTCCACGGCGGCGCCCGGGACCTGGCGCACGAGCTCGGCCGCCGGCTCGGCGGCGAGGTCCGGTTCGACGACTACACCCGGCATCTGTTCTCCCGTGACGCGAGCATGTACGCGATCACGCCGCTCGGCGTGGCCTTCCCCCGGGACGCCGGCGATGTCGCCGCGGCCGTGTCCATCGCCGGCGAGCACGGCGTGCCGGTGCTGCCCCGCGGTGGCGGCACGAGCCTGGCCGGTCAGACCGTCGGCCCGGGACTGGTGCTGGACCTGTCCCGGCACATGAACCGCATCGCCCGGATCGACCCCGAGGCGCGCACCGCCCTGGTGCAACCGGGGGTCGTGCAGGACCAGCTCAATCGGGCCGCCGCGGCGCACGGACTGATGTTCGGGCCGGACACCTCGACCAGCAACCGCGCCACGATCGGCGGGATGATCGGCAACAACTCCGCGGGCAGCGGGTCGGTGCGCTATGGGATGACGATCGACCACGTCCGCGAACTCGACGTCGTCCTCGCCGACGCCTCCGCCGCGCACTTCGCCCCCCTCGAGGAGGCCGAACGCACCCGCCGCGCGGCCCTTCCCGGCCTGGAGGGGCGTCTCTACCGGGAGCTGCCCGCACTCCTGACCCGGCACGAGCGCGCGATCGCGGAGGACTTCCCCGCCTACTGGCGGCGGGCCTGCGGCTACCGGCTGGACCGGCTCGCCGGCGACCCGGCCTTCGACCTGGCGAAGTTCGTCGTCGGCTCCGAGGGGACACTCGTGGTCGCCACAGAGGCGCTGGTGGACCTCGTCCCCACGCCGGCCAGGACGGTCATCGCCGTCGGGCACTTCACCTCGATGCTGGCGGCCATCGCGGCGACCGAGGACGCCATGGCGTGCGATCCCTCGGCCGTGGAACTCATGGACCGGACCATCCTGGACCTGTCCCGGAGCAAGATCGAGTACGCGGATCTGGGTGCCATCCTGCAAGGGGATCCGGACGCGCTCCTCTTCGTGTCCTTCAGCGGCGACGACGAACGCGATCTGCTCTCCCGGCTCGACCGCCTCACCGGGCTGTGGGCCCGGCACCGTCACGGCTATCACACGCTCCGGGCGGAGACCCCGGCCCAGCAGGCCGCCCTGCTGAAGGTCCGCAAGTCGAGCCTCGGCCTGCTCATGGCCGCGGGATCGGGGACACTCCGCCCGCTCGCCTTCGTGGAGGACACCGCGGTCGATCCGGAGCATCTCGTCGACTACACGCGGCGTTTCAGCGAGGTGCTCGACCGGCACGACCTCAAGGCCGGCTTCTACGGACACTGCTCGGTGGGGTGCCTGCACATCCGGCCGTTCGTCGACGTCAACAGGCCCGATGACATCCGCAGGATGCGCGCCGTCGCCGAGGAGATCAAGGACCTGGTGCGGGAGTACGGCGGGGTCAACTCCAGCGAGCACGGCGACGGGCTGGCACGCAGTGAGTTCAACCGCGAGCTCTTCGGCGACGAACTCTACGAGGCGATGCGCTCGGCCAAGCGGATCTTCGACCCGGACGGCCGGATGAACCCCGGCAAGATCGTCGATGCGCCGTCGATGACGGAGCATCTCCGCGACGCCGCGCTGCCGCCGGCCCCGGCCCTGAGGACCCGGCTGACCTTCGATGTGGTCGGCGGCGGCATGCGCGACGCCGCGGACCGCTGCATGAACATCGGGCTGTGCCGCAAGAGCGAGTCCGGGGCCATGTGCCCCTCCTACATGGCCACCCGGCAGGAGGAGCACGCCACCCGGGGACGCGCCAACGCGCTGGTCAAGGCGCTCTCCGAGCCCGACCCGAAGGCCGCCCTCGGAGACGACCGGCTGCACGAGATCCTCGACCTGTGCCTCATGTGCAAGGCCTGCAAGAGCGAGTGCCCACTCGGCGTCGACATGGCCTCGCTCAAGGCCGAGGCCCTCGCGCAACGGCATGACGTCCATGGCGTCCCGCTGCGTTCACGGGTCTTCGGCGGCATCCGGATCCTCAACCGTCTCGGCTCGGCCACGGCTCCGCTGTCCAACCTCCCGAACGGCCTGCGCCCGCTCCGCAGGCTGATGGAGCGGGCGATCGGCATCACGGCCGAGCGGCCGCTGCCGGCCTACCGGCGGGACAATCTGATCCGCTGGTTCCACCGCCACAGCGCGGCGGCCGACCGGGTGGACGGGACGGCCGGCGGCCCGGCGGCCCCGCAGGGCGAGCTCACCTTTCTCGCCGACTCCTTCACGACCTTCACCGAGCCCGCGATCGGCCGGGCGGCCATCGAACTGCTGGAGCTCGCCGGCTGGTCGGTCCGGCTGGAGAGCCGTGGCTGCTGCGGACGTGCGGACTTCTCCAAAGGCCTGCTGGACAGCGCGCGGCGCAGGGCACGCTCACTCGCCGCCGCCCTGGTGGCGTCCTCGGAGCCCGGCTCCCCCATCGTCGGATGCGAGCCGTCGTGCGTCCTCACACTGCGCGACGAGCATCGCCGCCTGCTGACCGACGACCCGAACGTCGAGGCCGTCGCCGGGCGGGTGCGCCAGGTCGAAGAGCTGTTGCTCGAGGCCATCGACTCGGGCCGGCTGCCGCTGGGCCGGTCCTGGCTGTCCGGGCGGCGCATCCTCTACCAGGGGCACTGTCACCAGAAGGCCGAGGTGGGTACGGGGGCGACCGTCGCTCTGCTGCGCCGCATACCCGGGGCCGAGGTCGTGGAGCTCGACGCCGGCTGCTGCGGGATGGCCGGATCCTTCGGCTTCGAATCCGAGCACTACGAGCTCTCCATGGACATCGGCGAGGACCGGCTCTTCCCCGCGATCAGGACGGCGTCCGCCGAGACGGTCGTGGCCGCCACCGGGGTCTCCTGCCGGCAGCAGATCAGGCATGGCACCGAGCGCGCCGCATGGCATCCCCTCGAGCTGCTCTACCAAGCTTTTACCGAGGCACGGAGCCCGACCCGGCCCGGCGACTAGACTTCAGCGATCCAAGCCATCGACGTCCTATGGACGTCATTGGACGTCCACGGGGCACCCGGCTGGGCTGGGGGACAGAACGGAGGGCTTACGTGACCGAGCCGAACGAGGGCCTGACCGAGGGCAAGGACAACGGGCGGCTGGCCAACCGGCCGCGCGGCGGGGGCGTGCAGTCCGTGGAGCGGGCCTTCGAGCTGCTCGAGACCATGGCGGCCGCCGGCGGCATGGTCGGGCTGTCCAAACTCTCGCAGGAGTCCGGGCTCGCGCTTCCCACGATCCACCGGCTCGTCCGCACCCTCGTCGACCTCGGATACGCACGCCAGGAGCCGTCCCGTCAGTACTCGCTCGGTCCCCGGCTCATCCGCCTGGGTGAGAGCGCGAGTCACCTCCTCGGCACCTGGTCCAGGCCCTACCTGACCCGGCTCGTGGACGCCGTCGGCGAGAGCGCCAACCTCGCGATGCTCGACGGAGACCAGGTCGTCTACGTGGCCCAGGTGCAGTCAAGGCAGTCGATGCGGATGTTCACCGAGGTCGGCCGGAGGGTCCACCCGCACTGCACCGCGGTCGGCAAGGCCATGCTGGCAGACCGGCCGGCCGCCGACGTCCGCGCACTGCTCGATCGCACCGGGATGCCCGCCCATACCGAGCACACCATCACAGAGTCGGGCCGGTTCGCCGAGGAGCTCGAGCACGTACGGGGTCAGGGCTATGCCATGGACGACGGGGAGCAGGAGATCGGCGTCCGGTGCGTAGCCGTAGCAGTGATCGGGAGCCCGCACCCGCTCGCCATCTCGGTGTCCGGACCCGCGCCCCGGATGACGCCGAGCGTGGTCGAGACCGCGGTGCCGCTTCTCCGTCAGGCCGCCGAGGACCTCGCGTGCGAACTCACACCGTGAAGACGCGCACGAGTGGGCCGGTAGGGACACGCCGCCCCGGCCGTGGTGCCGAACCCGTCCCGGCCGCGGATGCGGCCCCGCCGGCATGGCCCTGAGACCTGTGCGGCATTGTTGGCCCCCGTTCCGACCGAACGGGGATAACCTACGCCATCACGGGGTATCTTGATCAACTTCGGTGACACGGTCCTCGAATGTGGCCCAGGTGCCCAACACGCCGGCTTCGGTGCGGGCGTGGTCTGTTCACCGGCACCGAAGCGGGTTCGGTGGCCTGACGGCACCGGGCCGGATCCGAGTCCATGGACGGACGTCTCTCTTTGTGGCGCTTCGCCCCGTGTAGCGTTAGCACGTCCGTGGCGTGGTCAGGGGAGTGTAGAACGTGGTGGAAGCATGGCAGCCCGCGACTGAACTCGAGGGCCGGATGGGCGATGCGCTCCGGTCCGGTGATCAGGAGTCGTACTTCCGGCTGCTTGCACATACCGAGCTCATCATTCCCGTACCGCCGGAAATCGTCGAGGACGTGCTGGCCGGCCGGGCCCAGCCGGCGTGGCCGACGCAGGTGATCGACGACCGCACTCACGTGGCGGCCTTCACCTCACCCGAGGCGATGCGCGCGTGCGTCGGCGCCGGGGTGCAGCATTTCATGCGCCTGAAGTTCGGCGAGATCGCCTCCAGCTGGCCGCATCCGCAATGGTGGCTGGCGGTGAACACCGGGCTGCCGATCCAGGCCGTGTTGCCGTCGTGGTTCGTCAAGCAGATCGCCGACGGCGACGCGCGTCCGCCCCTGGCGGGGCAGCCGGCCTCGGCGGCGCCCACCATGACCGCGGACGCCGACCCGGGCCAGAGCGCGGATGCCGCCGCCGACGGCCAGATGCCCTCAGATCAGAACCCCGCAGGCCACAACCCCCTAGGCCAGAGCGCGACGGCCGAGACCGGCGCGGGCCGAAGCAGTGTCGGCCAGAGCGGCATCGACCAAGACATCCTTGGCCAGAGTCCCAACGGCCAGAACCCCGCCGGCCACGACGGCACACGTGAGAACACGGCGGGCCGAACCGGCGACCCCACGACCGACGGTCGCGCGCGTGGCGCCGATGACTGGGCCGCCGTCGGGATCGCGGCGGGACACCCCGCCGGTGCTCCGCCGGTGGAACAGGCGGTCGCGCCCACGCCGGCCCCCACCTCGGGGGGACCGGAGGCGACGCCCGAGGGCACGGACCCCTCGGACCCCTCGGACCTGCCCCCGGCCGTGGCCGAGACCTCTGACGACGCCGGGCCCGCCGCCGACCGTCCTCCTGCGGCCGACCTCACACCCGCCGATGGCGGCACACTCGGAGGACCGCTCCAGCCGGCCGCGGACCTCAACCGTCCTGAGCCGCACTCCCCGGCCGGAGACGCCCCTTCAGCCGCGGACGCCTTCGCCGGAGCGGCGCCGGCGGCCGGAGACGTTCCTTCGACCGGAGACCTGCCTCCGGCCGGGCCCGGCCCCGGGGCACGGGCCCCCCTGCCCGGCGAAGGTCTGACGGTGGGCGCGAACGCGCGCGGAGCCGCGGGCCTGCCGCCGCTCGAGGAGTTCCGGCCCGCGATCGACGCGCCCATGGCCGAGGTGCTCCGCGGCCGCCGCCACAAACCGCAGACCGACGACTTCAAGCCCGCCAACGACGTCGAGCGCGAGCTGCTGCGGGCGGGGATGAACGGCGACCAGGAGTCGTTCGTCAACGCCCTGCTCGGGGCCGAGGTCCTGATCCTGGTTCCCGAGCACACCGATCCCACCCGGCGACCCGGCCGGCCCGGATTTCCATGGCTGACCGCGGAGGTCCGCGGCGAGACGTCCATCGCGCTGTTCACCTCGCCGGAACGGATGCTGGAGGTCCTCGGGGAGGTCCCGGGTCCCGGCTCCACAGGGTCCACGGACTTCATGAAGTTCCCCTTCGCGTCGATCATCAGGTACTGGCCGGACCGCCGGTGGGCGCTGGCCGTCAACTCCGGGACCAAGGTCGGCGCCTCCCTCGACGGTGAGCGGCTGCTCGGTCTCGCCCGGTGGGCCGACCAGGTGGCGGCGCAGCGGATGGCCGCGAACTTCCAACCGCAGAACGAGGTGGAGAAGCACCTCTTCGACGCGGTGATCCGGCAGGACACCGAGGCCTTCTTCGATGTCCTGGGGACCGCGCAGGTCCTGATGCCCGCCGACCCGGAGACGCCATGGGGCATCGAGCCGGGCCAACCGGGATTTCCCTGGCGGCCGGTGCAGGTCCAGGGACAGAACTCCATCCAGATGTTCACGTCGCTCAAATGGATGCACGACGCCATCGGGCCGTCGCGTTACATCATGCCGAGCTTCGCGGACATCGCCTCGGCCTGGCCGGACTCCGGATGGACGCTGGTCCTCAACCCCGGTGCGCCCATCGACGCGACCGTCGTGGGCGAGCACGTCCCGGTCCTGCGGCCGGAGCTCGCGGCCGAGCCGGCCACCCCGCCACCGGGCCCGCATCCGGAGACGGCGGGCGAGAGCCAACCCGTCCCCGGGACCACGGCCATCCCGGAGCGGACGGCCGTACCGGAGCCGGCGCGACAGGACGAGAGCGGGCCGCGCGGGCTTCCGGAGTTCGAGCCGGGCAACCGCACCGACCAGGAACTGCACGAGGCCGCGCTCAACGGGGACACCGACGCCTTCCTGCGGGTGCTCCTGGGCGCGGAGGTCCTCGTCCCCATCCCCTCCGACGCCCCGCCCGACGCCACTCCCATGGACCCGCGGTTCCGGTGGGAGGGCGCCCTGCGCGATCCCTCGTCGGTGCAGGTCTTCACGTCGCGTGTTCAACTCCACGGGGCCCTGGCCGGCTCGGCCGGCGCCGATCCCATGGCGGCCGAGCCGCGATTCGTCTACGTCGACTACCGCGACCTCATCGGATGCTGGCCGCATGCCGAGTGGGCGATGCTGATCAATCCCGGGACCCGGATCGGCGCGTCGTTGCGCGGTGATCAGGTCCAGGCACTGAGCGACTGGGTGCTGCGCGTAGGACTGGTCCTGCGGGACCGCGAGACCTCCCCGCGGGAGGAGCCGTCGAGGACCGAGGCCCCGGCCCCTGGAGCCGGGCCGATGAGCGCTCCGGTGATCGAGCGCCCGCAGCAGCCGCCCGTCATGCAGAAGGTGCTGCCGCACGGCCACGTGCCGTGGTATCTCGACCAGGGATACGACCGGCTCGGCGGCTTCGTCCACCGCGCCGCGGACGTGGCGGATCTGCAGACACCGGCGCAGTTGTACGAGGCGCTGGGACTCCTCTACGCCGACTCGCCCTTCGCGCCGGATGACGAAGGCGTCTACGTCGTCCGGTGGCCCGCCCACTGCCCCGACCTCTACCGGATCCCCTTCGGCGGCCGGTCCGACGAGGAGCTCGAGGTGTGGGGCGAGGCCGGCTGGGTGGTGGAGCGTCCTCCCTTCCACGGGGACGGATTCGCCCCCGGCAGCGCCGGGACCATCCGCGAGTACAAGGTCGACAGCGTGCGGTTGCCCTATGGCGCGGAGATCTACCACCTCGGCCGGGACCGGTCCGAAAGGTTCGTCGCCGTCTATGACCCGGACGTGCTGGGCTGGTTGCGGCCGGAAGAGGACACCGAGGCCGACCAGGGTGAGCGGACGGAGGCCGTGCAATGATCCGGGACGGTTACATCGCGAACTGGGGTGGCCGCGAATACGAGGCCAGTCCCGGCGCGGACGCGACGGTCCGGTTGTACACGACCGAACCCGAGGAGGGCTTCGACGAGACCCGGCCGGGCCGCTACCGCCGCATGGTCCCCGAGTCCGAGGTCGAGTACGTCCGGTATGTCCGCAGCGTCTGCACCTGGCGCGGCGAGCCGTTCGTCATCGTGGGAGAGTACGAGAGCTGGCTACGGGTCGAATACACCGGCGGCCGGGCGCCCGTCGCCGAGACCTTCGGGCTGGACCGGGTCGACCAGGGCGTCTGGCAGACGTGGGCCCCGCGCGCCGAAGTGATCGACCTTCACGAGGAGATGATTTAGGGCCGTCTCTCTGGACAACCCGTTCATCGGTGTTGATTTAGTTCACTAGTTCATGTTCGCTTGGCTTCGGAGCGCTGTAACGGGGTAGCCCGGACACAGCCGATCAATGACAATGCGACGGAGGTGCGGATCCGGTGGTCTCCCGATCGGTAGGCAACCCGATCTTTGTAGGGTTCAGCACGACGGCGATCCTGGCGCTGTCGGCGGGATTGTCGGTGGCCCTCGCCGAGGGGACCCCGAGCCCCACCCCCGCCTCCGCGCCCTCGAGGCCCGCGCCGCCGCCCGCAGGCGCCCCTGGCCCCAGCAAGCCTTCGGCCCCCGAGTCGACCACGCCTACCGGCAGCAAGCCTCCCGACCCGAGCTCGCCCCCCACGCCCAAGCCGGTGCTCTACATCACTCTGGACCTGCCCTCCAGTGCCGTGCACGGCGGCGACTCAGTGAAGGGGCGCGTTTACGTCCACGCGACTCGGGCGGAGGCCAAGAACACAAAGGTCCGTCTGGACGCCACGGGCGGTGCGACAGTGAGCCCCGAGCAGGACCTCAAAACCGTGGACGAAGAGAACAAGTCCCGCGATGTCACCGTGACGGTGCCCAGGAGCATGAACAAGGGGACGATCATCGTCACCGCGATAGCGTCCGCGGACGGAGCCACAACCAAAAAGAGCACGGACCGGATCACCGTCACCAAGAAGCCGACGCCGACGCCGACGCCGAGCAACACGACCTCCAGCGGTACGGGGAGCTCCGGGAGCTCGTCCGGGTCGAGCGGCTCGACGGGATCGACCACTCCCAGCGGGGTGACCAACAGCGCGGGTGGTGCGGGCTATGTCCCGCCGAGCCCCTCCATGGCGCAGCAGAGCCCCCAGGTCTCGCTGCCGGAGATCGCGGCGACCCCCTCGACGGCGCCGACCATGGCCGCGGCCGCGCCGACCACCACGCTGCGCAGCGGCGGCTCGCCCCAGGGACAGGAGCTGACCTTCGAGCGGCTGGCGAGCACTCAGATCGCGTGGCTCGCGGCCCTGCTGGTGGCCTTCTCGGTCCTCATGACCCAGCTGCGGCTCGGCCGTCCGGTCAGCGCGCGGGTCCGCCCCAAGGGAGACCACCGCCGCCCCCGGGGCGGGCTGTTCGAGCGCTGACCTCCGTCCCGGCCGGGCATACCGTGACGCCTCACGGCAGGTCTGGGAGCTCGCCGGCACGTGATGGGGGCAGAACGGCGGCATACTACCCGTCAGGCTGCGCCCGACGACCTGCCGACCGGGCCTGGCCCGCGGGCTACCGGAGCGCCTCGGGTGAGCGGGTCAGGCTGTGGCAGGCGATCGCGGCGGCCGCGACGACGTTGAGCGAATCGACGCCGAGTGCCATCGCCTCGGGGCTCATGGGGATGCACACGGCCTCGTCGGCCTCACGCAGCCACCGGGAGGAGAGCCCGTCTCCCTCGGAGCCCAGCATGAGCGCGAGCCGGGCCCCGGGCTCCGACTTCTCCGTGGCGACCTCGATCGGCACCGTGGCCTGGTCCGGGGTCAGGGCGAGGAGCCGGAAGCCCGCGGACCGCAGCTCGGCGAGCCCGTGGTGCCAGTCGGTCATGCGGGCGTAGGGCACCGCGAAGACGGCGCCCATGGAGACTTTGACGGCCCGGCGATAGAGCGGGTCGGCGCACCTCGGCGACAGGATGACGGCCTGCACTCCGAGCGCCGCGCCGCATCTGAAGATCGCGCCCACGTTGCCGTGATCGACCAGATCCTCGAGCACGAGCACCCGCCGGGCTCCGCCGAGGAGTTCGGGCACGGTGGGGAGCGGCGTCCGGGCCATCGCGGCGAGCGCGCCGCGATGGACGGGATATCCGGTGACCGCCTCGGCCGTGGCCTCGCCGACGACGTAGACGGGGGCGTCGACCCGGTCGAGCACGTCCGACAGTGAGGAGACCCAGCGCTCGGCCATGAGGAAGGACCGCACGGGATAGCCGGTCTCGACCGCGCGCCGGATCACCTTCTCGCCCTCGGCGATGAAGAGGCCGTGCTCGACCTCGAGGCTCTTGCGCAATTGGACGTCACGAAGGTGAACGAAGTCCGCCAAGCGGGGGTCGGCCGGATCGGATACAGGGACAAGTCGCGCCATGCCCCCAGTGTGCAGGTCGTCCCGGTGCACGATGGCCCGATCCCGGGCTCACCTGCCGTGTCGCCCCTGAGATCCCGGGCCGGTGTCCGCCCGTGGGGCACAATCGGCCTGCGTCCATCACGGAGAGTGCCGTGCCGTTCACCTTGTGCCACCCCGCGATCATCCTCCCCATAGCGCGGCGGCCACTGGTGCCGTCGGCCCTCGTCATGGGATCTGTCGCCCCGGACCTGCCGTACTTCTTCGGCCTGAGGCTGCGCGGGCTCACCCACCGTCCGCCGGGCATGGTGACCGTCGACCTGGGATTCGCTCTCGTGCTGCTGGCGGTCTACCACCTCCTGCTGAAATGGCCGCTGATCGCACTGTGGCCCGCCTGGGCACGCGGCCGGCTGGCCGTCCCCGCGCGGGAGTTCGACCGGCGGACGATGGGCGATCTCGGGTGGGTCATGATCTCGGCGGTGATCGGTGTCGCCGGCCACCTGTTATGGGACGGCTTCACCCATGAGGACGGCAGCGGGATAGGACCGATTCGCCGGCTCGGCGTGCTCCTGACGGGCGGCGGCTCCGGCTATGACCTGGCGCAGTCGGCCTCCGGTGTGGTGGGGGGCGTGGCGATGGCGCTGTGGACGGCGCGCTGGCTGCGGCGTGCCCCCGCCGGCCCGGAGATCCCGCCCGGCCTGTCCCCCGGCGCCCGCCGCCTGGTCCTGCTCGCCTGCGCCGCCGCGGCCGGCACCGGCGGCGTCTACGGCGCCACCGTCTGGCTTCCCGTCGGCACTCCGCCGGTCGACTTCCACACCAGGACGGTCGGTGGTGTGGTGGGCGCGGTCAGCGCCACAGGACTGGTCCTCCTCGCCTACGCGCTCGGCCGGCGCGTCGTGGCCCGTACCCCCGCGGTTCCGGCCGGGGCGGCCTCCGTGGCGCCTTCCGCCGACGCCGGTACCTCTGATGTCATGGGGGCGTAAGCGGGACCGAGGACCACCGATCAGCACCGGGGGGAGCGTGGCGGGACAGCAGACGGACCACACTGACCCGGGGGCCGCGCTCAGGAGCCGGCCGCGCCCCCTCCTCGGCCGCCCCCTCTTCGGCGGCCGCGCCCTCCTGGGCCGCACCCTCCTGGTTTGGACCCTCGTGGCCCCATGGGGCCTCTGGGCGGCCGTACGCCTCTGCGCCGTGGACCGCCTGCCCGGTGTCGGGGTGCCGGCCGTCCCGCTTCTGTCCTTCACCCCGTACGCCGCCGCCACCGCGCCGATCCCGTTCCTGTGCGCCGCAGTGCTCCGCCGATGGCGGGCCGCCGCCGTGGCGGGAATCGTCACCGCCGGCCTGCTCGCCGCCGTGGCGCCGCGCGCGCTCGAGTCCGGGCAGCCTCCGGCGGCGGGGCCGGAGCTGCGGGTGCTGTCCGCGAACCTGCAGTTCGGCGGCGCGGATCCGGACGCGCTCGTCGACCTGGTCCGGCGCACGGGGACGGAGGTGCTCAGCACCCAGGAGCTGACCCCGGCCGCCGTGACCGCCCTGGAGCGGGCCGGGCTCACCCGGCTGCTGCCCTACAAGGTCCTCGAGGCCCGTCCCGGCCCGACCGGCATCGGGATCTACTCCCGCCACCCGCTGCGCGCCCTGTCACCCGTCGCCGGCACCACGACGCCGATGCCCCGCGCGGAACTGTCCCTCCCGGGCGATGTACGTGTGGAGATCGTGGCCGTCCATCCACTGCCTCCCCTGTCCGCCACGGCCTCCGAGAACTGGCGACGGGACATCGCGGCCATCCCGGGCGCCACCGAGGACGGTCCGGTACGGGTCGTCGCCGGCGATTTCAACGCCACCATGGACCACGCACGGTTCCGCGCCGCCATCGCCCGCGGATACGCCGACGTGGCCGACCGGGCCGGCAAGGGACTGACACCGACCTGGGGGGTCCGCACGGGCGGACCGTCCCTGGTCATCGACCACATTCTGGTGAGCCGGCGCTTGGCCGTACGGCGGGTGGAGACTCACGCCCTGCCCGGCAGTGACCATCGCGCACTGTCCAGCCTGGTGCGGCTGCCCACAGCCTGACCTGCTATATCGCGATTTTGCCACCTTTGTACCGTGTGGTCCGTGAGACTACAGTGCCGAAGAACGTCGACTGATTTCGGGTGAAAGAGGACAAACGTGAGCGGAAGTCATCGCGAGGAGACTCCAGGCGACACGCCTCGCGACGGTGGCCAGGATCCGGCGGCACCGCCGTACGATCACGGCCGGGGGGGCTCACCGAGGCCGTCCGACGAACACGCGTCGGGCTGGTTCAGCGTTCCGGAAGCCGGGACCCCCACGGAGGATCCGGGCGGCGCCGGCAGGTCCGGCGGGTTCGAGGCGCCCGGCTCACCGGAGGACTGGAACCGGACCGGTCCACGGCACGCGGCCCCGCGGCCTGCCTATGAGGCGGATGACCCCACCGGCGCGCCGGACCCGGCGGGCTTCCCCGGATCATCGAACCCGGAGGACTTCGCCGCCTCCGACGACCACGCGCCCTATGACCACGCGCCCTACGACCAGGCGTCCTACAACCCGGGTGCCTCCGCCCCGGACTCCCCTGTCCCAGGTGCTCACGGCCCGGACGATGGGAACACCCCCGGTCACGGCCCGGACGACCGGAACACCCGCGGTCACGGCCCGGGCTATGGGGACTCCGACGGGCCCGGCTGGGGCGATCACGGCCCCAGCCCCTATGGCCCGCCCGTATACGGTGCGGGCGGGTTCACGGGAGCCTCGGATCCCGGCGGCCACCGGAGCGGAGGCTTCATGGGCGCCTCCGACCCCGGGGGCTACGGCCTGGGAAGGCGTGCCACCTCGGCGGAGGACGCCGATGGCCACGGCTCTGACGCCGGCCACGGCTTCGCCCAGGGCTCCGGGACCGGAGCTCAGAACGGTTCGTGGAGCCGCTATGGCGACGAGCCGGGCCCCTACGGAGACCCTGGCCGCAAGGCCGTCGCCGACTCGGCGGACAGCGCTTCGGGAGCCGGCGGCTCCGGTGATCTCGGCTCCGGTGAAAGACCGGGCGGGGCCGGCCGGGGGGGACACGGCGGACGGGGAGGCCGAGGAGGCCGGGCCGATGGGGAACGGCACCGGCGCAGCCTGGGTGCGCTCATCGGGCCCCTCGCCGGTGCGCTCGGATTGGCCCTCCTGCTGGGCGTCGGCGCCTATGCCCTCACCGCGGGCGGCGGCTGCGGAGCCGGCGACACCATCACGCTGAACGTCTCCGCGGCACCGGACATCGCCCCGGCCGTCAACGCGACCGTGACCCACTTCAACGACCAGAAGCGGAAGGTCAACGGACATTGCGTCCGGGCCGCCGTGTCCAGTGCCGACCCCGCCGACGTGGCGACGCTCCTGTCCGGCCAGGGCTCCTCGGGCACGGCCACGCGGTCCCCGGACGTATGGATCCCGGACTCCTCGCTCTGGACGTCGATGGTCCGTACCTCGGCCAATGGCAAGGACACGGTCCAGGTCACGGGGACCAGCATCGCCCAGAACCCACTGGTGGTCGCGATGCCGCAGGCCCTGGTCGGCAGGCTGCGCGCCCAGGGCGTCACTCGCCCGTCGTGGGACAGCCTTCTCAAGGCCGCAGGCGGCCCCGCGGCCGGCGCGGTCAGCAAGAACCAGGGGATCCCGAGCAACCTGATCAAGCTCCAGATCCTGGACCCTGCCCGCAACGCCGGTGGAATGGCCTCACTGATGCTCACCCGGATGCTGCTGGCGAGCGATCCCAACGCGCAGACCCTCTTCACCGGGATCGTCCGGGCGGTCCGGGACAACGTCTCGCCCGGCATCTCCGCACAGTTCGCCTCCTTCGGCACGGTGACCCGCGGCCGCTACCCCGTCGTCCTGACTCCGGAGCAGGCCGTCTGGAAGCACAACCACGCACGGGCCGCGGCACCTGCGGTGGCGGTCCATCCCGTCGAGGGCACGGTGTCGCTGGACTACCCGTACACCGTGACCACGGACGCGGGCGACAAGGTCGCGGCGGCGCGGCTCCTGGGGCAGGCGCTCGCCACCCCGGACGCTCAGAAGGAGGTGCGCGCTCGCGGGTTCCGGTCGGCCGACGGCACCGCTCCGGCCTCCTACGGGGTCAGGAGCGGGCTGGACCCGAAGGCGCCGCGGACCTTCCCGGCCCCACAGCCGGGTGAAGTCCGGGCGGTCATGCAGGCGTGGGCCAAGCTGTCGCTCAGCGTGCGCATGCTGGCCCTCCTGGACGTGTCGGGATCGATGGCCGACGTCGTGCCCGGGACCAAGGTGACGCGGATGCAGGCGACGGCGCAGGTGGCACAGGGCGGTCTCTCGCTGCTGCCCAACGACACCGAGCTGGGCCTGTGGACCTTCTCCACCGAGCTCGTGGGCCCACAGGACTGGCGCGAGGACGTGTCGATGGGGCCGCTCGGGCAGCGGATCGGCTCGGGGACGCGAAGGCAGATGGTGCTGGCCGGGCTCGCGGGCCTGCGGCCCAAGCCGACCGGCAACACCGGGCTGTACGACTCCATCCTCGCGGCCTTCCACAAGATGAAGAAATCGTACAAGCCCGAGATGATCAACTCGCTGTTGCTCCTGACGGATGGGAAGAACGACGACCCGCACGGCATCTCGCTCCAGCAGCTGCTGGCGACCTTGAACAAGGAGTTCGACCCCAACCGGCCCGTGCAGGTCATCATGATCGGCTTCGGCAAGGGTGTGGACCGCAACGAACTCGCCCAGATCGCCAGGGCCACGCGGGGCAGCGTCCACATCGCGCACACCCCCCAGGAGATACAGAAGATCTTCCTGTCGGCCATCTCCCGCCGGGTGTGCGCCCCGAACTGCTGATCGGGCTCCGTCCCGCCGCAGGTCACGGCCATGACAGAAGTTTTTTTGAGATTGTCGGCGAAAACATGTCAACCGGATGGCGCGAAGAGCCGTCCTTTTACACGGAGGCCCGACGGGAGCGGGGCGTCGGGCCTCCACTCACGTTCGAGGACCCACCTGATATCTCAGCTCGTGGGAGGATCTCGTGCCGGACTGGCCGAGTGTCACCCGCGCCGACGAGCGCCGGATGGCACAGTCCCTGCGTGATGGCGACCCGAACGCGTTAGCGCGGATCTGCGACGCCTACGCGGCTCGTCTGTACGACTACTGTCACGCCCTGCTCCGTGACCACGACTCCGCGGCCTACGCGCTGCACGACGCGCTCGTCGCCGCTCACGCGCACATCGCCGAGCTCCGCGAGCCGGAGCACTTCCGCGGCTGGCTCTACGCTCTCGCCCGCGACGAGTCCCTGCGGCTGCTGAACGCCCCGGATCGCCCCGTGGAGCGGCACGAGGCCCCCTCGGTGGAGGAACCCTTCATCGACGCGGGGCAGCACGCACGCAGGCAGGAGACCCGCGAGCTCGTCCACAGCGCCCTGTCCGGCCTGACCGGCCGGCAGCGCGAGGCCGTCGACCTGACGACCCGGCACGAGCTCGACACCCGGGAGCTCTCCGGCATCCTCGGCCTCTCCGCCGAAGAGACGGTCGAGCTCGTCGACCAGGCCCACGGGCTGCTGGACGACGCGCTCGCGGCCGCGCTCATCGCCCGTACGGGTCGCGAGAGGTGCCCCAGCGTGGCCGCCCTGGTCGAGACCTGGGAGTGGCCGCTGACGCCTACGGCCTGCCGCAAGCTCATCCGTCACATCGGGACCTGCCCCACCTGCGGTGACCTCCGCCGGCACGGCGCGTCCATCACCGGACTGCTCCAGGTGCTCCCGGTCGCCCTCATGCCCGCCGAACTGCCGGAGCGCGTGCTGGCGACCGTCACCGAGCCGGACCTGGCCGACGAGCGCGCGGAGATCGCGGAGCTGGCCGGGCCCTTCGACGTGTGGGGCTGGCCGGTCTCCGCCGGCGGCGGACCGGGACGGGCCGCCGCCGGCAAGAAGAGCGCGCAACTGTGGCCGGCCGTCGCCGCGGCGGCATGTGTCATCGGCATGGTGGGCGCGGGCTTCATGTGGATGCCCCGGTCGACCGGCCAGGGCGCCCGCGGTCTCCCATCCCCCGGAGCCGCGGTGCCCGCGATCAGCGAGCCGGTCAACGTGGCGCCGAGCGAGCCGGAGAGCGAATCGCCCACCCCGAGCCCGCGCCTGTCCACGTCCTCCCCGGCCGTTCCTCCGGCGACGACCCGGCCGCCGCCGAGGCCCCGGCCCACGAGCCCGGTCCCGAGGCCCTCGACGACCCGGCCGTCGCCGAGACCACGGCCGGGCATGCTGACGGTGGCGGGCTGCGGCGACATCGGCCCGCAGACGTCCTGCGTGCTCAGGGTCACGGCCGTGGGCGGCCCCGTGGCCTGGCGGGTGGCCGGGGCCGAAGGAGTGACCGCGGCCGGCTCCGGTCGCCTCCCGGCCGGCCGGTACGACTTCGTCAGGGTCACCAGGCCGGAGTGCACTCCGGGCGACGAGGGCCGCGCGGGCACCGTGAGCTTCTCGCCCAACGGATCAGCCGCCGTCTCATGGGCCTGCGAAGGCGCCTGACGGGTCACCAGGGAGAGCGGTCATCAAGGATCCGATGGGCTCGGCCGATCAGTACGGGCACCGAGTCGCCGATGGTCTCGAAGCCCTCCCCCACCGTGGCCTTCTGGAGGAAGCGCGCATGGATGCCCTCCAGGATCACCGCGAGCTTGTACGACGCGAACGCGACATAGAAGTCCAGATCCGTCAGGTCGAAGCCGGTCAGGGCGACATAGCGCTCGGTGAACTCCCTGCGGGTGAGGAAGCCCGGGGCGGAGGTGACCGTCGAGCCGACGGGGATGCTCAGCCGCTCCTCATCACCCCGATCGGCCCAATAGACCAAGGTCAGCCCGAGGTCGGCCAGCGGATCACCGAGCGTCGACATCTCCCAGTCCACGACCGCGGCGATCTCCGGGGCGGGCTCCAGCCGGGTGAGGGCGTTGTCGAGCCGGAAGTCGCCGTGCACCAGTCCCGTGCGGCCCTCGGCCGGCATGCGGGCGCGCAACCGGTCCACGAGCCGGTCGTAGTCCCGCGACTCCCGGGTCTTGGACCGCTCCCACTGCTGACCCCAGCGGGTCAGCTGCCGGGCCAGATAGCCGGCGGGCCGGCCGAAGTCCGACAGCCCGGCCGCGTCCACGTCGAGCCGGTGGATCGCGGCGAGCGTCTCGGCGAGCCGCTCGCTGAGCTGCGCCGCCTGCCGGGGCGAGACGTCGTCCGCGTCCTCCACCGCGCGGAGGACCCGGCCCTCGACGTGCTCCATCAGGTAGAAGGGAGCGCCGATCACGGCCTCGTCGGCGCAGAACGCCAGCGGCCGCGGCACCGGCACGGAGCCGACGTCCGCGAGGGCGGAGAGGACCCGGTGCTCCCTGGCCATGTCGTGCGCGGTGGGAAGCACGTGCCCCAGCGGAGGCCGGCGGAGCACGATGCTGTGCCTCCCCGGCTCCCCCGTCTCGGCCCTCTCGCCCGTCTCGCCCGTCTCGTGGTCCCGGCCGGGCGGGCCGCCGGCGAGCCCGATCCGGTACGTCAGGTTGGACCGCCCACCGGCGATCAGCTCCACAGAGCCGAGCCGGCCGGCTTCGGGGAGCGCGTCCCGGAGCCAGGCCGCCAGGCGTGGGACCTCGATGCCGGGCACCCCGGCTGGAAGATGAGCGTCGACCGTCATGACGCCCTATTAGAACCCGGCTCGGGTGCGAGGACCAATCCCGGGCCGGCAAGGAGTGCGCGGCACCAGGACCGCGGCCGGAACCGGCCGTCGGCCCGATGCCGGATCCGGCCACAGCCGACCGCCGCCGACCGTCGCCGACCTGCGGCAAAGCGGTGCGCGCGCACTCGTCCCCCCCGTGGGGGACATGACTCGAAGACGCCGTAGATGAAATTCTGGTTCGGACAGGGTCTGCATCTGCGGTCGAGGACGTATCAGAGTGGTATCTAAACCGACGGCATGGTCGATAAGTGTCGAAACCCGCTGGTAGTGACGTACTGGGCATCTCAGTCCGGCAGGGCTACGAACGGAGAGCGAGACCAATTCGGGACATGACCTCGCCCGATTGGAAGGAACGCACTGTGGCCGAAGCATGGCTGGCCGGAGCACGACGAACAGAGGCACCGCGAGACGGTGGGGCCATGCGGGGTGGCGCTCCCCGGGCGGTGTGGCTCACCAGTGACACCGATCCGAGAGCCGTCTCGGCGCGTTCGGTGGCACAGAGCCTCACGCGGGAAGGCCGCCCCCCGCACCTGGTGTGGAGCCCCTACACCGGCGAGCTCGTCCAGCCGGTGCCGATGACCCAGGCCGCCGCTCGGCTCCCCGGCGAGGTCGGCCGCGAAGGGCGGGTCTGCGCTCAGATCGTGGTCGTGGGGCATGCCCGGGACCCGTTCACGACCAGCCCCCTGGCCGGGCTGGAGACGATCATGTCCTGGCTGGACGCCTGGGGCGTGCCGCGCCGCTGGCCGGCCGGACCGCCGTTGCCCTCACCGCAGGCCTACAACTCCCCGCGGCACCGGCGCCAGTGGGCCCGCGGCGGACATTTCGGTCACTCCCAGGTCCCCGGCTCCGAGACCGCCGACCCCGGTGGCATCGACATCCGGAGGCTGACCGGACCCGGCACCCCGATCGCCGAGATCCCGCACCCTCGGGCGCGGCCCATCGAGGACAGGGGCGTCACACCCTTGCCGCCCCGCGCCCTCACCGTGCCCGCCGCGCCGCTCGCAGGAGTGCCCGAACCCGTGCGCACCCGGGCCTGAGCGCGGACAGGCGTTCCGCCCCGTAACCGATGACGAGGCCGGAGACGGCCGGGGGTCCCGCGTAGTGCCGCGCGAGGGAGTCCATGACCACGCCGTGCCCGTCGACCGGGCAGGGCACGAGGCGGGCACCCCGCGCGGCCAGCACGGACCGCGCGTCGCCATAGCCCGGCTCCTCCACGCCCACCCGGCCGCCGGGGCGCAGCACCGTGGCCGCCAGCAGATCCAGGCCGTTCGTGGCCCCCCGGGTGACGAGCACCCGCTCGGGCGGGCAGATCACCCCCCGGCCGCGTCTCATGTACTCGGCGAGCTCCACGCGGAGCTCCGGCAACCCTCGTGGGTCCGGGCGGGCCGCCGGCGGAGTCGTCGCCGCGAGCCGCCACGCCCGCCGCCAGGCCGCCAACCGGCCGCTCCGCATGGCCGCACGGAGCTGGTCCACGACCTGGGCGCTCAGCGGCAGGTCCAGGGCACGGTCAACGATCAATGGCAGCTCGACCTGGGTCCGCGGGGCCGACGGTGACAAGTGGTCTCCTGCTATCGGATAGAAGTGGCCATTTCCGGCAGGCCACCTGTCTCCTACCGTACGGACATGCGATCGCAGGAACTCTCCCCCACACCCCGTACCCGGCTCGGACGCGCGCGGGAGCGCGGCCGGCTCGACCGGGCGGACCTGTACGAGGTGCTCGACGCGGGGATGATCTGCCACCTGGGCGTGGTGGTGGAGGGCACTCCGAGAGTGATCCCGACCGGGTACGGCCGGGACGGGGACACCCTGTACGTCCACGGCTCCACCGGCGCGCGCAGCCTCCGGGCCCCGGGCGGGGAGAACGGCGCGGCCGAGGTCTGCGTAACGGTCACCCACCTCGACGGCGTCGTGCTCGCCCGATCGGCGTTCCATCACTCCATGAACTACCGCAGCGCGATGATCTACGCCGTCCCCCGCGTCCTGACCGAACCGGCCGAGAAGCTCACCGCCCTGCGAGTCATCTCGGAGCAGCTCGCGCCGGGTCAATGGGAGGTCGTACGGCCGCCCGACCGCAGGGAACTCGCCGCCACGTCGGTGCTGGCCCTTTCCCTGGACGAGGCCTCGGTGAAGGTGCGCAAGGGGCCGCCGGTCGACGAGGAGGACGACCACGACCTCGACGTCTGGGCCGGGGTGCTCCCGGTCCGGCAGATCTTCGGCCCCCTGGAACCCGACCCGGCCCTGCGCCCCGGCATCCCGGTTCCGGCGCACCTGTCACACTGGGACCGCTGAGCGGATCACCGCGGGACGGCGACGGGCGGCCGGCGATCCCCATGGCTGCAAGATCCCCCGGCCCGGCTTGGTCTTTTGGTCCTCTCTGAGGACACACCGGGCGTCGCCGAGTCATTCTGTGGCCTTAGGGTAAAGGGCATGAACGACCTGCTGGTCTGGATTGACTGCGAGATGACAGGACTCGACCTGCGCAAGGACGCGCTGATCGAGATTGCCGCATTGGTCACCGATGGTGAGCTCAACATCCTCGATGAGGGCGTCGACATCGTGATCAAGCCGCCTGAGGAGGCGGTCACCCAGATGTCCAAGGTCGTCCGTGACATGCACACGAAATCAGGGCTGCTCAAGGCACTGCCGGGCGGGATCGGCGTGGCCGAGGCCGAGGACGTGGTGCTCAACTATCTTCGCCGCCACATCCCGGATCCCAAGAAGGCGCCTCTGTGCGGTAACTCCATCGCCACGGACCGATCTTTCCTGGCCCGGGACATGCCGGCCCTCGACAACCACCTGCACTACCGCATGGTCGACGTGTCGAGCATCAAAGAGCTCGCCCGGCGCTGGTATCCGCGCGTCTACTTCGCCAGCCCGGACAAGAAGGGCGGCCACCGGGCCCTCGCCGACATCACCGAGAGCATCCGCGAGCTGCGTTACTACCGCGCCGCCCTGTTCGTGGGCGAGCCGGGCCCGAGCTCCGAGACCGCCCGGGCCATCTCGGCCGAGATCGTCGCCCAGGATCGATAGCGGCGGCCCCGCGGGCCTCGACCGCGGACCGGCACGGCAGAAAACGCTCCGCGGAACCGCTACACTTTCCTAGGCCGGGTGGTTGTCCGGCGATGGTGGGTGTAGCTCAGTTGGCAGAGCACCAGGTTGTGGTCCTGGGAGTCGGGGGTTCAAGTCCCCTCACTCACCCCATGTAGGCACGGAAAAGGGCCTGGTCATCGCGACGATGACCAGGCCCTTGATCTTTTGTCGCCCGCTCCCCTGACGGGATGGTCGCGATCGCGGCGCCACATCCCTGGAGCCGCCGGAGCCGAACAGATCGCATGCCCACCGTCACCGACGCCGCCGGCCCGTGGCCGGCCGTCCGCTCACTCGTCGGCGCGAATCTCGGCATCCCGGCCTCCTCGGCTCTGGCGGGGCCCGTCTCTCCGGTGGGCTCCTGCCCCACGTTCCCCGTCCGGTATCCGGAGCCGCGCCCGGCGGATCGCCGGGCCGTACGGGGCTGTTCCCGATCGGCCAGAGGACGGCACCGGTCAAGATCGTCCATAGCGTGTTCACAGGTCAGGGGCCATGGGAGCACTCGGGATCAACCGATTCGCAAGCATCCCGGTTGGCCTGATACAGTTCCATCCGTCGCGAGCGAGGAAGACTCAACGCGACGGGCGCCGTTAGCTCAATTGGCAGAGCAGCAGACTCTTAATCTGCGGGTTCGGGGTTCAAGTCCCTGACGGCGCACCCGCTCTGACCTGGGCGTTCTCGATGATCTCGAGGACGCCCAGTCGTCATTTTGGGATGGTTTGCCACCCGTGGTTGCTCGGTGGTTGCTCGCCTGTCGTGATTTTGTCGCCGCACCCTGGTCGGGGTCTACGTTCCGGGGTGGTCGTGATCATCCGATCGAAGATCAAGACGTGGACGCCCAAGGCGTGTCCGTGCCGAAAACTCGGCCACCCTATGCGACCTGGGCATATTCATGGATGAGCCCGCCAAGCCGATCTCGTCGGATGATCTTGATGTCGGCGTCGACGGAGTCGGGTAACGGTCTCAGCGGACTGGCCTGGTTCAGCGCACGGTGGGGACGATGGGCGTTGAAATGCTCCTCATACTCGGTGAGAACCTGACGCAGATGCCCAGCGTTGACGATGAGGATCCGGTCGAGGATCTCTCGGCGTACGCTGCCGACCCACCGTTCCATGATCGCGTTCATGCGCGGCGCCTGAGCAGCGGTGAGCACGATCCGGATGCCCTCGGCGCGGAACACCTCATCGAACAACGCAGTGAACTTGCTATCCCGGTCACGAACCATGAACTTGAACGACCCGGCCCGCTCGCCCAAGTCCATCAACAGGTTCCTCGCCTGCTGGGCGACCCAGCCGGCGGTCGGATTCGCGGTGACGCCCAGGACGTGCACCCGCCGGGTGGCGTGCTCGACGACCGCGAAGCAGTACAGCCGGGCGAGCGTGATCGTCTCGGCATGGAAGAAATCACAGGCGAGAATCCCTTCGGCCTGTGCGCGCAGGAATTCTCCCCAGGCCGGCCCCGATCTGCGGGGCGCCGGATCGATACCGGCCTTCTTCAAGATCGCCCACACGGTCGACGGTCCGATCCTGCGGCCCAGCCGGGCCAGTTCCCCGGCGATCCTCCGGTAGCCCCACCCGGGGTTCTCCGCCGCCATCTGCATTACCAGTTCGCGGATCGTGGGACGCGTCGGTGGGCGACCGGGTTGGGTGCGTTTGTAGGTCCAGCGCCGCTTCACCAGATCGGCGTGCCAACGAAGCACGGTGCCAGGGGTGACGAACAACCCGAACCGCCGCGATCGGGGCAGCAACCTCGCCAGCCCTGCGATCACCGCCCGATCGGCCCACGACGGCCGAGGACGTGCGGCCTGCCGACGCAGCACCGCCAGCTGATGCCGCAACACCAAGATCTCCGCATCTTTGGAGACGTCCGACCGCGCCAGCAGGGCGAGCCAACCGAGAAGACGGACGAAGATGAGATAGAGCAGTCGCAGTGCCACGGCCTCGATCCTGCTCGTCTCGGACACCGCCCGCCTGCCGAACAGGGAACCCCAGGTCACGACCGGTGGCCGAGTTTCCGGCACCTACAGGCTGGTCGGACAGATCGCACAGCATTCCCTCTCCGTCGGTGCTGACTCACCTCCCAGTACGGGCACCGGTCGCCGGGCGTTCACCCAAATGGAACAGCGCCGCGGCGCTACGCTGCTGTGTCGTGCAGGAGACTCGCCTCGACACTGCTCGGATCCGGGCGGCTCGCCGGGTAATCGACCCGATTTTTCTCGACACTCCGCTGTACCGCTGCGAGGCGCTGGAGCCCGACCTCGGGTGCACGGTGAGCATCAAGCTCGAAACGGCGAACCCGGTCCGCAGTTTCAAGGCCCGCGGCACCGAGGTAGTCGCGAGCCTGCTCGCCGACAAAGGCTCGCGAGCGGTGGTGTGCGCCAGCGCGGGCAACCTTGGCCAAGCCCTCGCTTGGTCCGGTCGCGGCCGGGGGCTCGACGTCACCGTCGTAGCATCCCGCTTTGCGCCTGCGGCCAAGCTTGATCGCATCCGCGCATTGGACGCCAGGTTGGAGCTGGTGGACGGCGACTTCGACATGGCTCGCGAGCGGGCGGCGGCCGTCGCGCGGTACGACGGCATCCGGCTGGTCGAAGACAGCCTGGACATCGAGACCTGCGAGGGCGCGGCGACCATCGGCCTGGAACTGGTGGACACCGTGCCGTCGTTCGACGCCGTCCTGATTGCTCTCGGCGGCGGGGCGCTGGCGACCGGTGTGGGTCATGTGGTGAAGGCCTGGGCGCCCGAAGTCGAGGTGATCTGCATCCAGCCGCTGGGCGCACCGGCGATGACACACTCGTGGCGCCAACGGCGCGTCGTCACCACCGACTCGACCAACACCATCGCTGACGGCGTCGCCGGCCGGCGTCCCATCCCGGCTGTCCTGGACGACCTCCTCCTGGTCGCTGACGACGCCGTCCTGGTCCAGGAGACGTCGATCATCGCCGGTATGCGGATGCTCCTCGACCACGCTGGCCTCGTCGTCGAACCGTCGGCCGCGCTCGGCATCGCGGCGATCCTCGAAGACCGTGACCGCTTCGCCGGCCGAGACGTAGTCACCATCGTGTGCGGCAGCAACGTCAACGTAGACGCCTATCACCGCTGGGTCGGTGCGGCTCCCATCCACAGGTCTTGACAATTGCTCCGACCTCGCCGCCCTGACCAAAACGCTCCAGACCATCGGCTTGTGCCGTGTCAAAACCCATCGTCCGGTTCTCACCTGGGCTTTCACATAATCGTTAGGCAGCCCTTCGATACTCGTGGATCAGGCCTGCGACGGTAGTGCGGCGCTTGATCACAGCCGTGAGGTCGATCGGCTGGTCGGGGTCGTGCAGCGGTGGTCTTTGGTCGCGGGATTGGTGAGCCCGATGGGCGTTGTAGTGCCGTTCGTAGTCGGTCAGCACCCGCCGCAGGTGCTGTTCGCCGTAGATCAGCAGGTGGTCGAGGCACTCGCGCCGTAGTGTGCCCACGAATCGTTCGGCGTAGGAGTTCGCGCGAGGCGATCGCGGCGGTGTTTTGATGATCCGTATGGCGTTGCTGGTGAGGACCTCGTCGAAGGCCCGGGAGAACTTGCCGTCGCGGTCCCTGATGAGGAATGTGAATCGAGCGGCGCGCTCTCCCAGGTCCATCACCAGGTTCCGTGCCTGCTGGGCGGTCCAGGCTCCGGTTGGGTTGGCGGTGACGCCGAGGATGTCGATGCGGCGTGTTTCGATCTCCATGACGATGAACACGTACAGGCGCCTGAGGAATACGGTGTCGACGTGCAGAAGGTCACATGCCAGGATGCCGGAGGCCTGAGAGGTCAGGAACTGCCGCCAGGTCGGTGAGGTCCGGCGGGGCGCAGGGCCCAATCCGGCCGCGGCCAGGATGCGGCGGATCGTGCCAGTGCCGATCCGGTGGCCGAGTCCGGCGAGTTCTCCCTGGATGCGTCGATGGCCCCAGCGTGGATTCTCCCGCGCCAGCCGAACCACCAGGTCGCGGATCTCCTCAGAGATTGGCGGGCGCCCGGACCTGGCTGGG
>DASYNF010000149.1:0-10907 GCA_036008685.1 Actinomadura sp. | reverse complement strand
CACGACGGCGGCCGGATCGTCTTCGAGGGCACACCCGCCGACCTCGTCGCCGCCCGCTCCACCCTCACCGGCGAGCACCTCGCGGCCTACGTCGGCACCTGACCGAGGCCCTCGCGGACACCGTGAGACGAGTTCTCTCATCTGTTTCGACTCGTCCCACTCAACTGGCAGGCACGGGAGTGGACCAGCCGGGAGTCGGCTCGGGAAAATGCGGACGTGCGACACAACCGCTCGACGCCCGCCGCGGTGTCCAGGTAGCCGCGCCAGCGGGCCGGGACGATCCCCGCGTCCATCACCAGCAACCCGTCCAGGCCAGCGCGCCGCTCGTCGGTGAACTCGTGCGCCAGCCGGTCGAACGTCTCCTGCCGCGCGACCTCCCGAGCGTGGGCGACCCGCTTCACCACCGTCACCGGCCCCAGCCGGATCACCCGCGCCGAGATCAAGTACTCACACGCCAGCCGGAACAGCAGCGTCGGAGAGGTGCTCCATCGCCCGCGCCAGCAGGAACTCGTCCAGCTCCTTCAGCTCCTTCAGCTCCAGCGTTGACCGCGACCGCCACTGAAGACTTCTTCGCTCCGCTGTCGATTTCGGCGAGCCCCGTGTGTCGTTGGTATAGACGGAGCCGTGAAGCCCGGCTCGAGCCGGCAAGCGACGGAGGCAGATGGCATGGCCAAGCAGTTCGAGGTCCGGTGGGAAGGCGAGCTGCCCGCGACCCCGCAGGAGGTCTGGGAGGCGTTCACCGTGCACACCACCGGTTGGCACTGGAAGATTGACTACGAGCCGTGGCCCGGCGGGGCCGAGCGGGGGCTGACGGCGGGCGGCGGCACGGTGACCGTCTGGGACCCGCCGCGGCATTTCGTCACGCGTGCCGAGTCCGGTTGCGACGGCGACGGCTTCAACCGGCTCGAGTACGTGCTCGAGCCGCGTAAGGCCGGCACGTATGTGCGTTACGCGCACCACGGTGTCCTCGACGAGGAAGACTATGACCGGCAGCTCGACGCCTGCCGGCAGCACACCGCGTTCTACAACCACTCGCTGGGCGAGTACGTGCGCCACTTCGCCGGACGTGACGCGGCCTACATCTCCGCCGACGCGCCTGAAGTGTCCGCGCAGCGCGGCTTCGCGGTGGTACGGCGGGCCCTTGGCGTGGCCGATGACGTCGCAGGCGGCGATCCGGTCCGGCTGAGGCCGGCCGGCCTGGAGCCGATCGACGGCGTCGTCGACTACGCGACGCACGCGTTCCTCGGGATACGTACCGCCGATGCGCTATACCGGGTCTACGGCCGCGACGCGTGGGGCTGGCCTGTCAGCGTGGCACGCCACCTGTTCCCCGACGGCACCGCCCAGGTGGCGAGCGAGCCCGCCTGGGGCTCGTGGCTGGACGGTGTCTTTGCGAAGGAGAAGGTGGCGTGATGGCCCAGTACGCGGTGTTCATGTTCGAGCGCGTGCCGCCGGGAGAACTCCCGGCCGAGGTCCTGGAGGCGCACGGGCGGCATCCCGCGCGGGTCGCCGAGCAGGGCGGCAGGGTCGTCGCCGGATTGGCGCTCGAGCAGCCGGAGACGGCGACCTCGGTCCGCGGTGATCTGGTGACGGACGGGCCGTTCATCGAGACGAAGGAGGTCCTGGCCGGGATCTTCGTGCTCGAGGCACGCGATCTCGACCACGCGCTGGCGCTGGCCAAGCTGACGCCGATCGTCGACGGCGGCGTCGAGGTGAGGCCGCTGATCGGCTTCGAGGTCGTGGCGGAGAGCTGAGCGGGGTCGAGCACGCCGTCGGCGACGCGCACCGTCGTGAGTGGGCGTTCGTGCTCGCCGCGACGGTGCGCGTCACGCGCGACCTCGATCTCGCCGAGGAGGCCGTACAGGACGCCTACGTCCAGGCGCTGCGGACCTGGGCACGCGACGGGGTGCCCGAACGGCCCGGCGCGTGGCTGACGACGGTCGCGCGGCGCAACGCGCTCAACGTGAGGCGCCGCCGGCAGACGCTCCAGACCAAGCTGCCGCTGCTGGTGGAGTCCGAGGACGCGCAGATGCCCGAACCCGAGACGATTCCCGACGACCGCCTGCGGCTGATCTTCACCTGCTGTCATCCGGCGCTGGCCCGGCAGGCGCAGATCGCGCTCACACTGCGGCTGGTGTGCGGCGTGGCGACGCCGGACATCGCCCAAGCGTTCCTCGTCGCCGAAGCGACGATGGCCGCCCGTCTCACCCGGGCCAAGAGGAAGATCGCCGCCGCTCGCATCCCCTACGCCGTGCCGTCCCCCGCCGAGCTGCCCGAGCGCGTCGACGCCGTACTGACCGTCATCCACCTCCTGTACGCCAGCGGGCACACCGCGCACAGGGGCGAGCACCTCGTACGGGACGAACTCACCGGCCGCGCGCTCGACCTCGCGCGCATGCTCCGCCTGCTGCTGCCGCGGGACCACGAGACCGCCGGGCTGCTGGCGCTGCTGCTCGTCCACCAGGCCCGCCGGACCACACGCACCGACGCCCACGGCCGGCTGCTGCGCCTCGAGGAGCAGGACCGCTCCGCGTGGGACCGCGAGCTGATCGCCGAAGCCGACCGGCTCGTGGTGGCCGCTTTGCGTGCCGGCCCGCCCGGGCGCTTCACCCTGCAGGCGGCGATCGCCGCGCTGCACGCGCAGGCCCCGAGCTACGCGGAGACCGACTGGCCGCAGATCCTCACGCTCTACGACGAGCTGCTGCGGATCTGGCCGTCGCCCGTCGTCGCGCTCAACCGCGCGGTGGCGGTGGCGATGGTCGACGGGCCGGAGGCCGCGCTGGCGGAGGTCGAGGCGCTCGAGCGCGACGGCCGCCTGGCCGGCTACCGCTACCTGCCCGCCACCAAGGCGGACCTCCTGCACCGCCTCGGCCGCGATGCGGAGGCGGCCGACGCCTACAAGGCGGCGCTGGCGCTCAGTGACAACGCCGCCGAGCAGAAGTTCCTCGCCGAGCGCATCAGGTCGGCGCAGCCGAGGTCCTGAACCTCTTCACGAGGCCGGGCGCCCGGGATCAGGGCTCGATCATCTCGATCAGATCGGCGATGGAGTTGACGATCAGCTTGGGACGGTAGGAGAAGCGCTCCACGTCCTCCTTGCGGGTCACCCCGGTCAGCACCAGGATCGTGTGGAGCCCGGCCTCCATGCCGGCGACGATGTCGGTGTCCATCCGGTCCCCGATCATCGCGGTGGTCTCGCTGTGACCGTTCACGGCGTTGAGGCCGCTGCGCATCATCAGCGGGTTGGGCTTGCCGAGGAAGTACGGCTCCACGCCTGTGGCCTTGGTGATCATCGCGGCCACCGCCCCGCACGCGGGCAGGTTGCCCTCCATCGAAGGGCCGACCGGATCCGGATTGGTCGCGATGAACCGGGCTCCGTTCTCGATGAGCCGGATGGCACGCGTGATCGACGAGAAGCTGTAGGTCCGGGTCTCCCCCAGCACGACGTATTCGGGATCGAGGTCGGTCTGCACATAGCCGACCTCGTGCAGGGCCGTCGTCAGCCCGGACTCTCCGATCACGTACGCCGTTCCCTCGGGGCGCTGGTCGTTGAGGAACTTCGCGGTGGCGAGCGCCGAGGTCCAGATCGCCTCGGCCGGGACGTGGAGCCCCGCGGCCCCCAGGCGTGCGGCCAGGTCCCTGCGGGTATAGATCGAGTTGTTGGTGAGAACGAGGAAGCGCTTGCGCGTCTCGGTGAGGCGGCGGATGAACTCATCGGCCCCGGGGACCGGTCGGCCCTCGTGCATGAGGACCCCGTCCATGTCTGTCAGCCAGCAGTCGATCGGCTTACGTTCTTCCATGCCCCCATTGTGTCGTTCCGCCCGTACGGCTCGCGAGTCAGCGGTGCACGCGCGCGGACGAGGATCTGAACAGGCCTCGCTGGGGCCGGCTCCGGTCCCGCCGGGCGGGCATCGGCCTCCGGGCCGGTGACCGGCGGATCTCCGCGGGCGTTCGCGGCTATGAAATCCCCGGGCCCGGCAGGCGCAGCCGGTCGACGGCCTCCCGGCGGCGCCGCTCGGGCCTGCGGTCATAGCGCGCCGTGGTGGCCGGGGACGAATGGCCCACGAGCCGCTGGGCCGTGGCCAGGTCGACGCCGGCGTCGAGCAGCTCGCCGATGAACGTACGCCGGAAGTCATGCGGGGTGTGCTGGGGAGCGCCGGCCGTCGCCAGCCGGCGCGCGAGGATGCCCGCGATGGCCTGGCCGGTCGGGTGGGGGAACTGCATCCGGCCGTCGACCATCCGGCGGCCACACCGCCCCGCCTTGTTGACCGGGGGGAACAACGCCCCGGGCGTACGGCCGCGCGCCGCGATCCATCGGTCGAGCAGGGTGGCGGCCTCCACTGTGACGTAGACCAGGCGCTCCTTGTCCCGCTTGCCGAGTACCCGCAGCGAGCGTTCACCGGCGTCGTAGTCATCGATGCCGAGCCCCGCGATTTCTCCGCGCCGGGCCCCGGTCGTGTAGAGGACCGCGAGCAACGCGCAGTCCCGGCGCCCCGCCATGGACAGGTCGTCCTCGCACACCGCGAGCGCGGCGGCGAGCGCCCGGTCCGGCACGTGGTGGCCGCGGGGCAACCGGGTGTGCTCGACCGAGGGCAGGTCGGCCGCGCGCTCGTAGTCCTCCGCGCTCATCAGCCCGAGCCGCCAGCTCTCCCGCAGCACCCGCCGCAGTGCCACGAGATGCTTGTTCACCGACGCCGGTGAATAGGCCGGGCCGGTCTCTCCGGTCTGCTCGCGCAGCAGCGTGCGGATGCGGACCGTGTGCTCATAGCGCAGCAGCCACCATGGCTGGCCCGCTCCGCCGGCCGCCGGGTCCCCCACGATCAGCCGTGCGATGCGGTCCAGGCAGCCGCGCATCGTACGGCGGGACTCGGCGCTGTCCAGCGAGTCGAGATAGACCCGGTAGGGATCACGGGTGGGGTCGTAGCCGCGCGGAAGCGTCGGGCTCCACTGCGTCTGGCTCCATTGGGGGTCGCGGCCCGACGGCAGGGCGGCGTCGTCTCGGGGGGTCAGGAGCATGGACCTATCCTGCACCGCTCCCCCATACCCGTGATCATTGGTACGGGCGGGTCAGGGGGCGGTCAGCACCACGGGGCCGTCCGGAGTGATGGCCATGGTGTGCTCGAAGTGCGCCGCACGGCTCCCGTCGGCGGTCGCGATGCTCCAGCCGTCCGCCAGCGTGCGCTGTCCGTCGCCGCCGCCCTCGCAGAACATCGGCTCGATGGCGAGCACGAGGCCCTCGCGCAGCCGCATTCCCCGATGGGGCCGGCCGATGTTCGGGACCGGCGGATCCTCGTGCATGGCGGTGCCGACGCCGTGGCCGCCGTAACCGTCCGGGATTCCGTAGCCGGCGCAGCGGCCCGCGGTTTCGACCGCGTGGGAGATGTCGCCGATCCGGCCCCCCTGGAGCGCGGCTCCGATGCCGTCCTGGAGTGCCTGCCTCGTGGTGTTCATCAGCTTCTCGGCGGCCGGGTCGACAGATCCGATGGGGACGGTGATGGCGGCGTCGCCGAGGCGGCCAGCGCGTCGAGTTCCCTGAGGCTCACGCCGGGACGGGCCGCCTCGGCGACGAGCGCCAGGGTGCGGGCCACGACCCGGCCGGCCGCCCGCATCCGCCGTAGCTCCGCAGAGCTCTTCAAAGTCACCATGGACCGTCCTCGCAGCCATCGTCGTGAAGATTTTAATACCAGTACTATAATCATCATCATGGTGCGTACGCCGCTCACCGAGGATCAGCGCGACCGGGGCCGGGCTCTGGGCCAGGTGCTGCGAGCCGCTCGGGGCCCGCGCAGCGCCGCCGAGATCGCCGACCACGCCGGCATCTCCCTGGACACGCTGCGCAAGATCGAGCGCGGCGCCATCTCCACCCCGGCGTTCTTCACCGTGGCGGCCCTGGCCCGGGTCCTCGGACTGGACCTGTCCGCACTGGCCCGTGACGTCATGCCGGCCGAGGACATCCGGCACCGCGACGCCTCATAGCGGCGGCCCTCCGGCCGTGCGGCCGGATACCGGTGGTGCGCGTGCGGAGCGGTCGCGCTTGAGTGACGACCATGTCGGGCATATCCCTAACTATCCGGATTCGGTGTAGATCCGGAGCCTGACCTCGTCAAACGCACCAGGCCTGCGGCGCCCGGTGCCAGAAGCGCCGCGGAGACACGCGACCGCGCCGCCGGGCACAGACGGCTGTCCCATGCGCGGCCGCCGGACCGGCGCCCCGACGGACGACTTTCCGGGAGTGGGAGATGTCGATGAGCCAACAGCCGATCGTTTTCCCGTACGAGGACCCCGCCTTCACCGCGGATCCGTTCCCCTTCCTGAACGGACTGCGGGAGCGCGGACCGGTGGTGCGTGTCGCCTTAGCGAGTGGCCTGGAGGCATGGCTCATCACGAGGTATGAGGACGCGTTTCCCTCCATGACGGATCCACGGCTCAGCAGCGACGTCAACGACGCCGCGGACCCCCGGGTGCTCGGCGAGCCGCCGGACGCCGACCCCTTCCCCCGCAGCATGCTGCGGGTCAACCCGCCCGACCACACCAGGTTGCGGCGGCTGGTCTCCAAGGTCTTCACCCCCCGGCGGGTGGCCGAGTTGCGCCCGCGCGTACAGAAGATCACCGACCAGCTCCTCGACGGTGTCACGCCGGTGGGCCGGGTCGACCTGATCACCGAGTTCGCGCTGCCGCTGCCCGTCACCGTGATCAGCGAACTCCTCGGCGTACCCGCCGACGACCGTGGCCGCTTCCAGGAGTGGACCGAGGCCATGCTGACCCAGCAGAGCGGCCGGCCGGACCTGGCCGCCGTCAACCGGGCCTTCCAGGAGATGCGCGGCTACCTCGAACAGCTGATCGCGGACAAGCGGGTGCGCCCCGACGACGACCTGCTCAGCGCCCTGGTCGTCGCGCGTGACCGGGATCAGCGCCTCGACGAGGAGGAACTGGTCGCCATGGCGTTCCTGCTGCTGGTGGCCGGCTACATCACGACCGTCAACCTGATCGGCAACGGCATGGCGGCGCTGCTCGCCCATCCCGACCAGCTCGACCTCCTCCGCCATGACCCCGGTCTGCTGCCGAGGGCGATCGAGGAATTCCTGCGTTATGACGGGCCCGTCAACCCGGGCATGACCAGGTTCCCGACAGAGGACATCGAGATCGGAGGTGTCCGCATCCCCCGGGGCGCGACCCTCCTCATCGGCATGGCGATCGCCAACCGGGATCCGGCCCGTTTCGCCGACCCCGACCGGCTGGACATCACCCGCACCGACAACGCCCACCTGGCCTTCGGGCACGGGATCCACTTCTGCCTCGGCGCCCCACTGGCCCGGCTGGAGGGGGAGATCGCTTTCGCCGCGCTCCTCCGGAGGCTCCCCGGCGTCGCGCTCGCCGTGCCGGCCGGTGAACTCCAGTGGCACAGTGGCCTGCGCGGCCTCAAACACCTGCCGCTGACCTTCACCCCGAGCTGAGCCACGCGGGCACTCACCCGTGATCTTGCAGTTCTTCGCGGCCGTGGCCCCGCCGGCCGCCGACGACCGTCGTCGGCCGGCGGGGCCACGCACGAATGTCTCCTGCATGACGTCCTCGACCTCGAACGCCGATCCCGGCATCCCCTAGCAGTAACCGGTCGGACCGATGCGCCACGTGCTTCATCAACTACAGTGGAGACTGCGAAGGGGAGTAGCCCTGAAAACCGGTCGTCGACATGCTGGAGCCTTCACGGCTCCCGGTGGCCGGGCCCGCTGAGAGCGGGTGGACGAGACCTTCGATCCCTTGTCGGTGACGCATAGGCGCATCGCCGGGGGTCGAGGTCGCTCTGGGCTCCTGATCCGCCCCGATTCCTCGCCCCCGCGATACGCGGGAAGGCTAGAGGACCGCCAACGTGTGGCATTTCGTTTTGTTGATCGCATGTGCGATCGCGATCTATCTGTCGTGTGAATGGTTCGTCAACGCGGTGGAGTGGCTCGGCCGGCGACTCAACGTCGGAAAGATGGCGGTCGGCACGATCCTGGCCGCGTTCGGCACCGCGCTGCCGGAGTCGGTGGTCACACTCGTCGCCGTCACCACCGGCGGAACGCCTGAGGCCAAGGACATCGGGGTCGGTGCCGCCATGGGCGGGCCGCTCGCGCTGGCGACCGTGGCCTATGCCACCACCGGTGTGGCCCTGCTGATGAAGCATCGTGGGCGGCAGCGGAATCGTGAACTCGCACGGGTCACGACCGGCCCGGCCGGCGATGCCCCCGCGGAGGCACAGCCGGTACGAGCGGATGAGGTCCTGACCGATCCGGCCGAGGCGGCACGGCTGGCCAAGGACCAGTGGTGGTTCCTCGCCGTATTCGTGTTCAAGGTCGCGCTCGGCCTCGTGGCCTTCGCCTTCAAGCCATGGCTGGGCCTGGTGTTCTTCGGGACCTACGCGGTCTACTTCTGGCGGGAGATGCGTGGCGGCGACGAGGCGGACGGCGACGACGACCAGGACGAGCTCGAGCCGCTGAAGATCCAGCCCCGGGCCGCGACACCGGCGACCTGGGCCGTGGCGGCCCAGACGCTGGCCACCTTGGTGGTCATCTTCTTCGCCTCACAACTGTTCGTTCACCAGCTCGACGCGGTCGGCCCGATGATCGGCCTGCCCGCGGCGGTGACCGCCCTGCTGCTCTCCCCCATCGCCACCGAGCTGCCCGAGATCATGAATGCGATCATCTGGGTGCGTCAGGGCAAGACCAAGCTGGCCCTGGCCAACATCTCCGGAGCGATGATGATCCAGGCGACCGTGCCCAGCGGCCTGGGGCTGCTGTTCACGCCCTGGAGGTTCAACGGCGCTTTGATCTGGGCGGGCGCAATGACCATGGTGGCCATCGCCTACCTGCTCGCGACACTGCGCGCGCACAGGCTCACGCCGGGACGCCTGGCCTGGGCCGGGGCCTTCTACATCGTCTTCGCCGTCGGACTCGTCATCATCATGGGATGACGCGAGGCCGGCCGGCCAGCCGGTCCGGGGCTGTGGGGCTTTTCCCACGGCCCCGGCATGTCACTTGCGGATGGGGCATGCCCCGCCAGGCGCGGAAGAGCGCGAGGCTCTCTCCGAGCTGCGAGTGAAGCGGAGACGGGAGGGCCTCCGGCTCGAACCAGCCGAGCTCCTCGAACTTGTGCGGTTCTCCGATCGCGACCGCGGCGGGATCCACCCGCACCGCGAACACGGCCGCGACCCAGTGAGATGCCGGGTCCGCCCGTACGACGTTGCGGACGCCGATCATCTCGATGTGCAGCGGTCCCGTCGAATACTCCTCGGCGACCTCACGGGTTACGGCCTCCTCGAAGGATTCACCGTATTCCAGCGCACCGGCGCCCGTGTCCCAGCCGCCGCGCTCGTCCCGCGCCCCGCCCCCACGCCGGGCCAGCAGCACGCGGCCATCGCCGTCATGGCACACGAAGACACACGAGGCGGATGGGCGACGCGGCCCGGCGTCGCCGTCCTCGGAGGACACATCGCGGTCCATCGCAGGACTCCCCTCAGGGCTAGAAGTGATGAAGCAGCTCGGGAAACTTTCGCAGCCGCAGCACTCCGCGATCCTCGGGGTCGAGCTCGTCGTGCTCGAGGATCCAGGTGTGGTCATTCGGAATGAAGATCGCGTTCATTCCGGCCTGTCGCGCCGGCAGGATGTCGGACTTCGGCGAGTTGCCGATCATCCAGGTCGTCTCGGGCGTCAGCGCGTGTTCCTCGGCGAGCCGCAGATAGGCGTCGACCCGCTTCTCGGCCACGATGTGGACGCTCTGGAAGTGGTGGGCGAGCTCGGAGGCGTCGACCTTCCGTTGCTGCTCCTCTGCGTCCCCCTTGGTGAGCAGCAGCAGGTCATGGCGGGTGCCGAGATCCTGGAGGGTCTCCGCGACACCGGAGATCAGCTCCACACGGTGATCGAGCAGCGCCACGGCGAGCTCCTCGATCTGACGGCTCTCCTCCGCGGTGGCCGGTCGCTCCCGCAGCCGGCCCAGGCACTCACCGAGACTACGGAGGAAGATCTTGCTGCCGTAGCCATGGGCGACCGCGTTGGCCGCCTCGATGTCGTTGAGGATGCCGCGGATCTCGGCCCGGTCCAGGGTCGGGTGTTCGAGCCAGTCGAGAAAGTCGTCGATCACCCGCTCGAACAGGACGTTGTTCTCCCAGAGGGTGTCGTCGGCATCGAAGATGAGGACCTGACGCTCGAATCTCACGTCGGCACCTCCGTGAGCCGATGGCCGGGGCGGAGGACTTCGCACGATAGTGCGGGTCCGATCAATGCTCTTGGATCCACAGGGTCCCCTGTCGTACGGAGTGATGGGGTCACATTAGTAATACGTAGTACCACCACGCGACAGAGATTCTTCCGGAACGGCCACCGGCTCGGATGGTCACTGAACGGCAGCCGGATCCCAAGCCGACCATCACCGTGCCCGAGGCCCCGCCGATGACCGACAGCCGGCGGGGAGGCTTCCCGAGCCTCGCCTGGACATGACCATCGGCACAAGAGCCGCGGGTGCGGAGACCAGCGCAGCCGCACCGGCCAGCACGAAGCACAGCGGCAAGGGGACCCTGCCCACGAGCAGGCCGACGGCCGCGGTCCCCGCCGAGGATCCCGTGTTGAACGCGGTGTTGACCCACGCGCCCGCCCGCACCCGCCGGTCCGGGTGGGCGGATTCGTCCGCGACCAGGTAGGCCGTGGTCAGTGCCGGGGCCACGAACAGGCCCGCCACTGCGACCGTCGCCACGAGTACGTGCAGGTTCGGTGCGAGCCCTACCACGGCGATGGCCATTTCGGTTCCGACGTATGCGATCAGCGGCGTCGCCGCCGTAGCGTTCACATTGCCCGTCTATCCGGTCCGCCTGCTGGCCCAGACCCCGCAGCCGCACATCAACCCGGACGCGGCCGAGACCGTCGGCTGGCCCAGGTTCA
>DASYNF010000148.1:0-26132 GCA_036008685.1 Actinomadura sp. | reverse complement strand
CGGGCACGTCGACATCGGCCGGGACGCCGCTGGGGTAGTAGCGCAACCACGGCCGGTCGTCGTAATGCGTGACCATCCTTGATCCCATCCTGGCGATGGTGCCGTAAGTACCCCGGATTGTGTCGTGATCAACCCTTCGATACCAGCCCCAATTCATGATGTGGTCGGGTTGTAATTCCCCGCCTGGTCCCATCGGCGGCTACCCTGGCGAGTTCACCTGCGCTCCCGTCGCGTGCGGCCGCGTCCGGACGGACGTGCGTCCGGGCCCGAGCGCGTCAGGGACCGGCCACGTCAGGGCCGTACGGTGAGCGCGTCGAGAGCGGCGTCCACGTCCGCCTCGGTGGTGTAGAGGTGAAACGACGCACGGACCCGGCCCTCACGCACCGCTACCCGGATCCCCGCTCTCGCGAGCCGTTCGGCCGCGCCCGGGACGTCGACGCCGACGATCGCGCTGTCACCGGCCGGCAGGCCCAGCCCTGCGCGGAACCTTCGGGCCAGCGCCACGTCGTGGTCGTGGATCCGGCCGACGCCGATCTCGTTGACCAGCTCCAGGGCCGGCACGGCGCCCACGTAGGAGAACCAGGCCGGTGAGGTGTCGAAGCGCCGCGCCGAGGAGGCCAGCCTCAGGGGAGGGCCGTAGTAGGCGTGCTCCTCTCCGGCGTACCAGTTCGCCTGCAGTGGCCGGAACCGGTCACGTACGTCCGGCGCGACATAGCAGAACGCCGCGCCGCGGGGCGCCATCAGCCATTTGTAGGCCGCACAGGCGAGCACGTCGAACCGGCCGGCGTCGACCGGAAGCCAGCCGCAGGCCTGCGTCGCGTCGCCGACCACCAGCGCGCCGTGCGCGCGGGCCGCCGTGACCACGTCGTCCACGGGGGCCACGTCCCCCGTGGCGGACTGGACGAGGCTGAACGCGACCAGATCCGTACGGTCGTCTATGGCCTCGGCGAGCCGGCTCACCGGCACCGTGGTCACCTCCACGCCGCGGTCCGCGTGAACCAGCCACGGGAACAGGTTGGACGTGAACTCGATCTCGGGCACGACGACCCGTGCGCCGTCGGGCAGCCCGGCCGCCACGACCGACAGCAGACCGGACACGGTGCCGCCGATGGCGATGTCGCCGGCCTCGACCCCGACCAGACGGGCGAAGGCCGCCCGGGCCCTGCCGGTCGAGGCGTCCCACCGGTCGGCCGTGACCCGGCCGTGCCGCCACTCCGAGAGCGCCTCCTGCAGCGCCGACCAGGCGGGACGGGGCGGAAGCCCGTAACCGGCGGTGTTGAGCCACCCCGGCTGCGGGTCCCACAGCCCGGCCACGTCACCGATGTCCATGTCGCCGAGCTCCATCGTTCCCATCGCAACCCCTTGCCGGACGTGCCCGGAAGATCCCATGATCAGTGCTCAGTCTGCGACAGCAGGTCCCGCGGCCGACGCGTTGGGGGTGCCCGATGGCCAGGTTCGCGCCGCTCGCGCGGCTACCGAGGCCCGCCCGATGGACGGTCCGGCGTTCGTTCCCCGAGCGCGACGGGAGGCTCACGGTCAAGGGCCTCGGCGCGGACGCGACCGTACGGCGGGACCGGTGGGGAGTGCCGCAGATCTACGCCGACACGGCCGGGGACCTCGTGCGGGCGCAGGGCTATGTGCACGCCCAGGACAGGTTCTGGGAGATGGACTTCCGCCGGCATGTCACCGCCGGCCGGCTGTCGGAGCTGTTCGGCAGGGCCACCCTCGACACCGACCGGGTCGTCCGGACGCTCGGGTGGCGCCGGGTGGCCGAGCGGGAGCTGGGCCTGCTCCGCCCCGAGACCCGCCGTTATCTCGAGGCCTACGCCGGCGGGGTCAACGCGTGGCTGTCGGCCCACCCGGACACCGCGTCCCAGAGCCTGGAATACGCCGTCCTCGGCCTGCGGCGCACCGGCTACGCGCCGGAGCCCTGGACGCCCGTCGACTCGCTGGCCTGGCTCAGGCGATGGCCTGGGACCTGCGCTCCAACCTGGGCGACGAGCTCGGCCGTGCGCTGGCCTCCACCAGGGTGCCGGCCGGCCGGGTGGACCAGCTGTACCCCCGCTACCCGTACGACCGCAACCCGGTGATCGTCCCTGATTCCCAGGCGGGTGCGCCGGGCCGGCATCGGCTCGAACTCCTGGGTGGTCGCGGGCGACCGTACCCGTACCGGCAAGCCACTGCTGGCCAACGATCCGCACCTTGCGCCGCACCTGCCGTCGCTGTGGTATCAGGCCGGGCTGCACTGCCGGCGGCTCAGCGGCGCCTGCCCGCTCGACGTCACCGGCTTCACCTTCTCCGGCGTCCCCGGGGTCGTGATCGGGCACAACCACCGCATCGCCTGGGGCTTCACCAACCTCGGCCCCGACGTCAGCGATCTGTACCTGGAGAGGGTCACCGGCGGGACGTACGAGTACAAGGGCCGCCAGGAGCCACTGCGGATCCGGACCGAGCAGATCAAGGTCGCGGGCTCGAAGCCGGTCGGCGTCACGGTCCGCGAGACCCGGCACGGCCCGCTGTTGTCGGACGCGATGGACGACGTCCGTACGGCCGGGCGCGGTTCGGCGGTCGCGCTGCGGTGGACCGCCCTGGACCCCGGGCGTACGGCCGACGCGATCGTGCTCCTCGACACCGCCCGTGACTGGCCGGAGTTCCGGGAGGCGGCCAGGTTCTTCGAGGTCCCCGCGCAGAACCTCGTCTACGCCGACGTCGACGGCAACATCGGTTACCAGGCCCCCGGCCGCATCCCCGTCCGGGCCGGCGGAGACGGGCGATGGGCCGCGCGGGGATGGACGGGGAAGCAGGAATGGACGGGATTCATCCCGTTCGACCGGCTACCGAGCGTCCGCAACCCCGAGCGGGGTTACATCGTGACCGCCAACAACGCGGCGGCCGGGCGCGACTACCGGCCCCCGCTCACCGAGGACTGGTCGTACGGCTATCGCGCCGCACGGATCGAGGACCTCCTGAAGACCGGCAAGGGGCTGGACGCGGCGGCGATGGGACGCATCCAGATGGACACCCGCAACGGCTTCGCGCCGACGCTCGTGCCGCACCTCCTGCGAGTGGGATCGGGAGCGGCCGTGGGACTGCTGCGGGGCTGGCGGTTCGACCAGGGGTGGGACTCGGCGGCGGCGGCGTTCTACAACGGGGCCTACCGGCACCTGCTGCTGCGGACCTTCAACGATGAGCTTCCCGACGGGGCCCGGCCGGACGGCGGGGACCGCTGGTTCGAGGTGCTGCGGGCCCTCCTGGACCGCCCCGACGACCCCTGGTGGGACGACGTCCGTACGGCGGGGGTGAGGGAGACCCGTGACGACATGGTGCGGGAGGCGCTGAAGGACGCGGATCGGGAGCTCCGTGCGCGGCTGGGCGCCGACCCGGCGAAGTGGAGATGGGGCGACCTGCACACCCTCACCCTGACCAACGAGACCTTCGGGACGTCCGGGGTCGGGCCCATCGAGTGGTTGTTCAACCGGGGCCCGCTGAAGCTCGGCGGCGGTGACTCGATCGTCGACGCGACCGGCTGGAACCCGCAGGAGGGCTACGAGGTGTCCTGGGTGCCGTCCATGCGGATGGTCGTGGATCTCGGAGACCTCGACCGGTCGCGCTGGATCAACCTCACGGGAGCCTCCGGACACGCGTTCGCGGACGGCTACCGGGACCAGGCGTCGCGCTGGGCCCGGGGGGACACCATCCCGATGCGGGCACGTCCCGACACGATCCGCCGTGCGGCCGAGCACACCCTGACGCTGTCGCCGTGACCTGCGGCCTGACCTGCCGCGCGACCTGACACGGGGTTATCCCCAGAACGCGGCTCGGGCCACCACGCGGGGGAGAGCGGTGTCAGGCTCCGTGGCATGAGTTACGACACGCCCGGAGACCATCGGCCTTCCATGGTCCTCCGCAGCCCCGAAGAGGTCATCGCGGCCGTCCCCTATCTGCTCGGCTTCCACCCCGACGACAGTCTCGTCGTCGTCGGCTCCGGCGGTCCCAACGGCACCTGCGCGATGAGGATCGACTTACCGCCGGCCGGTGCGGCCACCGGCCCCGAAGGCCGGGCGGAGGACATCGGCGAGCACCTCGCCGAAATGCTGGCCCGCAACAGGTTTCCGATGGCCGTGATGGTCGGTTATGGCCCCGCCGGACGGGTGACCCCGCTCATCGACGCGGCCGGCCTGGCCCTCGCCCGGCGTGACGTCCGGGTGCGGGAGGCCCTGAGGGTGGAGGGGGACCGGTTCTGGTCCTATCTGTGCCATGACCTCGAGTGCTGTCCGGCTGAGGGCACGCGGTTCGACATCTCTCGCAGCCGCGTCGCCGCGGAGGCCACGCTGGAGGGTCACGTGGCGCTGGCCGACCGCGCCGAACTCGCCCGGACGGTGGCGCCGCTCGACGGGCCGGCGCGCGGCTCGATGCGGGAGGCGACCGGCCGCGCCGAACGGCGGCTCCTCGGGTGGATCGACGCCGACACGGAGGTGACCGATCTCCAGTCCCGGATGATCGGGGAGGGGCTGCCCTTCGTCCGCCGCGTCACCGACCGCGTCGGCGCGGGGGATCCCCCGCTCGGCGACGATGAGATCGCGTGGCTGGGTGTGCTCCTCACCCAGCTGCGGATCCGGGACGAGGCGTGGGTACGGGTCGATCAGGACCGCATCGAGGCCCACGTCGGCTTCTGGCGCGGCGTGGTCCGCCGGGTCGAGGAGCCCTACGTGGCCGCACCCGCCTGCATCCTCGCCTACGCGGCGTACTCGTCGGGCGACGGCGGGCTGGCCAACGTGGCCTTGGACCGGGCGGTCGGCGCGGATCCGGACTACTCCATGGCGCATCTGCTGCACGAGCTCATGGTCTCGGGGATTCCCCCTTCCGCGGCCGGGCTACGGATGACCCCCGCGGATCTGGCCGAGGCCTACGGGGAAGGGGAGGGAGGCGGACCCGGGATCGAACGGCGGGCGAGCTGAGCGGGCCCGTGCGGGTAGAGGTTCCGGGACGCGTGGCCGGACCGCGAGGTCTCCGGCGGGCCGGGCGGCCTGGTCCCGGTCCGCCGGGGAGCGGAGCGCACGTGCCGGCCCGCCGGAGCCGTGGTCGCCGGCGGATGGGACGGTGTGCCCTCCGCCGGAGCCGCGGTCACGGTCACGGTCGTCAGCGGACGGCGGATCCCGGGGAGCCGGGGTCGATCCTGCGGTCCCGGTTGCGTTCGTTCCAGGCCCGCATCCGGGGCGGATAGCCCACCAGGTTGACGTCATAGACGGGCAGCCCGAGGTCACGGGCGACCTTGGCGATGACCTGGGGCGAGCCGACGCGGCGGCGGGTCCACTCGCCGTCATGGGCGACGGCTACGGCCGTCGTGTCGGTGGCGAACGTCTCCGGCTCCACGAAGAACTCCACGCCCCGGCGTCCGCGTGCGAACGCGATCAGCGCCTCGATGTCGGCGTCGGTGGCATCACGGTCGAGCTTGGCGACCTTGGGGCCGCGGTGCTTGCGGATCCCGAATCGGTCCCGGAACCTCATCCGCACGTCCTGTCGTCCGGTGTCGCACCGGATCACTCCGGTGTCCTGAATGTGCGTACGACGATAACGCCGGACCGGCGGCGGGGGTTCCCGACACTCGCACGTTTTGTCGGTCACACGTCCGTGGACGGCCCTAAACTGTTGGCTCGTCGAGGAAGATCACTGAGCCGGGGGTCAGCGGTGGCGGGCGAGACCGGGCTGAAGAGCACGATCCTGGCCAGGCGCTGGGCCCTGCTGGTGAGCGCGCTGGTGGGCACGGCCTCACTGGCGAGCCTCGTCCCCGGTCCGTCCGAGCCCACACGGAAGGTCGCGGCTCCGCGAACCGCCCGGCCCCTCGCCACGCCCAGGCCCACGACGGCCGCCCCTCCCGGCGGCCGGTCCGGGCCGCCGGCCCCGATGGCGGCGGCCGTCGACCGCACGCTCGTGTTCCCGCTCGGCGGCAGGGCCCCCCGCAAGACCACCCTCCACCCGGTGCCCTCCGCGCCCTCTGGCACGTACGCGCCGGTCGACTGCCGGGTGCGTAAGTGCCTGGCGCTGACCTTCGACGACGGTCCGGTTCCCGGGACGGCACGGCTGCTGGACACCCTCAAGGCCAGGGGGGTGCGGGCCACTTTCTTCGTGCTCGGCTGCCAGGTCAGGGCCTATCCCCATATCGTCCGCCGCGCGTCGGCCGAGGGCCACGAGATCGGGGACCACAGCTACAGCCATGCCAACCTGGCCGCGGAGTCCTCCACCGCCGTGGAGGGGGAGATCACCCGCACCCAGCGGGCGATCAGGCAGGCGACCGGCCGGACCTCCGTGCTGTTCCGCCCGCCCTACGGCGCCACCGACGCGCAGGTGGCGATGGTGGCCCGGCGCCACGATGTGGCGCAGATCCTGTGGGCCGTCGACCCGCTCGACTGGCGGGACCGTAGTGCCGCGACCGTCCAGAGCCGGGTGGTCCGCAGCGCTCGGCGCGGCTCCATCATCCTGCTGCACGACATCCATCCGACCACCGTCGCCGCGGTGCCGGGTCTCATCACCAAGCTGACCAAGGACGGCTTCGTCTTCGTGACGGTGTCGGAACTCTATGGCGGCAGGCCCCTCACGCCGGGCAAGACCTACACCAGCGCGGAACCCCGGAAGAGGAAACCCAAGACCCGTTCGGCGCCTTCGCCGACGGCCTCTCCCACGCCGGGCCGCTGACCACGGGAACGCGGACCGGTGTCCCGTCTCCAGGGCCGTGGTGATCCCGCCCGCGTCAGGCCCGCGGATCACCCTGTCCGAACCCGGGTGGGAGGATCGCTTCAGCCGATTATCAGGAGGGCGCAATGACGCAACTGGTGGACCAGAGCGGACATCAACAGGCGGTCGCGGCGCTACGACGGTCCTATGGGGCGATTCCCCCGGGGGCGCCGGTCCGGCTGGCCAAGCAGACCTCGAACCTGTTCCGGTTCCGGGAGGCCTCCTCCGCGCCCGGACTCGACGTCAGCGGGCTCGGCCGGGTGCTCTCCGTCGACCCGGAGGCGCGGACCGCGGACGTGCAGGGCATGACGACCTACGAGGACCTCGTCGACGCGACCCTTCCCCATGGGCTGATGCCGCTGGTCGTGCCCCAGCTGAAGACCATCACCCTCGGCGGGGCCGTGACCGGGCTCGGCATCGAGTCGTCCTCGTTCCGCGCGGGACTGCCACACGAGTCCGTCCGTGAGATGGACATCATGACCGGCGACGGGCGCATCGTCACCGCGACCCGCGACAACGAGCACGCGGACCTGTTCCGGGGCTTCCCGAACTCCTACGGCACCCTCGGCTACGCCGTCCGGCTGCGCATCGATCTCGCGCCGGTCCGGCCGTACGTCCGGCTCCGCCACCTGCGCTATGACGACCCGGTGGCCTGCGCGCAGGCGCTGAAGGACATCAGCGGGGCGCGCGAGTTCGACGGAGAGCCGGTGGACTTCCTCGACGGCACGGTCTTCGGGCCCCGTGAGCTCTACATCACGATCGGGACGTTCACCGACACCGCTCCCTACACCTCCGGCTACACCGGCCAGGGGATCTACTACCGCTCGATCCAGCAGCGGTCCGTGGACTTCCTGACCGTGCGCGACTACCTCTGGCGGTGGGACACCGACTGGTTCTGGTGCTCGAAGGCCTTCGGCGTCCAGCATCCGTTCGTACGCCGGATGTGGCCGGATCAGGCCAAGCGGTCGGACGTCTACAGGCGCCTGGTGGCCCTCGACAGACGCTGGCAGGCGTCCGCGCGGGTGGCCCGCTGGCGGGGCCGGCCGCCACGTGAAGACGTCATCCAGGACATCGAGGTCCCGGTCGAGCGGCTCCCGGAGTTTCTGGAGTTCTTCCAGGCAGAGATAGGAATGAGCCCGCTGTGGCTGTGCCCTCTGACCGCGGGGGACGACTGGCCGCTCTATCCGCTCCAGCCCGGGACGACCTATGTGAACGTGGGCTTCTGGGGCACTGTCACTCTGCCTCCGGGCCGCGTCCCCGAGCACCACAACCGCCTCATCGAGCGAAAGGTCACACAGCTGAACGGGCATAAATCGCTCTATTCGACTGCCTTTTACTCACGTGAGGAATTCTGGCGGCACTACGACGGGAAGACCTACCGGCGGCTCAAGGGAACGTACGACCCGGACGGACGGCTGCTCGACCTCTATGACAAGTGTGTGCGGGGGCGTTGATCAAGGAGGGATCGCATGACACTGGCGAAGGTCTTCGAGCAGATCGTGGGGCCGGACGCACCGATCGAGATCATGGCCTACGACGGTAGCCGGTCGGGTGCCGAGGGCTCGGGGGTCCGGATCGAGATCCGGTCACCCTACGCGATGTCCTACCTGCTGCATTCACCCAGCGCGCTGGGGCTGGCCCGGGCCTACGTCACGGGCCACATCGAGGTGAAGGGCGACATGTACGACGCTCTCAGCCGGATGTCGCAGGCGTTCAGTGACCTGACCACGCGGGACCGGCTGCGGGTTTTGGGGGGCGTGCTCGGCGACCCGCTGCTGCGCGCGGCGGCCTCGCGGAGGCTCGAGCCGCCGCGTCAGGAGGTGCGCACCGGAAAGCTCTCACTGCTTCGCCACTCCAAGCGCCGTGACGCGCAGGCCATCTCCCATCACTATGACGTTTCCAACGCCTTCTACGCATGGGTGCTCGGCCCCTCGATGGCCTACACCTGCGCGTGTTTTCCCCGCCAGGACGCCTCACTCGAGGAGGCGCAATTCCACAAGTTCGACCTCGTGGCCCGGAAGCTGGCGCTGAAGCCGGGAATGCGCCTCCTGGACGTCGGCTGCGGCTGGGGCGGCATGGTGATGCACGCGGCCCGGGAGTACGGCGTCCGGGCCCTCGGGGTGACGCTGTCCAAGCAGCAGGCCGAGTGGGCCCAGAAGGCCATCGCCGAGGCGGGGCTGTCCGAGCTCGCCGAGGTGCGTCACCTGGACTACCGCGACGTGGTGGAGGAGGGTTTCGACGCGGTCAGCTCGATCGGCCTCACCGAGCACATCGGGAAGGCCAACCTGCCGTCGTACTTCGCTTTCCTGTACGGCAGGCTGCGGCCCGGCGGGCGGCTGCTCAACCACACCATCACGCGGCCCGACGACTCCGAGCCGTCCATTCGCCAGCAGGGCTTCATCAACCGCTACGTCTTCCCCGACGGTGAGCTCGAGGGGCCCGGCCACATCATGTCCCGGCTGAACGAGGCCGGCTTCGAGGTGCGGCACGAGGAGAACCTGCGCGAGCACTACGCCCGTACGCTGGAGGGCTGGTGCCACAACCTGGACGAGCACTGGGAGGAGGCGGTCGCCGACGTCGGCGAGGCGACCGCGCGGGTCTGGCGGCTCTACATGGCGGGCTGCCGGATCGGCTTCGAGCGCAACTGGATCCAGCTGCACCAGATGCTCGGCGTCAAGCTCGACGCGGAAGGCGGCTCGGGCATGCCCTTGCGTCCGGACTGGGAGCCCGTGGCCCGGTGATCTCCGGGGCGGTCCGCCCCGGCGGCCCGCCCCCCAGGTATGACCGGCTCCCCGTGAGCGCCGCCACCGCGGTGGCGGCGCTCACGGGGAGCCGGCGCTCAGATGGCGTAGGGCAGGTGCTTGATGCCGTTGATGAAGTTGGACAGCAGCCGGTCCGGCTCACCGTCCGCCCGGATCTCGGGCACCTGCCTGAACAGCTCCCGGAACATCACGGTGATCTCACGGCGGGCCAGGTGCGCGCCGAGGCAGAAGTGCGGGCCGGGCCCCCCGAAGCCGACGTGCGGGTTCGGGTGCCGGGTGATGTCGAAGCGGTCCGGCTCGGCGAACACGGCCTCGTCGCGGTTGGCCGACCAGTAGTACAGGATCAGCTTGTCGTCGGCCTTGATGTCGTGCCCGTTCAGGGTCGTGTCGCGGGTGGCCGTACGCCGCATCCAGATCACCGGTGAGGCATGGCGCACGATCTCCTCGACGGCGCCCGGGATGTGCGCATCGAAGTCCGAGGTGAGCAGCGCCCGCTGGTCCGGGTTGCGCGTGAACAGGTCGAGGCCGTGCGCGATGGCGTTGCGGGTCGTCTCGTTGCCGGCCACGACGAGCAGGATGAAGAACGAGCCCAGCTCCTGGTCGGTCAGGGACTCCCCGTCGATGTTCGCGTTGACCAGCGCGGACGTGAGATCGTCGGTGGGGTGCTCACGCCGGTGGCGGCCGAGGTCCTCCACGAGGTCCTTGAGGGTCTGCCCGGCGGTGAGCAGACGCAGGGCGATCTGCTCGAAGTCGTTCTGGGGCATGAACTCGGGGTCGTTGCCGGCCAGGATGATGTTGGTCTGGTCGAGGACGGTCTGGTAGTGCTCCCCGGAGATTCCCATCATGTCGGAGATGATCTTCAGGGGCAGCCGGGCGGCCACGTCGGAGACGAAGTCCCCGGTCCCACCCGCCTTGACCTCGGCGACGATCTGCGCCGCCACGGCCTCGACCTGGTCCTCGAAGCGCTGGATCATCCGTGGGGAGAACGCCCGCGAGACGATGCGCCGGATGTGGGCGTGCCGCGGGTCGTCCATGCTGATCATCGACCCGAAGTACTCGTTCATGTCGACCGGCATGTTCGGGATGTTGATCGCGCCCTGGCCGGAGCAGAAGTCCGCCGGACGCCGTGAGGCCTCGACCACGTCGGCGTGGTTGACGAGGGCGTAATATCCCGGGCCCTGCGGGACCACGGCGATATCCGGTTCTTCGAAGAAGGCCAGGTCAGGACGTTCGCGCAGGGCCTTGAAAGCCTCGTGCCGCTCGGTCAGCGGCCGCTCCCAAAAGCCCCAGTCCGTCAAGTTGATGTCATCGACGTTGAGCACCATGCCACCACCTGCTACTAGAACGACATTCGGGAACATACTGTCAAACCTGCCGGCCGCCGGCCCATAAGGTCATATTCCTGTGACCGGGGACACAGGCCTGTAACCCTAGTGGGTGATCCACTTCAGAATCCGGGCGTTGACGTCCTCTGGCCGCTCCAGGTGGAGGAAGTGGCCGGTCCCCTCGACGAGTTCGACCCGTGAGCCGGCGGGAAGGTGCCGGCCGGCGTTCTCGACCAGCTCGGCGCCGAGGCAGCCGTCATCGGCGCCGTGCAGGTAGAGGACCGGCCGCTCTCCGGTGCGGGAGGCCGCCTCCTGTGCGGCGGCATAGGCCGCGACGTGCCGGGACGGGTCGAACATGGCGCGGTAGTAGCCGATCGCCGCGGCGGCGTTGTCCGGGGAACCGAGGCAGTCGGCCGCCCGTGCCACGTCCTGCGTGGCGTCGTAGCCGGGCGACCAGTCCCGCCACAGACCCGCGACGAAGCCGGGGTTGAGCACCATCTCCGCCAGGGGCGTCTGGAACAGGAACATATAGAACGACCGCTTGAGCTGGTGGTAGTCCAGGAAGGCCGTCAGCATCGACTCGATCGGCGGCACGGCCAGGGCCACGGCCCGCCGCCATCGCTCGGGGGCCATCGCGGCCGCTCCGTAGACCGCGGAGGCACCCCAGTCGTGGCCGATCAGAACGGCGTCGGAGCCACCGCCGAGGACCTCGTGGAGGGCGTTCGCGTCGGACGCGAGCGCGCCGGTCTGGTAGGCCCCGTCGGCCGGCACCGAGGTCGGGGCGTACCCGCGCATGAAGGGTGCGACGGCGTGGAACCCGGCCCCGGCCAGCGTGGGGAGCAGATGCCGCCAGGTGTACGCCGAGTCCGGAAAGCCGTGCAGGCACAGGGCCAGCGGGCCGTCGGACGGCCCATCGGACAGGTAGCCGAATTCCAGGCCGTTAGCCTTCACAGCCTTCACCGTCTTCATAGCCGAGACGCTACAAGATCGGCGATTTCGTTCCACAGGTGGGCGGCGCGCCGGGTGTGAAGCCGTGACCACGCGGCCGGTCCGCGCGAGCGACCGCGTGGTCACGGCGGTTCGGGGTCAGCCGGTGACGCTCGCGCGGCCGTTCTCGATGTGGCCGGCGAGGCGGCGTGCGAAGCCGGGCCGGCCGGTGATCGTCACCGTGAGGTCGTACCAGCCGTGCGCGGAGGCGGCCTTCCAGCCGACCTTCTCGGTGCGGCCCGGCGGCACGGTGATCGTGCGGGGTGCCGCCTGAGCGCCGGAGGCGTAGGCGTTCGGCGCGATCCGGAAGGTGACCGGCGTGGAGCCGGTGTTCACCAGCGCCAGGGACAGCCGCAGCTCCCGTCCGTGGACGGCGGAGAGCACCGTGGCCGTGTCGCTCACCTCGCCGGCGAACTCGCGCAGGAAGCCGCCCGGCCCGGTGACGGTGAGCCGGTAGGAGCCGGCGGCCGGCCGTACCCGCAGCGTCTCGGTCCCGTGGACGTCCACGTGCCGCGGGGTCGCGAACTCGCCGGCGTACGGGTAGACCGCCAGGTGGGCGCTGGCCGTGCCAGTGTTGGTCATGGTGAGCGTGAGGGTCTTGCGCCCGGGATCGACCTTCGCCGTGACGTCCGGCTGGTACGGCAGTGGCCGTGCCGGCCGGACACCCGGTTCCTGGACCGGCATCTTCTGGTCGGCCGGGGGAGCGGGGTGCCAGCGGCCCTCGAAGGGCGGCACCGTGCCGGCCGCGGGCACGTCCAGCCGCGGTCTTCTGGCGCCGAAGTCGAACGCCGACGTGAGGTCGCCCGAGACCGTGCGCCGCCACGCGCTGATCTCCGGCTGCCGGACCCCGAGCCAGGTCTCGGTGAACCGGATCAATGAGCTGTGGTCGAAGATCTGTGAGCAGACATTGCCGCCCGCCGTCCACGGTGACACCACGGTCATCGGGACCCGGATGCCGAGGCCGAGCGGCTGTCCGTCGACGAACTCGTCCTTGGTGCCGGCCGGGGGCACCGGCGGCGGCACGTGGTCGAACAGGCCGTCGTTCTCGTCGTAGGTGATGAACAGCGCCGTCGAGGCCCAGACCTCCGGGTGGGAGGCCAGCGCGTCCAGGATCTGGTAGGTCAGGCCGGCGCTCTGCACCGGCGAGGAGGCTCCCGGGTGCTCGGAGTCGACCGACGACGGCACGAGATAGGAGACCTGCGGCAGCCGGCCGGCCGCCACGTCCGCACGGAACCTCGCCGCGAGGCCACCGTCCTCCACCCGGCGCAGGGCCCGGTCGAACAGGCTCTTCTCCGAGCCGGTCAGCGTGGCGACGCCCTGCTCCAGCCGGTCCAGGAGATCCTTGCGGGCGGCGGCGTCGGCGCCGCGTACGGCGCCGTAGAAAGCGTCCATGGTGGGGTGGGGCGTCGCGGCCAGCGCCTTGCGGGCGATCTTCTTGAAGGCGGCGAAGAACTCCAGGTTGTTGTCCTGGAAGTTGTCCCACTCCTGGTAGACCTGCCAGGACCTGCCCGCCCGCTCCAGGCGCTCGGCATAGGTCGTCCAGGTATAACCGGTGTGCTTGACCTCGTCATAGGCGTCGTTGCCGGTGGCCCGGCTGCCGGTCCCGGGCTCGTACCCGGTGTAGCCGCTGACGAAGTAGTTGCGGTTCGGGCTCGTCGCGCTGTGCACGGAGCTGTGGTAGGCGTCGCAGATCGTGAACGTCTCCGCGAGCTCGTAGTGGAACGGCAGGTCCCGGCGGTCGTAGTAGGCCATGGTCGCGGCCGTCTTGGCGGGGACCCAGTTGTCGTGCCATCCGCCGGCCCACGCGCTGTGCCCGCCGGTCCAGCTGTGGTCCAGGTCGCCGATGTACTGCATTTCCTTGCGGGCGGCCGCCGCGGCCTCGCGCACCGGGAACGGCAGGACACCGCCCGCGCCATCGGGCTGCCGCAGGACCGGGCCGCCGTCCGGCAGCCTGATCGCGGTGCGGTCGCCGAATCCCCGCACGCCCCGCATCATCCCGTAGTAGTGGTCGAACGAGCGGTTCTCCTGCATGAGGAAGACGACGTGCTCGATCGCCTTCAGCCCGCCGGGCGGAGGCGGGGACGCCAGGGCGGCGCGTACCGACGGAGGGAGCATCGAGCCCGCGGCGACGGCACCGGTCGTGCCGGCGGCGAGCGCCAGCAGCCGGCGCCGGGACAGACCGCCTCGGGCATCGGCCTCGGCCGGGCGGCCGGCGTCGGCGGTGGGGGGTTGAGACATCGGGGGAGTGCCTCCTGGGTTCGAACTGGGTTCGAAGAGTCCGGTGCTCGGCGATGGCGGCGCGTGGGTGAGCCTCGCGTCGGGCTTTTCCATCGGACTCGTCTAGGGGGGAGTACGAGGAAATAGCCAGATACGTGTGTAATCGAGCGGCATTACCGGCACATGCCGACGCGGTGAACCCGGTGTGGAGCGGCGGCGGCAGTTGGGTTCGCGCGCGTTCCACCCGGAGTCCTCCCGGGATCTGGTGCCTCCTCGAAGGGGCCGCGGTCAGCGGACGACGCGCAGGGACTTCACGGCCGTGTTGATGTCCGGCAGCATGGCGTACTTCGGCTTCGCCAGTGAGGCGTCGAAGATCGCCGGCAGCCTACGTCCCGTGTCGACCGCGACGATGACATAGGTCCGCTCGGTGATCCCGTTGAACGGTGAGCTGAAGCGGACGCGGTAACCCGTGAGCCACGCCCGGTGGCCGCCGACTCTCAGCGGCTGACCCGCGATGGGAGTGAGCCCGGACGGGGCCTGATCGCCCACCCGCAGCCGCGCGCTGAGTTCGGCCGCCGCGCGGAGCCTGTACGGTCCCGCGGTCGCGAGGACCACGGGTGCGAACTTCTCCAGGAGCGGGCTCGAACCGACGCTCCCGTACCACTGGAACCTGGGCTTGCTGAGGACGTATTCGACCCCGGCGGAATGGGATCCGACTCCCTTGATGGGCGACCACGGCGGACCGAGCCGGGCGTAGGCCAGCCCGGCCCTGCGGTCGACGACCGTACCGGCGACCCGGGAAGGGCGGCCGGGGAACGCGGGCCTTCGCGAGGCGATGGGGGCTAGGGGCTCACGTCTCAGCCCACCTCACGGTCCGGCACCCGCCGAAGCCTACGAGACGGCCCGCGCGTCCGCCGTCTCATGCCGCATCCGGGCCCGGGACCGCGGGTGGACGCCGTGGCGGCCGGGACGCCGCCCCGGCCGCCACGGCCCTCGGCGAGGGTGCGCGGTGGTTCAGGCCGGCACGATGTTGACGATCTTGGGCGCGCGGACGATGACCTTGCGGATGCCGGCGCCGCCGAGCGCGCCCTGGACCTTGTCCGAGGCCAGGGCCCGTCGTTCCAGCTCGTCAGCGGAGATCTCGGGGGAGACCTCGAGCCGGTCGCGGACCTTGCCGGCCACCTGGACGACGCAGGTCACGGACTCCTGGACCAGAAGTGCCGGGTCGGCCGCCGGCCAGTTGCCCTTCGCGACCGGCGCGGTGCGGCCGAGGACCTCCCACGTCTCCTCGGCGGTGTAGGGCGCGAACAGCGACAGCAGGACGGCGGCCGTCTCGGTCGCCTCCCGCACAGCCGGATCGCCCGCCCCGGGGCCCGAGTCGATCGCCTTACGGGCGGCGGAGACCAGCTCCATGATCCGGGCGATGGCGACGTTGAACCGCTGCGACTCGACCAGCTTGGTGACCTCGTCGATCGTGCGGTGGGTGACCCTGCGCAGCGCGGTGTCCCCCGAGGCCGCGTCCGCCCCGGGCGCCGACGCCACGTCGGTCGCGAGGCGGTGCACCCGGGACAGGAACTTGGCCATGCCGGACGGGGAGACGTCGGCCCAGTCGATGTCGTCCTCCGGGGGGCCGGCGAAGATCATCGCCAGCCGGACCACGTCGACCCCGTACTCCGCGATCTGCTCACCCAGGTCGACCAGGTTGCCGGTGGACTTCGACATCGCCTTGCCGTTCAGGATGACCTGGCCCTGGTTGAGCAGCCGGGTGAAGGGCTCGGTGAAGTCGATCATCCCCATGTCGTACAGCACCTTGGTGAAGAAGCGGCTGTACAGCAGGTGCAGGATGGCGTGCTCCACGCCGCCGGTGTACTGATCCACCGGCATCCACTTGCGGACCTGCTCGGGATCGAACGGCCCGCCCTCGTAGCCGGGGGAGCAGTAGCGGAAGTAGTACCAGGACGAGTCGACGAAGGTGTCCATGGTGTCGGTGTCGCGCCGCGCCGCGCCGCCGCACTTGGGGCAGGGGACGTTGACCCAGTCGGCCGCCGCCGCGAGCGGCGACACGCCCTTGGGCGCCAGGTCGGCGCCGCGCAGGCCCTCGGGCAGCCGTACGGGCAGCTGCTCGTCGGGGACCGGCACCTCGCCGCAGGACTCGCAGTGGATGATCGGGATCGGCGCGCCCCAGAACCGCTGGCGGGACAGCAGCCAGTCGCGCAGGCGGTAGTTCACCGCCTGCCCGCCCAGGTCCTTGCCGGCCAGGATCTCGGTGATGAGGGCGATGGCCTCACCCTTGGGCAGGCCGTCGAGCGGGCCCGAGTTGACCAGGGTTCCCTCCCCGGCGGTGGCGACCCCGGTCTGGGCGGGGTCGTCCTCGCCGGTGTCCACCACGACCCGTACGGGCAGGTCGAACTTGAGGGCGAAGTCCAGGTCGCGCTGGTCGTGCGCCGGCACGGCCATGATCGCGCCGTGGCCGTACTCCGCCAGGACGTAGTCCGACGCCCACACCGGCATGCGCTCGCCGTTGACCGGGTTGATCGCGTAGCGGCCCAGGAAGACACCGGTCTTCTCCCGGTCCGTGGAGAGCCGGTCGATCTCGCTCTCCCGGGACACCTGCTCGCGATAGGCCTCGAACGCCGCCCGCTGCTCCGGGGCGCAGATCTCCTCGGCCAGCGCGGCGTCGGCGGCGACCACGAAGAAGGTGGCACCGTACAACGTGTCCGGGCGGGTGGTGAACACCGTGACGGGCTCGTCGCGGCCCTCGATGACGAAGTGCACGTCCGCGCCCTCGGACCGGCCGATCCAGTTGCGCTGCATCGACAGCACGCGCTCCGGCCAGTTTCCCTCCAGCTGCTTCATGTCGTTCAGCAGCCGGTCGGCGTACTCAGTGATCTTGAAGAACCACTGGGTCAGCATGCGGCGCTCGACGAGCGCGCCACAGCGCTCGCACGCGCCGGCGACGACCTGCTCGTTGGCCAGCACCGTCTGGTCGTTCGGGCACCAGTTGACCAGCCCGCCCTTGCGGTAGGCCAGCCCGCGCTCGTAGAAACGCAGGAACAGCCACTGCGTCCACTTGTAGTAGTCGGGGTCGGAGGTGTGCAGCCGCCGGGACCAGTCGAAGGACGGCGCGTAGCGCTGGAAGGACGCGGCCTGGGTGTCGATGTTGGTGTAGGTCCACTCCGCCGGATGGGAGTCGCGCTTGATCGCCGCGTTCTCCGCCGGGAGGCCGAAGGAGTCCCACCCGATGGGGTGCAGCACGTTCTCGCCGCGCTGGAACCAGTAACGGGCGACCACGTCGCCGATCGCGAACGCCTCGGCGTGGCCCATGTGGAGGTCGCCGGAGGGGTAGGGGAACATGTCGAGGGCATACCGCCGCTCGCCGCCGTCCTCCGCGGTGCTCTCGTCCGCCGAGAACGGGTTCAGCTCCGCCCAGCGGTCCTGCCACTTGTCCTGGATCGCCCGCGGGTCGTACTGCTCGTCGGCGCTTGTGGTCACTGCTCCGGTCCTCATCTGGCTCGTACGGCTGTGAAACGTCACCCAGTCATGAGTTGGTCATGAAAAGGCCCCTCACACAGGAGGGGCTGCCACGCTGACCTGCCGTGTCAGCGCGGCCGGCTAAGAAGCAGCCGAGATCGCATATACCAACGGTACCGCAACGGCAACCCCCGATGCGGGTGTCGACCCGTCTCCGGACGTGGCCGGAGGGCCACCCGGGCATGCCTGGCAGCCGAGCCGGGCGGCGGCCCGGCGGACGGTCTCAGCGGGTCCGCCGAGACCGTTCCGCCGACGGCCCCACAGTCCTTCAGACCTTGCGGAGCACGGCCACCACGCGGCCGAGGACCGATGCCTCGTCGCCCGCGATGGGCTCGTAGGTCTTGTTCTGCGGCAGTAGCCAGACGTGCCCGTCCTTGCGCTTGAAGGTCTTGACCGTGGCCTCGCCCTCGATCATGGCCGCGACCATGTCGCCGTTCTCGGCCACAGGCTGCTGGCGTACGACGACCCAGTCGCCGTCCGTGATGGCCACGTCGATCATCGAGTCGCCGGAGACCTTCAGCACGAAGTGCGTGCCCTCGCCGACGAGCTGCTTCGGGAGGGTGAAGATGTCCTCGACCGCCTCTTCGGCCAGGATCGGGCCGCCGGCCGCGATGCGTCCGACCAGAGGAACGTAGGCCGGTGCGGGCTGCGCCGAGGTCGGATCCCCGTTGCCCGGCGCGTAGGCGTCGGATGCGCTGCGCACCGCCGGCGCCGCGGCCGTGCGGACCTCCACCGCCCGAGGGCGGTTGGGGTCGCGTCGCAGGAACCCCTTGCGCTGGAGTGTGCGCAGCTGGTGGGACACGCTGGACGTGCTGGTCAGCCCGACCGCCTCACCGATCTCACGCATCGACGGTGGGTAACCGCGCCGCTGGACGGAGTCTCGGATCACTTCGAGCACCATGCGCTGGCGCTGGGTGAGTCCGCTCTCGTCCATGGGCCCGTCGGGCATCTCCCGGACCTCGCTCATGGTCCCCTCTGCCTTCCTGGCTAGGCCTTCTTCGCTCTGTTCTCGCACTGTTCTCGCACGTTAGCGCGACAACGCCCGGTGATCAAACAATTGTTCGAAGAAAGTCCTCGTGTTTTGCCGGAGCGTGCGATACAAATCGTACAACCGTTCGATCGAATTTGCATTCGAAGGCCGGTGGCCGGCCGCGAGGGAGGTCGACCGTGTTCGACAGCGTACGGCACGAGAGAAGTGCGGGGAGGCTCCGTCTCACCCGGCGAGGGCGCGTCGTATTGACCACCTTCGTGGTGCTGACTCTCCTGATCGGCTTATGGATGACCGTGAGGCGCGGGGCGGATGCCAGCGCCGGCGACGGCCGCGGCGCCGGCCGCTATGGGCCGGGGTGTGGGCCGGGGAGGGCCCTCCAGTCGGTCGCGGTCGGACGGCGTGACACCCTATGGGGAATCGCCTCCCATCACCGGCCCGGTGCCGATCCCCGGATCACGGTGCAGCGGATCATCGACCTCAACGGGCTTCCAGGGGTCATCGTCCAACCAGGTCAGGAGCTTCGGCTGCCCTGCGGCTGAGCCGGCCGCCGAGTGTGGCCGGCCCGCTTCTCCGGTGCTCTCGGCACTGATCCGACGCGGCGCCGGGGTCCGGTTCGGCGGCGACACGCCCGGCCCTGTCGCCGTCCGGGGGATGTGACCAGGGTCTACGGAGCACGTTGCCCATCCGGCTTGCGAAGCCCTTGCGGTAGCCCTACGGTTAACCACTACATCTAGTAGTTACATGGATGTAGTTCACCACAAGTTGTGCTTTTGTGGTGGTGTACCGGCAAGGGTTTTCGCGGGGTGGTCCCCGCCCCGGTGGCCGGGCGCCCTCGGCGGTCTTCCTGGAAAGGGGAAAGCGATGCATTGTCCGTTCTGCCGCAACCCCGACAGCCGGGTCATCGACAGCCGGGCGGCGGATGACGGCGCGGCGATCCGGCGGAGACGGTCCTGCCCCCAGTGCGGACGCAGGTTCACCACCCAGGAAACAGTCCTGCAGATGGTGGCCAAGCGCAGTGGCGTGACCGAGCCGTTCTCCCGAGAGAAGATCATCGCTGGAGTTCGCAGGGCCTGCCAGGGCCGGCCCGTCGATGAGGATGAACTGGCTCATCTCGGGCATCAGGTCGAGGAGGCCGTCCGGGCGACCGGATGCGCGGAGATCGGATCCCATGAGATCGGCCTGGCCATTCTCGGTCCGCTACGCGAGCTCGACGAGGTGGCCTACCTGCGATTCGCCTCGGTCTACCGCGGCTTCGAGTCGCTGGAGGACTTCGAGAAAGAGATCGAGTCGTTGCGGGGTGCCGCTCCTCCGGGGGCTTAGCCGCTCCTGGTGATCAAGCGCCCGTGGCCGGGCACCGGCCGGCTCGCGGGCGAGCACGGCCCATGCGGGTCGTTGTACGCAAATAGACAGCAACAGTCCTGAGCGAGGGTCCCCCGTGGGAGGGACCCTAGAAGGGGAAGGCGATGACGGAGACGGTGAGTGGCTCAACGGCCCGGCGTGGCAAGGGGCACAAAGGGCTGAAGATGGAGCGCATCTTCACCAAGCCGGGAGTGCATCCGTACGACGAGGTGACCTGGGAGCGTCGTGACGTCGTCATGACGAACTGGCGCGACGGGTCGATCAACTTCGAGCAGCGCGCCGTGGAGTTCCCCGGCTTCTGGTCGGTCAACGCCACGAACATCGTCACGTCGAAGTACTTCCGTGGCGCCGTGGGGACGTCGCAGCGGGAATGGAGCCTCAAGCAGCTGGTGGACCGGGTCGTGCGGGTCTATGCCGACACCGGCCGCCAGCACGGCTATTTCGCCTCGGACGAGGACGCCGAGATCTTCGAGCACGAACTGAAGTACGCCCTGGTCCACCAGGTCTTCAGCTTCAACTCGCCGGTCTGGTTCAACGTCGGGACCTCGAGCAAGCAGCAGGTCTCGGCGTGCTTCATCCTGTCGGTCGACGACACGATGGAGTCGATCCTGGACTGGTACAAGGAAGAGGGCATCATCTTCAAGGGCGGCTCCGGGTCCGGGGTCAACCTGTCCCGCATCCGCTCCAGCAAGGAGCTGCTCTCCTCCGGCGGCACCGCGAGCGGACCGGTCTCGTTCATGCGCGGCGCCGACGCCTCCGCGGGGACCATCAAGTCCGGTGGCGCGACCCGCCGGGCCGCCAAGATGGTCGTGCTCGACGTGGACCACCCCGACATCGTCGAGTTCGTCCAGACGAAGGCTCGTGAAGAGGACAAGGTCCGGGCGCTCCGCGACGCGGGCTTCGACATGGACCTCGGCGGCAAGGACATCGTCAGCGTTCAGTACCAGAACGCCAACAACTCGGTCCGCGTCTCCGACGAGTTCATGCGCGCCGTGGAGGCCGGTGAGGAGTTCGGCCTCCACGCCCGCATGACCGGTGAGGTCATCGAGACCGTCAAGGCCAAGGACCTCTTCCGCATGATCGCCACGGCGGCCTGGGGGTGCGCCGACCCGGGTGTGCAGTACGACGACACCATCAACGACTGGCACACCTCTCCCGAGACCGGGCGGATCACGGCCAGCAACCCGTGCAGCGAGTACCTTCACCTGGACAACTCCTCCTGCAACCTCGCGTCGATCAACCTGCTCAAGTTCCTGCAGGACGAGGACAGCTTCGACGTCCGCAGGTTCGTCCAGATGACCGAGCTGGTCATCACGGCGATGGACATCTCGATCACGTTCGCCGACTTCCCGACGCCGGAGATCGATGCGACGACCCGGGCCTACCGTCAGCTCGGCATCGGCTACGCCAACCTGGGCGCACTCCTCATGGCCACCGGGCATGCCTACGACTCCGACGGCGGCCGGTCCATCGCCGCCACGATCACCTCGCTCATGACCGGTGTGGCCTACCGCCGGTCCGCCGAGCTCGCCGCCGTGGTCGGGCCGTACGACGGATATGCGCGCAACGCCGAGCCGCACAAGCGGGTCATGCGCAAGCACGCCGCCGCCAACGACGAGATCCGCACGCTCGACGGCATGGAGAAGGCGATCCACGTGATGGCCACCAAGCAGTGGCAGGAGTGCCTCAAGCTCGGTGAGAAGAACGGTTACCGCAACGCCCAGGCCTCGCTGCTGGCGCCGACCGGGACCATCGGCCTGATGATGGACTGTGACACCACCGGGATCGAGCCGGACCTGGCGCTGGTCAAGTTCAAGAAGCTCGTCGGCGGCGGCTCGATGCAGATCGTCAACAACACCGTGCCCAAGGCCCTCAAGAAGCTCGGCTACCAGCAGGAGCAGATCGAGGCGATCGTCGAGTACATCTCCGAGCAGGGCCACGTCATCGACGCCCCGGGGCTCCGGCCGGAGCACTACGAGGTCTTCGACTGTGCGATGGGCGAGCGGGCCATCAGCCCGATGGGTCACGTCCGGATGATGGCCGCCGTGCAGCCCGCGCTCAGCGGAGCCATCAGCAAGACCGTCAACCTGCCCGAGAACGCGACCATCGAGGACATCGAACAGGTCTATTTCGAGGGCTGGAAGCTGGGCCTCAAGGCCCTCGCGATCTACCGCGACAACTGCAAGGTCGGTCAGCCGCTGTCGATCGCCAAGAACAAGACCGTCCAAAAGAACGAGGAGGCGCCGGCCCCGTCCGCCGCGCCCGCGGAGGTACGGCCGGTCCGCCGGCGGCTGCCCAAGCGGCGTCCCGCCACTGTGACCCGGTTCTCGGTCGCGGGCGCCGAGGGCTACATGACGGCGTCGTCCTACCCCGACGACGGCCTCGGTGAGGTCTTCCTCAAGCTCGGCAAGCAGGGTTCGACCCTCGCCGGAGTGATGGACGCCTTCTCGATGGCGATCTCGATCAGCCTGCAGTACGGCGTGCCGCTGGAGACCTGGGTCGAGAAGTTCACCAACATGCGCTTCGAGCCGGCGGGCATGACCGACGACCCCGACATCCGCATGGCGACGTCGGTGCTCGACTACATCTTCCGGCGGCTGGCGCTCGACCACCTGCCGTACGAGGAGCGGGCCGACCTCGGCATCTTCACCGCCGAGGAGCGGACCCTGCAGGCCGAGGGCAAGGACCCGGCGACACTGCACGCCGAAGATGAGATCGACACGGAGTCGCTCGCCCAGTCGCCCGTGATCGAGAAGCCGGCGGACAAGCCCCGGCCGGCCGCGGAGGCTCCGGCACCACGGCCCTCGAACGTGATCGAGAGTCACCAGGGCCGTACGGCCGACGCGCCGCTCTGCCTGACCTGCGGCACCAAGATGCGGCCGGCCGGCAGCTGCTATGTCTGTGAGGGCTGCGGCTCCACCAGCGGCTGCAGCTGATGCTGGGCGCTCATAAGGTGTGAATCTCCTGGTCAGGAGCGGGGTGACGGCGAAGTGCCGTCGCCCCGCTCCTGCTCGCGCCAGGAATTCGCGGCAGGCCGTGATGGGCCCGGGGCTTTCCCTCTCAAGGGAAGCCGCTTCACTCTGTGGCGGGAGCCGTCCGGCCGGCGCCGGCGAAAGGGTGCGGACATGACCTCCACAGAGCCATCGCCGGCCGCCCGGCTCAGTCCCTGGGCCGGGACCGCCGCGCTCGCGCCCTACGTGGCGATGAAGACCTCTTGGGCTTGGGGCGGTACGGCGGGCAAACCCGCGGGTGACTTCGCCGAGGAACACGAATAAGCGCATTGCCCCGGTTTTTCGGGCTCCATCCCGGCATGAATGCCTGCTCGACGTGGTGCCGGCCAGAGGCCGGCACCCGCTGTCGTCTGTGGCCGCGTTGTGGTCGCATCGAAGGCACCGCGCCTGTGGGTGTGCGGGAGAGCTCGCGCATCGCAGGGCCATCTCCCCCCCTTTCGGCCGACTCGCCGAAGGATGCGGAAGCTCCGTGGAGTGAGGCGCCGAGGCCGATCAGGGAATACGTGAGTATGATCGTGCAGTTCATAAAACGTCGCCGTGACCTCCATAACGGGGTGAGCCGAGCGTCGATGGCGGTCTGGCTCGGGGCCTCGTTCCCCGGCACACCAGACCTGGTGAAGGCGAGGACTGCTGCCTCGAGCGAACTGACGGCTCCGCCGGTGCCCCGCCGATCTCCTCCACCGCGATCCGCAAAGGAGCTTGAACGAATGTCACCGTCCCCGCAGGCGGCGTACGACCGAGCGCAGGAGCACGGACTCCCGACCCCCGAGCTGACCTCTATCTACACCCAGATTCTGCGGCGCAACCCCGGCGAGCCCGAGTTCCACCAGGCGGTCCTGGAGGTACTGGAGACGCTCGCACCGGTGCTGACCGCCCGCCCGGAGCTCCTCGAGGCCAGGCTGGTCGAGCGCCTCTGTGAACCCGAGCGCCAGATCATGTTCCGGGTGCCATGGCAGGACGATGCCGGCCGGATCCACGTCAACCGTGGGTTCCGGGTCGAGTTCAGCAGCGCACTGGGTCCCTACAAGGGCGGGCTGCGGTTCCACCCGTCGGTGAACCTCGGCATCGTGAAGTTCCTCGGCTTCGAGCAGATCTTCAAGAACGCCCTCACCGGAATGAACATCGGTGGCGGCAAGGGGGGGAGCGACTTCGACCCCAAGGGCCGGTCCGACGCCGAGGTCATGCGCTTCTGCCAGTCCTTCATGACCGAGCTCAGCCGCCACCTGGGTGAGCACACCGACGTCCCGGCCGGCGACATCGGCGTCGGGGGCCGCGAGATCGGCTTCCTGTTCGGCCAGTACCGGCGCATCACCAACCGGTGGGAGGCCGGGGTCCTCACCGGTAAGGGCCTCGACTGGGGCGGTTCCCAGGCCCGGACCGAGGCCACCGGCTACGGAAACGTCCTGTTCACCGCCGAGATGCTGAAGACTCGCGGAGAGGACCTGCATGGGCAGCAGGTCGTCGTCTCGGGGGCCGGCAACGTCTCGATCTACTCCATCGAGAAGGCGCAGGCGCTGGGCGCGAACGTCATGACCTGCTCCGACTCCGGGGGCTACGTCGTCGACGATAAGGGCATCGACCTCTCCCTGCTCAAGCAGGTCAAGGAGATCGAGCGTGGCCGCGTCTCCGACTACGCCGAGCGCCGCGGTGCCTCCGCCCGCTATGTGCCTGGAGGGTCCGTGTGGGACGTTCCGTGTGACGTGGCGTTGCCCTCCGCGACCCAGAACGAGCTGGACCGCGACGCCGCAGAGGTCCTCGTGCGCAACGGTGTCAAGGCCGTCTCCGAGGGCGCGAACATGCCCACCACTCCCGAGGCCGTACGGCTCCTGCAGGAGGCGGGCGTCGCCTTCGGGCCCGGAAAGGCGGCCAACGCCGGTGGGGTCGCCACCAGCGCACTGGAGATGCAGCAGAACGCCGCGCGGGACTCCTGGTCGTTCTCCCGCACCGAGGAGCGGCTGGCGCAGATCATGCGCGACATCCACGCGACCTGCCACGAGACGGCCGAGCGCCACGGCGTGCCGGGCGACTATGTGACGGGTGCCAACATCGCCGGTTTCGAGCGCGTCGCCGACGCCATGCTCGCCCAGGGCCTCATCTAGCCCGGAAGAGGGCCGTAACAGCACGTCACAACGGGGAGCCGGCGGAGGTCGGCTCCCCGTTCGGCGTATCGGCCCCCTCTCGGTGGAAGGCGACATGCGCACGATCAAGCAACCCGGCATCCGGGAGTTCGAGCTCCGCCGCTCCCGGTTCGTCTGCGCGCTCGGGCGGGTCTCGACCGAGCGGGAGGCGCAGGAGTTCATCGCCGGACGCCGCCGGGAGCATCGCACGGCGACGCATAATTGCACGGCCTACGTTCTGGGTCAGCACGCCGACATCACCCGGAACAGTGACGACGGCGAGCCGGCCGGCACGGCCGGGCTTCCGATGCTGGAGGTCCTCGCCCGCCGTGACCTCACGGGGACCGTGGCCGTGGTCAGCCGCTACTTCGGTGGGGTGAAGCTCGGCGCGGGCGGTCTCATCCGGGCCTACGGGCAGGTGGTGGCCGCGACGATCGATGCCGTCGGCGTGGTCGAGCGCCGCCCGGTCGTCACCGTGACCGTGACGACGGACCACGCGCGCGCGGGACGGCTCCAGCGCGACCTGCACTCCTCGGCGTACATGCCCGGCGAGTCCCGCTACGGCGATGAGGCCGAGATCGACGTCGTGGTCCCGGAGGTCGAGCTGGACGCCTTCGACGCCTGGGTCGCGGCCACCACCGGTGGGCACGCATCGACCCGGCGTGGTGCGTGCGGCTACATCGATGTGGAGGTGTGACCCGCCGGCCAGGGCCCTTCCGGTCCGGTGGCCGCCTCCGCCAACCGGGGTCCGGTCCGACCGTGTGGCTGTGGCCGGTGGGTGTGATCCACACCAGGACTCCCGGCCAGGGCTGGATCAGGCTCCAGCCGGGTCGTTGTTTGAGCCGGTGGTGGCGGCGGCACAGCAGGGCGAGGTTGCAGGGGCAGGTCGGCTCGCCTTTGTGGTGGGCGAGTGTGTGGTCGTGGTCGCATCTGGTCGCGCGGGCGCGGCAGGAGGGGAACCGGCAGGTGCCGTCCCGGGCGATGACCACGCGGCGCATGGCCGCGGGCGGCCGGTAGCCGCTGTGCCCGTGGACGGGGTCGCCCTCGGCGCCGGTGGAGTGGACGCACCAGTGGACCTTCAACGCCTCGACCGCGTCCTT
>DASYNF010000147.1:0-142902 GCA_036008685.1 Actinomadura sp. | reverse complement strand
GACGCGGGGTCTTCCCTCCTCGCTCCCGAGCGCTCGTTCCTCGCACTCGCTCGCTCGTCAGTCCAGACCCCGCGCGCCCGCTCGCGGGCCCCTTCCCGGCCGGTGTCCACGCCCTCGTGAGGGACAGAGCGGGGCGGCGCTACCGGGGCTACCGGGGTTCTGGGGGGCGGCGGGCGGCGAGGACGGCACCCGCCGCCAGGACCACACCGATCACACCGGCCAGGACGAGCCAGATCCGGAACGCCGCCGTGAGCGCGTAGACGACGTCCTGCTGCCCGCCACCGGCCTCGACCGCCTCGTTGACCTTGGCGACCTGCAGAGGGCCGACGATGAGATAGCCGGTGAGCACGGCGGGAAAGCACAGGGCGACGCCGAACAGCGCCGAGCCGAGCGCGGTCCCGCGCAGCGAGCCCGCCAGGGCCGCTCCGGTCCCGCCGCCGAGGGCCACGAGGGGGACCGTGAGCAGCCACGTGTCGGTGGTGGCGTCCGTGGTGAGGAAGACCAGGACGCCGATGATGACGAGTCCGTGCCCGCAGAGCACGGCCGTCCGGCAGTCGCGGTCCCGGAGCCGCGCGGTGACGAGCGCCCCGGCCAGCGCGGCGGCGGCTCCGCCGGCGAAGGGCAGGAGCGGGACGCCCTGAGGCCCGAGCCGGGTGCCGAGAAGCCCGGTCAGCGGGGCGGCCACGGGGGCCGTCAGGAGGCCCGTGGTGAGGATGACCACCGCGAAGCCGTGCGGACTGCCCGTGGTGGCGTTGCGGGTGCCGACCACGGCCAGGCCCAGCAGTGCGGCGAGCCCGATCCCCGCCACGATGAGCTGGGCTCCGGGTGACCAGCCGTACGTCGTGACCACCGCGAGAAAGGCGAATCCCGCGGCCGGTACGAACGGCAACAGCAGTTGGGTGCGCTCGGTGTGGCGCAGGACCGGCAGCGGCCGGGCCTTGGCCCGGATCCGCAGGATCACGAAGGCCGCGAGGGCGGCCAGGGCGACGCCGATGAGCCACGGGTAGGGCTGGAGCACCGCTCGCCAGTCGCCGCCTCCCCGGGTGACCGCCCCCGATCCCGCGGGACCGGCCGGCACCGCGCCCATGGCGAGTGGCATGGCCAGGAGGAGCGCGGCGGTGAAGAGACCGGCCCAGATGGTGATCAGCACGCGGCCACGCCGCTCCCAGACGAGGACCAGCGTGGCCGGCAGGATCACGCCGGCCCCGATGCCCTGGGCGGCGCGCGCCGCTCCGATCAGGGGGACCGTGCCGGCGAACCGGGCCGCCATCCCCCCGGCGAGCACGCACAGCAGCCCGGTGAGCAGAACCAGCCAGGCCGGGATCCGGCGTGCGGCGACCGCCGAGATCGGCACGGCGAGCAGCAGCGCCGGCAGCGCCAATCCATTGGCCCGCACCAGGCCCGGCCCCTGCCCCGGGTCCAGGGCGAGGTCCCGCAGCGCTTGTGCCACCACATAGGAGACGGTGTTGGGGACGACGAGCGTGACCACCGGGATGGCCGTGATCGCCACGGCCACGGCCGCGGCCGTGGCCAGCCGGCCGGCGAGGGTCCTGCGGACCTTGGCCCCGGGACGGTGATCGGGCGGTCGGACCGGCGATGCCTGCGTTGGAGCGGACATCCCTTACTCCTCAGGATCGGCATCCGCCATAACCACATATTCTACGATCTGCCCGAATTGCGCATTAGCCGTAAATTGCGAATATCGGCGGATGAATTCACTGCAGTCCCGACTGAATTTAGCGCCGCGCTCACGGATTCGCGACCGAAACCGCCAGCGGCTCCGCGAATCCTCGCCCCCTCGGCGGGTCAATTCCCCGCAGCCCGGCGGCGGATCCCTGAAATATCACCCGGCGCCATTGACTCACGATCCGTACGGCCGAATCGGCCGCCCGGTATCCCGGCCTCGGAACGACCCATGCGAATATCGCAGCGAACGGCGCAAGACTCTCATAGGGCCCGGCCGGTGCCGCTTCACCGCTTGTCGTCAGGAGTGACGCAGCCGCCGCCCCGGGTCCAGACGATCGTGCAGGCGGACCTCCACCGCGCTGCCGGCGGCGTCCGCCCGCAGCAGGGTGCCGGGCTGCCGGACGGCCGTCGCCGACCACACGAGCGCCGCGCGCAGCGCCTCGGGTCCGGTGGCTCCCCCGGCGAGGAAACCCGCCAGGAGCGCGTCACCCGCGCCGACCGTGTTGCGCGGATCCGGCACGAACGCCTCTCCGTGGACCGCGCCCTCGCCTTCGACGAGGATCGCTCCGTCCGGGCCGAGACTGGCCAGGACCGCCTTGGCCCCGAGCTCCTGCAACCGCCGGGCGGCCGCCAGGGCGTCGCCGAGCGTATTCACGGCCCGGCCGGCCGCCTCGGCCAGCTCATGCGCGTTGGGTTTGATGAGGTCCGGCCGGGCCTTGAGCGCGGCGGCCAGGGGCGGACCCGAGCTGTCGACGGCGATGCGGGCCGAGGCACCCGACCCGGCCGCCACGAGGTCGGCGTAGAAGGTGGCCGGCGCCCCGGCGGGCAGGCTGCCGCAGGCCACGAGCCAGTCGGCCCCCGCCGCCGCGTGGACCGAGGCCTCGAGGAGGGCGCGGAGCTCACCGGCCGACAGCTCGGGCCCGGGCTCGTTGACCTTGGTCACCGTGCCGTCCGGCTCGACGATGTTGACGTTGCTACGGACCTCGCCGTGGATGGGCACGGCGACGAAGTCCAGCTCCGTCGCCCGGAGCATGGACTCCAGGCGTGCGCCCTCGGCGCCGCCGAGGGGAAGCACCGCACGGCTGGCGTACCCGTGCGCGCGCAGCGCGAGCGCCACGTTGACGCCCTTTCCGCTCGGCTCGCTCCCACTCGTCCTGGCGCGCAGGACGGCGCCGTGCGTCAGCCGCTCCACCGCCAGGGTCCGGTCCACGGCCGGGTTCGGCGTAACTGTCACGATCATGCGCGCACAACCTTCACTCCCGCGTCCTCGAACCGGCGGACGTCCGCGTCCGCCATGCCGGTATCGGTGATCAGCAGGTCGATGTCGGAGAGGTCCCCGTGCTTGAAGAGGCTGGTCCGGCCCACCTTGCTGTGGTCGGCCAGCAGGATCCGGCGCCGGGCGGCCTTGATCATCAGCCGTTTCACCGCGGCCTCGGACCCATCAGGTGTGCTGAGGCCATGGTCCACCGTGATCCCGTTGGTACCGAGGAAGGCCACGTCGACCCGGATCTCCGACAGGGAGCGGATCGCCCAGTTGTCGACCTCGGCACTCGTACGGCTGCGGACCCGGCCCCCCAGGGTGTGCACCGTCAGGCGCGGGCGCGTCAGCAGGGTGAGGGCTATCGTCAGGGCGCTGGTGAACACCGCGAGGTCGCGGTCGGCGGGCATGAGCTCGGCGAGACAGGCCGTCGTGGAGCCGGCGTCGATCAGAACGGCACCGTCGTGCGGCACCTCCCGGAGCGCCGTGCGGGCGATCCTGCGCTTCTCCTCGGCGTACTCGGTACGCGCCGCCACCGCGGGTTCGAACGAGAGCTGCTCCACGGCCACCGCACCGCCGTGCACCCGGCGGACGAGACCCTGCCGCTCGAGCTCGGTGAGATCCTTGCGGATCGACTCGGCCGACACCGAGAGCCGGCCGGCCATGTCCGAGACATCGATCCGGCCCGCGCTGCGCAGTGTCTGAAGCAGGATCCGCTGCCGCTGTGCGGCGTACGGTGGGCGTCCGGCTCCCTGGCCGGAATCACCGGTGGGTTTCACCGCTGGTCGCATCCTCTCTCGCTTCTCGCTCGGTCCGCGGGGGTCTGGGCCCTGCCGCCGAGCGCCTTTACACAGTAAGTTGACGCTTGCCATCCGCTGTGTCGCGGTCGCCGGGCCCTCTGGCACCCCCGGCCGGCCGGGCCGCCGCGGTGCGGGCCCGGCCGGCCGCACGGCCTAGCAGGAGGTCTTGTACGCCGCCTGCCGGCCCTCGGGGGTCGACAGGTCATCCCGGGTGATGGTCGAGGTCTTCGTCCCGATGTCGGCCTGGGGCTTGCCACCGGTCAGCGACGCGACGAGCTGGTCCACCGCCTGGACCCCGACCTCGTAGGGCTGCTGGGCCACGAGTGCCTGCACGTCGCCGCGCTCGAGCTGCTTCATCTGGACCGGGCCGGCGTCGAAACCGACGACCTTGACCTTGCCCTGCCTGCCGGCATTGCGCAGCCCCGTGGCCGCGCCCTCCGCGGCGAACTGGTTCGTGGCGAACACACCGGTGAGGTCCGGATGGGCGGCCAGGGTGGCGGAGATGATCGACGCCGCCTTCGCCGGGCTGTTGTCGTTGATCTGCGCCCCGATGTAGGTGATGCCCGGGTGCTTTTTGATCTGCTCTTCGAACCCGTGCTGACGGTCGTCCGACGTCGAGGCCCCGGCCTTGAAGGCGATCACCAGGACCTTGCCCTTCTCACCTGCGAGCTGGGCCAGGGCGTCCGCCGCCGCCGCACCGCCGGCCCTGTTGTCGGTGGCCACGCTGGTCACCGCCAGGTCGCGGGTGGCCAGCGTGGTGTCGACGAGGCCGACCTTGATCCCGGCCTGCTTGGCGCGCAGCAGCGGCGGCACCATGGCCTTCGCGTCGGTCGGGGCGATCAGCACGCCGGCGGGCTTCTTGGCGATGACCCCGTTGACGATCGGCGTCTGCAGTGAGGCGTCGAACTGCTGCGGCGCCTGCATGTCGACCTTGAGGCCCTTCTTCGCGGCCTCGGCCCGGATGCCGCAGTGCATGGTGATGTAGAAGCTGTCGCCGGTCACACCGGGGATGAAGGCGATCGTCTTGCCCTTGACGTCGCCGCCGGCCGTACCGCCGCCGCCACCGCCGTTGCCGCAGGCGGCCAGGCCGAACGTCAGCGCCACCGCCGCTCCGAGCCACTTCGTGCGCATGAGGTGTCCTCCAGGATCTGTTCGGGGAAAGGGGGCTACGGCCGGTCGCGTGCGGCCCGGCGCATCTGGTCGAGGTAGACGGCGAGGATGAGGACCACGCCCACGGCGATCTGCTGCCAGAACGGCTGGACGCCGAGGACGACGAACCCGTTCTGCAGGACGGTGGGGATGAAGACGCCGATGACGGTCCCGATCATCGTGCCGCGGCCACCGAACAGGCTGGTGCCGCCGATCACCACGGCCGCGATGGTCTGCAGGTTGTCCGTGGAGTGCCCGGACAGGGTCGTCGTGGCGAACCGGGCCAGCGAGAGATAGCCCGCGAGCCCGGCGAGCAGCCCGGCCAGGGCGTACACCTTGATCAGGTGCCGCGACGTCGCCACACCGGTCCGGCGCAGCGCCTCCGGGTTCGACCCGGCGGCGTAGGTGTATCGCCCGAACCTCGTCTGCGACAGCGCGACGCCGCCCACGGCCGCCACGAGGAGTGCGACGACCACGAGCCAGGGCACGCCGGCCACGGTGCCGGAGCCGACCGACATGACCAGGTTGAAGGGGACGTCCCGTACGTCCACGCCGCCCGTGATCAGCAGCGCGGCGCCCTGTGAGGCCCCGAGGGTGCCCAGCGTGACGATCAGCGCGGGGATCCGCGCCCTGGCCACGAGGACACCGTTGAGGAGGCCCCAGGCCGCCCCCGCGGCGAGGCCGGCCAGCAGGCCGAGCAGCAGCACCCCGGCCGACTGGCCGCCGAGCGCGGCCATGACCTTGGCCGAGATGACGCCGGAGAAGACCAGGACGCCGCTGACCGACAGGTCGATGCCGGCCGTGAGGATGACGTAGGTCGCGCCGACGGCCAGGACCAGGAGCACGGCCGCGTCGGAGGCGATGTTGACGATGTTGCCCGACGTGGGGAACGCGTGCGGGCGCAGGGTCGAGAAGGCCACGCACAGGATCACGAGCGCGCCGAAGATCCGGCCCGTCTCGCCGTCGCGCAGCCGGGCGGCGGCCGGCCTCCAGGACCGGCGTGGTGTCGCAGGCCGCTGCTCTTCCCGCGTGGCTTCGGCGGTGGTCATGCGGCGCTCCCCTCTGTGGTTCCGCTCGTCATGGCGGTGACCAGGTCCTCGACGGTGGTTCCGGCGGCGCTGAAGCGCGCCACCCGTGCTCCGAGGCGCAGCACCTCGACCCGGTCGGCGATCTCGAGCACCTGCGGCATGTTGTGGCTGATCAGCACGACGGCTATCCCCTTGTCGCGGACCCGGCGGATCAGCTCGAGGACCTGCTCGGTCTGGACGACTCCGAGCGCGGCGGTCGGCTCGTCCATGAAGATGACCCGGCGGGCCCACATCGCCGCCCTGGCCACCGCGACGCTCTGCCGCTGCCCACCGGACAGGGCGGCCACGGGGGCCACGGCGTCCTTGAGCCGCACCCCCAGCCGCGCCATCTCACCGGTGGTGTCCCGCTCCATGGCCCGCTTGTCGAGAAAGCCCAGCCTGCCGAGCAGACCGGACCGCAGGACCTCACGGCCGAGGAACAGGTTGGCCGCCGGGTCAAGGTCGGACGCGAGAGCCAGATCCTGGTAGACGGTCTCGATGCCGAGGTCGCGGGCCGCGTGCGGGCTGGACACCTGCACCGGCCGGCCGTCGACCAGGATCTGACCGCCGTCGGGCCGGTCCGCCCCGGACAGGATCTTCACCAGCGTGCTCTTGCCGGCGCCGTTGTCGCCGACCAGCGCCACGATCTCACCGGCGTGCACCGCGAAGTCCGCACCGCGCAATGCGTGGACCTGCCCGAAGCTGCGCTCGATCCCGCGGGCCTCCAGCAGTGGTTCGGTCATGTTTTCCTCCCAGATTCAGGGACGGCCTCGACGTGGGGATCCGGCAACTCCAGCGGGGAGGCGAACACGCCCGCCGCGCATCCCGCCAGGAGCGCGGCGCCGCGCGCCCCCGCTTCGATCGCGGGGCTCCGATGGACGGCGCCGAAGGCCTCCCGCCGGAGCGCGACCATCGCCTCGCTGTGCGCCCATCCCCCGGTCATCACGACCCGGCCGTGCTCACCGGTCGCGTCGGTCACGAGCCGCTGCATGCGGGTCGCCTCGGTCAATGCCGTCTGCTGCGCCGCCCGCCACGCCGCCGCCGGGCCGGCGTCCCCGCCGACGCCGGACAGCGCCGCGGTGCCGTCGTCGGTCAGGTGGGCGCGCAGCGATCCGGGATCGGTTCGCAGCGCCGCGCGGTCGAGCTCCGGCAGGTCGGCGTGGTCCCGGCCGAGGAGCCTCAGGACACGCTGCAGCAGCAGCCCGCCGCGCGTGGCGCCGAGGACCGACAGCCGGCCCGGCAGCGCGTGCCAGCCGACCGTCACACCGTGGCGGACCAGCTCCGTGACGGCATGCTCGGACAGCGGCGCGGGAACCGTCCGTACCAGCGCTTCCGCGGTGCCACAGGAGTCGAGCACGTCACCATCCCGGGCCGCGCCCGCGCCGACCGCCGCGGCCAGATGGTCGTGTCCCGCCACGGTGAGCACGGCACCGGCGAGCCGGTCGCCCACCCGGTCCGCCGCCACCCGGCCGAGGGGCGTCCCGGCCTGGACCAGCGGGGGCAACAGGGCCGGGTCCGCGCCGGACCACTCCAATGCGGGGGTCCACCACGTCCGGTCGCGCAGGTGCAGCCAGCCGGTACGGGAGGCCAGCGAGTATTCCGAGGCCTGCTCGCCCCCGAGCGCGTACACGACCCATTCCGGGACGTGCAGCCGGCGTACGGCCCGGTCGAGCGCGGCGGTGCGGTCCCGCAGCCAGCGGTGCTTGGTCAGCGACCACTGGGTGCCGAGCGGCAGGCCGGTCGTGGCGCCGAAGAGATCCGGGCCGAGGTCCTCGGCGAGGCTGCGAGCCTGCTCGCGATCGCGGCCGTCGTGCCAGGCGATCAGCGGAGCCACCGGCTCGCCGGCCCGGTCGAGGAGCACACCGACCTCGGCCATGCCGGCGACGCCGACCGCGGCCACCCTGCCTTCGGGAGCGCCGGCCAAGGCCTGGGCGAGCGCACTTCGCACCGCGCCGAGGACCTGAGCGGGATCGGTCTCGGTTCCCTCGGCGGTGTTCCGCCAGGCCAGGGGGGCCCGGCCGTGAGCGACCTCACGCCCGTCCACCGTGCAGACGGTGGCCTTGCAGGAGCTCGTCCCCACGTCCACGCCCACCAGCAGCGGGTCACGCATGCGAACCTCCACCGGATTGCGTTTGCTTGTGGTTCATTGAAGATTGCTTGGTTATATTTGGGATTGCTAGGGATAGTCAAGACCTGTGTTTGACACGTTCATGAACGAGAGGTGTCTGAGCCCGTGCCACTGACCCGCACCGGTGAACTCGTCGAGGCCGCCAGAGACGGCGCCGGGGGCGCCCCCCGTGGCGTCGGAGCCTTCAACGTCATCACCATCGAGCACGCCGAGGCCATCGTCACCGGCGCCGAGCTGGCGGGGCTGCCGGCCGTCCTGCAGATCAGCCAGAACGCGGTCGCCTATCACCAGGGACGGGTCGCGCCGCTCGCGGCGGCCTGCGTCCGGCTGGCCGAGGAGGCCGGCGCCCCCATCGCCCTCCATCTCGACCACGTCGAGGACCTCGACCTGCTCCACCGGGCCGCGGACACCGGCTTCGGCTCGGTGATGTACGACGCCTCGCGCCTGGACTACGCCGACAACCTCGAGGCCACGCGGGCGGCGGCGGCATGGGCGCATGACAACGGCCTGTGGATCGAGGCCGAGCTCGGGGACATCGGGGGCAAGGACGGCGTGCACTCACCGACGGCGCGCACGGACCCGGACGAGGCGGCGCGCTATGTCGCCGGCACGGACGTCGACGCACTGGCCGTGGCGGTGGGCAGCTCCCACGCGATGACGACCAAGAGCGCGCGCCTGGACCTGGACCTCATCCGGCGGATCCGTGCGGCCGTGCCGGTCCCGCTGGTACTGCACGGCTCCAGCGGCGTACTCGAGGACGACCTGCGGCAGGCCGTCGCGGCCGGGCTGACCAAGATCAATGTGGGTACGCAGCTCAACGTCGCGTTCACCGGCGCGGTCCGCACCGCGTTGGCCGACACGGCGCTCACCGATCCGCGCAAGTATCTTCGCCCGGCGCGTGACCAGGTGGCCACGACGGTCGCCGAGGTGCTCCGCCTGCTCGGCCCCGCACCCGGGCCCGCGGCGCGGTGAGCCCGGGTCGTCAGCCGGCCGGCGTGCCCTCGATCTTGCGCCCCATCCAGATGCTGGTGACCCAGAGCGCGCCGAAGACCAGTCCGAGGATGAACATGGTCGGCACCACGAAGCCGGTGGCGATCACCACCACCTGCAGGACCCCTCCGGCGAACAGCGCCCACCGGTGGCGCAGCAGCCCGGCCAGCACGATGGTGGCCACGGCCAGCACGCCGCCGGCGATCCCCGCGGCGCGCGCGTCGGTGTGCGCCACCGAGATCGCCACGGGGATCGCCAGCGCGATCACAATGGCCTCGCAGACCAGCACCGCCGCCAACAGCCTTCTCATCGCTCTCCCTCGGTGAACGGGTCACGGCGGGCCGGGCACGGCGAAAGGGGTTCGAGGCCGGGCCCGCCGGGAGTGAACGTGGTCACCTGTCCGCCCGGAGCAGGACCCGGGCGTCGCCGGCGGTGACGACGGAGCCGGTGATCAGCACACCGGCTCCCTGGTAATCCCCGGTCTCCTCGGCCAGCGTGAGGGCCTGGTCGATGGCGTCGTCCATCCGGTCGGCGACGTGGACCCGGTCCATGCCGAAGATCCCTTCAGCGAGCTCCGCCAGCTCCTCCGGCGGCATCGAACGCGGCGAGGAGTTGCGGGTCACGACGAGTTCCTCGACCATCGGCTCGAGCAGCTCGAGCATCCCCGCGATGTCCTTGTCGGCGGCCGCCGCGAAGAGCGCGACCAGCCGGGTGAAGCCGAACGCGTCGGTGAGCGTCTCGACGGTGGCCGTCATCCCGGCCGGGTTGTGAGTGGCGTCCAGCAGCACGGTCGGACCGGTCCGCACCACCTCGAGCCGTCCGGGCGAGCTGACCTGGGCGAAGCCGCTGCGGACAAGGCGAGGATCGAGACCGCCGTCGCCTCCCTCGTACGCCTCCGGCACCGCTCCCCGGGTCACCGCGTCCAGGTCGGGTTCTCCCGCGGTCGGCGCTCCACCGGCGAAGGCCTCCACCGCGGCGAGCGCACAGGCGGCGTTGCTGACCTGGTGTTCTCCGAACAGCGGCACGAAGATCTCGTCATAGGTGCCATGCAGGCCCTGCAGGGTCACCAGCTGGCCGCCGACCCCGATCTCGCGGTTGATCACGCCGAACTCGATGCCCTCCCGGGCCACCGTGGCCCCCGTCTCGGACGCCCGGCGCAGGAGCACCTCGGCGGCGGCGAGAGGCTGCCGGCCGATGACCGCGATCGCGCCGTCCTTGATGATGCCGGCCTTCTCACCGGCGATCTCCTCGATCGTCTCGCCGAGATGGCCGGTGTGGTCGAGTCCGATCGGCGTGACGACGGCCACGGCTCCGTCGGCGACGTTGGTGGCGTCCCAGGTGCCCCCCATGCCGACCTCGACGACCGCGACGTCCACCGGAGCGTCCGCGAAGGCGGCGAATCCCATGGCGGTGAGGACCTCGAAGAACGACAGCTTCACGCCGTGCTTCTCCTCGATCATGTCCACATACGGCGCGATCTCCTCATAGCTCTCGACGAACTGCTCCTCGCCGATGGGCTGCCCGTCGATGACGATGCGCTCCCGCATCGTCCGCAGATGCGGGCTCGTCATGAGCCCCGTGCGCAGACCCCGCTCCCGGAGCAGCGTCTCGATCATCCGGGCGGTGCTCGTCTTGCCGTTGGTTCCGGCGACGTGGATCACCGGATAGGCCCGTTGCGGCGAACCGAGGAGGTCGACCAGATCACGCACCCGGTCGATCGTCGGATCGATCTCCCACTCGACCCGCCGGTCCTGCAGCGCCGCCGCGGTGTTCCTGTAGTCAGATACTGGCCGTTCCGTCACACTGAAAGCCTACTCACCATCGCGCCGCCCCCCGCCCGGACCGGCGCTCGAACGGTCTTCCGAGGCCCTTCGCCCGGCTCCGCAGACCGGCCGGCGGCGCCGCCCAAGGACCACGAAGGGCCACAGGGGAAAGCGAGCGCGGTCCCGTCCCCGGCGGTCCGAGATCCTCACCCGTCTCCACGCGACGTCGTTTCCGAGGCCTGTCGAGGGTCTTTTCGGGACCGTGCGCACCCGGGAGCGGACGGACCGCGGAGGGAAATTCGTCTGGCTTTTCGGCGAGGCGTTTTTTGACCAATAGGACCGCCCTGATCGGATCGTGCATCACGGCCGGAGCCGTGCCCGAATATCTCCTCACCGAGAGAGGACAACGCGCCGGACTCCGCGGCCATCCATGGGATGTGACACGGCAGGAAGACCCATGCCGGCCGACACGGCGGAGGTCTGGAATCCCGGTCCTGGGAGGACCGGCTCGCGGGCGTCAGGACCTGCCGGCGTGCACCGGGGTCAGGGCTTGCGGGCGACGCCGCCGACGATCCACGCGCGCTCGGCGCCCAGGACCGCGTCGGCGGGGTCCGGACGCCACTCGCTGACATAGACCAGCCCCGGATCCAGGAGCTCCAGATCGCCGAAGAACCCCAGGACCTCCTCCCGGGTCCTGCGGGCGTCCCCGGTGCGCTTCAGGAAGCTGCGATAGACGTCCTGAGCCGTGCTGAGGGCCTCCGGGTGGACCTCGGAGACCACATGGGACACGGCGAGATAGCTGCCCGAAGGCATGGCGTCCCTCAGCCGCGCGACGATCTCGTAGGGCCTGTCGTCGTCGGCGAGGAAGTGCAGGATGGCGATGAGCAGGATCGCCATCGGCCGGCCGGTGTCGAGGTGCGCCTTGATCCGCGGGTTGTCGAGGATGCTCGCGGGGTCGAGGAGGTCGGCGTCCACGACGAGCGTCTGGGGGTTCTCGGCCAGGAGCGCGCGAGCGTGGGTGAGCACGATCGGGTCGTTGTCGACATAGACCACCCGGGCGTCCGGTGCGCAGGCCTGCGCGACCTGGTGCACATTGTCCTGGGTGGGCAGCCCGGTGCCGATGTCGAGGAACTGCCGCACACCGGCCTCGGAGAGGAAGCGGACGACGCGGCCGAGGAAGGCGCGATTGGCCCTGGAGAGCTCGGCGATCTCCGGTGCCACGGCCAGGAGCCTGTCGGCGGCGGCCCGGTCGACCGCGTAGTTGTCCTTGCCACCGAGGTAGTAGTCGTACATACGGGCGATGCTCGGCGAATTCACGTCGACACCGGGCAGTGCCCGCCGGGTCCCGTCTCCCACGACCGTGTCTCCTTCACTGCTCCGGGAGCCACCGCCCGACGGTCGGCCCCGGCCCCGATGGTCACTCGACCCTGGCGTGAGGATGTGGCGTCGCGTCCGTGTCACGACCCCTGCGGATCACGGCACTCTATGTCATGGCGTCGTGGCATTAAAGCGATCGCGACAAAATGGGCAAATGCGTATGGGGAGTCCGTTATTCGACTCGGCATTCGACAACGGGGTGGCGCCCCCGGAGTCAGAAGGCCGTGGCCTTGAGCCAGCGCTCCAGCAGGCCCTCGTCGCCGAACACCTCGTAGCGTCTCCCGGACGCCGGAACGCGGCCATAGGCGAGCAGCAACAGATCGGCGGCCGAGCCCCGCACCGCCACCGTCGCCTTGCCGTGCCCGGGCGCCCAGGTGAATCCGTCCGGACCGATGCCGATCATCCACTCGCCCTCGGCGTCCGTGGAATGAAGGTGCAGCGTGTCTCCGTTCGCGCGCACCTCGGGCAGGCGCTTGGCCACCCAGCCGGCGGAGCCGAGATTGGCGAGGAACTCGTTGATCCCGTCGACCGCGACGTGGGCTCCGACGGCGGGCTCGCGGCCCAGCGCCAGCTCCGCGTCGACGCGATGGACCAGGACCTCGTGCAGCATCCGGCGCGACCACCAGTCCACACCCCGGTCGCCCGCCCAGGTCCAGGTGGTGACATCCCGGTCGGCGTCCCGCAGGGCCGCCAGGAGCCTCCGGGCGCCGGCCGCGACCCAGGCCGCGTGACCGGCGTCGGTGTCCGGCGGCTCGACCTCGAAATCGCGGGACCGGACGCGCTCTTGGACCCGGTTGCGCAGGATGTGCTCGGCCCAGCGGTGCGTGGAGCCGAGGTGCTTCGCCAGCGCGGCCATGGTCCAGCCCGGACAGGTCGGCACCGCCGTGGCCGGATCGGCCTCCTCCACGAGTTCGACGAAGCGCGCGATCTCCGCCTCGGCCGCCGCGCAGTAGCCGTCGTGGTCCCACAGTGTCTCAGTGCGCCCGTTCATGCGGTGAGCCTACGAGAGCGGATCGGCCCGCGACAGCGCCGGCACGTCCGGAGTCCCGGTGTCCCGCTCGGGACACCGGGACTCACGCGCCAGCCACGGAACCCGGCCCGGCCGCCGCCGGGCCGTCAGAGGATCCTCAGACGCCCGGGAGCCCCATCGGGGTGGACGTGTCGCCGGTTCCCGGCGTCGGGGAGCCCGGCGACCCGGGCCCCCCGACGCCGCGGTGCGGTCAGGCCGCCGGGAGCGCGGCGAGCTGTGCCTCGATGCGCGCGATGTCCGCCTGGGCCTGTGTCAGCCGGTCGCGGTTCTTCGCGATGACGGCCTCAGGGGCCTTGGCGATGAACGCCTCGTTGCCGAGCTTGCGCCGGGCCTGCTCGGCCTCCTTGCGGGCACCCGCGAGATCCTTCTCCAGGCGTGCCCGCTCGGCCTTCACATCGATGGCGCCCGCCGTGTCCAGACGGACGGTGACGCCCTCGACGACGAGAGCCGCCGTCTGGGCGAAGCCCTCCGCGGGGACGTTCAGGCGCAGCAGCATCCGGATCGCCTCTTCGTGCGGGGCGAGCGCGGATCCCGCCCAGTCCAGTACGGCCACCACCCGCTGACCCGGCTTGAGCCCCTGGTCGGAACGGAACCGGCGGACCTCGGTGACCAGCCGCCGCAGAGAGGCGATCTCGGCCTCCGCCGCGCCGTCGACCCTGGACTCGGCGGCCACCGGCCACGGCGCGAGCATGATCGAGCCCGCCTCCTTCCGGGCCTGGAGGGCGCTCCAGAGCTCCTCGGTCACGAACGGCGCGACCGGATGCAGGAGCCTGAGCAGGACGTCCAGGACCTCGCCCAAGACCCGCCGGGTCGCGGCGGCGGGGTCCCCCCCGTGCCCGAGGGGCACCTTGGCCAGCTCGACGTACCAGTCGCAGAACTCGTCCCAGGCGAAGTGATAGAGCACCTCGCAGACCTTGGCGAAGTCGAAGTCCTCGAAGTGGCGGTCCACCTCCGCGGTGACCTGCTGCAGCCGCGAGACGATCCAGCGGTCGGTCACCGACAGGTCGCGCGGCAGCGGGCCCTCGACCGTCGCGCCGTTCATGAGGGCGAAACGGGCGGCGTTCCACAGCTTGTTGCAGAAGTTGCGCGAGCCCTGTGCCCACTCCTCGGCCACCGGGACGTCGCCGCCCGGGTTGGCGCCCCGCATGAGGGTGAAGCGGGTCGCGTCGGCGCCGTAGCGGTCGATCCAGTCCAGCGGGTCCACGACATTGCCGAAGGACTTCGACATCTTCTTGCCGTGCTGGTCGCGGACCATGCCGTGCAGGGCGATGACCTTGAACGGCTCGACGCCGTCCATCGCGTAGAGCCCGAACATCATCATCCGGGCGACCCAGAAGAACAGGATGTCGTAGCCGGTGACGAGGACGCTGGTCGGATAGAACCGGCGCAGATCCGGAGTGTCGTCGGGCCAGCCGAGGGTCGAGAACGGCCACAGCGCCGAGGAGAACCACGTGTCGAGCACGTCGGTGTCCTGCTCCCAGCCCTCGGGCGCCTCCTCGTCGGGGCCGACGCAGACGACCTCCCCGTCCGGCCCGTACCACACGGGGATGCGGTGGCCCCACCACAACTGACGGCTGATGCACCAGTCGTGCATGTTGTCGACCCAGGCGAAATAGCGCGCGGCCAGCTCCGGCGGCTGGATCCGCACCCGGCCGTCGCGCACGGCGTCTCCGGCCGCCTTGGCGAGCGGCTCGACGCGCACGAACCACTGGAGGGAGACCCTCGGCTCGACGACCGTGCCGCACCGCTGGCAGTGCCCCACCGCGTGCTCGTACGGGCGGATCTCCTTGACGATCCGGCCCTCCTCGCGCAGCGCCGCCACCACGGCCGGACGCGCCTCGAACCGGTCCAGCCCGAGGAACGGACCGTGGACCGTGATCGTGCCGTGCTCGTCGATGACGGTCAGGGAGGGCAGTGAATGGCGGCGGCCGATCTCGAAGTCGTTCGGGTCGTGCGCGGGGGTGACCTTCACCGCGCCGGTGCCGAAGGACGGATCCACGTGCTCGTCCGCCACGACCGGGATGCGCCGGCCGGTCAGCGGGAGCTCGACCTCGCGGCCGACCATGTGGCGATAGCGCTCGTCGTCGGGGTGAACCGCGATCGCGGTGTCCCCGAGCATGGTCTCCGCCCGCGTGGTGGCGACGACGATCGAGTCCTCGCCCGAACCGTAGCGGATCGAGACCAGCTCGCCCTCACGCTCCTCGTGCTCGACCTCGATGTCGGACAGGGCGGTGAGGCACCGCGGGCACCAGTTGATGATCCGCTCGGCCCGGTAGATCAGCCCGTCCTCGTACAACCGCTTGAAGATCGTCTGAACCGCCCGGGACAGGCCCTCGTCCATCGTGAACCGCTCGCGGGACCAGTCGACGCTGTCACCGAGCCGCTTCATCTGACCGAGGATGCGGCCACCGGACTCTTGTTTCCACTGCCAGACCCGCTCGACGAACGCCTCCCTGCCGAGGTCGTGCCTCGACAGTCCCTCCTTGGCGAGCTCCCGCTCCACCACGTTCTGCGTCGCGATGCCGGCGTGGTCCATGCCGGGCAGCCACAACGCCTCGTACCCCTGCATGCGGCGGCGCCGGACCAGCGCGTCCTGGATGGAGTGGTCGAGCGCATGCCCCATGTGCAACGATCCGGTCACGTTTGGTGGCGGAATCACCATGGAGAAGTGCGGGCGGGCACTGTGACGATCAGGGTCGGCGGTGAACAGACCCGCCTCCACCCACCGTTCATAGAGTCTGCCCTCGACGTCCGCCGGCGTGTATTGGCTGGGCAGGTCGACGTCGGCGGTTCTGCGGCCGCTCTCCTTGGGCTCGTTCACGGGGGGAGATTCTACGGAGGTCTGACACCGCGGAACGCGTCGACCCACATATGAGTCCTATGCACGAGAATGATCTGGGCAGTCGCACGACTGACCGAGCTGAGCGCGCCGCCGACGCGAAGCCCGGCGACGCTGAGGAGTAACGATGAGCGGTTGGAACCCCCCACCGGGCCAGGGCGGCTCGCCGTACGGTGGCGCCCCCGAATCCGGCCAGCCGGGATATGGGCAGCCAGGGTATGGCCAGCCCGGATCCGGCCAGCCCGCGTATGGCCAGCCGGGATATGGCCAGCCCGGGTATGGCCAGCCCGGGCACGGGCAGTCCCCCTATGGCCAGCAGCCCCCCGGACAGCCCGGTTACGGGCCACAGCCCGGCGGCCAGCCTCCCTACGCATCCCCGTCTCCGGGGCAGCAGCCGTACGGGCAGCCGGCGTTCGGCCAGGCTCCCTACCCCCCGCCCCGCAAGTCGAGGACCGGCCTGATCCTGGGTCTCGTCGGCGGCGGCCTCGCCCTGATCGTGGTGCTGGCGGTGGTGGTCGTCGTGGTGGCCTCCGGCGGCAAGGAGTACCAGATCGCCACGCCTTCCTCGGCCGGCGGCCTGGCCCGCGACTCGTCCGGGGAGAGTTCGTCCGCCCTGACGATGAACAGCCTGAAGTCCCAGCTGCGCAGCTCCACGTTCGGGCAGATCAAGGACGTCCAGACCGCGGTCTATTCGGACAGCACGACCCGCTACATCTTCGTCGGCGGCACCGGCAATCTGGGAAGCCCGGACAAGTTCGTGAACGGGTTCCGGTCCCAGGTGGCCCGGTCGTCCTCGAGTGCGGTGTCGACTTCGGTGACCGAGGTCGAGGCCGGAGGAGCGGGAAAGGCCGTCTGCGCGTCGGTCCGGACGGCCATCTCGACGATGTCCTACTCCACCGCGATCTGCGCCTGGGCGACCGAGACCTCCTTCGGGGAGATCATCCCGCTCCCCAACACCTCCACGACGTTGACGCCTCCGGCGAGCAAGACCTCCAGCGAGGTGGCCTCGACCATGCGCAGCATGCGTCGCGACATCGAGACGGAGAAATAGCCCGAGCGTTCCCGCGCTCACCGGCCCCGCTCGCCCGGCCCCATCGGCCGGGCGCGCGGGGACCCGGAGGATCCCGCGGAGGGGCACCGGACCCGGAATGACGGAAAGCCCCGGTGGCCGTGGCCGCCGGGGCTTTCCGCAGGTCAGGTGACCCGGTCTTCTAGGCGGACTTCTCGCGTGGTTCGCGCTTGGTCCGCTCACGTGGGACGAGCGTCGGGTTCACGTGCTCGAGGACCGCCTCGCGCGTGATCACGACGCGGGCCACATCGGCCCGGCTCGGCACCTCGTACATCACCGAGAGGAGCACCTCCTCCAGGATCGCCCGCAGGCCCCGGGCCCCGGTGCCGCGCAGGATCGCCTGGTCGGCGATGGCCTCGAGCGCGTCCTCGGTGAACTCCAGGTCCACCCCGTCGAGCTCGAACAGCCGATGGTACTGCTTGACCAGCGCGTTCTTGGGCTCGGTCAGGATGCTGATCAACGCTTCCCGGTCGAGGTTGTGCACGTTCGTGATCACCGGAAGCCGGCCGACGAACTCGGGGATCATCCCGAACTTCAGCAGGTCCTCGGGCATGACGTCGGCGAACACGTCCATCGACTTTTCGAAATCGGCCTTCGAGCGGATCACCGCGTTGAAGCCCATGCCCTGTTTGCCCACCCGGGACTCGACGATCTTCTCGAGTCCCGCGAAGGCTCCACCGCAGATGAAGAGCACGTTGGTCGTGTCGATCTGGATGAACTCCTGGTGCGGATGCTTGCGGCCGCCCTGGGGAGGCACCGACGCCGTCGTGCCCTCGAGGATCTTGAGCAGCGCCTGCTGAACACCCTCACCGGACACATCCCTGGTGATGGACGGGTTCTCGCTCTTACGAGCGATCTTGTCCACCTCGTCGATGTAGATGATGCCGGTCTCGGCCTTTTTGACGTCGTAGTCCGCCGCCTGGATCAGCTTGAGCAGGATGTTCTCGACATCCTCCCCCACGTAACCCGCTTCGGTGAGCGCGGTGGCGTCCGCGATCGCGAAGGGGACGTTCAGCAGCTTGGCGAGCGTCTGCGCGAGGAGCGTCTTGCCCGACCCGGTCGGGCCGAGCAGGAGGATGTTGGACTTGGCCAGCTCGACCGCGTCCTCACGACCGTCCCCGGACTGGATCCGCTTGTAGTGGTTGTAGACGGCGACCGACAATGCCTTCTTGGCGGCCACCTGCCCGATGACGTAGGAGTCCAGGAATTCGTAGATCTCCCGCGGCTTGGGCAGGTTGTCCCACTTCAGATCGGAGGTCTCGGAGAGCTCCTCCTCGATGATCTCGTTACAGAGATCTATGCACTCGTCGCAGATGTACACGCCCGGACCCGCGATGAGCTTTTTGACCTGCTTCTGGCTCTTTCCACAGAATGAGCACTTGAGCAAATCACCACCGTCGCCGATACGTGCCACCCAACTGTCTCCTTTTCGTGGGACCGTCCGCCTTCATCTTGCGGTGCGATCCTTCGGCTTGAAGCTCTCGACGTCGGCTTCGACGTTACCGTCTCCGGGGAGCAGGTAAGCCCCTCGCTGGCAAGTATGTCGGCGAGGCCCGGCATGACCCGGGAGTCCCCGCCGTCTTAGGACGACACTACCTCGGCACTGCGCTTCCTGCTCGCGAAGACGTCGTCGACCAAGCCGTACTCCTTGGCCTCCTCCGCGGTCAAGATCTTGTCGCGCTCGATGTCCTTGCGGACCTGTTCGATCTTCTGTCCGCTGTGCCGGGCGAGGATCTCCTCGAGCTGGTCACGGACCCGCATGATCTCGCGCGCCTGGATCTCGATGTCGCTGGACTGGCCGTACGTGCCCTCGGTGGCCGGCTGGTGGATCAGGATCCGCGAGTGCGGCAGCGCCGCCCGCTTGCCGGGCGTGCCGGCGCCCAGGATGACGGCCGCCGCCGAGGCGGCCTGGCCGATGCAGACCGTCTGGACGTCCGGCTTGACGAACTGCATCGTGTCGTAGATGGCCGTCATCGCCGTGAACGAGCCGCCGGGCGAGTTGATGTACATGCTGATGTCGCGGTCCGGGTCGATCGACTCCAGCGTCAGCAGCTGGGCCATCACGTCGTTGGCGGACGCGTCGTCGATCTGGACCCCGAGGAAGATGATCCGCTCCTCGAAGAGCTTGTTGTACGGGTTCATCTCCTTGACCCCGTACGCCGTCCGCTCCACGAAGGACGGAATGATGTATCGGCTTTCGATGGGCATGACCTGGCCGCCCATCTGGATGCCGGGCCTGATGAGGTCGCTCACTTCACTGCCTCCGCTAGTCGTACGTAAGTCAGGAGACCGGGCCCTCAGACGGCACCTGGACGGCGCTGCCCACCACGTGGTCTACGAGCCCGTAGTCCTGGGCCTCCTCGGCCGTGAACCAACGGTCGCGGTCGGAGTCACGCTCGATCTGCTCGACCGGCTGACCGGTGTGGAACGCGATCCGGTCGGCCAGTGTGCGCTTGACGTAGAGCATCTGCTCGGCCTGGATCTTGATGTCCGAGGCGGTGCCGCCGATGCCGCCGGACGGCTGGTGCATCATGATCCGGGCATGCGGCAGCGCGTAACGCTTGCCCGGCGTGCCCGCGGCCAGCAGGAACTGCCCCATGGAGGCGGCCAGGCCCATGCCCACCGTGGCGACGTCGTTCGGGACGTACTGCATGATGTCGTAGATCGCCATACCGGCCGTCACCGAGCCGCCGGGCGAGTTGATGTACAGGTAGATGTCCCGCTTGCCGTCTTCGGCCGAAAGCAGCAACAGCTCGGCGCAGATTCGATTGGCGATATCGTCATCGACCTGCTGGCCCAGGAAAATGATGCGCTCGCGCAGGAGCCGCTGGAACAGCTGGTCGCCAAGCGGCAGCAGGGGCGCCTCGGCCACCCGGGACACAATGCGCGTCGGGTCGTCGAACGTCGGAGGCATGCTCACCGGTTCCTCCGGTCTGTATCGGGTCAGATGATTGGACATTAACGCGCTCCACGGACCGCTTAAGCCGGGAGAGCCGCGTTTTCGCTGGGGGCGTACGGCGTTGGATCACTGTGCCGCATCGCCGGATACGTACGGCGGGCATTGACGCCTTCACACGGCGGCGGCCACGGCCACCGCCCCGGGCCCCCACGTGCGGCGCCCGCGAGCCCATACCCCGCCTCAGGGCTCCTGTGGCCGGCCGCGCACGAGCGCCCCGGCATGTGCGTGTGAGCCCTGAAGGCCCGGGAAAAGACACCGGCCGGCGCCGCCCTGGAAGGCGGCGCCGGCCGGTGCTCGGCGCAGTGGTGATATCAGGCCTCGGTCTTGTCCTCGGCCTTGTCCTCGGTCTTGGCGTCCGCCGTGTCGGCGGGCGTGTCGACCGGCGTCTCCTCGGCCGGAGCGTCGGCCTCGGCCTCGGCGGCCTCCTCGGAGGTGGCCTGGACGGTCTCTCCGCTCAGCTCCCGCTGGATCGCCTCGACGTCGAGCTCGGTCCCCGACTCATCAGTGATCTTGACGTTCTGGACCAGGAGGTTGAGCGACTTGGTCCGCAGGACCTCCGACACCAGGGCCGGGAGCTGTCCGCTCTCGGTGAGGTGCTGGGCGAGCTGCTGCGGCTGCAGGCCGATCTGCATCGCCTGCGTGACGACGTATTCGCTGAGCTCCTCGTTCTCGACGCCCAGCTCCTCCTGGAGCGCGAGCTGGTCGAGGACGAAGCCGCCCTTGACCGCCTGGCGCGCCGCCTCGGCGATCTCGGTTTCGAACTCCTCCTCGGACTTCTCCTGGTCCTTGAGGTAGTCCTCCTTGGTCAGGCCGGCGTAATCGAGCTGCTGCTGGAGCTGCTCGTTACGGCGGGAGACCTCGTTCTCGACGACTCCGTCGGGCAACGGCATGTCGATCTTGTCGAGCAGGGCCTCGAGGGCCTTGTCCCGAGCCTGGCCCAGCTGCTGCCCGCGCTTCTGGCGCTCGAGCCGCTGGCCGACGTCGGCCCGCAGCTCCTCGATGGTGTCGAACTCGCTCGCCAGCTGGGCGAACTCGTCGTCGAGCTCCGGCAGCTCCTTGACCTTGACACTGTGCGCGGTGACGGTGACCTCGGCCTCCTGGCCGTCCCGCTCACCCCCCACGAGGGTGGTGGTGAAGGTCTTGGACTCCTCGGCGCTCATGCCCACGAGCGCGTCGTCGAGACCCTCGACAGAGGACTTGCTGCCGACCTCGTAGGAGTAGCCGGTGGTGCGGGCGTCCTCGACGTCCTCACCATCGATCGTGGCGGCCAGGTCGATCGAGACGAAGTCGCCGTTCTCGGCGGGCCGGTTGGCGGCGGTCAGCGCGGCGAAGCGCTCCCGCAGGTTGCCGATGGCCTCCTCGACCTCTTCCGGCGTGACGGCGGCGTCGTCGACGGTGACCTCGAGGCCCTCGTAGTCCGGGATCTCGAACTTCGGGCGGACGTCGACCTCGGCGGTGAAGGAGAAGTCCTTGCCGTCGTCAAGGTTGGTGATCTCGACTTCGGGCTGCCCGAGGACGAAGACCTCGGACTCCTCGACGGCCCGGCCGTACAGCTCCGGCAGCGCGTCGTTGACGGCCTCCTGCAGGACCGCACCACGGCCGACGTACTGGTCGATCAGCCGGGCGGGCACCTTGCCGGGGCGGAAGCCCTTGATCCGCACCTGCTGCGAGAGCTCCTTGTACGCCTTGTCGAGGTTGGGCTTCAGCTCATCGAACGGCACCTCGACGGTGAGCTTGACCCGGGTGGGGGTCAGCTCCTCAACATCGGTCTTCACTAGGGTAGCTCTCCTTGATCCAGCGCGATCGCGGCGCCGTTTGCTTACAGCGACGGGCTGCTGGGCGCATCCTCGGCATCGGTGCGGGCACGCTTGAACGCAGCGCCGCACGCCTTTCGCGCGTCAAGTCTATGGGGTCTCGGCAGTGCGCGCGTACTCACCTCTCCCATGCGCTTCATCCTCGCGCCCAGATTCCTTTTCCTCCCCGTGAGCATGAGTACACGCTCGTACGGCCAGGCGCACCCCAAAGGCCGGAAATCGGAGATGACCTCCCGGAAGACCTCGTGGATCCTGTTCGGGTCCGAGGAGTCGTAGGCGGCGCCGTCGGCCGCCTCGGCGGGTAGAGGCCGCCGGGTCCCCGGCTCACGCCCGGTCAGGAGTGGCCGAGGATCGGGTGCGGCCGGTACGGAGCCTCCAGCCGGGTGATCTCATCCTCGGTCAACGTCATCTCCGAGGCCGCGATGGCGTCCTCGAGGTGCCCGAGCTTGGTGGCCCCGACGATGGGGGCGGCCACTCCCGGCCTGCCGAGCAGCCACGCCAGCGCGATCCGGGCCGGACGGACCCCACGCTCACCGGCGATGGCGCGCACCACCTCGATGACGTCGAAGTCGGCCTCGGTGTACATGTCGTCGGCGAACCGGTCGCTGCCGGCCCGTACGGTGTCACGGCGGCCGCCCCGCTCCTGATCGCCGGCCAGGACGCCCCGGGCCAGCGGGCTCCACGGGATGACGCCCACGCCCTGGTCGAGGCAGAGCGGGATCATCTCGCGCTCCTCCTCGCGGTAGATCAGGTTGTAGTGGTTCTGCATCGAGGTGAATTTCGTCCAGCCGTTCCGCTCGGCTGTGTGCTGCGCCTTGGCGAACTGCCAGGCGTACATGCTGGAGGCCCCGATGTAGCGCGCCTTGCCCGACCGCACCACGTCGTGCAGCGCGCCCATGGTCTCCTCGATCGGCGTCTCGGGGTCCCAGCGATGGATCTGGTAGAGGTCGACATGGTCGGTGCCGAGCCTCTTCAGTGAGGCGTCGATGCTCGCCAGGACGTGCTTGCGGGAAAGACCCCGGTCGTTCGGCCCCGAGCCCATCGGGAAATAGACCTTGGTGGCGAGGACGTAGTCCTCACGGTCCGGGAAGAGTCCGGCGAGCAGCCGCCCGGTGATCTCTTCGCTCACGCCCTCGGAGTACATGTCGGCGGTGTCGAAGAAGTTGATCCCCCCCTCGACCGCCCGCCGGACGATCGGCTCGGCGGCGTCCTCGCCGAGGAACCATTCACGCGACGCCGGGTCTCCGTAGCTCATCATGCCGAGGCAGATCCGCGAGACCTTCAGGCCCGATGACCCCAGCCGGGTGTATTCCATGCGCTCTCCCTCTCCTCAGGTTCGCTCCCGCCGACGCGACCAGGGCGACGATCAGGGCGCTGTCCATGATGCCGGGAAGATCGGACACGGCGGCGGCAGGGTGGGCGGAGGGACGGTTCTTCAAGCCTGCGGGCCGGGAGCCTCTTCGCCGGTCGGCGGCCCCGTGGGGACCTGGTCCTCCGCGGGCCTGCCGGTTTCGGCCTGGTCCTCTTCGGCCATGTCGGTGATCTCGAACCCGCCGGCGCCGTCGAACCGTACGACCCGGAGGTCGTCGAACCCGTCGGACGCTCCAGGCCGGTTCAGCCGGCGGAGGGTGGTGAAGATCCCGACATCGGGCACCCGGTCCCGGGATTCCCGGGCCGCGTTGCGCCGCAGCGATCCGGGGACGTCCGGGGGGAACCAGTAGCCGATCACCCGGGCGCCATGGCGGCGAGCCAGCTCGATGATGGGCCGCCACTCGGCGGGGGAGGGGTTCGTGTTGTCGACCGCGACGTTCTCGCCCGACTCCAAAGCCTCCGTGATCATGCGCATCTGGCGGTCCTGACGCCGCCTGGCGTTGCGGAAGTTGTCCTTGCTCACGTGCTTGTGCGTGCCCGCCAGCCGGTCCCGGAAGAAGGTCGACTTGCCGGACCCCTGCAGTCCCACGAGGATCGCCACCTCTGGCGGGACCTGATCGTCACCGGATTCTTCGATCATGTCGCTTCGACGCCGGGCATCGCTGTGCGTCCTGGCCCTCATCTCACGCCCTGACCCAAGGTTATAGCCGGAGACGCCGAGCGGCCCGGGACGGGCCGCAGCGGCTCACGTGACGAACCGGTGCGTTGGGTCCGCTCCGGCGGAGAGGACGTCCGTGCGGCGGAAGTGCGGCCGATCGCCGTACGCGTCGCACCGCCCCGGCGCCCTGTCCGAACGAGCCCGGCATCGCCCGCCGTCTCGGTGTCGCGCCTCCTCAGGCGGGTGGCCGCCTCCGTTCAGGCCAAGGCCGCGAGGAGCGACTGGACCACTCCTACGATCACTCCGGCGATCGTTCCTGCCACCGTGAGGAAGACCATCAGGGCCTGACGGGATTGCACCGTGGCCCGGTCCGACGCGCGTTCACGGCTCGCCTGGCCTCCGCGCGGCCCGCGAGCGGGCGATGCCAGGAGTGGATGACTCCGGCGCATGAGGAGCAGCCGCAAGAAGGCATCGTTTTTGAGCCGGGCATGCGCGGGCTGCTCCCTGCACGCGTACAGGCGGCCGAAAGCGGGATTACGGCACAGGCCGCCGCGCATCGTCCGCACGCTGCACACCGTTGGGCAGGCGCACAACTCGTAGTATCCCCACACGAGGATCGGCAAAAGCCATAGCTGCATTTCCCCGGCCTGCCATGGCACCAGAGACAGCAGGATAATCGCGACCCACCACCAGATCATTCGCCTTTGGCTCATTTCGGGCCGCATCCGCTTTCGCCCCATGAACAGACCCCCACCCCGCCACATCCTGGTGTGAAGCTATACGAGCGAAGACGAACCTGGTAAGGACATCCGGCACGGCCCGGAGGAAAAACCAGGGGATGGGATCCGCGGGCCGGGGATCCGAGCCGATATCTTCGTCCTTTTCAGGACATCGACGATGATGGGGCTGGGACGCGATCGACGCACTGCTCCAGGAGCGCTATGCGGGAGCTGATCGCCTGGAATGGCACGCACCAGTGCCGTACAGGGCAGTAGGCCCCGTCCCGATGGGACAGTTCGTTTCGTCGGCGTCACGACGGACGAGTTGCACGCCGCGCAGTCATGGAACGTCGAAGGGCTCGTCACCACACTGGGACCCCGGCTGCCGATGCTGATCACCGATCTGGACCGGCCTTCACTCGCCGCGGAGCCCGACGTCCTCGAAGGCGTCCGGGAAGGGGCGAGACGGGACGGCTCGGGCACCGGATACCTGTTCTTCGATCAGCTGGAGGCCGTCGGCGGCGACGAGCTCAGGCTCACCATCGGGTCAAAGCACGTCTCGCAGTTCACCCGCGTCCTCCCGGGCCGGATCCCCCATGGCAACGCACTCATCCTGACCGGCGGACCCGCCCTCCCGGTGGTGTTGCTGCCCGGGCCGGATTTCGGTCACGCCCACACGGACCACGCACTCGAGGTGACCCTGCCAGGGCCGGCGTGTGAGGAACTGGCCCATGCGATCACGGCCGAACCTGGTGACTACCGAGTCCCCGCGCTCCCCGGCCTGACGGTCACCGTGGTGCCATGACCGGCAGCGCGAGGACGACCCGGCGGCGAACGCACGGCCGGGGGCCCGACGTCGGGGTGGCGGGATTCGAACCCACGGCCTCGTGCACCCAAAGCACGCGCGCTACCAAGCTGCGCCACACCCCGTCGACCACTGCGTGACGCGACCCGGGGGCGCACGCCACGTGGCGACCTGAGCAGTGTAGTGCCGATCGGGACGACGTCGCCTCCACAGACCTCCGGCCGGGCCCCGCGCGGGTTCGTCGGCAGGCGGCCGGGCTCGGCGGGGGCGCCCGGGCCTTGGAGATCACCGGCCGCGGAGACGGCTACAACAAGCACACCGGAAAGCCGGTACGCTACGGACGTGCCACGTCGGTGATCGAGCCTGTCCTTGATCACTCGGTGCCGCGCGGGCGTAGCTCAATGGTAGAGCCCCAGTCTTCCAAACTGGCTACGCGGGTTCGATTCCCGTCGCCCGCTCCACACACGAAGGCCCAGGTCAACCCGCACTCGGGGACCTGGGCCTTTGATCATCCACCAACTTACTTCACTTCCGTGCCCGCTACTTGCCCGATCGGTTCGCCGTGCCCTTCCGAGCCGTCGCCAGGGCCTCGCCGAGCGCCTTTGCGATCGCCTGATCTCTGTCCTGGCTGGTGTGCTGATAGATGAGCGCGGCCCGGGTCGAAGCGTGGCCCATCCGCGTCACGTCACGCCTCTCCCCTGTGGTCGGGGATCACTCCAGGAGTGCCTGGATCTCGGCGCGTTCTTCGGGGAGGCCGATTTTGCGGAGCCAGACGCGCGGGTTGGCGATCTTGCCCCAGCAATCGTCGTTCTCGGAGAGGGCCTGGAGGAACGAGCGCTGGGCGTCGGTCAGTTCGGTCCCCCGGATGTAGCTGTCGGGGAACGCCTTGACCAGGAGGGGGCCCCATTCGCGGTCGACGGTGTAGGCGCTGGTGATCCGGGCGATCGCCAGCGCCGCCGGGAGCAGTTCCTCGAACGTAGAGACGCGCTCGATCAGCGCCTCCAGCAGCGTGAAGCGGAACCATCCCTCGAACTGGGGCAACGGCTCGGGGAACCAGGAGTCTGCCGTCGCCGGATCCCCCAGCGCATCCAGCAGCACCCGCGTGGCCTCGGCGTTCTGGGTGGGACCGGGGGCGAGGGCCGCGCAGGCGCGGATGGCGGGGTCGGGATCCGCGAGCAGATTTGCGGTGTCCTGCTCCCACGCGCCGAGGGTGAGGACTGCGGCGGCGCGTTCGCGCCGGTCATCGCTGGAGGCCAACGACTCCTTGAGCAGCCGCGCGGCCGGCGGTCTGTGGTTGACGAGTTCGGGGGTCTTCAGCAGCCAGACGGCCGCGCCGATGGCGGCTTCGCGTACGGCGGGGGCGGGGTCGTCGAGGTAGGGGGCGACGGCGCTGTAGATCGCGGGGCGGATCGCCCGGCAGGATTCGGTGACGTCCGGCTCGTCCCCTTCCACGCCGTCGTCGGGATCCTCGTAGGCGGCGGATTCGGCCATCAGGCCGAGCCATTCGAGCAGGGCGGCGCGGAACGGACGGCGGCGGTTGTCCCAGGGGAAGGCGCTCTCGTGCTCGGCCAGCGTACGGGGATGCCCGATGATCGCGGCGATGAACAGCGCCACCGGAGGGGTGGCGCTGTAGAGGGAACCCTGGTGAAGCACGGACATGTCGAGCTGTCCGAGTGCGTTGGCCTGGACCTCGAGATCCTCGTCGAGGAGCTCAACCAGACGAAGGGCGGTGTCCTCCGCCGGTCCGTAGGCGTGTTCCAGGGAGTCCCAGTCCGTCTCTTCGATCAGGGCGGCCGGATCAGGCAGCAGGTCATTGGTCTCGAATGTCATGTCCGTAGGATCACAGGCTCCTCTAACACCCAGGAGAGAAACAGCGCCCGGATGCCGGAACGCGCTTCTCGGGCAGTCCCGGGGGCGCCCCTTGCCCGGTAAGGTGCGCCTCTACTTCCAAACTGGCTACGCGGGTTCGATTCCCGTCGCCCGCTCCAACCACAAAGGCCCAGGTCAACCCGCATCCGGGAACCTGGGCCTTCGCTCTTTAACTTGGCCTCTTTTCGCTTCCGTGCTCGCTACGTGCCCGGAAGACGTCGGAGTACGCCGGAGGGTGATGTACGCGGATAACGAGCCGCTCCAGCTCGGTGACAGCTACTACCCGCTGGACATCATGCAGGGCAGCAAGATCATGGATGAGGCCGACGTGATCGAGGGAACCGACCAGGTCCTCGAAGATCTCGGGCACACGCCCAGTGGTCCTTCCTGGAGACCGGCATGTCCTCCCCTACGACGTGGATGCCCGATGAACCTTCGCCCGATCGTCCTCACCGGCCATCGTGTGCGCCTCGAACCCCTGGCCCACTCGCACGCCGAAGAGTTGCTCCAGGCCGCTGCGCATGACGAGATCTGGACGTACCTCGACAAGCCAACGCCCCGCGCCCCGGACGACATCAAGGCCTTGATCACAGATGCGCTGAGGGAGCAGGAGAACGGCACCCGGCTTCCGTTCGCGATCATCAGCACCCATACCGGCCAGGCCGTCGGGAGCACCAGCTACATAGATGTCCGTCCAGCGGACCGCACCGTCGAGATCGGCTGGACATGGATCACGCCCAGCCAGTGGGCCTCGGGAGTCAACACCGAAGCGACGTACCTGCTTCTGGAACTCGCCTTCGAAGAGCACCGTGTTGGCCGCGTCGCGATGAAGGCCGATGCCCGTAACCTGCGGTCTCAACGGGCGATCACGAAGATCGGAGCCGTACGAGAAGGTGTATGGCGTAACCACCGTCTTCTGAGCACCGGTCACTATCGCGACAGCGTCTATTTCAGCGTCATCGACTCCGAATGGCCCTCCGTACGCGCGGGACTCCAGAGCAGGCTCACAGAAGCCCGGGACCACTCCCCTCGGGGGCTGGGAGAACTTTCAGTACGTCTTCAAGGCGGCCCGCAGACCGGGCCGCACGCGCCGTCGACGCCGGCGGCCATTCCATCGGGGCGCGTCAGCCGAGCACGGACAAATGACTCATAATCCGCTTATAGCATGATTAGTCGCCTGGCCTCAGGTCACCACACCACCCCCCTGTGTGCGCTTTTTCCCAAGAGCCGGGCAAGGGGCATCATGTCCCAGTTTCGGGGTGCGGTTCCGGGTCAGATATCAGACATGGCAGAACGTCGCGATAAAGACTCGAGACCAATGACCGATAGACGAGCCCAGTCCAAGAACCCGCAGGACGACGAAGCCGAACTCACCGAGGAACACGCGTCCGGCGCGCCCGATCCGTCTGAGACCACCGGGGACACCCAGGGTGGCGAGGACCAAGGCCGCAGGCGACAGACCCGTCTCTGACCCGACCGCTCCCCGCCGCCCGGTGCCGTCCTGGCACCGGGCGGCGGGGCTCATTCCAGGCCGGCGCCGCCCGTACGGTCCTGGCCGTCCCGCAGCCGGGGCAGCACCTCCTCCGCGTAGAACCGGAAGAAGCCTTCCTGCTCGGGACCGATCTGGGAGATGTAGATCTCGTCGAAGCCCGCCTCGATGTACGGGCGGATCGCCTGCACATGGGTGTCCACGTCGGGTCCGCAGGCGTGGGAGAGCATGTCCGGGGTGACGAGCTCGGACAGCTGCTCGAAGTGCCGCGGAAGCGGCAGCAGCTGCGCCGCCTCGCCCGGTATCCCCTCATTGCGCCAGAGCCGGTACGCGGTCTCGCGGGCCTTGTCCTCGTCCGCGCCCCAGCAGACCTTCAGCCCGCCCTGGGTGAGCCTGCCGTCCCCGCCGGCCTCCTTGAAGAGCCGTACGTGGTCGGCCTCCGGCTGGACGGAGACGAACCCGTCCCCCACGCGGCCGGCCAGCCGGACGGCCTTCTCACCGAATCCCGAGACGAGGATCGGCGGGGCCTGGTCCGGTAGGGAGTAGAGGCGCGCGGTTTCGACCGTGTAGTGGCGCCCACGATGGGTGACCTGCTCACCGGTGAACAGCTTCCGGATCACCTCGATGGACTCCTCCAGCATCTCCAGGCGCTCGTCGGCGCTCGGCCAGCGGTCTCCGAGGATGTGCTCGTTCAGCGCCTCGCCCGAGCCGACGCCCAGCCGGAAGCGTCCTCCCGTCAGGATCTGGGACGTCGCCGCGGCCTGCGCCACGATCGCCGGATGAATCCGGACGGTGGGGCAGGTCACCGCGGTCGTGATGGGCAGCTCGCAGACCTGCGAGATCGCGCCGATCACCGACCAGACGAAGCCGCTCTCCCCTTGCTCCTCCAGCCACGGGTGGAAGTGATCGGAGATCCACAGTCCCTCGAACCCGGCCTGTTCGGCCAGCCTGGCCTGCTGGACCAGCGCGTCCGGGCTGTGCTCCTCCGACGACAGGAAATAGCCGAAGCGGACCAATTTTCCTCCTCGATTCGCCGCTCGGATGCCAAGCCCTACCCTTGGCCCGTGCGGTGAACCGCCGGCTCGCAGGCCTAACCGTGTACGCGAGCGCCCATCGCCACGAGCCGGCGTGAACAGCCGGAATAAACCGGAATAAACGGGTTCGAGCTGGGTAGGGCCTTGCGCACCTTGCAAGATCGTTGAGGAGAGCAGATGGGAATCCCCAGGTGGATCGGTTCATGGCCGGTCTATCGCCAGATGACCGGCTCCGATCCGTCCGGGCGCGGGGCGGCCGTACGCAGTTCCCGTACGGATGCGCTCAAGCCGCGCGTCAGCACCGCGGACAAGGTCGTCAAGTCGATCTGCCCGTACTGCGCCGTCGGCTGCGGCCAGCGGGTCTTCGTCACGGACGGTCAGGTCACCCAGATCGAAGGGGACCCGGACTCGCCCATCTCACGCGGCCGGCTCTGCCCGAAGGGCTCGGCCAGCCTCCAGCTCACCACGGGATCCGCACGGTCGCACAAGGTGCTCTACCGGCGCCCGAACGGCACCGACTGGGAGTCCCTGGACCTGGACACGGCGATGGACATGATCGCCGACCGGGTCATCGCCGCACGCCGGGACGGCTGGCAGTGGGAGGACGAGGACGGCACACGCCTCCGCCGGACCCTCGGTCTGGCCAGCCTCGGCGGCGCGACCCTCGACAACGAGGAGAACTACCTCCTCAAGAAGCTCTTCACCTCGCTCGGCGCGATACAGATCGAGAACCAGGCCCGTATCTGACACTCCGCCACGGTCCCCGGTCTGGGGGCCTCGTTCGGCCGTGGCGGCGCCACGACCTTCCAGCAGGACCTGCAGAACTCCGACTGCATCGTCATCGAGGGCTCGAACATGGCCGAGTGCCATCCGGTCGGGTTCCAGTGGGTGATGGAGGCCAAGGCGCGGGGCGCGACGATCATCCACGTCGACCCGCGGTTCACCCGTACGAGCGCGGTCGCGGACCTGCACGTCCCGCTCCGGGTGGGGACCGACATCGCCTTCCTCGGCGGCATCGTCAACTACGTCCTGGAGCACGAGAAGTACTTCCGTGAGTACGTGCTGACCTACACGAACGCCGCCAACCTCGTGTCCGAGGACTTCAAGGACACCGAGGACCTCGACGGCGTGTTCTCCGGACTCGACGCCGAGCACCGGTCCTATGGCTTCGACACGTGGCAGTACGACCACGGGGACGCGGCGGCCGACGACCAGGGAGCACGTCCCCGGACCCGGGAGGCGGCCCGCGGCGAGTCGCACGGCTCCGGTGGTGCCCATGTGCCCGGCCCGGTGCGGACGGACGAGTCGCTGCAGGACCCGCGGTGCGTCTTCCAGGTGCTCAAGCGGCACTTCTCCCGCTACACCCCCGAGGTGGTCGAGCAGATCTGCGGCGTCCCCCAGGAGACGTTCCTGAAGGTGTGCGAGCTCGTCACCGCCAACTCCGGCCGCGACCGCACGACGGCGTTCGCCTACGCGGTCGGGTGGACGCAGCACACGGTCGGCGCGCAGTACATCCGTACGGCCTCGATCCTGCAGACCCTCCTCGGCAACATAGGCCGGCCGGGCGGCGGGATCCTGGCGCTGCGCGGGCACGCCTCGATCCAGGGCTCGACCGACATCCCGACGCTGTTCAACCTGCTGCCGGGCTACATCCCGATGCCCCACGCCCACGAGAACCAGAGCCTCGAGGCCTTCATCGAGGCCGAGGGCACGGACAAGGGCTACTGGGGCAACATGCGGTCGTACGTCGTGAGCCTGCTGAAAGCCTGGTGGGGCGATGCCGCCACCGAACACGACGACTTCCGCTTCGACTACCTGCCCCGGATCACCGGCAGCCACGGCACCTACGAGACCGTCATGGCGCAGCTCGAGGGTGCCTGCAAGGGCTACTTCATCATCGGTGAGAACCCTGCCGTGGGCTCGGCCAACGCCCGGCTCCAGCGGCTGGGCATGGCCAACCTGGACTGGCTCGTGGTGCGGGACTTCTCCCTCATCGAGAGCGCGACCTGGTGGAAGGACGGGCCGGAGATCGAGACCGGCGAGCTCCGGACCGAGGCCATCGGCACCGAGGTCTTCTTCCTGCCCGCCGCCGCGCACACCGAGAAGTCGGGGAGCTTCACCAACACCCAGCGGCTGCTGCAGTGGCACCAGCAGGCCGTCGAGCCGGCCGGAGACGCCCGCAGCGACCTGTGGTTCGCCTACCATCTCGGCCGGATCATCCGGGAGAAGCTGGCCGACCCGGACTACCGCGCCCGGCTGGACATGGACGAGGACGACCGGGCGGCCGAGCGCGACCGGCCGGTGCTCGACCTGACCTGGGACTATCCGTTGGTCGGTGCCCAGCAGGACCCCGACGCGGAGGCGGTGCTGGCCGAGATCAACGGCCGGGACGCCGAAGGCCGGCCGCTCTCCTCGTACGAGCAGCTCGCCGGAGACGGCTCCACCTCCAGCGGCTGCTGGATCTACTGCGGCGTCTACACCGACGGGGTCAACCAGGCCGACCGTCGCAGGCCCGGTCAGGAACAGGACTGGGTGGCCGCCGACTGGGGCTGGGCCTGGCCGATGAACCGCCGCATCCTCTACAACCGGGCCTCGGCCGACGCCGACGGCCGGCCGTGGAGCGACCGCAAGGCGCTGCTGCGCTGGGACGCCGGGCAGGGCAGGTGGACCGGACCGGACGTGCCCGACTTCCAGGCGACGAAGGCCCCGGACTACGTGCCCGAGCCCGGGGCGAAGGGCCCGGACGCGCTGTCGGGCACCGACGCGTTCATCCTGCAGTCCGACGGCAAGGCCTGGCTCTACGCGCCGGCCGGGGTCGTCGACGGCCCCCTCCCGGCGCACTACGAGCCGCAGGAGTCACCGTTCGAGAACCTGCTGTACGGACAGCAGCGCAACCCCGTACGGCAGTTCCTGAAGAACAGCCCGGAATTCCTGCATCCGAGCGGCGGCGAGGCGGGCGCGGAGGTGTTCCCCTACGTCGCCACGACCTACCGGCTGACCGAGCACCACACCGCGGGCGGCATGTCGCGGTGGCAGCCCTACCTCTCCGAACTCCAGCCGGAGTTCTTCTGTGAGGTCTCGCCGGAGCTGGCCCGCGACCGAGGACTGGAACACCTCGGCTGGGCCACGATCATCAGCGCGCGCAACGCCATCGAGGCGCGGGTGCTGGTGACCGAACGGGTCACGCCCATCGAGATACAGGGGCGCCGGCTGCACCAGATCGGGTTGCCCTATCACTGGGGCCCGAACGGCTACTCGACCGGTGACGCGGCGAACGAACTGGCGCACATGGTGCTGGACCCCAACACCCACATCCAGGAGTTCAAGGCCATCACGTGTGACATCCGCCCAGGACGCAGGCCGCGCGGACCCGCGCTGCGTGCCCTGGTGCGCGAGTACCGGGACCGCGCCGGGATCACCGAAGACACCGGGAGGCAGATGTGACGATCTCCGAACACGATCCTGCCACCACCGCGGGGTATCCGGCGGGTCAGGTCCCCCGGATGGGGTTCTTCACCGACACCTCCGTGTGCATCGGGTGCAAGGCCTGTGAAGTCGCCTGCAAGGAGTGGAACGCGATCCCCGAGGACGGCCTGCTCCTCACCGGGATGTCCTACGACAACACCGAACGGCTGAGCGCGGACACCTGGCGGCACGTCGCGTTCATCGAGCAACGCCGGCCGGTCGATCTGCCGGACAGCGCGGACCACTCCGGACTGGACGTGCTGAGCATGGCCGCCCAGGGGCCGGCCACCCTGGCGGGCCAGGACGGGGCCGCCGCCTCCGTTCCCGGTGCGGGTGACATGCGCTGGCTCATGGCCAGCGACGTGTGCAAGCACTGCACCCACGCCGCCTGCCTGGACGTGTGCCCGACGGGCTCGCTGTTCCGGACCGAGTTCGGCACGGTCGTGGTGCAGCAGGACATCTGCAACGGCTGCGGCTACTGCATCCCGGCCTGCCCGTACGGGGTCATCGACCAGCGCAAGGACGACGGCCGCGCCTGGAAGTGCACCCTGTGCTACGACCGGATCGGTGACGGGCTGCAGCCCGCCTGCGCGCAGGCCTGCCCCACCGAGTCCATCCAGTACGGTCCGCTGGACGAGCTGCGGGAGCGGGCCGCCCAGCGGGTGGAGAAGCTGCACGACGCCGGTGTGCCCGAGGCGCGTCTCTACGGCGAGTCGCCGGACGACGGCGTCGGCGGCGCCGGAGCCTTCTTCCTGCTGCTGGACGAGCCGGAGGTGTACGGCCTGCCGCCGGACCCGGTCGTCACCACCCGTGATCTTCCCTCCATGTGGCGGCACGTCGCCGTCGCCGCCACCGGTCTCATCGGCGCCGCCGCGCTGGCCTTCGCGGCCGGCCGCCGAAGGAGCCTGTGATGACCGAGACGCCGCGCGACCGCGATGCCGTGCCGGGCATGGCCGCCACCGGTCGCCGTCGCCGTCGCGGCGGCCGGCGCGGTGAGCGGCCGATGGTCCCCGACGCCGAGTTCACCTCCTACTACGGCAGGCCGGTCCTCAACGGGCCGGTCTGGAAGGCCCGCGACATCGCCGGCTATTTCTTCGTCGGCGGTCTCGCGGGCGCGTCCTCGGTGCTCGCCGCGGGCGCGACCCTCACCGGCCGGCCGCGCCTGGCGTACGGCGCCAAGGTCGGCGCCGCCGGAGCCCTCGGGCTCGCGATGTACGGGCTGGTGCACGACCTCGGCCGGCCCGCCCGCTTCCTGAACATGCTGCGGGTCGCCAAGCCGAGCTCGCCCATGAGCGTCGGGACGTGGCTGCTCTCCGCCTATGGCCCGCTGGCCGCCGGCGCCGCGGCTTCCGCCGTGACCGGCTGGGTCCCCCGGCTCGGGACCGCGGCGACCATGGGCGCGGCGGCCATGGGCCCGGCGATCGCCGGTTACACCGCGGCGCTCATCAGCGACACGGCGGTGCCGGCGTGGCACGACGCCTACCGCGAGATGCCGTTCGTCTTCGTCGGGTCGGCGGCGACCGCGGCCGGCGGGCTGGGCCTGGTCACGGCTCCCGTGTCCGAGACCGGCCCCGCTCGCGCGCTCGCCCTCACCGGCACGGCCGCGGAGCTCGTCGCGCTCCAGCTACTGGAGCGACGGCTCGGCATGGTCGCCGAACCCTACCGTCAAGGCCGGTCGGGCAGGCTGATGCGGGCCTCGCAGGTGCTCGCCTGCGCGGGCCTCGCCGGGGCCTTCCTCGGCCGCCGGAGCCGGGCCGTGTCCGCCCTGTCGGGGACGGCGCTCCTCGCGGCCTCCGCGGCCACCCGGTTCGGCGTCTTCGCGGCGGGCGTCGCGTCCGCCGCAGACCCGAAGTACACCGTGGTGCCGCAGCGCGAGCGGCTGCGCCGCAGCGCCGAGGAGGCCGCGGCGGCGGACGGTCGCATGGAGGAGCCGCCGCCTCTACGACCGGTGTGACCGTACCTGTTCATGGCCGCGCTCCGCGCGGCCGCTCGCGGGGCTGTACCCATGGCCGCGCTCCGCGCGGCGGCTCGCGGGCCTTCGAGGCGCCGTCTTCCCTCGTCGCTACCGGGCGTTCGTTCCTCACGCCCGCTCGCTCCTCAGTCCAGACGACGCCGGCCCGCTCGCGGATCGCCTTCATCACCGTGACGGGGAGACCGCCGTCACTTCAGGGGGGCGCCCGGAAGGCGCAGACCGATCACCACCGGGTCGTGGTCGGAGGCCCGATAGGAGTCGGGCGCGTACAACCCGGGCGGGTTGAACTCGGTGTTGTAGTCGAGGATCACCGGCTCGTCGCTGTTGATGTGCCAGATCGAGGCCCCGGTCACCAGCCTCGACAGGTGCCTGCCGGCGAGGATGTGGTCCAGCTCGCCGGCCTGCCCGTCGAAGACGTAGCTGTAGCGCCGCGGCGCCGGGACGAAGCGCTCGGTCTGCCCGGTCAGGCCGCCCCGCTCGAGGACATGGATCGGGTCCTCCTCGGTGTAGGAGTTCAGGTCCCCGAGCACGATCGGGTTGATCGCCGTCTTGGCCAGCTCGGCCACCGCGGCGGCCTGCGTCTGGCGGCGGGCGTTCCAGCACCCCTGACCGTCGCCCTGGTCGGCGTCGGGACCGGAGGCGTCCCCGCAGCCCTTGGACTTGAAGTGATTGACGATCGCGGTGAACGGCTCGCTCCCACCGGCCCGCATGAAGGACTGCAGGAGCGGGGGACGCTCGAAGACCGGCTCCGCCGAGGACCTGGCGGCACCGATCGGCCGGACCTTCCCGGCCTTGTAGATCATCGTGACGTGGATCGCGTCGGTGCCGGGGTTCGGGTGCTCGATCCACGTGTACGTACCCGCGCCGACCTTGGCGTTGAGGGCCGACACGAGCTCGCCGATGGCACCGTCGCCGTTGTTCTCCACCTCCATGAGACCCACCACGTCGGCATCGAGCCCGGCCAGGGCGGACACCAGTTTCGCCAGCTGGCGGTCGCGCTCCTGCGCGGTGGTGGCGCCGCGGCTGCCCAGCGTGGTGAACCAGTTGAGCGTGTTGAAGCTCGCCACCCGGACGTTGCCGCCCACCGGCTCGGGGGCGGCCGGGCGCGGGTTGGACCGGCTGAACGTCACCGGAGCGGTCGGCTGCAGCCGGTAGAGGTTGAAGCCGTAGTGCAGCACGCCGGTGAGGCCGGCGACCGTGTCGCCGAGCCGGAGCGCCCGCGGTGAGGTGAAGGGCACGGTCGCCGGGTTCTGCCGGGTCGATCCATCGTCGATCAGGAGCCGGCGGCGGTCGTTGCCGGCCTGGGTCCCGGCGTGTCCGTCCGTGGGCTGGAACAGCCGTCCCTGCGAGGAGACCGTGACCTCGCCGTACCGCCCGAGCTGATAGTGCTCGGTCGCGGTGAGCCGCTGGGGGAACGTGAGGAGCATGTTCTCACGCGCCTCGTAGGCCGCCGTGTCCGCGAGCGGAAGCGCGGAGGGGGAGGGCTGGACCATGCCGCCGCCGCAGACGTCGACCGCGGTGACCTGCGAGAGTTCGGTCAGGCCGTTGTACTCCACCGCCTTGCCGCTGACGAGGACGTCGTCGCCGACCTTGACCTCCTTGGCCGAGAGGACGAACAGTCCCTCGGAGGTCGCCGGGTCCGCGTCGGGCGTCGGGTCCTGGATGAAGAAACCGCTCAACTGGTCGGTGCGCTGGAAGTCACCGGTGACGACCCCCTCCACCCGTACGGTCTGGCCGGCCAGGGGGCTCATGGCACCCGGGCCCTGCACCTCCGCGATCTGGTGCGTGGCCGGCGTGTCGCACGGCTCCGCGGTGAGACCCGATACGGGCTCGGCCAAGGCCGGCTGGACGTTGACGGTGGCGAGAAGGCCCGCGGCCAATCCGGCGGCGGCCATGACGGCTCTACGGCGCATGGACCGTAGCGTAAGGCCAGAGATCATCACTGCGTCGCACCCGTGCCGAATAGCCGCTTTTCCGAGACATATCGCTAACACTCCGGACCTTCCGGCGGACGGCCGCCGACCCGGCGGGGCCGGCCGTGGCGTCACAGGACTTGGTAGCTTCCCTGTGCGTGAGCACGTCGAGTGTCATCCCCGTCCCCGTGTCGATGACGCCCGGCCCGGGGGTGCACGTCCTCACGCCCGAGACCGAGATCAGCGCGCCGCCGGGCCCCGCCCGCGCCGTCGCGGACTCTCTGGCCGAGCTGCTGCGCCCCCCCACCGGGTTTCCGCTCCGGATCAGGCCGGAGGCCGGAGACATCGCCCTGTCACTCGACGGACCCGGGCGGCTGGGCCCCGAGGGTCATCTGCTGGAGATCTCCGAAGAGGGCGTACGGCTGCGCGCGCGGACCGCCGCGGGACTCTTCCGGGGCGTGCAGACCCTGCGTCAGCTCCTCCCGGCCGCGGTCGAGAGCCGGGGCCCGTGTCCCGGCCCCTGGCCGATGGCGGGGGTGCGGATCGAGGACGGGCCACGCTACCCGTGGCGCGGCGTCATGCTCGACGTGGCGCGGCACTTCTTCGACGTGCGGGCCGTCAAGCGCTTCATCGACCACGCCGTGGCCTACAAGATCAACGTGCTCCACCTGCACCTCACCGACGACCAGGGCTGGCGGCTGGCCATCGACCGGTGGCCTCGGCTCGCGGACCACGGCGGAGGGACCGAGGTCGGCGGCGGCCCAGGAGGCCACTACTCCAGGCGGGACTTCCAGGAGATCGTCGGCTACGCGGGGGCCCGGCACATGACGGTCGTTCCGGAGATCGACGTCCCGGGTCACACCAACGCCGCGCTCGCGTCGTATGCGGAGCTCAACCCGGGTGACCGGGCACCGGAGCGTTACACCGGCATCGAGGTCGGGTTCAGCAGCCTCCGGGCCGACAAGGAGATCACCTACCGGTTCCTGGACGACGTCATCCGCGAGGTGGCCGAGCTCACCCCGGGACCGTACCTCCACATCGGCGGAGACGAGGCCGAGAGCACAGATCCGGCGGACTATTCCGAATTCCTCACGCGGGCCCAGCGGATCGTCCGCGCGCACGGCAAGACCGTCGTCGCCTGGCAGGACGCCGCCTCCTCGACGCTGGCCCCCGGGACCCTGGTGCAGTACTGGCGGCCCGCCAAGGGGTCCGAGCCGGACACCCGGCCGGCCCGTGCCGCCGTCGCCCAGGGCGCACGGCTGATCATGTCGCCGGCCGATCACGCCTATCTGGACCTCAAGTACCACCCGGGCACGGCACTGGGCCTCGACTGGGCGGGCTGCGTGGAGGTGCGGAAGTCCTATTCCTGGGACCCGGCGGCGTTGGTCGACGGGGTCGGGGAGGAGCACATCGCCGGGGTGGAGGCCGCGCTGTGGACCGAGACGATCGCCGGCGACGGCGACCTCGACTTCATGGCCTTCCCCCGGCTCCCGGGGATCGCGGAGATCGGCTGGTCTCCGGCCGGCCATCGGGTGTGGGAGTCCTACGCGCCGCGGCTGGCCGCGCACGGCCGTCGGTGGGACGCCGCGGGCATCGCGTTCTACCGGTCTCCCCAGATCGACTGGCCGGGGTGACCCTGCACACCGGGCGGGTGAGCGAACCGCGGTGGCCGGATGCCGGCGGGGTCAGGTGCGCCAGATCAACACGAGAGCGCAGTCGTCGTCACGGGTGGCGGCCATGGTCTCGACGAGCTCCTTGGCGCCCTTGCGGAAGCCGTGCCGGACCAGGTGCTCGGCCTCGCCGACCAGCCGGTCGATGCCGGCGTCCAGGTCGCGGCCCGGAGATTCGACCAGCCCGTCGGTGTAGAGCATCAGCGCGTCACCCGACCTCAGCAGCCCGCTCTCGGGCTCACACCGCAGGTCCGGCACGACGCCGAGCACGACACCCTTGGCCGAGCTGACCTGCCACGTCCCACTGCGGGCCTCGAACTGCACGGCCGGCGGGTGCCCGGCCGACTCCACCACGTATTCACCGGTGCGCAGGTCCACGACGACGTGCACGGCCGTGACGAAGCCCTCGTCCCAGCGCTGCCGCTGGAGATAGACATTGCACGCGGGGAGGAACCGATCGGACTCGACCGACCCCAGCAACCCGCCGAAGGCGCCCGAGAGCATGAGCGCGCGCGTCCCCGCGTCGACGCCCTTGCCGGAGACGTCGACGAGGGCCACCTCGAGGGTCTCGCCGTCGCACGCCGACACGACGAAGTCGCCGCCGAAGGAGGAACCGCCCGCCTGGAGCAGCACCACCTGGGAATCCCACCCGGCCGGGAGCTCCGGCATCTCCCCGTGCCTGCGCAGCCGGTCGCGCAGCTCGAGGAGCATGTACTCGCCCCGCAGGCCCTGCACGCCGATCTGCTCGCGGGTCCGGGCCAGCGTGAGCGCGAGCACGGCCGTGACGAGCACGGTGACCACCACGCCGGGGCCCACCCGCGGCCAGCCGACGACCCAGCCGTCATAGACGAGGACCACGGTGACCAGGCCGAGCAGCACCCTGAGGCTGCGGACCCGCAGGAGCAGCCCGCCCGCGAGCACGGTGAGCACGATGGCGCTCGAGGGGAACCAGGTCTGGGAGATGGGGGCCATCACACCGATCGCGATGGCCGCCAGGGCGAGCGCCACGAACATGTTGCGCTCGCGGGTCAGCTTCCCCCGTCTGAGCCACCGGTAGAGCCGCACGAGCACGGGAATGCGCCGCAGGTAGGCGCGCAAACCCGGCGGCAGGAGGTGGACCAGACGTTGGAGCATCCCAAGAACTGTACCGAGCATCCGTGCGGCATGGCTCGGATCCACGGGACCCTTTACCGTTTGTCGCGAATAAATCACCTTACGTAGGTGACCTGTCACCAGGAGCCCGCCGACCTTGATCGACATTCCCGGGTGGCGCGGCTTCAACCCTGGAGATCCCGTCCGGGCGGATCATTTCCCCGGACGATCTTTTTCGACCGGTCGCGGGCCTCCGCATGATCGGGCCGAAATACGGGAAGTCTCCTCGCGGGAGGTCGGCGATGAACCAGTCCGGGATGCGAATCACGCTCGACGCGGCGATGCGGGCGCGCGACGTCTCACGCTCGCCGGCGGAGGACGGCCGGGCGGCCGAGCCCCCGGCCCCCCGCAAGCCGGCCAAGGGCGAGCGGCGCCGTCAGGGCAAGCGTCAGGCACGGCAACGCGCGAATGGTCCGGTGGATCGCCCGGTGGATCACGGGGACGGGCGGATCCCGCGGGGCGGGTCCGGCTAGGGCGGCGCTAGGGCAGCGGAGGCGCTTCGCCCGTCTCCTCGTAGCGGGTCAGCATCGCGATGCGCCGGACGTGCCGTTCCTCACCGGAGAAGTCCGTGGTGAGGAAGACCTCGACGAACTTGGTCGCGGTGTCCTCGTCGTGCATGCGAGCGCCGATGCTCAGCACGTTGGCGTCGTTGTGCTCCCGGGCGAGCTCGGCGGTCTCCTCGCTCCAGGCCAGCGCGGCCCGTATGCCTTTGACCTTGTTCGCGGCGATGGCCTCACCGTTGCCGGACCCGCCGAGGACGATGCCGAACGCGCCCTGCTCGGCCGCGGTGCGCTCGGCCGCCCTGAGCACGAAGGGCGGGTAGTCGTCCGCGGGATCGAACACCGCGGGCCCACAGTCGACCGGCTCGTGACCATTGGCCGACAACCACCGGATGAGGTGCTGTTTCAGTTCGTAGCCGGCATGGTCGGACCCAAGGAACACGCGCATGGCGGTAAGTCTGACAGGTGGCCTCGCCGGGCCCGCGACGCGGGTGCCGGCAGGCCCTCGACCGGCTCCAGGCCGCCGCCGGCCCGGCCGGCCGCACGCGTGATCAGCCGTGACGATAGGCCTCCGCCGTGAAGCCGGGGTCGATCTGCTCCGCGAGGTCCGCGCCGACCGCGCGGTTGGCCCAGCTCCTGGCGTTCTTGACGTGGAACTCCACGGCCTGCCGGTGGAACCTGTCCCAGTCCTTCGGCCGTTCGTCGACGGCGGCCTGGAGCCGGTCGAGGGCGGACTGGTTCAGGCTCTCCAGCGCCACGTCCCCGCGCCCCTGCTCCAGCGCGCGTACGGCCGTGGAGTGCTCCATCCAGGTGAGGAGGTCTCCGCCGACGTGCTCACGCAGATAGGCCAGGTCCTCCTCACCGTGCACCTTGTTGCCCACGACCCTGATGGCGACGTCGAAGTCGGAGGCGTAGTCGACGTACTGGCGGTAGACCCCGACCCCCTTCCAGGTGGGCTCGGCCACCAGGACGAGCAGATCGAAGCGGGTGAAAAGCCCCGACGCGAAGGTGTCGGCACCCGCGGTCATGTCGACGATCACGTATTCGCCCGGGCCGTCGACCAGGTGGTTGAGGTAGAGCTCCACCGCACCCGTCTTGGAGTGATAGCAGGCGACACCCAGATCGTCCTCGGTGAACGGCCCGGTCGCCATGAAAGTGACCCCCGCCGGGACCGGCCCGCCGCTCACCTTGATCTCGGTGCCGAGCTTGGCGTGGAAGGGATCGTCTCCGTTGACGCGCAGGAGCCTGGACCCACGTCCCGGGGGCGTGGTCTTGACCATGCTCGCCGCCGAGGTGATGCGGGGGTTGTCGCCGCGCAGATAGTCCTTCAGCTCGGTGAGGTGCTCCCCCATCGCCGGCACCGCGGCGACCTGGTCGTCTTCGAGACCGAGTGCCGTGCCGAGGTGCTGGTTGATGTCGGCGTCGATCGCCACGACGGGGTGCCCCCGCATGGCCAGGTGCCGTACGAACAGCGAGGACAAGGTGGTCTTGCCGCTGCCGCCCTTGCCGACGAACGCTACCTTCACGGATGCCTCCGAAGATGAACGCGGACACGGGCCCGGGCGGACACGAATCCGACTGCGAACATGAAAACCATCGTCATTCCGTCGAGACGAGTGTCCCCCATGCACGGCGCGGATTCAAGCGAACACCCGACGTGCCGCGGTCCGGGCACGACTCACGGGGCGGCGGGCTCCGCGGCCGAACTCAGCGGCCCAGCTCAACGGCTCAGCTCAGCGGCTCAGCTCAGCGGCTCACGGCTCACGGCTCAGCGGGCGGCGGCGGCGGGGTCGAACCCGAAGGGGAGTTCGAGCCGGTGGGCCCGGAGCAGGTCGTCATCGGCGAGGATGTCCGGCGTCGGGCCGTCCGCGGCGATCAGCCCTCCCGACATGATCAAGGATCGCGGGCACAGCTCGGCGGCGTAGGGCAGATCGTGCGTGACCATGAGCACGGTGACCTCGAGGGACAGCAGGACCTCGGCGAGCTCCCGGCGGCTCGCCGGGTCGAGGTTGGACGACGGCTCGTCGAGCACCAGGATCTCCGGTTCCATGGCCAGCACCGTGGCCACCGCGACCCTGCGGCGCTGCCCGAAGCTGAGGTGCTGCGGGGCCCGGTCCGCCACCTCCAGCATGCCGACGCGGGCGAGCGCCCGCTCCACCCTGCGGTCCAGCTCCTCTCCCCGTACGCCCAGGTTGGCCGGGCCGAACGCCACGTCCTCACGGACCGTCGGCATGAAGAGCTGGTCGTCGGGGTCCTGGAAGACGATGCCGACGCGCCTGCGGATCTCCCGGAGGGCCTTCTTGTCCTTGGGTTCCACGTTCAGGCCGCCCACCCGTACGGTCCCGAGGCCTCCGTTGAGGATGCCGTTGAGATGCAGCACCAGGGTGGTCTTGCCGGCCCCGTTGGGGCCCAGCAGGGCGACCCGCTCGCCGCGCCCGATCGTGAGGTCGACGCCGTACAGGGCCTGGGTGCCGTCCGGGTAGGCGTACGCCAGCCCGCGTACCTCTAGAGATGGGTCCACTGGACCATCCAAGCAGCCACCGCGACGAGGGCCGCGGCGGCCGGGAGCGCGGCCGCCGTCGCCCACTGGCCGGCGGAGGCGCGGACGTCGATCAAGACCGGCATGTGCCCGTCATAGCCCCGGCTGACCATCGCGAGATAGACCCGTTCGCCCCGCTCGTACGAGCGCAGGAACAGCGAGGCGAGCGAGCGGGCGAGCACGGCCAGGTGGCGGACATCACGCGCCTCGAAGCCGCGCGAGACACGGGCCACCCTCATCCGCCGCAGTTCGCCGAGCACCACGTCGACGTACCGGAGCATGAACGTCGCGATCTGGGTGAGCAGCGGGGGCAGCCGCAGCCGCTCGATACCGAGCAGCAGCGCGCGGGGTTCGGTGGTCGCGGCGAGCAGGATCGAGGCCACCACGCCGAGCGTCCCCTTGACGAGGATGTTCCACGCGGCCCACAGCCCTCCGGCGCTGAGTCCCACACCGGCCACCGTGACCCGCTGGCCGTGCGCCACGAACGGCATCAGCAGGGCGAAGGCGACGAACGGGAGCTCGATGGCCATGCGGCGGGCGACCACCGCGGCGGGCACCCGCGCCACCGCGGCGAGACCGGCCAGCAGGGCGGCGTAGACGCCGAAGGCCCACAGCTGTTCGCGGGGCGTGGAGACCACGGCCAGCACGAACGCCACCGTGGCCACCAGCTTGCACTGCGGCGGGAGCCGGTGCACCGGAGTGTCCCCCGGGAGGTAGAGCCGGTGCACGTGGGAGCCGCTCACGACCGTCTCCCGATCACGTGCCGCGGCGCCGGACGAGCCAGAACACCCCACCGCCGATCACCAGGGTGATCCCGACGCCGGCGACACCGGCGAGGCCGCCCGAGAGCCGCCGGTCGTGAACACCCTTGACACCGTAGCCGCCGAGGGGGGAGTCCTTGAGCCGGTGGTCCTCCTCCTTGGCACTGATGCCCTTGTCGACCGCGACCTTCTCCAGGCCGTCGGGTGCGCCGCTGGCGTAGAAGCTCACGATCCCGGCCAGGATCAGGGCGGCGAGCAGGCCCGCCGCCAGGAACCACCGGCTGCCCGGCCGGACCGGGCCGGTCGCGGGGGGCGGGGATCCGGGCGTACGGGTGCCGGCTCCGGTCCGGTCGTCCGATGACGCGTTCGATGACATGGCTCTTCGGCTCCTCAGGCGTTCACGCCGGACGGCTCCGCGGGGGCGTTGCGCAATTCCAGTGGACGGATCCGGCCGCGGACGCCGTGGACGAGGTCGGGCCGGGCGGCGAGCACGCTCGAAACGGTGACCATCGTGATCGCGGCCTCCCCGAGGCCGATGAGGGTGTGCACCCCGACCATCGCGCCCGCGACCGCGCCGAGCGGCACGTCGGCGGTGCCGCCGAGCGCGTAGAGACCGGTGAACGCCAGCGCCGAGACGGGCACCGAGACCAGCGCCGCCGTGAAGGACGCCCCGGAGACGGCCACCCGGCCTTCGGGCAGCACCCGCAGCAGCAGGCGGAAGACGCCGTATCCGACGAGGACCGTGACGAGCGCCATGTCAACGATGTTCACGCCGAGGGCGGTCAGCCCGCCGTCGGCGAACAACAGGCTCTGGACCAGCAGCACCACCGACACGCAGAGCACACCCGTGTAGGGACCGACGAGGATCGCGGCGAGCGTGCCGCCGAGCAGATGGCCGCTGGTGCCCGCGGCCACCGGGAAGTTCAGCATCTGGGCCGCGAACACGAAGGCCGCGGTGAGACCGGCGAGCGGGGCGGTGCGGTCGTCCAGCTCCCCGCGAGCGCCGCGCAGGCAGACCGCGACGCCGGCGGCGGCGACGACCCCCGCACCCAAGGAGACCGGAGCGTTGATCAATCCGTCGGGTACGTGCATACCGCCTCCTGACCATCACTGTTCGCTCTGGTAAGTCCAGTTTGATGGCATGGCCTGCTAGTTGCAAGTCAGTTGCAACTAGCAGGCCGTGGCGACAGTGCCCGGCTCTCCCGGGGACCCGCCGCGACGGACGACCACCGGTCCGGCGGCCACCACGCGGTACGCGCCTCCGGTCACCGCCCGTGGCGCCTCAGCTGAAGATCGGGTCGCGGGTGCGGCTGCGCTTCAGCTCGAAGAAACCGTCCGTACCGGCGACGAGGAGGACGCCGTCCCACAGCTTCGCGGCCGCCTCGCCACGCGGGATCGGGGACACGACGGGACCGAAGAAGGCGGTGCCCGCGACATCGATCACCGGGGTGCCCACCTCGTAGCCGACCCGGTCCATCCCGTCGTGGTGGGAGGCGCGCAGCGCCTCGTCGTACTCGTCGGTGCCGGCCGCGTCGGCCAGCGCCACGTCCAGGCCGGCCGCGCGCAGGGCCTCCTCGATGGTCGCCCGGTCCTTCGGCTTCCCCTCATCGTGGAACCGCGTGCCCAGCTCGGTGTAGAGCCGGCCCAGCACCTCGGCGCCGTACTTCCGCTCGGCGGCGACGCAGACCCGCACCGGCCCCCACGCCTCCGCCATCAGAGTGCGGTAGTTCTCGGGGAGGTCCTTGTCCTCGTTGAGCACGGACAGGCTCATGACATGCCAGCGCGGCTCGATCTCGCGCAGCGCCGCCACCTCGTGGATCCAGCGGGAGCTGATCCACGCCCACGGGCAGAGCGGGTCGAACCAGAAGTCCACCGGCGTACGTTCGGACACGACGAGCCTCCACTGAATCGAAGAAAATTCAATTACTCCGAACCGGGAGGAGCCTCACCGCATTCCCTCCCGTCGCCCTCCCCCGCCCCACCTGTGGCGGCGGCCTCTTCCGGCCCGTACGAGGCGACCGGCACCCCCTCGGACATGGGAGGATGCCGTGGAAGACCAGGGCCACGCGATGACGGTGACCTACCGCGCGGCCGTCCACGAGATCGAGGAGGAGGCGCACGTGGCAGGCAACCTCACGCGCGACGAGGCACAGGAACGCGCCCGGCTGCTGGCCGTCGAGTCGTATTCGGTGGAGCTCGACCTGACCACAGGCGAGGAGCGGTTCGGATCGACGACCGTCACCCGGTTCGCCTGCACGGAGCCCGGTGCGTCCACGTTCGTCGATCTGCACGGCGCCGTCGTCCGGGAGGTCACGCTCAACGGCCGCACACTCGACCCGGCCGCCTACGACGAGGAGAAGGGCCGGATCCCGCTGCCCGGCCTCATGGCCGAGAACGAGCTCACCATCGTCGCCGACTGTGCCTACTCCCGGTCCGGCGAGGGCCTGCACCGGTTCGTCGACCCCGTGGACCAGAGCGTCTACCTCTACACACAGTTCGAGACGGCCGACGCGCACCGGATGTACGCCTGCTTCGACCAGCCCGACCTCAAGGCGACGTTCGGACTGACCGTCACCGCGCCGGAGGGGTGGGAGGTCGTCTCCAACTCGGTGCCGTTCGACGAGCGGCCCGAGGGCGCGCCGGCGGGTGCGACCCGCGTGCGCTTCGCCCCGGCCCCCCGGATGTCGACCTACATCACCGCGCTGGTGGCGGGTCCCTACCACGTCGTCCGGGACGAGCACGACGGCATTCCGCTCGGCGTCTACTGCCGGGCCTCGCTGGCCGAGCACCTCGACGCCGACGAGATCATCAAGGTCACCAAGCAGGGCTTCGACTTCTTCCGGCGGGTGTTCGACCAGCCCTACCCGTTCGGCAAGTACGACCAGCTGTTCGTTCCGGAGTTCAACGCCGGCGCGATGGAGAACGCCGGATGCGTGACCTTCCTGGAGGACTACGTCTTCAGGTCCCGGGTCACCGACGCCGCCTACGAACGGCGCGCCGAGACGATCCTGCACGAGATGGCGCACATGTGGTTCGGCGACCTCGTCACCATGCGCTGGTGGGACGACCTCTGGCTCAACGAGTCGTTCGCCACCTACATGAGCGTGCTGTGCCAGTCCGAGGCGACCCGCTGGACCGGGTCGTGGACGACGTTCGCCAACCTGGAGAAGGCCTGGGCCTACCGGCAGGACCAGCTGCCCTCCACCCATCCGATCTCGGCGGACATCCCCGACATCAGCGCGGTCGAGGCGAACTTCGACGGCATCACCTATGCCAAGGGCGCCAGCGTCCTCAAGCAGCTCGTGGCCTACGTCGGCCGGGACAACTTCCTCGAGGGCGTGCGGCGCTATTTCCAGCGGCACGCCTGGGGCAACACCGTGCTCACGGACCTGCTCGACGCGCTCGAGGAGACCTCCGGCCGCGACCTGACCTCCTGGTCCAAGGAGTGGCTGGAGACGGCCGGGGCCAACACGCTCCGCCCCTCCTACGAGGTCGCCGCCGACGGCACCTTCAGCTCCTTCACGGTGCTGCAGGAGGCGCCCGCCGACCACCCGACGCTGCGCTCGCACCGCGTCGCCATCGGCCTCTACGACCGTACCGACGACGGCATCGTCCGCCGGAGGCGCGTGGAGCTCGACGTCGTCGGCGCCCGTACCGACATCGACGAGCTGGTCGGTGAGCGGCGGCCCGACCTGGTGCTGGTCAACGACGACGACCTGACCTACGCCAAGATCAGGCTGGACGACCACTCACTGAACACGCTGGTCGAGGGCATCGGCGAGATCCGGGAGAGCCTGCCGCGCGCGCTGTGCTGGTCGGCCGCCTGGGACATGTGCCGCGACGCGGAGATGGCGACGCGCGACTACATCCGGCTCGTGCTGTCGGGCGTCCGCGGCGTCACCGACATCTCGGTGGCCCAGACGCTGCTTCGGCAGGCCCGCACCGCGCTCCATCAGTACGCCGACCCGTCCTGGCGGGACACCGGCCGGGAGCTCATGGCCGGCGCGCTGTTCGACCTGACCCGCGAGGCCGAGGCCGGATCGGACTTCCAGCTGTCCTACACGCAGGGCTTCGTGGCCGTCGCGGCCTCCGAGGAGCACCTGGCGTTCGTCCGGGGCCTGCTGGACGGCACGCAGGTGCTGGACGGGCTCACGGTGGACACCGATCTGCGGTGGTCGCTGCTGCGCCGGCTGGTCGTACGGGGGGCCGCGGGCGAGGACGAGATCGCCGCCGAGCTGGTGCGCGACCCCACGGCCGCGGGCGAGCGCAACGCCGCCGCCTGCCGGGCGGCGATCCCGTCGGCCGAGGCCAAGGCGGCCGCGTGGGAGCGGATCGTGGGCGGAGACCTGCCCAACGCGGTCTTCCGGGCCACCCTGGGGGGCTTCGTGGAGCCGGACCGGACCGAGCTGCTGGAGCCGTACGCCGAGAGGTTCTTCGCCGAGATCGGGCGGATCTGGAAGGAGTGGACCAGCGACATGTCGCACACCTTCGCCGAGATCGCCTACCCGTTCCTGATGATCTCGCCCGACACGATCGCGCGGACCGGCGCCTACATCGAGGAGAACCGGCCGCCGGCCACGCTCGTCCGGCTGCTGTCCGAGGGCCGCGACGGCGTGTCCCGGGCCCTGCGCGCCCGCGCCAAGGACGCCGCCACGGCCTGACCCACCCGGCCGCGCGACCCGCCCGCACGCGGGCGAGCGCGGATGGCGACCGACTGCGAGATCACGCCCACGTTCCCGGGCGTGATCTCGCAGTCGTTCGGGCCCCCCGGACCCCCGGATCCCCGGCGGCCGGGGTACGCCCGCGCCACGAGGATGGACGTGATCATGCGGAAGTTTTCCGCGCACGTCTGATTCAGCAAACACACACTGTGTCAAAGTCGTCGAATGGAGACAGCTCGGGAGGTCCTGGTCGCGCTCGCCCGGCGGCACGCGTTCGGTGACGTCGCCGCCCTTGCCGCGGACGGCACACCGGGCGTGCAGGGGCTCTGCTCGTTCGGTCAGCGTGTCCTGGACCTGGACGCCGAGGACTTCGGCACCCCCGAGGGCCCTGGTGTGTCCCGCCGGCTGCTCGCGCGGGCCCGGGCCAGCCGGATGCCACAGACCCCTCGTGAACAGCCACGGGGCGCACTCGCCACCCTCCGGCCCACCTACGCCCTCCTGCTCGAGGTCATCCGGGTCCGCTGGCACCGCCGGGAGATGGCCGCGCTGGTGGCGGCCGTGCACATCGCGGCCGAATACCTCCCGTTGCTCGCCTGGGAGCCGGTGCTGGGACACGCGGGCGATCCGGCCCTGCTGCCGGCGTCCGTCGCCGGTCCGGGGAGCCGGTTCGGGACCGTACAGGAACAGGGACAGCGCCACTGCGACCACACCCGGCCGGAGCGCTCCGCCGCGGGCCGGGCGCTACGCGTGGCGGGTGAGCCGGCGACGGGCTGGCGAGCCTATCTCGACCGGCTGCACAGCCACACCGCCCAGGCTCTCGCGGTCTGCGCCGCCGAGTGCCGGACGCCCTGCACCGTCGTGACCCGGCTGTCCCCCAAGGAGCGGTCCCGGCTGAGCCACCGATGCCGGCTCGCACAGGAGTTCGCCGACAGCGCGCTCGTACGGCTGAGGCACGCCGCCCCCGTGGGACACGGCTTCGGCGTGCCGTCGCCGGAAGAACTGCTGGACGCCTGGGAACGGACCCGGATCTCCCTGGAACGCCATGAGATCGAGCTCACCCCTCCCGAGGCCGGCGAGGACGGCACCGACGGGTACGAGATCCCATTCCCGCTCCCCGGCCTGCCCCGGCTCTTCTCGGAGATCGCCGCGGCTCCGATCACGCCGGACACGCTCCTGCACGACGTCGCGGTCGAGATCACGATCGTACTGACGGGAGCGGGCGAGACAGAGCCTCGATGACGGGGGCCAGGGCGGCCAGGACGCCGGGATCCCCTCGGAGGTCCTCGAGGAGCACCGGGCGGCCGTCCGGGCCGGTGAGCGGCACCCGCCAGTTGGGGTATTCGTCGGCCGTACCCGGCTGGTTCTGTGTGCGCCGCTCCCCCACCGCGTCGGCGAGTGAGATCCCGACGAGCTTCGCGGGGGTACGGGCCAGAAAGGCGTGCAGCGCGGTCACGACGCGATCGGCCGGCGCACCGCCGGGCGGGCCGGACCCCGAATCCGTGACGGCGCCTTCCGTGACGGCGCCTTTGGTGACGGCGCCTTTGGTGACGGCGCCTTTGGTGACGGCGCCTTCCGTGACGGCGTCCCCCTCCGGCCGGGAGGGCTCGGCCGGCTCGGCCAGCAGGCCGAGATCGGCGAGGAGCCGGATCCAGTCCGCCAGCCGGCGTTCGTGATCGACCCGCTCCTCCTCGGCCGGCCGGGCCAGCAGGCCGAGACGCTCCCTCAGCTCGATGTGGTCTCCGCTCAGAAACCCCGCGGCCGGGGGCATGTCGTGCGTGCCGACCGTGGCCAGGCACAGTTCGCGCCAGCGCTCCGGTGGCAGCGGCGCCCCTTCGGCGTCGCGCTCGAACCAGAGCAGCGAGGTGCCGAACGCGCCGCGGCCGGAGAGCTCCACCCGGAAGTCCGGCTCCACGACCCCCAGGTCCTCGCCCACGAGGACCGCGCCGGCCCGGGCGCATTCCGAGCAGAGGATGTCGAGGAGGGTCTGGCGGTCATAGCCGACATAGGTGCCCTGGTCCGGGGACGCGCCCTCCGGGATCCACCAGAGCCGTGAGAGTTGCATGGCGTGGTCGAGCCGCAGGCCTCCGCCGTGCCGCAACGCGGCGCTCACCATCTCGCGGTACGGGCCGTACTCCGCGGCGGCCAGCCGTCCGGGGTGCCACGGGGGCTGCCCCCAGTCCTGCCCGCGCTGGGTGAACTCGTCCGGCGGCGCCCCCACACGCATCCCACCGGCGAACACCCCCTGATAGGTCCACGCGTCCGCTCCCCCGGGATGGACTCCGACGGCGAGGTCGTGCACCACGCCGATGGGCATCCCGGCCGCGCGGGCGCTGCGCTGCGCGTCACCGAGCTGTCCGTCGAGCCGCCACTGCAGCCAGGCGTGAAAGCCGATGGGGCCGGCGATCCGGTCGCGCGCGGCGGTCACGGCCGGTGACGCCGGATCGCGCAGCTCCGCGGGCCACCGCCGCCAGTCGGGGCCGTGCAGCTCGGCCAGGGCGCTCCAGGTGGCGAACGCGGTCAGCGCCGCCCCCTCCCGCGCCCGGAACGCCTCGAAGTCCGCGTGGTCCGCGGCCCCCCGCGGGAGCCGGTGGAGGATCTCCAGTGCCTCCCGCTTGGCCGTCCAGACGGCGTCGCGGTCCAGCGGCTCGGCCGTACGGTTCCGGGCCCGCAGCGGCGCCGCGAGCGCATCGATCCGGGCGCGGTCGGCCGGCCCGGCCGCGGAGAACTCCGGGAGGTCCTCGACGCGCAGGTACAGCGGACTCGCGAAGCGGCGGCTCATCGGGAAGTACGGGGAAGGGCTGATCGGGGGGGCCGGCTCGGCGGCGTGCAGGGGATTGACGAGCACGAAGCCCGCGCCGAGGTCGCTCCCGCTCCACGAGGCCAGATCGGCCAGGTCACCGAGATCCCCGAGTCCCCATGAGACCTGTGACCGCACGGAGTAGAGCTGGGCCATCAGGCCCCAGTTCCGGCCGGGCGGCGCCGGCAGAGGGCTGTGGGCGATGAGCAGCGCGGCGCTCTCCCGGCGGCCGCCGCGCTCGGCGTGCAGGCGGTGCCACCCCTCCGGGACGCCGGCCGGCAGGTCGTAGCGGCGCTCGGCCCGTTCAACGCCGAGGACCTCGTGACGGCCGCGGCCGGAGGGACCGTCGAGCAGCGGTACGACACCGCCCGCCTCGAGCTCGACCCACACCCGGTCGGCCGCGGGGAGCCTGAGGCCGTCCCGGGCCGCCGGCCCGTGGACCACCACGGGCGGCAGCAGCCGCGTGCTCCAGTCCTCCCCGAGCCGGGCGAGCTCGGCGCGGACGGCGCCGGGGGCCGACGCCTCGGCTCCGAGCGCCTCGAGCACGGCCCTGATGGTCCCCGGGGGCACCTGGACCTCGTGCCCTCGCCAGTCGGTATAGGCGGTCGCGACCCGGTGGTGCCGGGCCAGCCTGGTCAGATCGTCGTCCGCTCTCACGGCCGTCACGGCATCACCATGCCTTCCTACCGGTCCTACCGCTGTTACCGCCCCTACCGCCCTCAAGGTCCGGTCGCCCGCACGGGCGGGTCACGCCCTCGTGTCCGGGGGTGTGACCTCGCGGCGCTCCTGGCCGGTCAGGCGTCCCACACCGGAGGTTTGCGGCCGATCCAGGGACATGCGGACTCCAGCTGTGCCGACAGCGAGATGAGCGTGCCCTCACCGCCGAGCCGCCCGGCCAGCATCACGCCGATCGGGAGGCCCTCCTCGCTCCAGTGCAGCGGCACGTTGACCGCGGGCTGGCCGGAGATGTTGTAGATCGAGGTGAAGGGGGTGAACCGCTTCTGCCGCTCGAAGTTCTCGGCCGGCTCGGCGTCGTGGAAGTAGCCGATGGGCACCGGCGGCTGCGCCAGTGTCGGCTGCAGAATCGCGTCGTACTCGGCCATGGCGGTGAACGCTCCCCGCAGGGCCGCCTGGAGCTGCGCGTGCGCGGCGAACAGGGCGGGGGCCGTCACGCCGTTGCCGCGGTCGCGCAGCCACCGGGTCAGCGGCTGCAGCCGGTCCTCCCGGAGCGGGTCCACCGGGGTCAGCGTGGCCATCACGGCCCACAGCGTCTCGAAGATGGGCACCAGGTCCGGACCGAACGCGGGCGGCACGTCCACGATCTCGTGACCGAGCCCGGCGAGCAGCGAGGTCGCCTCCTCATAGGCGGCCACGCAGTCAGGATGCACCTCGGCGCCCGGCACCACCGGCTCGATCGTGCGGGCGATCCGCAGGCGCCCCGGCTCCCGCTCGGCGTAGCCGGAGAAGGTCTCGCCGTCCGGGAGCGGCGGGGCGAGATACAGGTCACCCGGCATCCGCCCGGCCATGACGTCGAGAAGGAGGGCCGCGTCCCGGACCGTTCGGGCGATCGGGCCGTTGGTCGACAGGCCGAACAGATCCGGGATGACGGGGCCCTGTGAGACGAGGCCACGGGTCGGCTTGATGCCGAAGAGCCCGCACACGCTGCTCGGGATGCGGATGGAGCCTCCGCCGTCACTGCCCTGGGCCACCGGGGCGAGCCCCGCGGCCACGGCCGCGGCCGCCCCGCCACTCGACCCGCCCGCGGAGCGGCCCAGGTCCCAGGGGGTACGGGCGGGCGGCGCCACCGAGTTCTCGGTGTAGCAGGGCAGCCCGAACTCGGGCGTGTTCGTCTTCCCGATCATGATCGAGCCCGCGTCCCGCAGCAGCGTCACGACATGGTCGTCCGCGAAGCCCGTGAGGTCGTCGAACACCGTCGAGCCGAAGGTGATCGGCACGCCATGGACCATGTTGAGGTCCTTCACCGGAACCGGTACGCCGAGCAGGGGCGGCAGCCCGGCCGGGTCCGCGGCCTCCGTCACGGTCCTCTCGGCCTTGCGCGCCTGCTCCCTCGCCAGCTCTCCGGTCACGTTGACGTAGGCCCCGACCTGGGCGCCGACGCGGTCGATACGAGCGAGGTAGTGATCGACGATCTCGACGGGGGAAAGCTCGCGGTTACGCACGGCCGCGGCCTGTTGCACCGCGGTGAGGTCGTGGATAGCAGTCACATCCGCGAACAGTAGACGCCGCGAGGCCAGGGATCAAAAGTGGGTCCGACACCGGGCCGAAGGCGGGGATGAACATAACTTACCCAGCAGCGGTGCCAATGAATCACGCGGACAAGGCGACAAAAGTATAAACCTGACACCACTAGGCGCCTCTGGAGCAGTTGATTACTCTGCGCACAGAGGATCTTGAATCTTCCCGGGAACGAATACGGAGCGTTACTGATGTCGATGATGGGACGGGGCACGAGGAGCCAGGGGGCCCAGTCGGCACACGGCCGGTCACAGGACAGAATGCGCAAGAGGACCCAGGCCCAGGCGGAGGACGGCGCAGTGGACAGGGCGCAGGACGACTCGCAGGACAAGGCGCGGAGCAGGGGCCGGGAGATCCCGGGGAAGGCCTCTCGCGGCAAGCCCGCGCAGAGCCTGTTCGGCCGCCCGGGCGAACAGGTCTATGGCGACCTCGTCAACGACCCGCGGGTCCGGCGGTGGGCCGGGCGCGTCGGCGTGGCCGTCCTCGTCGGGCTGGTCTTCACACTCGTCTTCAGCCTGCGGGTCGGCTTCACCTTCGCCGTCATCATGGTGATCGCGGACAGCGTCCGGCAGTCGCGGACCACCTCCAGTGTCGACGCGTGGCGCAAGTCCTCGGCGGCCGAGCGCCGCACCGAACGGCAGCTGCGCGGCCTGGAGAAGAGCGGCTGGCAGGTGCTGCACGCCCGCGCCGTGCCGCGTGACGACGAGGGCGTCAGCGACGGAAAGATCGACCACCTGGTCATCGGCCCGAGCGGGGTCTACGCGATCGACTCGGAGAAGTGGGACAAGCGCCTGCCGGTGCGGACGCTCTCCCACCGCAAGCTCTTCCACGGCCCCTTCAACAAGAAGGACCGGCTCGACGAGGCCTGCTGGGAGGCCGGCCAGGCGAGCAGGCTGCTCAGCGCCCAGGTCGGTTTCGAGGTCCCGGTGCAGCCGTCCGTGGCGATCTACGGCCCGACCATCCCCTGGAAGGTCATGACCGTGCGGGACGTGGACGTCTACTCCGGCGGGCGGGCCAGGTCCTATCTGCGCCGGCGGCCCAAGATCCTGACCGAGACGGACGTGCGGCGCATCGCGCGTGCGGCGGAGCAGACGCTCCCGCCGGTCTACAGCGGCTGACGGGCGGGCCGAGGCCCGGGAGCGTGCCGGCGCGGCAGGTCCGCCGGCCCGTGATGCCGTCCATCTGCTGGGACCCTCGTCTCATCATCCCCCGGCTGGCCGTACGATCAGGGGCACAGCATTCAGTTGGGAGAGCCCCATGCCACCGCTCAGGTCACGTACGGTCACGCACGGCAGGAACATGGCAGGTGCCCGAGCCCTCCTCAGGGCCACCGGCGTCGCTCGCGAGGACTTCGGCAAGCCGATCATCGCGGTCGCCAACAGCTTCACCGAGTTCGTGCCGGGTCACGTACACCTGCGCGAGGTGGGGCAGGTCGTCGCCGCGGCGGTCAAGCAGGGCGGCGGCGTGCCCCGCGAGTTCAACACCATCGCCGTCGACGACGGCATCGCCATGGGCCACGGCGGCATGCTCTATTCGCTGCCGAGCCGCGAGCTGATCGCCGACGCCGTCGAATACATGGTGAACGCCCACTGCGCCGACGCAATGATCTGCCTGTCCAACTGCGACAAGATCACTCCAGGGATGTTCATCGCGGCGATGCGCCTGAACATCCCGACCGTCTTCGTGTCGGGCGGCCCGATGGAGGCCGGCAAGGTCACGGTCGTGAACGGGACCGTCACGACGACCCGCAAGCTCGACCTCATCGACTCGATGATCGCCTCCGCGGACGAGTCCGTCTCGGATGACGCGCTCCTGGAGATGGAGGAGAACGCCTGCCCGACCTGCGGCTCGTGCTCCGGGATGTTCACCGCCAACTCGATGAACTGCCTCATGGAGGCGATCGGGTTGGCGCTGCCCGGCAACGGCACCACGCTCGCCACGCACTCCGACCGCAAGGACCTCTTCGAGGACGCCGGCCGGCTGGTGGTCGACATCGCCCGGCGCTACTACGAGGACGACGACGCGTCGGTGCTGCCGCTGAGCATCGCCACGCGGGAGGCCTTCGAGAACGCGATGGCCCTCGACGTCGCCATGGGCGGTTCGACCAACACGATCCTGCACCTGCTCGCCGCGGCGCGTGAGGCCGGCGTCGACTTCGGGCTCAAGGAGATCGACGAGCTGTCCCGCCGGATTCCGTGCGTCTGCAAGCTGGCCCCGGCCACGGCGAAATACCACGTCGAGGACGCGCACCGGGCCGGCGGCATCCCCGCGCTGCTGGGCGAGCTGGACCGGGCCGGCATGCTGAACCGCGACGTCCACACCGTCCACAGCCCGTCGCTGCGCGAGTTCCTGGACGCCTGGGACATCCGGTCTCCGAACGTGCGCCCCGAGGCCGTGGAGCTCTTCCACGCCGCTCCGGGCGGGGTCCGCACCACCCAGCCGTACGCGCAGAGCGCCCGCTGGGACACGCTGGACACCGACCGGGCCACCGGCTGCGTCCGGGACGTGGAGCACGCCTACACCAAGGACGGCGGGCTCGCGGTGCTGTACGGCAACATCGCGCCGGAGGGCGCGATCGTCAAGACGGCCGGCGTCGAGGAGGAGCTGTGGACCTTCGCCGGTCCGGCCGTGGTCTTCGAGAGCCAGGACGATGCCGTCGACGGCATCCTCGGTGACCGGGTCAAGCCGGGCGATGTGGTGGTCATCCGCTACGAGGGCCCCAAGGGCGGCCCGGGCATGCAGGAGATGCTCTACCCGACGAGCTTCCTCAAGGGACGAGGACTCGGCAAGGCGTGCGCGCTGATCACCGACGGCCGGTTCTCCGGCGGCACCAGCGGGCTGTCGATCGGCCACGCCTCCCCCGAGGCGGCCAGTGGCGGGATCATCGCGCTGGTCGAGGACGGCGACCGGATCGTCATCGACATCCCCCGCCGATCCCTCGAGCTGGACGTGCCGGCGGACGAGCTGCGGGCCCGCCGCGAGAAGCTCCTGGCCGACCTGGGCTCCTACCGCCCTCGCGACCGGCAGCGGCCGGTCAGCGTGGCACTGCAGGCCTACGCCGCGATGGCGACCTCCGCCTCCACCGGCGCGGCCCGCGACATCACCCAGCTCGCCCGCTAAGCCCCGAGTGGGTCAGTCCAGACAGCGTCCGCGAGGGGCGCGGCGCTGTCTGGACTGAGGAGCGAGGGACGAGCGACGGAGCGACGAGGGAAGACAGCGCCCCGAGCCGCCGAGCGGAGCGAGGCAATCAAATACCGTCGCGGTGGACGGTCTCGGGAGAGAAGGCGGGCAGGCACACGGCGATGTACTCGGCTCCGTCGGGGCCCGGGGAGCTGTAGCGCACCCACTCCCCCGGCCTGGTGCGGACGGCCTGGCCCGCGCCCACCTCGAGACTGCCGCCCTCGTACTCGACGACCAGGCTCCCGCGCAGCACCACCGTGTATTCGTCGAACTCGGGACGCTGGCCCGGCTCGGCCCAGCCCGAGGGACTGCGCATGTGGGCCACGCTCAGCCGTGGCTCCGCGGAGTTGACCCGGCCGACGTATTCGTCGATGAGCTTCGGCGGCTCACCGGCCGCCGTCACCCTGGACGGCTTTTCGATCAGTTCAGGCATGCGCCCCAGCATGCCGTACCGTGCGGCGGATCAGCCGCAGCAGCCCCCGCCGCAGCAACCGCCCCCTCCGCCCGCGGGCCGGGACCCCGGCGCGGGCCCGGCCGAGGAGCCGGTGACCGCGACGGTGGACAGCAGCTTCACTGTGTCGTCGTGGCCGGCGGGGCAGGCGGCCGGCGCGGAGGACTCGCTCATCGGGCGGGACAACTCGAAGTCGTCCCCGCAGGCCCGGCATCGGTATTCGTAACGTGGCACCCGCCCAGGGTACCTAGGCCGCCGGTTCACTGACGTACGGCGCCCATTGCGGGTCACCGTCGTGGATCACCCCGATGAGGCGCCAATGCGTGCCGCGCGGCACCGCCGGTGTGACGTGGAGCGTCCAGCCGAGCTCCTCGAGGAGCCGGTCGGCCTTGCGATGATTGCAGGGCATGCAGGAGGCGACGCAGTTCTCCCAGGTGTGCTTGCCACCGCGGCTGCGCGGCAGGACATGGTCGATCGTCTCGGCCCGGCGGCCGCAGTAGGCGCACTGGAAGTTGTCACGCCGCATCAGCGCGGCGCGGGTCAGCGGGACCCGGGTCCGGAACGGGATCCGGACATAGCGGCGGAGCCTGATCACCGAGGGGACCCCGATGGACATGGTGGCCGAGCGCAGCAGCGCCCCGGAGGTGTCGTGGTGAACCACCTCGGCCTTCTCCCGGAGCACCAGGCACACCGCCCGGCGCAACGGCAACGTCGTGAGTGGTTCGTACGTCGCGTTCAGGAGAAGGACTTGTCGCATCAGACGCCCTCCGCGGCGACTCCGGCGCCGATGGCCCCACCGGACACGCTGGGGCGCGGCCCGGATCGGGACTCGGCTCTCTGGGTGGGCGGGTGCGCCACGAGGACCTCCTCAAGGGTGAACCCGAAGCTGCCATAAGTGTGGCCGCTGCGGGCCCGATTTCGCTACCCATGAATTCCCTATGCGGCCACTCCGAGTCATCCCAAGCCCAGTGAAGACGGATAAATCACTCTTGCGGCGCGGGACGTCGCCACACCGACCGGTCCGGCTCCCGGACCCGCCCGGACTGTGGTACGGACCGGTGCTCCCAGGACGTAAAGTGCGGTCCATGAGCCGACCACCGTACCCGGCCGCACGGCGCCAGGACATCGTCGAGGACCTGCACGACCATCCGGTCGCGGACCCCTACCGCTGGCTGGAGGACCCGCAGAGCGGCGACACCAAGAACTGGCTCGCCGCCCAGGACGAGCTGTTCCATCAGGCGGTGGACGACGTCCCGGGCCGGGAGAGGCTGCGGCGGCGGATCAGCGAGCTCCTCGGGGCCGGGATCGTGGGCTCGCCGGTGTGGCGCGGCGACCGCCGGTTCTTCGTACGCCGGACCGCGGACCAGGAGCATGCCGTGCTCTACACGGCCGGTGCGGACGGCGCCGAGCGTGTCCTGCTGGACCCGATGGCCGTCGACCCGTCCGGACGTACGACCCTGGACTCCTGGCAGCCGGACAAGGAGGGGCGCCTGCTCGCCTACCAGATGTCCCACGGCGGGGACGAGGAGTCACAGCTGCGGGTCATGGACGTGGAGACCGGCGAGGAGATCGAGGGCCCCATAGAGCGGTGCCGCTACTCCCCCATCGCCTGGCTCCCCGGTGGTGAGGCGTTCTACTACGTTCGGCGGCTGCCGCCCTCGGAGGTCCCCGAGGGCGAGGATCAATACCACCGCCGGGTCTATCTCCACCGCGTCGGCACCGACCCGGAGACCGACGATGTCCTGATCTTCGGGGCGGGACGGGACAAGACGAACTACTACGGCGTCTCGGTCAGCCGGGACGGACGCTGGCTCAACATCTCGGCCTCTCAGGGCACGGCTCCGCGCAACGACCTGTGGGTCGCCGACCTGTCCGCGTCACCCGTCGAAGCGCCCGCGCTCACCGTCGTCCAGGAAGGCGTCGACGCCGAGACGGGCATGCACGTCGGCCGGGACGGACGGGCCTACATCTTCACCGACCGCGATGCCCCACGGGCCCGGTTGTGCGTCACCGACCCCGCCGAGCCGGGCCATGACACCTGGCGCGACCTGATCCCCGAGGACCCGGAGGCCGTGCTCACCGACTTCGCGATCCTGGACGGTCCCGAGCTGGAACGGCCGGTGCTGCTGGCGGGCTGGACCCGGCATGCGATCAGCGAGATCACCGTCCACGACCTGGAGACCGGCGAGCGGGTGGGCGAGGTCCCCACCCCGGGGCTGGGCTCCGTCGGCGGGATCGTCGAACGTCCCGAGGGCGGTCACGAGGCCTGGTTCGGCTACACCGACAACGCGACCCCCACGTCGGTGCAGCGCTATGACGCCCGCACCGGCGAGACCACGCTGTGGGAGGCCGCGCCGGGGACCGTCGACCTGCCGGACGTCGAGACCCGGCAGGTGACCTACGAGTCCTACGACGGCACCGAGGTCCGCATGCTCGTGATCTCCCGTGCCGGGGGACCCGGCACGGGAGAGCCGGCGGGGCCGGAGACGCCGCGGCCCACGATCCTGTACGGCTACGGCGGCTTCAACGTGTCCCTCACACCCGCCTACAGCGCGAGCATCCTCACCTGGGTGGAGGCCGGGGGCATCTACGTGATCGCCAACATCCGGGGCGGCTCCGAAGAGGGGGAGGAATGGCACCGGGCCGGCATGCTGGGCAACAAGCAGGCCGTCTTCGACGACTTCCACGCGGCCGCGGAGAAACTGATCGCCGACGGCTGGACCACGCCGTCACAGCTCGCGATCTCGGGGGGCTCCAACGGCGGCCTGCTCGTCGGCGCGGCGCTGACACAGCGGCCCGACCTCTACCGGGCGGTGGTGTGCTCCGCGCCGCTGCTGGACATGATCCGGTATGAGCGGTTCGGCCTGGGCCAGACCTGGAACGTGGAGTACGGCTCCGCCGATGTGCCCGAGCAGTTCGGATGGTTGCTGGCCTACTCCCCGTACCACCACGTCCGGGAGGGGGTCGGCTATCCGGCGACGCTGTTCACGGTCTTCGACAGCGACACCCGGGTGGATCCGCTGCACGCGCGCAAGATGTGCGCCGCCTTGCAGCACGCGACGACCTCGGCGCAGCCGATCCTCCTCCGTAACGAGGCACAGGTCGGCCATGGTGCCCGGGCCGTGAGCCGGTCGGTGGATCTGGCCGTGGACACCTTGGGCTTCATGGCCGACCGCACCGGGCTGGATCTGGGCTGAGGTCCCCGGACCGCCCCCGCCTCGAACGACCGCGAGGTCACGGCGGGGTGGGGGGCCCGAGGGGTTTCTCACCGTAGATGTTGACGATGCCGCAGATGGCCTCACGCCGGGTCTCCCGCCAGCCGAACCGGCGATAGAGCTCGAGCGCCGGTCCCTGCAGCGTGGTCGTGTCGCCGCGGAGCACCCGGTAGCCGAGCTCGGTCGCGCGTGACTCGAGGGCCAGGAGCATCGCGCCGCCGAAGCCGCGCCGCTGCACCCGCGGATCGACACGTAGCCTCACCACCTCGGCGGTCTCGTGGTCGACCGGGCGCAGCCCGGCCATCGCGACCACGCATGGACCCGGGTCCATGGCCGTGAGGCGCTCACCGACCAGGAACTCTCCGCCCTCGCACAGGTAGATCTCCTCCAGGCACGGGAGGTCGTGGTCGTAATAGACGCCGTCGCCCGGCCGCAGCCCCACCTGGGCGAGGCCTTCGTGATGCAGTGCCAGGACGCGCTCGTGGTCCGCCGTGCGATAGCGCCTGATCATCAGATCGCGGAACTTCCAGACAGGGGGATCCAGGCGACGCCGGGTGATGATGACCCCGGCACCGCGGTCGCGGCCGGACACGGCCGCCGTCAGGCGGACTCGTGCACGGGGGACTCCGGTCCCGAGACCGTCGGACTCCGCACCGGCGACCCCCTGAGGACCTCCCGGAAGTCCTTCACCGCCGGCATCTCGCCGTGCTTGGCGACCACCGCGGCGCCGAGCTGCCGGGCCTGGTGGACCAGGATGTCCGACCGGTGCTCGGGGGGCAGCTCCATCATGGCCTCACGGCCTGTCGCCAGGGCCGCGTCGGGATCCCCCGCGTGCAGTTTGCAGATCGCCCTGTTGAGCCGTACGAGCGTCCGGTCGACGCGTTCGCTGGCCGGATAGAGCATGAGCGCCTGGCTCAGGGCCTCATCACCGCGCTGGTGGTCGCCGAGGTTGGTGAAGGTGTCGCCCTCGTAGAACGCCATCTGGCGCTGGGTGAAGCCGAACGCCAGATCGCTGAGATGGCTCTTGGACAGCTGGTCGAACACGGCCCGGCTCCGGACGAGGGCCCGCCGGGCGCTCGGCGCCGCGTCGGAGCGGCCGCGCAGGGCGAGCTGCCCGAGCGCGCGGGCCTCGACCGCCGGCGCCATGGCCGCGGCCACGCTGGGCGTGCGGCCGGCGAGGTCCTGCGCCTTGCGCGCCAGGTGCAGCGCTTCCCTTGGATCGCCGTAGTACATCGGGACCAGCGCCTCGCGGACGGTGACCCAGGCGCGCAGCGGCCGGTCGCCGGTCTCGTCCGCGGCCGTACGGGCGGTGCGGAAGAACGAGCGCGCGAGCCGATGGTCGCCAAGGTTGATCATGATCAGCCCGGACAGGCCCGACAACTGCGCCGCCAGCCGGCACAGCCGCTCCTGCAACTCGATGGGCTGGCGCTGATCGCACATGCGGCGGACCTCGCTGAAGTCCAGGAGCACATCGCAGAGCATGCGCAGCGAGGGCGTGGCCTGATACTGCCGGCCGTAACCGAGCGCGGTCTCCTCCCACTGGTCGAGCATCGTCGACGACACGGTCGCGCTCACCAGCGTGTCGTCCATCTTCCGGCGAAGATTGTCGATCGCACCCAGAAACTGACCGTCGACCGCCACGCCCGCCCCGGCCAGCAGTTGCAGAAGGGTCCTGCGAAGCACGATGTCCTCCTCTCCCATATCCGCACAAGTGGGTTCCCTGGCGCGGTCAGGGCCCCACAGACCTCTTACCTGGTCGATCCAGCGCCGGTCTTCCGGCATGGTCATGACGACGGAACCGACGATGGTGTCGGGTTCGCCCGGCTCCCCTCGGTCTAATGAAGGCGTGCCGGGCTGGGCGGTATGTCGGCGGCCGCAGATGCATCGGCCCTGATAACCGAGATCATCGGGCTCCACCCGGAAGACACGGCAGAGATAGTGGAGATATTCCGGTCCCGGCCGCTTGTAGCCGCTCTCGTAGGCCGACAGCAGCGTCTCGCCGATCTTGGGAGTGGGCCGGCCCTCGAGCTCGTAGAACGCCCTGATCTGGGCGACGACATCGGAGAGTGCCACCCCCAGGGCGAGGCGATGGGCCTTGACCCTGCTGGTGCCGAAGAGGGGCCCGCATTCATCATGGATATCGCCCGCGATCTGCACGGACGTCCTGCCATGCGCCAAGCCGCACGCACGAACTCTGCGCGCTATGTCCGTTTCTTTCTGCGGGGGTTCTGACATCCGTTCCGGCCTCCTCGCCGCCAGGGGCCACCGGTCGACAGTCACGATAATTACTCTTCGTGACGAAGCGTAACTCTCACAACCCACCAAGCCAACCCATTCGCTGAAATGAGGGCGCACCGGGTGGGCTGCTCCATCTCGAGGCGGAGTTATCTCAACCCGGGAGTGCGAAATCTCAACCCGGGGTGGCCGATTTCCTCCTTCGCCGGCCGACCCGCCTTGACTCATCACCCGGTTACTTGCAATTCTCGCCCCGCATGGCAATACCAGCCCGGCTCGACAGGCGATCGATCACACCCGTACGACCACGGAGCGTGAAAAGCGCACCGGGCGCCCACAACGGACAAGCGGATCGGCAGAACACGCAAGAGCCCGCAAAAGTGCACCAGCGCAGTCCCGCACCGATGCACGCCGATGAAAACGAAGCGGGCGGGCACCCGATCCGGCCCACACGGCAGGAGACCCGGAGCGACCACGACGGAGGAGGTGCGCACGGTGATCACCGATGAGCACGTCGGCTACCTGGAAGAACTGGTACAGGAACTCGGGTCCCACGGCCTGGTGGCGCGGGTGGTCCGGGCCCGCTCCGGCGACCCCGTGTTCCTGCGGGTCGTCAACCCGCAGGCCGCGAGCCTGTCGGAGAACGTCACCTGCGCTCTGGGTCCGGAGAGCCTGGATCACTACTACTGGTGGTCCTGGGGCGAACGGATGCATCGCGTGGGCGATCCCGGCGCGGCCGCCGCCAAGGTGGCCCGCGTCCTGGACGTCCATCGCCACTAGACCGGGTGTGTCCCGTGAGGCCGGGGCTGGAACGGCGCGGCGGCCTCGCCTCACGGGACACATCCGCCTACCCCGGCGGCCCTCCCCGGGCCCGGATCCGCCCGCGTCGCCGTCCGGTGGCGGATGAACCGATCATCACCGTCCCCTACGATCGGCTCATGCGCGCCGCAGGTCCATGGCGATGTGACGGCGAACATCGATGACCGGCCCGGGGAGGGTCTCACTCGTGTCACTGCTCGACCAGATTCTCGCCGCCCCGCCGGCCGTGCGAGAGCCTGAGGCCTATTGCCTTCCCGGTGAGCCGAGCCTGGCCTGCCGGATCGCCTGGGGCGTCACGCACAACGCCGACTTCACCCACAAGTTCAGGACCTGGCTGGACGGCCCGCTCACGGGCCTGGTCAAGATCGCCATCACCATCGCGATCGCCATGGTCCTCCGGCACATCGCGCACCGGCTGATCACCAGGATCGCGCTGCGCATGGCCGAGGGCACCATGCCGGAGAAGCTGCGTGAGAAGACCCGCACCATCTTCGACGGCAGTCCGGCGCTCGTCAGCGAACGGCGCCGGCAGCGGACCAAGACCATGGGATCGGTGCTGCGCAGCATCGCCTCCATCATGATCATAGGCACCGCGCTGGTGAGCGTCCTCGCGACGCTCGGGCTCAACCTGGCGCCCATCCTCGCGAGTGCCGGTGTGGTCGGTGTCGCCGTGGGCTTCGGCGCGCAGAGCATCGTGAAGGACTTCATATCCGGGATCTTCATGCTCCTGGAGGACCAGTACGGCGTCGGCGACGTGATCGACGTCGGGCCGGCCAAGGGCACCGTCGAGGCGGTCACCCTGCGGGTCACGCGGCTGCGGGACGTCCACGGCGTGGTCTGGTACATGCGCAACGGCGAGATCATGCGCATCGGCAACGAGTCCCAGAACTGGGCCCGCGCCGTACTCGACGTTCCGGTCTCGCCGCACGAGGACGTCGACCGGGTCCGCGCCCTGATCAGGCAGAGCGCCGAAGGCCTCGCCGCCGACCCGCCATGGGACGAGCTCATCCTCGAGGAGCCGTCGGTGTGGGGTGTTCAGGCCCTCAGCCGGGAGGCGATGGTCGTACGGGTCGTGCTCAAGACCGCCCCGGGGAGACAGGCGGAGGTGTCCCGCCAGTTGCGCGAGCGGATCAAGAAGGCCTTCGACGAAGCGGGCGTCACGGTGGCCCCCCTTCCGGCATAGGCTGATGCCGATGGCTACTGAGATGACCTTCTACGACGCGGTCGGCGGCGAAGAGACCTTCCGCCGCCTCGTGCACCGGTTCTACGAGGGCGTGGCGCAGGACCCCGTACTCCGCCCGCTCTATCCCGAGGAAGATCTCGGTCCGGCGGAGGAACGGCTCCGCATGTTCCTCGTCCAGTACTGGGGCGGCCCCAACACCTACAGCGTGCAGCGCGGCCATCCGCGGCTGCGGATGCGGCACGTGCCCTTCACCATCGGGGCACCGGAGCGCGACGCCTGGCTCCGGCACATGCGCGCGTCGCTGGACGAGCTCGAGCTCCCCGCCGACCTGGACAAGAGGCTGTGGGATTACATGATCATGGCGGCCCGGAGCATGATCAACAGGCAGGACTGAGTTGAATGGCCGCGCTGCCGCGCGGCCCCGTGCATGCGGAAGACCCCCGCGCGAGTTTTCGCCGGGGGTCTTCCTGATGCCGTGATCTTGCAGTTGTTCGCGTTCCGTCGCCCTACAGCGGCGGACGCCGGTCCTGCAGCTCGTCGTAGCCGTCGAGCCTGCCGGTGAAGATCCTCGAGGCCTGGCCGGACACGCCCCCCCATCGCTGCAGCGCGGCGGTGGCCTTGCTCCGCTGGTCCTCGGGCAGCTTCTCGATGAGCCGTCCGCTGTGGTTGAGCCCGGCGACGTCGTACCAGTAGGAATCCCTGGTGCCGCCACCGAGACGGAACGGCTCGGCCCCCCACGGGTCGTTGTGTCCGTAGAGGAACATCAGGTGGCTGCCGTGGTGGCGCACCCACTGGTCGACGTCGCGCATGGCCTTGGGCTCGAACCGCATCGGGATGTCGGCCGGGACGTACGACCGCGGCTGGTAGACGCCGGGGTACTTCAGCAGGCCCTTGAGATGCGAGAAGCTCGGGTCCGGAGAGCCCATCTGGGTGCCGGCCTGGTAGTAGTACGGGACGTAGGGAGCGAGTCCCTGGTCGGAGTAGGACGTCAGGCCCGCGATCCCGTCGGCCCAGGTGTACAACGCGTCCGTGGACACGGTCCTGGGGTCCGGGACGGTGGCGCAGTCCGACTGCAGCGAGTACTGCCAGAAGGCCCACTCGAGGTCCAGGACCGAGCTCTCGTAGGCGCGGTCCGCCGACCGCAGGGTGGTGAAGGTGAGGCCCTGCTCCTTGGCGGCGGCCTCGACCTTGGCGACCATCGGGACGCGGCGGCGGAGCAGTTCGGCGGCCAGGTCCCTCAGCCGCCCGCGGCACTGCGGGTCGGTGCCGACCGTCTGGAAGAACCGGTCGTAGGCACTGTCCTCGGCGTTGTCCACATCGTTCGGCGCCACGTAGGCGACGACGCCGTCGACGTCACGCGGGTAGAAGCGGGAGTGGTAGACCGAGGTCATCCCGCCCTTGCTGGCTCCCGTGGAGACCCACTTCTTGGTGTAGATCTTCTTCAGGGCCGTGACCAGCCGGTGGTGGTCCGAGGCGCCCTGCCAGATGTTGAGCTTGGTCCAGTCCGCGGGCTCGGGCCTCGACGGAGTGAAGAAGCGCTGCTCGACCGAGATCTGGTTACCGTCGATGATCTGGGTCGGCTCCGACCGGAACGTCGGCAGGTCCCGAAGGTTGTAGCCGGTGGTGTAGAGCACCATCGGACGGTCCGCGGACTTGTGCAGCAGCGTCAGACGCTGGTCGAACGTGCCACGGTCCGGGCGCCGGTGGTCCACCGGCTGACGGTAGCTCAGGAGGAAGTACCGGTAACCGGGGTCCGTGGGGCGCTCAGCGAGCACCTTCATGCCGGGAATGGCCTTGAGCCCGGCGAGGATGTCACTCTCCGCGCCACTCGATGACGCCTGCGCCGCGGCCCCGCTGCCGATGAGCCCCAAGCAGAGCAACATGGACAGCAGCAATCCAGGAAGCTTCCGCATCCTCACCCCTTATGTGTCAAGTTGGCCTGTTCCCGGCGTGACCTTAGAGGCGGAAGGCGGATATGTGTACATAGATACAGCGTTTGTTATGTATCTGTGCTGACAGTCCCCAATGCCGTGATCAGGGGAAGTGGGGTGACGCGAGCCGGATGCGGCGGTCAGCCCGCTGAGTGGAGATACCTGCCGATGTACTCCCGCTCCTCCGGCGTGAACCGGCGCGGACGGAGTTCTTCGACATCGTAGGCGACGATCACGGACGTCGCCGTGGCGTAGACCTGCGTGTCGTCGCGGACCTCATAGGCGAGGTGGCACGACACGGCGCCGGCCTTGGTGACCCAGGTCTCCACCCGTACGGGATCGATGCCGAACAGCAGCGGACGGCGATAGTCGATCTCGTGCCGGGCGACCACCATGCCGCGGACCGGCGGCTCCCCCTTGCGCACCGGGTCCGCGTGGAACATCTCCAGCCGCGCGTCCTCGAGGTAGGTGAGGAAGCGGACGTTGTTGACGTGCCCCTGCGAGTCGATGTCGCCGAACCGGATGCGGAACTCGTGCACGTGGCGCCGTTCGGCCGCGGGCATGGTGACGTCGTCCATCTCCGCGCCGGGGTCAGTCGCGCGTGAGCTTGCGGTGGGTCACGCGGTGCGGGCGCGCGGCGTCCACACCGAGTCGCTCGATCTTGTTCTTCTCGTAGTCGGCGAAGTTGCCCTCGAACCAGAACCAGTTCGAGCCCTCCTCCCACGCCAGGATGTGGGTCGCGATCCGGTCGAGGAACCACCGGTCGTGGGAGGTGATGACCGCGCAGCCCGGGAACTCCAGGAGCGCGTTCTCAAGGCTGGACAGGGTCTCGACGTCGAGGTCGTTGGTCGGCTCGTCCAGCAGCAGCACGTTGCCGCCCTGCTTGAGGGTCAGCGCGAGGTTGAGCCGGTTGCGCTCGCCACCGGACAGCACCCCGGCCCGCTTCTGCTGGTCGGGGCCCTTGAAGCCGAACGCGGCGACGTAGGCCCGGGACGGCATCTCGACCTGGCCGACCTTGATGTGGTCGAGGCCGTCGGAGACGACCTCCCAGACGTTCTTCTTCGGGTCGATGCCGCCGCGGCCCTGGTCGACGTAGGAGATCTGGACGGTCTCACCGAGCTTGAGCACGCCGGAGGTCGGGGTCTCCTCCCCGATGATCATGCGGAACAGTGTGGTCTTGCCAACGCCGTTCGGGCCGATGACCCCGACGATGCCGTTCGGCGGCAGCCGGAAGGACAGCTCGTCCATGAGGAGCCGGTCGGAGAAGGCCTTGCTGAGCCCCTCGGCGTCGATCACCGTGGTGCCCAGACGCGGGCCCGGGGGGATCTGAATCTCCTCGAAGTCCAGCTTGCGGTACTTCGCCGCCTCGGAGGCCATCTCCTCATAGCGTTCGAGCCGGGCCTTGCTCTTGGCCTGCCGCGCCTTGGGGTTGGAGCGCACCCACTCCAGCTCCTCCTCCAGGCGCTTCTTCTTCTTGGCGTCCTTCTGACCCTCGACCCTGAGCCGGTCGGCCTTCTTCTCCAGGTAGAGGGAGTAGTTACCCTCGTACGGGAAGCAACGCCCACGGTCGAGCTCGAGGATCCAGGTGGCGACGTTGTCGAGGAAGTAGCGGTCGTGCGTCACGGCGAGCACGGTGCCCTCGTACTTCTCGAGGTACTGCTCCAGCCAGTTCACACTCTCGGCGTCGAGGTGGTTGGTGGGCTCGTCGAGCAGCAGGAGATCGGGCGCCTGCAGCAGCAGCTTGCACAGGGCGACCCGCCTGCGCTCACCTCCGGACAGCGTGGTGACGTCGGCGTCCGGTGACGGGCAGCGCAGCGCGTCCATCGCCTGCTCGAGCTGGCTGTCCAGGTCCCAGGCGTTGCGGTGGTCGAGCTGCTCCTGGAGCTTGCCCATCTCGTCGAGCAGCTCATCGGAGTAGTCGGTCGCCATCTGCTCGGCGATCTCGTTGAACCGGTCGAGCATGGCCTTGGTCTCGGCGACGCCCTCCTCGACGTTGCCGAGAACGGTCTTCTCCTCGTTCAGCGGCGGCTCCTGCTGAAGCATGCCCACCGTGAAGCCGGGCATGAGGCGCGCGTCGCCGTTGGAGGGCTGCTCGAGACCGGCCATCATCTTCAGCAGCGTCGACTTACCGGTCCCGTTCGGACCGAGCACGCCGATCTTCGCCCCGGGCAGGAAACTCAGGGTGACGTCGTCCAGGACGACCTTGTCGCCGTGCGCCTTGCGCACGCGCTGCAGCGTGTAGATGTACTCGGGCATGGGCTCCAGCCTATGGGGTTTTGACTGCACTTAATGCCACGCTCCGCGTGGCGGTTCGGGCCGCTTCACGGCGCCGTCTTCCCTCGTCACTCCCGAGCGCTCGTTCCTCACGCTCACTCGCTCCTCAGTCCAGACGACACCGCAGCCCTCACGGACTTAATGCCACGCTCCGCGTGGCGGTCGTGTTGGATTGCCGCGCCTCCGGCGCGGCGGCTCTGGGCGCTTCGAGGCGATGTCTTCCCTCGTCGCTCCCCTCGCGACCTCTTCGGTCACGGACGCGAGCGGGACCTCACCGGTCCCGTCTCTTCGGAGAGCGGGGGACGCCTACGAAGCGATCATCGCGAAGCGGCACACCGCTGGATCTCGTGGATCTCGGTCCGGACGGCGCCGCGCCTTCGCGGCCTCTTCGGCTACAGATGTAAACAAACCTCGGGTCTCATCTCTTCCAGGACCGTGAGTCCCCACAAGGCGATCACCGGGCACCGTAGCCCTATACGGGCTTCGGCGGGTGATCTGCGTCGGGGGTGGCCGCGTCGGCGGTCGCCGGGAGGCAGACGCGGTCGCGGCCGGATTCCTTGGCGCGGTAGAGCGCCAGGTCCGAGGCGGTGAGGAGCTCGATCAGATCCTGTCCGTGGGTCCGGAACAGGGCCACGCCGACCGAGACCGTGACGCCGACGGTGCCGTCCTCGGCCGGCACCGCGAGACGGCGGACCCAGCTGCGCAGCCGTTCGGCGACCCGGCAGGCCTCCACGGTGTCGGTCCCCGGCAGCAGTACGACGAACTCCTCACCGCCGAACCGGCCCACGATGTCGTAGTCCCGCAGCTGGCTGCACAGGGTCCTCGCGACCCCGACCAGCACCTGGTCACCGACCAGGTGGCCGTGGGTGTCGTTCACCCGCTTGAAGAAATCGATATCGATCAACAGCAGGGCCAGCGGCTCATCGGAGCGCCGGGCGCGCGAGAGCTCGGTGTCGGCCTCGCGCTGCCACGCCGCGGCGTTGAGGAGCCCGGTCTTGGCATCGGTCCGGGCGGCGGCCTGCAACTGCTGATGCATCAGGCTCCGCTGCAGCATCACGACGGGCGGCAGGGCGAGCAGGAGGAGGCCGACGGAGATCGCGGCGGCGATCGTCACGAGCATGCCGACGCAGAGCTCGACGACGTCGAGGGTCAGGGTCTCCCGGTTCCACAGCACTTCGCGCCAGCGGCTCTCCGGGGTGGCGCTGCGCGCGGCCACCGCCACCAGCGCCGTGTTGACCACCGTGAACAACACCGCGCATCCGACGGCCGTCGCGATGCCCGGCCCTGATCCGATGACCCATGGCTGTGATCCGCGCAACGGCTCGGCCATGAGCCAGTGGAAGACATAGGACGCGGAGGCCCCCGCCAGCCCGAGCGCGGAGGTGACGAGCACCCGGCGGTGCAGCATCGTCCGGCGCACCCGGAACTGCAGGAGGGCCTGCAGGGGAATGGGCATCAGCAGGGCGTAGACCGGCGGAAGGAGCAACGCGACCGGGAGCCACCACGCCGACAGCAGGTCACGGGCCACGCCCGCGGGCATCCCGAGCCGCCGGGATGCCTCGATGCAGACCGCCCCGCACGCCAGCAGCGCCGCGAAGGTCAGGAGCTCGCTGACGCGAAGGGGCCTGCCGGAAAGCTCACGGGCCATGAGGGCCAGGTGCAGGCAGACGACCAGCGTGACGTATAAGGCCAGCCGGAGCGTGTACGACACCGGCCGCCGCCGTGGCGCCTGAGCAGGGTCCCCCCGCTCCGTGGCGGATGGCTGCTGCACTGCCGTCATATCTTCCCCCATGGTCCGGGTCAGCCCCAGGGTCCTATGCGAGAGGATCCCACGCCTAGTGTGGATCACGTTGTGTAACACGATAGTCGCAAAGTGTGCGGGGCGGGCCGGGAACGGGTACCTTCGTTTACGCACACGTGGGCACGTCCAGATCGAAGCCCACCGCAGGACCAAGGGCACCGGGTCTCGGAGATCCCGGAGGGGGAGCACACCATGCGTGGTATTTCCTGGATATGAGCGGCGCTTGCTGGTTACGCCCGACTACGCGACCGCCGGCGTGGCCGAGGGGCGGCTTCTCCCACCGCGGGTGCGAGGGGCGCCGTCCAGTGAGACGACGCCCCTGCCTCCGGCGCGTGCCCGGGCCGCCGAGGTGTGCCGTCAGGCGGCCGTGGTACTGACGCCGTACGGCTCGCGCTCCTCCCTCTCATCCTCGTCTTCGCCCCGGTGACCGTCCTGCGAGTAGCCGTCCGCAGAGGACACGCCGACGATGCCGGGTGACCCGGTCTCCTCCTCACCCGGGGAGAGGACCTCGCCATTGCCCTCGGCCCACCGGTCGTTGTGGTCCTCGGCCTCCCGCCGGTCCTCAGGAGTCATTCCGCCCCCACGCTGAACCCGGTGGAACTCCGCGCTGCCACGTGTGAGGTCATGTCCGAGGGTGCTCGCCTCGATCTCGGCCGAGAAGCGGACCTGCCCGTCCTTGGCGTATTCGCGGATCCGCAGCCTCCCGGTGACGACCACCGGGTCTCCGCGCTTGAGCTCCGAGGACTTGATGTTGTCGGCGAGCGCACGCCAGCAGTTGACCGTCAGGAACATGCTCGACATGTCCTGCCACTGTCCCATCTGCCGGTCGAAGCGGCGGGGCGTGCACCCCACTCGTAACGACAGGAACGGGGTGCCATGCTGGGTGATCGTGTAGAACGGATCCTGGGCCAGCCATCCGACGAGGGTGACGTGCGCGTCGTTCATGGGTCCTCCAGTCACTCGGTCATGGGTCCGTGCCGACCCCGTGCGACACCACGGTGATGGACCGGGGCGTCCCCTGAGAACCCCCTACAGCGAATGTGGATAACTTCGCCCCGGCCACCCCCGACGCGGTCCCCGCCTCAGCGCCCCCCACGCGGTTCCGCCTCGCAGGCACCCGCGGACCCTGTCCCAGAGCACCCGGGGTCCCTGTCCCAGAGCACCCGCGGTCCCTGTCCCAGAACACCCGCGGTTCCTGTCTGAAGGGATCCGCAAGGGGCGCGGCGGTGTCTGGACCGAGGAGCGAGCGGGCGTGAGGAACGAACGCCCGGGAGCGACGAGGGAAGACACCGCCTCGAAGCGCCCCGAGCCGCCGCGCGGCAGCGCGGCCATCAGTACAGCGCGTCGACCTCGGCCCGATAACGGGCATAGACCTCGAGCTCGGCGCTGACCGGCTCCGCGACCTTCTCCCTGGCGACGACGGCGACGCGCTCACGCATGTGCTCGTCCATGCGCCCGCCGTGCTTGGCCGACGACATCGCCACGACGTTGCGGCAGGCCGAGGAGGTCAGGGCCCCCATCCCGAAGGTGCAGAGGCCGAGGACGGTGATGTAGGGGATCAGGCCGGCGTCGTCGAGCAGCCCTATCGGCGCCGAGGCGACGCCGAGGACGCCGTAGACGACCAGGAGGACGATCCAGATCAGGCTGAGGACGGTCACCAGGACCAGGAAGTACTGCCAGGTCTTGGTGAGCCACCACCAGCGTGGCACCTGGTTGAAGGTCGGGAGTGCCTTCCTCAGCGACGCCCCCAGGGCGTCGGGGAGATGAGAGGCATGGAGCCGCCCGGCCGCCCGTACGGACCTCGACCAGGCTTCGGGCAGTTCGGCGGTCACATCGTCGGTGACGCCCTGCAGGGCGTTGTCGACGTCGCCCTGCTGCGCCCCCACGGGGCCGCTGAAGGCGTCCCGCATCTCGTCGCGGAGCTCGGTGAGCCGGATCTTGCGGAGCGGGTCGCTGCGCATCCGCTGGACGGTGCGCGCGACCGGCCAGCCCACGTAGTCGAGGGCCCGGAGCTTGTAGGCGCTCTCCATGACCTCCGCGACCGCCGGCGCTCCCGCGGCGTCGGTCAGCGCGTCGATCAGCGCGATGATCCGGCTCTCGTCGATCCCGGCCGGCGGCTCCGTGTCGCCTCGGAACCGGGCGAAGCGGTCCACGAGCGTGTCGAGGTCGACCGACAGCCGCTCGGTCCGCGCGTGGCGTGCGCTGACGGTCTCGACGAGGACGTCGCGGAGCTCGTCGATGCCCCCGTCGGTCACCGTGGAGGTGGCGACGATGCGCGGCCTCTGCAGTCCCTCGGCCTCCAGGAGCCGTCGCAGGTCCGACACGCAGTCGTCCACCTCGGCCGGGTCGAGCCGGTCCACCTGGTTCAGCACGATGACGGTGACCCCGGCGTGGCGGGCGAACGGGACGATGTAGTCACGGTGCAGTGATGCGTCGGCGTACTTCTGCGGGTCCACGACCCAGACGAGGAGATCCGCGATGGTGACGAAGCGATCGACCTCCTCGCGGTGCACGGCGCGGATGGAGTCGTGGTCGGGCAGATCGAGGAGCACGAGGCCCTGGAGCGTCCCCGCCGGCCGGGCCGCCTCCCCCTGCCGCGGGAAGGTCCCCGAAGCGTCGAGCGCGCTCGCTCGCGCGTAGCGGTGCCGCTTGTCGACGTCGAGCCAGTCGAGCAGGGGTCCGGCGCCGTCGAGGCCCCACACGCAGGCGTGCGTCTGCGAGGTCATGGGGCGCCGGACTCCGACGGGCGACAGCTCGAGGCCGCAGATCGCGTTGAACAGCGAGGACTTGCCGCTTCCGGTGCCTCCTGCCAGGGTCACGACCGTGTGGTCCCCGGACAGGCGGAGCCGCTCCCCCGCCCGCTCCAGCAGGGCTGTGGTCTCTTCGATGAGCTCGCCGTCGATGCGGCCGGTCCCGAGCTCGACGAGCCGGGCCAGCCCGTTCAGCCGGCCGGACAGTCCGGAGCCGTCCGTGGCCCGCTGGGCCGCCGAGGAGTGGGAGGCGCTGGGAACGGTCGTGGTCATCGCGCGACCTCGAGGTTGTATGTCGCCTGATAGAGCCGGACGGCGGTGTTCTCGTCGGGGATGCCTGCGGCGTCCAGGGCCTGCCCGAACCGGATCGCCTCTTCGTCGAAGAGCAGCCCGATCCTGCTGCGCAGGTCCGCGCGGGCCTTGGCCCCCATGCGGCGCAGCGACTCGGCGCCGAAGAGGGCCTTGAGCAGCCGCTGCGGCACCGCGCTGATGCCGCCCTCCACGGCCACGTCCCCGGTGCCGTAACCGAGGAGTCCGACCGTGAGCACGAGGGAGAGCGTCTCCGCGTCGAAGGACACGAGCTTGGCCACCGACCGCTTGGTGACTCCCTGGGTGCGGACGAGCTCGATGACGTAGTCCTGCCACGCGCTCACGGCGCGGGTGACCCGCCGCGCCAGTTCCGGCGAAGCGTCGTGAAGGCCGGCGTCGCGCTCACCGTCGGCTCCGCCCAGCAGGATCTCGCCCGCGGGATTGACCCGCCAACGATCGAGGACGTGCTCGGCGGCGTGGTCCGCACCGGCGACGATGAGCGACTCCAGGCTCGAGCGCAGGGCGCTCTTGAGGGCGCGGACCCGGGCCGGCGTCCGCCGTCGCCGGCTGGCCTTGCGGGCCGAGCGCCCGCGTTGTACGTGCAGTGCGCCTTCGAGGTCGCCCGCTCCGGCGAAGTCCTGCCAGCGCGCGAGGACCTCGCCCCGCAGGAGGGACCCGTTGCGGGTCGCCTCGTCCAGCTCGGCCAGCGCGGCGGCGTAGCCGGCCTCCGCATCCTCGCGCAGGCCCGTACGCAGCACGGCCTGTGCCTCCACCTGCTTGGCCAGCTGGGGGACCCTGGTGCGGAAGCTGTCGAGCACCCCGGCGAAGGTGTCGCGGATCGCGGCGGTGCGGCGCTCGTCGCTCTCGCCGATGCCGACGAGCCACTCGCGGATGTCCTCGACGCACTCCTCGGGGATCCGGCTGTTCTGGACCTTGGTCTCCGGGATGGTGAAGCGCCGCGCCTCGCCGACACCGTGCTCCTGGAGCATCTCCATGAAGTGCTCGACCACCTCGGAGCCCGCTCCCTCGGGGACCCGGGACAGCACGGTGCCGATCGTCGCGCCGTGCTCTTTCGCCCGCTGCAGCATCTGCCACACCTGGGCGTCGGCGTAGCGCGCGGCCGTGGTCACGCACAGCCACAGGTCGGCGGCGGCCATGAGCTTGGTCGCGAACTCATAGTGGTCCTCGAAGACCGAATCGAAGTCCGGGCTGTCCAGGAGCGCCAGCCCGGGGGGCAGCGCCTCACTCTGCATGATCACCAGCTGGTCGCCCACGATCGCGTCCGGCGCGGGACCGGGAACCTTGGCCATGTCCGGGAGGAGGGGACCCTCGAGAAACCACTGGGCGTGGTCGGGGTGACAGACGAGGATGGGGCTGCTGGTGGTGGGCCGGAGCACTCCCGTGGCGCTCATCCGCGCACCGACGAGGGTGTTCACCAGGGTCGACTTGCCGGCTCCGGTGGAGCCGCCGAGGACCACGAGCAACGGCCGGCCGGCACTGCGGATCTGTGGCAGGACGTAGTTGTCGAGCTGATTTTTGATCTCGAGCTGCGCGGCCCTGGCCTCCTCGGCCCCGGGCACGTCGAGCACGAACCGGAAGCCGTCGATCTGGTCCCGCAGCTCGATGAGAACCCGGCGGAGGCCGGCCGGAGAGGTGGAGGTGGCGAGTGCGCCCTCTCCGGAGCCCGTCGGCTGAAAAACGCCCTGGCCGGCCGGTGTCGTCACGGGCCCTGTCCCATGTCCGCTCTCATCATGTCGATCTCTCGCGCCACGTTCACCACATCACCGACGACCACGATGGCCGGAGGTCGCACGCCCTGAGCCGTCATTTCCTCCGCCACCGTCCCGAGCGTCGCCGTGAGCGCGCTCTGGCCCGGCAGCGTACCGTCCTGGATGACGGCCGTGGGCGTATCAGACGACCGACCATAGCGCATGAGAGCGGCCGCTATGAGGCTCATGCGCTCCACCGCCATGAGGAGTATGAGGGTGCCGCCCGATCGGGCGAGCGCCTCCCAGTCCACGGTCGAGCCCGGCGCGTCCGGGGCGATGTGGGCCGAAACGACGTGGAAGTCCTGTGCCACGCCCCGATGCGTGACCGGGATGCCCGCGGCCGAGGGCACCGCCACCGCGCTGGTGATGCCCGGGACCACGGTCACGGGGACTCCGTGCCGGACGCAGTACAGGACCTCTTCCGCGCCCCGGCCGAACACGAACGGGTCACCGCCCTTGAGGCGGACCACGAATTTGCCCTGGTGTGCGTGCTCGACCAGCAGCTCGTTGATGCGTTCCTGTGCGACGGACCGGCCGTAGGGGATCTTCGCAGCGTCGACGATCTCCACGTCCGGTGCGAGCTCGTCGAGGAGGCCCTTCGGGGCCAGCCGGTCGGTGACGACCACGTCGGCCAGAGCCAGCAGCCTGCGCCCGCGCACCGTGATCAGGTCCGGGTCCCCGGGACCGCCGCCCACGAGTGCGACGCCGGCCGGCTTGTGGCGGGAGCGGTGCGTCTCCAGGGTGCCGTCACGCAACCCCTCGACCACGGCGTCCCGGATGCCGGCCGCCCGCCGGGGATCCCCGCCCGCCAGCACTCCCACGATGGTCTCGCCGACGGCGCCCCTCGCCGGGGTCCACGCCGGAGACGCCTCCGCGTCGTCGGCGCGGACGCACCATATATGCCCGGCCTCGGCCTCGGCGGCCACCGCGGCGTTGACCTTGGGGTCGTTCGTGCAGGCCTGCACCAGCCAGGCCCCCGCGCAGTCCCCGGTCGCGAACGGACGCCGTTCCCAGCGGAGCCGGCCATGGTCGATCAGGTCGTGCAGCGACGCCGTCACCTCGGGCGCGACGAGGAGGACGTCCGCACCGGCCTCGACCAGCGCCGGGACACGGCGCTGCGCCACCCGGCCACCGCCGACGACGACGACGCGTCGCCCTCCGAACCGCAGGCCGAGCAGGTAGGGGGGCACGGGAGGGATCTCTCTCGTCAAGGAACCGGCCACCTGACCACGTGGCCGGGACGGCAACCGGGACACCAGGTTGACGGGTATGTGTGTTCGCGCACCAAAGTACTCGCGTTCACCTGGCTATGCCGCCCCCTCTACCTCACCTGACCGCTGTTCATCAGTGACACCGGCCGAGTCGAACGTGGCGACCTCGTGCAGGACCCGTACGGCGCTCTGGACCAGGGGGAGCGCGAGCAGCGCTCCGGTCCCCTCACCCAGCCGCAGTTCGAGGTCCAGCAAGGGGCGAAGCCCGAGGTGAACCAAGGTAGCGGCATGTCCGGACTCCATCGAACGGTGTCCCGCGACACACGCCGCGATCGCGTTGGGCTCGATGGCCGCGGCGATGAGCGCGGCCGCGCCGGCCGTCACGCCGTCCAGCACCACCGGGATCCGCCGGGACGCGGCACCGAGGACGAACCCCGCGATGGCCGCGTGCTCCAGCCCGCCCACGGCCGCGAGCACCTCCAGCGCCGGCCGCCGGGGGCCCTCACCGTGCTCCCGTTCGCGCAATGCCCTCACCTGGGCCTCGTGCCGGGACAGCGCCGTCCGGACGACCTCCACCTTGCGGGCGTGGGTGGTGTCGTCGATGCCGGTCCCACGCCCCGTGACCTGCTCCGGAGGCAGTCCCGTGCAGGCCGCGACCAGGGCGGCCGACGCCGTCGTGTTGCCGATGCCCATGTCTCCGGCGATCAGGCAGCGATAGCCCGCGGAGACCAGGTCCAGGGCCACCTCGATGCCGGTCTCGACCGCCCTGAGGGCCTGGCCGGCGGTCATCGCCGGTCCTCTGGTCATGTCGGCGGTCCCGTACGCCACCTTGCGCGAGAGCAGCCCGGGAGCCTCGGCGAGGTCGGCCGCCACGCCGACGTCGACCACGGCGACCTCGGCGCCGGCCTGGGCGGCGAAGGCGTTGACCACGGCTCCGCCCGCGAGGAAGTTGCTCACCATCTGGACCGTGACCTCCTGCGGCCACGGAGTGACTCCTTGCGCGTGGACGCCGTGGTCGGCGGCGAACACGGCGACGACCGCGGGGGCCGGCAGGGGTGGCGGGCAGCGCCCGGCCAGCCCGGCGAGCCGGACGGAGACGTCCTCCAGCACGCCGAGGGCCCCCCGTGGCTTGGTCAGGCGGTCCTGATGGGCGCGGGCTTCCCGCATGGCCGCTCGGTCGGGCGGCCGGACGGCCGAGACCGTCTCGTCGATGAGCTCAGAGGACCAGGTCATCGAGCGCCTCCAGGAGCATGTTGTCGGTGGCTTCGTCCCGCACCGCGATCCGGACCCAGTCGGGGCCGAGGCCCGGGAAGGTGTCGCCTCTGCGCACGGCCAGGCCGCGCTCGCGCAGCAGGTCCCGCAGGCCTCCCTCAGGGGCGCGGCCGGACAGGGCCTCGGAGCCACGACCGCGCCGGCCCGCGGGAACACGGACACACAGGAACGAGGCCCGCGGGCGCGGCACCACGTGCAGTCCCCGGGCGCTGAGGGCTTCGGCGAACCGCTTCCGTTCCACGTCCAGATCGATCGCCCACGCGCCGGCCTCCCCGAGGGCCTCCGGGGAGCAGCAGGCTTCGATGGCGGCCAACGCGGGCGTCGAGACGCCCCACAGCGGCTGCGCCGACCCGAGCCGGACGACCAGATCGGGTTCGGCCAGCACATAGCCGGCCCGGAGGCCGGCGAGCCCCCAGGTCTTGGTCAGGCTCCGGACGACCACGAGCCCGGGGAACGCGCCGTCCGGGGCCGGTCCCCCGAGCGTCTCGGGCTCGCCGGGCACGCAGTCCATGAACGCCTCGTCCACCACGACCACGCGGCCGGGCCGGGCGAGCCCCCTGAGGGAGGCCGCCGGGTGCAGGACCGAGGTGGGGTTCGTGGGATTGCCGACCATGACCATGTCCGCGTCCGCGGGAACCCGCGCGGGGTCGAGGGTGAAGTCCCCATCGAGGAGGACCCGCTCGACCCGGTGGCCCGCCGCCCGGAGCGCCGCCTCGGGTTCGGTGAACTGCGGATGCACCACGACCGCGCGCCGCGGCGCCAGCGCCCGGGCGAGGAGCACGAACGCCTCGGCCGCACCGGCCGTGAGGAGGACCTCCTCGACCGTACGGCCGTGCCGGCGGGCCACCGCGGCCCGCGCCGCCGTGGGGTCGGGATAGGCGGCGAGGTCGTCGACGCAGCGGCGCAGCCGCTCGGCGAGCCAGCGCGGCGGCGTCCCTCCTCGCACGTTGACGGCGAAGTCGGCCAGCCCAGGGGCTGTCTCGGCGTCCCCGTGATGTCCGAGGTCGTACTGGTCCGGCATCACCACTCCGGCCGCTCCCCCATGTCGATGACGGCGCACGACCAGGCGGATCCGGCGCCGATGCCCACCAGCATCACCAGATCCCCCGGAGCGGGCAGGTCGTTGGCGGCCAGGTGGGCGAGGCCGGAGGAGCCGGTCACCTGGTCCCCCACACGACGAAGACCGGGTCGAAGGCCGCCCCCCGGTCCACCGCCGCGGCCGTGTCCGTAGCCGTGTCCGTAGCCGCGGCCGCGGCCGTGTCAGTGTCCGTAGCCGGGGCCGGGGCGCCGGGGACCGGCCGCGGGGCCACGCGGCCGACCTCCAGCCGTACGGCCTCGGCGGCGAGGCCGCCCCGGCCGAGCGCCTCGAGACAGGGCCGGACCCGTTCCGCCGCGTGGATCTCCACGACGACGGAGCGCAGCGCCCTGGAGGCGCAGGCCGCGACCACGTCCGGCCCGCCGCCCCCGACGAAGACGGCGTCCGGATCGGGAAGATGCCCGAGCACGGCCGGTGCCTCGCCTCGCGCCACCGCCGCTCTGACGCGGTGGGCGCGGACGTTGTCCCGGATGCGCGCGCAGGAGCCCGGATCCCGGTCCACCGCGATGACCGCCGCGCCGAACCGGGCGCACTCGATGGCCACCGAGCCGCTCCCCGCTCCGATGTCCCACACCATGTCCCCCACCCCGGGTCCCAGCCTGGCCAGCGCCACCGCCCGTACCTCCGCCCGGGTGACGGGCGGGGCACGGTCGCCGAACGCGTTGTCCGGCAGGGCCCATCCGGCCGGGCCCCCGGCCGGGCCCGCGGCCCAGCGCGTGACCCCGGCCTCACGGCCCGGATCCAGGATGAGCGGATCCAGGACCAGCACCACGACGGGGTCCCGCCACGGCCGGGTGGTGGCCTCCGCGGGCCGGCAGTGTGTGACGCGCTCCCGCGGCCCGCCGAGGTCCTCGCAGACGACGAAGGCGCGCGGGTTCTGTGGCGCCAGCTCCCGGGCCAGCTCGGCCGGACCGGCACCGGGACCGGTGAGCACGGCGACCTTGGGATGGGCCCGGCAGGCGTTGACGGCCCGGCGCAGGTGGCCGCCGTGCGCCGACACCACCATCGCGTCGTCCCAGGGCAGGCCGGCCCGGGCGAACGCGAGCGCCACCGAGGGGACCGCCGGCAGCACCTCGGGCTCGTGGCCGCGCTCGCGCAGGGCCCGCACGATGCCGAAGTAACCGGGATCACCGCTCGCCAGCACGACCACGTCCACGCGAACAACCGCAAGATCACGGCCAGTGGCGGGGACTCGCGGGGGATGTGCGGCGTCGATCTCGTCGAGGACCACCGAGACGTCGTCGGTCGCCACCTGACGCGCCCCCGGCGGGGCGTCCACGGCGGCCAGCGACCGCGCCGGGCCGGCGATCAGCCCGGCCGACTCCACGCGGCGCCGCGCGGCCGCGGGGAGCGCGGCCGCGTCCTGGCCGATGACCGTGATCACGATCGTCCTCCCCCGAGCCGCCCGTACATGCCGACCATCCGCTCGCCGGTGAAGTCGACGAGCACGACCTGCGCGGCCGGCCCCGCGGTGCCCGCCCACCGCCGCGGGCCGGGCCCTTCGGGCCCGTCCGGGCGGGCCTCGGCGGTGGCGTGGTCTTCCAGCACCCCGGCGACCCGGCGGCACAACTCGCGGCCACAGCGACCGAGCACGCCGGCGGACTCCCACAGCTCATAGGGCCGCCGCGCCGCGCCGGCCCCGGCCACGCGCGCGGCGAGCTCAGGGCCCCCGCCCATGTCCAGGGTGATCTCACCGAGCAGTTCGGCCGGCTCCCGCGAGCGGGCGTACGGGTTCGCCGCCCCGAGTTCGGCGAGCTCGGCGAGCATGCCGACGAACACCACCTGGGTGAGACCTGTCCCGGCCGCCCGGCGCAGCGCCGTTCCGGCGCGGTCGCCGACCTCGACGAAGCACTCCTCGGGGAGCTTGGGAAGCATCGCCCTGGCGCCCCTGCCCGTGCGGCCGCCGCTGAAGAGGACCAGCGTCCGCTCTCCCCGTGTGGCGAGGGCCGAGACCGCCTGCTCGACCCCGGCGGCGGAGGACCTCACAGGACGTCGCCCTTCAGACGGCTGTAGATCACCGCGTCGGCACGGCCTCCGGGCACCACGAGGGCCTCGCGCAGGACGCCCTCGCGGGTGAACCCCGCCTTGACCGCCACACGCTGGGAGGCGAGGTTGCCGGTCGCGGCGAGCAGTTCGACACGGTGCAGGCCGACGCTGAAGGCGTGTGCGGCGACGGCTCGGGCGGCCTCGGTCCCGTAACCCCGGCCACGGGCCCATCCCGCGACCCAGTAGCCGATCTCCACCCGGCCGCCCTCGAAGCTCGCCCGGCTCAACCCGATGGCGCCGTCGCACCGTCCGCCCGCACCGACGATCGCGAACTGGATCTGGTGGTCCGGATCTCCGTGGGAATGCACCATGCACCAGGCGCGGGCCTGGTCGGCCGTCTGTCCCGGCGCCCACGGCATCCACCGGAGCATCTCGGGATCTCCGGCGGCCTCCACGACCGCCGGGACGTCGCACTCGCCGAACGGACGCAGGGCGAGCCGGGCCGTGGTCAGCGTGATGCCCTGGTCGAAGGTCATGCGCGGGCCTCCTCGCATCGGCGCCCCGGCCCATGGTGCCCGGCACAGTGGGGATGCGGAGGCCCGGCCATAGGAGAGGGCGCGGTCACAGGCAAGAGCACGGTCACATGTGGAGGAGTCCCGTACAGAGGAGCAGTGCGGATGCGGAGACAGCGCGGATGCAGAGAACGTCCTTCCTTCGGGTGTCCGTGCCCGTGGCGCGCCCAGGATGACATACGGAGATGACGTACGGAGATGGCGGGCCGCCTGGCGCGAGGGCCTCCGGGCTCCGCGGAGAGATTCAGATCACCGTGAGGTGACGGCGGTCCGCGCACATCCGGCCGACACGCCGCACCGCCGCCGCCGGCACGGGACACCCGAACCACACCGCCTTACCGCTCACGCCGTAGCCCCGTACGCCGAGGTGGATGCGGGAGCGCGCGGGCTGCACCCCCCAGCGCCCACCGGAAAGTTCCTGGACGATGCTCAGCCCGCGCCCGAAGTCGCCACAGAAGGCGGTGTCGGCCCGCAGCCCCGGCTCCGGAAGCGCGTCGAAGACGGCGCACACGATCTCGCGGGCGTCCGGGCCGGCGACGTCTCCGTGGGGCTGGCCCGGCGTGAAGATCCATAACTCGTGCGGCCCATGGCCGGCCGCGTGCCGGAACGCGTTGGTGGCCAGCTCGCTGACCATGATCTCCGCGTCTCCGACCATCTCGGGGGGGACGTCCAGGGCGCCGAGCGTCTCGGCGACCTGGCGGCGGGCCTGACGTGCGGACATAGGCCCCACGGGGAGTGCCCAGGTCCAGCCACAGCAGTCCTTCGACGTCACCGTCCGCACGGTGACCTCCGGCAAGGTGTTCAAGGCACCCTCCCCGCCGCTACATCTCTAATTCATTGGTCGAGCCCGTTCGTCGAGCTCATTGATCGAGCCCATTGGCCAAGCCCGTTCGGTCGATCCCGTTTCGTCACTCTCGGTTTCCGGTCGATCACTGAAACAAGCGTCTCCTGAGATTCTCATTCACGCAACTCTCTTGCCGGAAATTCTGTAAGTTTCCGTCACCGTTCACTCACGCAGGGGATTGACGCCATGGCATACAGCCCCACCGTCCGAGGTCGCCGACTGGTCCGGGAGCTTCGCCGGTTGCGGGAGGAAGAGGGACTGACCCTGCAGGAGGTGGCCGACCGCCTCGGCTGGTCGCGTGCGACGGTGTCCCGGCTCGAGACCGCACAGACACGGCCCCGGTACGACCAGGTCGCCGATCTCCTCGCGCTCTACCGGGTGCCGATCTCCGAGCGGGAGGCGCTCGTCGCCCTGGCGAGACAGGCGGGACAGCGCGGGTGGTGGACCGCCTACGTCGACGTCTTCACCGGCAGTTACGTGGCACTCGAGGACGAGACCTCGGAGATCCGCACCTGGGACGCACAGCTGATCCACGGGCTCCTGCAGACCGAGGACTACGCACGCGCGGTCATCAGCGCGGGCCGCATGCTGCCCGGGCCCAAGGACGTGGATCGCCGGATCGCGGCGCGGAAGGCCCGCCAGGCTCTGCTGGACCGGCCCGGCGCGCCCCACCTGTACGCCGTCTTCGATGAGGCGGTGCTGCGGCGGCCGATCGGCGGGCCGGCCGTCATGAGCTCACAACTCCTCGCGCTGGCCGAGGCCGCCCGGCGACCCAACGTGACCATTCGCGTCCTGCCCTATGACGCGGGTGCGCACGCCGGGCTGGACGGCCGTTTCACGATCCTGTCGTATCCGAACCCCGCGGACCCCGATATCGCCTATGTGGAGGGCACCATGGGCGACGTTTACCTCGAAAGACCTGAGGAAACAGGGCAGCATAGGAAGCGGTTCGAAGAAATCACGGCACTATCCCTGTCCCCGGTGGACTCCACACGTCTCATCGTCGAGGCGGCCAAGGAGTGACGCAGCGTGAACGACCTGCAGAGCGACATCGCCCGCGCCGTCTGGCGCACGTCCTCCCACAGCGGCAGCGGAGACCAGTGCGTGGAGGTCGCCACGCTCGGGTCGGGTCACCACGCCGTCCGTGACTCCAAGGACGTCACCGGCCCCCTCCTGCTGTTCTCCCCCCGCGGGTGGCGTGCCTTCGTCCGCGCGGTCAAGACGGTGCCGGATCGCACGCTCGCGTCCGGCTGAGGCCGCGGGCCGGCATCGCCGGATGCGCGAAGGTGCCGCGACGGGGACGCGCTGCTGGGACAATCCCCTGCGTGGCATCGGGGGCAAGGCCGGAGGGGCCGGGGCGGGGTGAGCCGTCCCGGTGACTCCCCTCGGTGAGGTCCTGACTCTGGAGCCGGCCTCGGTGCTGTGGCTCCTGGCACTGACCGGCTGGAGCGTCGTGGCCTTCGGCCTCTGGCGGGGACTGCCGCCGCGGAGCCGCGGGGCCTCGATGGCCGCCCATGTGCTGACGCTGGGCGGGATCATGGCCCGGAGCTCCTTCCTCGGCTACGGGCTCCTGGACACCGTGATCGTGGCCACGGCGGAGTGGTGGGCACTGCTGGCCGTCACCCGGGCCCGCCCGGAACGGCTCCTCGACCCGGAGCGCGGCGGGCTGACGCTCCTGCCGGCCTGGGCGGCGGTGACCGTCACCGGGGCCGTCGTCATACACCACTCACTGCCATGACCTGGTGCGCCGCGGCCCGGCGTACGTACTATCCGGGGAGGGTCGCACATCCGCGGAGGTGGGTCATGCCGTGCGCGCTCTGCGGCGACATCATCCCCACCCGGGTGACACGGTGTCCCGCCTGCGGCGCCCTGGCGAGACACCGGGACTTCCGGGCTCTCGGCATCGCGGTCTTCATGCTGCTGGGCTTCAACGCCTTCGTCGCGCTCGGCTCCGCCATCAGCCTGAGCCGGCTGGTACGGACGCTCGGGGCGGCGACGACCGACTCCTATGACCCGGAGACGGCCGGGCGAGCCGTGTCGCCCTCTTCCGATGCCTTCGTGACCTCGGTGATGATGGCCGCCCTCACCGCCCTCCTCTTCCTGCCCTGGCTGTGGATGGCCTACCGGGAGGCCTCACCACGGCGTTACCGGCGGGTCTGGGCGGTCGCCGGGTGGATCTGCCCGGTCGTCAACCTGTGGCTGCCGCCGCGGCTGGTCTATGACATGTGGGTGAACGGCGGGCGGCACCGGACGGCGGAGCGGAGAGCGATCGCCACCGTCGTGACCGCCTGGTGGGTCAGCCTGCTCGCCGCGATGTGGCTCGCGTGGGCGTTTACCGGCGGCGACGCCGGGACCCTCCCACAGGCCCGCCTGGCCGTACGCCTCGGCATCGCCGCGATGGCCGCCGAGGCGCTCGCGGCCGTGCTCTGCATGGTGATCGTGTTTCGGATCAACCGGCTCCACAGCGGGTGATCGCCACCCGCTGTGGAGCCTGCGGCCCAGACGCGGACCAGCCTCAGGGCCCATCGGCCGGGGCGCCGTTCAGCCCCAGGCGCGCGAGAGCATCCAGGTGCCGGCGGCGGCGTCGAAGCGCAGCTCATAGACCCCGGTCTGCCCGTCCGGAGACGCCTCCACCCGCCAGAACTCCCGCTCGCCGTGCTCCTCGGCCTCAGGATGCCGCTCCTTCCACCAGTCCCTGGTGGCGACCCAGTGCTCCAGCACCACACGGATCGTGTAAAGCCGTCCCCTCCACACGAACCGGGCCGGGCGGCCGTCCGACACCCAGACGTCGACCGGATCGCCATAGACGCGACTCATCCGTCCACCTCCCAGCTCCATCGCCCGGGGGAAGACAGGCACGAAACAGGATTCGAACATACGTTCGCGAACCCGCTCCGGCAAGTGCGCGGCCGCGACCCCGGTGTTAGCGTCGTGGCACCGCGAACCGACCCGAAGGAGCGCGCATGCCCTCATGGTCCGCAGATCTCGCCGGGCGCATCGACGAGCACGTCTTCAGCAGCGAACTGCTGCGGGACAATCCGCTGAAGGACCCGCACGAGCGCCCGCTGTGGGTCTACGTACCGCCCGGCTATGACGACGAGCCGGATCGGCGCTACCCCGCGGTCTACGTCATCCAGGGCTATACGGGCCACCTCGCCATGTGGAACAACCGCATGCCGTTCCGGACGCCCTTCCCGGAGGCCGCCGACGCGGTGTTCGCCGAGGGGCAGGCGCCCCCGGCGATCGTGGTGTACGTGGACGCCTGGACCGCCTACGGAGGCAGCCAGTTCGTCGACTCGCCGGGGACCGGGCGCTACCACTCGTACCTGTGCGAGGAGATCGTGCCGTGGGTCGACTCCCGCTATCGGACGCTGGCACACCGGGATCATCGTGCGATCACCGGGAAGTCCAGCGGCGGCTTCGGCGCGATGATCACGCCGATGCTCCGCCCGGACCTGTTCGGCGCCCTCGCCACGCACGCCGGCGACTCGCTGTACGAGTACTGCTACATCCCCGAGTTCGCCCAGGCCGTACGCCGGCTGCGCGCCTATGACGGGGAGATCCTCCGCTGGTGGGACGACTTCCGGTCCCGGGTCGCCTTCACCAAGGAGGAGGACATGGTGCTCCTGAGCCTCCTGGGCGTCGCCGCCTGCTTCTCGGCCCGTGAGGACGGCACTCCGGAGCTGCCGTTCGACCCGCGCACCGGGATGCTGCGTCCGGACGTGTGGCGGCGCTGGCTGGACTGGGACCCGGTCCGGATGGTCCCCCGGCACGCGGAGGCGCTGCGGTCCCAGCGGGCCATCTGGATCGACGGCGGCACCCGGGACGAATGGTTTCTCGACATCGGCGCGGACGCGTTCCGCCAGGCCCTCGAGGACATCGGGGTATCCGGCGACGTCGTCCGGTTCGAGCTCTTCGAGGCCGGGCACGGCGCGATCGACTACCGCTATCCGCTCTCGCTCGCCTGGCTCTGCCGGCGCATCGCCCCCTGAGCCGCGCCGGGGTCGCCGGGGTCAGATATGCGTGACGGCGTCCTCGACCGCGCGGCCCCTCCTGACGATGAGGCTGACGAGCACGGCGGCGAAGGACACCGCCGCGGCGGCGTAGAACGCCGTGTGCATGCCGTCCATGAAGGACATGTGGCTGGCGCGGGTGATGGCCTGGGCCACGGGGGCCGGCGCGTCGGGAGGTACGGGCGCGAACCCCTGTGAGATCGCGCCGCGCATGAGCTCGACCTGGGCCTCATCGGGAGCAGGCAGCCCGGCGCCGGTCATGTGCCCCGGCAGCACTCCCGCGACCTTGGCCGACATCAGCGCCCCGAGCACGGACGTGCCGAGCGCGCCCCCGATCTGCATGGCGACCTGCTGCAGCCCGCCCGCGACGCCCGACAGCCGCACCGGCGCGTTGCCCACGATGATGTCGGTCGCGGCCACCATGACCGGGCTGAGGCCGCAGGCCATGAGGACCAGCCAGGGGAAAAGCTCCATGAACCCCGCGCCGGCCGCGAGCCGGGACAGCCCGACGAAGGCGGCACCGGAGCAGATCATGCCGGCGACGAGCGGCGGCCTCGGGCCCAGTCTGGAGATCAGCGCACCGGCGATCGGCGCGGTGACGACCATGGAGAGCATCATCGGCAGCATCCACACCCCGGAGCCGACCGGGCTGAGGCCCCGCACGCCCTGCAGGTAGAAGGTCAGGAAGAACATCGCGCCGAAGAGGCCGAAGGCCATCATCATCATGAGGACCACGCCGGCCGACAGGGACGCGGAGCGGAACAGGGCCAAGGGGACGAGAGGCTCGTCCGCGAAGTGCTCGCGCACGACGAACGCGACGAGGAGCACCGCCGCGCCGCCGAAGAAGCCGAGGGTCCGCCCACTGGCCCAGCCGTACTCCGGAGCCTTGACGACCGCCCACACGAGGGTGAACAGCATCGCCGACAGCAGGCCGATGCCGGGGACGTCGAAGTTCGACGACGTGACGTCGTCGCGGCTCCGCCGCAGGAACAGCAGGCCGAGGACGACGGCGACGATGCCGACCGGCACGTTGATGAAGAAGACCGACTGCCAGTTCACCTTCTCGACGAGCAGGCCACCGATGATCGGCCCGGCGGCGGTGGAGGCGGCGATGCAGGCGCCCCAGATGCCGATGGCCATGTTGAGCCTGTCCGCCGGGAAGGCCGCGCGCAGCAGGCCGATGGCCGTGGGCTGCAGCATGGCACCGAAGATCCCCTGCAGGACGCGCAGGGCGATCAGCGCCCCGATGCCCTGGGACAGCCCGATCCCGCCCGAGGAGAGGGCGAACCCGACCGCACCGATGAGGAAGACCGGCTTGTGCCCGAAGCGATCACCGACCTTGCCCGCGGTGATCAGGGTCACGGCGATCGCCAGCAGGTAACCGTTCGTGACCCACTGCAGGTCGGCCAGCGAGGCCCCGAGGTCCCTCGCGATGGCCGGGTTGGCGATCGCGACGATCGTCCCGTCCAAGGCGACCATGATGATCCCGAGCGCGACAGCCATCATGGTCAGCCATGGGCTGCTCCGCCGCCCCGATCCGGCGGTGTCCGGCGGTGCCGCCGGTTGTTTCCGTACGGCCGCGGGCGGCTGGGACATAGCTGATCCCCCTGGCGGAGCATGACGGCGAAAGCGTCGGCGAAGTTATGGCAGTCGCTGACATATCGCCAACGACCCCGAGAGAAGGTCACCATCTTTTGTCAGGCCATGAAGATTGTGTTATCGCAGTACACCTGTGATGCAGGCTGCCTCAATCCACGAAGGAACATACCCATCCGTGACTCTCCCGACACGAACCGTGTCGGCCATCTGCGGCCATCCGGCGGGCCCGCAGAGTGAGGGCCCCGGCGCGGATGGGAACACATCGGACACCCGGCGAGTTGGCAACGATCGCAGTCAACCGTGAGGAGTTCCCATGCGCGCGATCGTCGTCTCGACACCGGGCGGACCCGAGGTCCTGGACTACACCGAGGTCGAGGACCCGGCACCCGGTCCGGATGAGATCGTCATCGACACCGCGGCCGCCGGCGTCAACTTCATCGACATCTACTACCGCACCGGCCGTTATCCGAAGCAGAGGCCGTTCGTCCTCGGGGTCGAGGGTGCGGGCACGGTCTCGGCCGTCGGCTCCAACGTGACGGACATCGGTGTCGGAGACGTGGTCGCGTCGTCGGAGGTGCAGGGCTCCTACGGCGAAAAGGCGGTCGTGGCGGCGGCCCGCGCGGTGACGCTGCCCTCGGGCATGTCCCCGGAGAAGGGTGCGGCCGCCATGCTCCAGGGCATGACCGCGCACTATCTCACCCACACCACTCATGCCGTACAGCCCGGCGACACGGTGCTGGTGCACGCCGCCGCGGGTGGCATGGGCCTGCTGCTCACGCAGATGGCCAAGCTGCGGGGCGGCCGGGTCATCGGGACCGTCTCCACCGCCGAGAAGGAGAAGCTCGCCCGCGAGGCCGGCGCCGACGAGGTGATCCGCTACACCGAGACCGACTTCGCGCCCGAGGTGCGGCGGCTCACCGGTGGTGAGGGCGTGGCCGCGGTCTACGACGGCGTGGGCGCCGCGACCTTCGACGGCAGCCTCGCGAGCCTGCGCCCGCGGGGCATGTTCGCGTTGTACGGCGCGGCCAGCGGTGCGGTCCCTCCCGTGGACCCGATGCGGCTCAACGCCGCGGGATCGGTGTTCCTCACCCGCCCGACGCTCGCGCATTACATCCCCACCCGGGACGAGCTGCTCGGCCGCGCCTCCGACGTGCTCGGCTGGGTGCAGAGCGGCGACCTGCGGCTGCACATCGGCCGGCGGTACCCACTCGCCGACACCCGTACCGCGCACGAGGACCTGGAGGGGCGCCGCACCACCGGCAAGGTGCTGCTCCTGCCCTGAGGCCCGCCTCTTCGCTAATCTTCCTTAACGTGCGCGTTCGCGTACTGAGAGTGAGGGAGGCGTGGAGTCAGCGTGTCCGCAGAGAGCGTGGTCGATCCCCTGGGGCCCGGCGACCCACTGACGCTGGGCACCTATCGCCTGCTGGGGCGGATCGGCCGGGGCGGGATGGGCACCGTCTACCTGGCCGAGTCCGCCTCCGGGGAGCGAGCCGCCGTCAAGGTGATCAACCCCGACCTGGCCGACGACCCGTCGTTTCGCGACCGGTTCCGCCGCGAGGTGGAATCGGCGCGGCGGGTTCGCAGGTTCTGCACGGCCCCGGTGCTCGACGCGGAACTCGACGGCGCGCCGCTGTTCATCGTGACCGAATACGTCAACGGCCCCAACCTGGACGAGTTCGTACGGGCCTCGGGACCGATGCGCGGGTCGACCCTGGACCACCTGGCCGTCGGAGTGGCCACGGCGCTGACCGCCATCCACGGCGCGGGGGTGGTCCATCGTGATCTGAAGCCGGCCAACGTATTACTGTCCTCCCTCGGGCCGCGAGTGATCGACTTTGGGATCGCCCGGGCGCTCGACGCCGCGGGGGAGGCCACGCGGACCGGGCATTTCATCGGCACCCCCGCCTACATGGCGCCAGAGATCATCGAGGGCGAGCGCGCGACCGCGGCCTCGGACGTCTTCGCGTGGGGCGCCGTGGTGGCCTTCGCCGGAACGGGCGACTCGCCCTTCCCCGCCAACACGGTCCCCGCCGTGCTCTACCGCATCGCCCACGGCGAGCCGCAGACCGACGGACTCGACCAGGAGGTGCGGCACCTGGTCGAGTGGACCTTGACCAAAGACCCGGCCAAGCGGCCGTCCGCCCAGGAGCTCCTCAACGGTCTCGTCGGCCATGAGCGGGCGGACACCGCGCAGACCGCGGCCACGGTGCGCCGTACCTGGCAGGCCCAGTCCCTGCCCGAGCGCAATCTCACGATCTCCGATCCGTTCCCCCGGACCCACCGGGACTCGGTGACCCTGGTGGCGCCGCCGGCCGATCCGCCGACCCTGCGGGAGCCGGCGGCTCCGCCCAGGTCCGGGCGGCCGTCCCGCCGCCCGGTGGTGCTCGCGGCCCTGAGCCTCGCCGGCCTCCTGGCACTGGCCCTCGCGGCCGTGGCCGTGGTCCTGCTGAAGGCACCGAGTGAGCCGCCGGGCGGCACCACCACGGTCTTCGGCGATGATTTCTCCGACACCGGCACCCACTGGCCGGGAGGCGACTACACGGGGGGATACGGCTACTTCGACGGCCGCTACCGGCTGGAGACGACCGGATCGGACACCCAGGAGTCCAGCCCGTCGCCTTACGAGCAGAGCCTGCCCGCCCGATCCCTGGTGTCGGCGGAGGTCTCCGTGGCCTCCGGGCCGCCGTACGGGCAGGTGGGGCTGTGGTGCTTCGGGCCCGACTCGGGGACGGTGGACGGCTACCTGTTCCTCGTGCGCCTGGACGGCAACGGCACGGTGGTCCGCAAGGTCTCCGGCCACAACATCTCCAAGCAGCTGACCCACGAGCCACGGGCCAAGGGCTTCAAGACCACCGGGTCCAACCGCATGCAGATCGCGTGCGAGCGACGCGACAAGACGGTCCACCTGCGTCTGTGGCTCAACGGCGACCTGGCCGCGGAGTGCGTGGACGGCGACGACCCCCTGACGGAAGGGCAGGCCGGCGTGATCGTGCGGCGTGAGGGGGGCGGGAGCGGCGGCGAGGTCGTCGCCGACTTCGACAATTTCGACATATCTAAGATTAATTAGGCTAATGTCCGAATTGTCGGTAAATGCGGCATCCGCTCCGCCGCCGCGCCGGCACGGTCAGGCCCGCTCCTCATTCCCTGGTAAAGAGCCGCTCCGCCAAGCTTTCCTTGTCGCACACCCGCGCCGACTGTCTAATGAGAGGTGGCAGTACAACCCGAAAGGGGACTAACGTGTTTGTTCAGATCATGGAATTCGACACGAAAAAGCCCAAGGAAATCATGGCGCTCATGAACGAATGGCGCTCGAAGACCATGGGACGGAGCACTGTCACCACGGACATGATGGGCCGCTGTCAGGAGCGGCCTGACCATTATGCCGTGATCCTGCAATTCGCCTCCGAGCAAGAGGCCCGGCGCACCAGCAAGATGGAACAGACGGAGCGATTCGCCAAGCGCATGGCCGAACTGTGCGACGGCCCCATCGTCTTCGGCGACTATGTCCTGATGCGCGACGAGAGCTGAGGCCGGCCGGCGGACCGGCCCTTCCTGACAGGTCAGGGCGGCTCGGCATCACAGTCGTGGCCGCCCTGACCGCCCGGCTCACCCCGTGCCGTGGCTCGAGCTCTCCGGCCGAGGCTCTGCCGCCCTTCCGGCCCGTGCCCGCCTACCAGCCCTGCAGGCCGATCTCTTCACCGGCCTCCTTGACGTCCTTGACCGTGTCGACGCCGCGCCAGTAGCCCTCGATCTTGTAGGCGGCGAGCCGCTTGTCCACGGCCAGCTGCGGGAAGGTCGTGTCCTCGTGGTCACCCTTCACCGGCAGCAGGTCCACCACATCGGGCTCGAAGGCGTAGACCCCACCGTTGATCCAGTAGGGCAGCCGCGGTGACTGCACGAACCCGGCGATGCGGTCCTTCTCGTCCAACGTGGCGATGCCCCACGTCGTGCGGTACTGCGCGAGGGCGATGGTCGCCATGGCCTCCAGCGCCACATGCCGGTCCATCAGATCACCCAGGGGGAAACGGCACAGCACATCGCCGTTGAGCGCGAGCCAGCGCTCCTCCGGGTAGGGCAGGTGCCCGGCGGCGAACCGCAGTGCCCCGCCCCGGCCGAGTGGCTCGGCCTCGACCGCGACCTCGATGGTCAGCGTGTAGGAGTGGCCGGCCAGGTGCTTGTCCAGGACCTCGGCCAGATAGCCGCACGACACCACGACGTGTTCGCAGCCGGCCTTCGCCAACCACTCCAGCTGCCAGTCGACGATGGGCCTGCCCCCGACCGGCACCATCGCCTTGGGCCGGTCATCGGTGTAGGGGCGTAGCCGTGTCGCCTGGCCACCGGCGAGGATGACCGCCTGCCGGATCTTCGCGCTCTTCCCGCTAATCGACATGGAGGAACCCTATTGCCACCCATGTGGCGCGGGCTCTGGTCCCCTCACGACCGCGAAGCGATGACGCCGATCCCGCTGTGACGTACGGGCGGCGGCCCGGCGAGATCACATGGCCCGGCATCCCGTCTAAGATCACCCCTGATGTTCAGAATGAGGGTCACAACACAGAAAACAGCGCGCAAAAAGGTGCGGGACGAGCGGGCCGTCCGGTTGGAACGCCGCCTGGCGATGCCGGTCATCGTGGCCGCCGGCGTCTGCGTCCCCGCGACCTTCCTCAGCGCCGTGGACGGCTGGGCGGGCCAGGTCGGAAAGATCCTCAACTGGGGATCGACCATAGTCCTCACCGGTGAGCCGATCCTGCTCTTCCTCGTGACCGGACGGCGCCTGGTCTGGCTCCGGGCGCATCTGTGGCCGATCCTCATCGGGATGCTGGCCGTCCTCGCCCTGCTCTTCGCCGTCCTCCCCTTCCAGCCCTTCCAGGTGCTGCGCCTCCTCCGGGTGGTGCACCTGATGACGGCGGCACGCATCCTGCGCGTCAACCGGATCCTCGGCGCCGCCGAGACACTTCGCCGGTTCCTCCACGTCGACATCTTCTGGCGGCGCGTGTCCGCGGCCGGCGGTCCCCTCGTGGCGTTCGGCTTCGCCGGGATCGTCCTTACCGACGCCGACTCCGAGGGGCGGAGGCTGATGTCCGCCATGAGCGACCGTTTCGGCCCGATCCCGGTCGTCCTCGTGATCGCGCTGGCCGTCGTGGTCCTGGCGGTCGTGGGACGCCGTCTGCAGCGCATGGTCATGACGAGGATCCGCAAGTGGATCATCGTGCTCAAGCTTCGCCGTAAGCCGGTCGAGACGGCCACCGTGGCGGTCGCGGCCCCGACACCCCCGGTCCCGGCCCCGGCCGCGACGCCGGGCGGCCGCCATGGGGCCGACTATACGATCACGTGAATTCGATCCGGCCGGCCGTGTCCGCCGCCTCGGCCGTCACCGGGATCATCGGCGTCCGGCACCGCGACCGACCGCGCCGACGTCAGACCGCCGGTCACCCGCGGGGTGGAAGCGGAAGATCTCGCCGTGCGAGAGGTAGTGGAACTCCGTCGGGGCCTTCGACACCGCGGCGGCGTTCTTGAAGTCCTCGAGGCCGGACATGAACACCGAGAAGTCGTTGTAGTGGATCGGAGTGGCCACACGGGGTTTGACGATCTCCACGGCGCGCACACCCTGAGCTCCGGTCATGGTGACCACCGTTGTCAGCAGGGCCGTGCCCCCGATGTGGATCAGTGCCAGGTCGATGTCCGGGAAACGTGTCGGGATGTCGTAGAGCCGGTCGTGCAGGAGCGTGTCGCCGGATATGTACATCCGGAACATGTGCTCACCGTCACGACTGAAATCGAGGACGCTTCCCATCACCGGGGGGAGGAGTCCGGACAACGGGTCGGGGGCGTGCTTGCCCGGCACGGAGGTGACGTGCAACTGCGCCTCGCCTTTCACCGCCGGCAGTGACTCCCAGGTGTCGAGGGCATACCCGCGCGCGAAACCGTTGGCGCGGAGCTCCTGGACCGCGTGGTAGGTGCTGACGATCGGGAGATCCTTGTTCAGCCGCCTGAGGCTCACGTGGTCGAAGTGGTCACCGTGGAAGTGCGACAGAACGATCATGTCCAGCCATGGGAGATCGGAGATCTGACAGGCCGGCTCGACCACTCTCTGCGTATAGATCCCATGGCCCAGGTCGGCGAAGTCCCCCCGGTGCATGAAGGCGGGATCGGTCAGGAGCACAAAGCCGGCGTAGCGGATGATCGTGGTGGCGTTCCCGATGAAGTAGACCTCCCCCTCGGCGAAGTCCGGGGTCTCGCGGGCGGGAAACTCCAGCGGGACGTTCATGGCGGTGGTCATCAGCACGACACTCCTTTCGAGAGTGTGTCTATTACCGCGTACAGACCTTTTCTTTGCTTTTCCGCCATGGGCGTTACGGGACTCGGCCCGAGTCGTGACCGGCGGTTTTCCGAGGCTCGCGCCACTGCCACACGGCCAGAAAGCCTCGATTGCTCCGATTCCAGATTAAACCCAGACTCTTCCCCGCAACGAGGCACGTTCCGCTACAAGACGGATATACGGCGTTCCCGCTTCGAGCTCAAGGCATCGGGGCTGTGACGGATCCGCGGAGTGATGACCGGGGCGGGCCAAGGGTCAATGGGCCGGTGGCCGGCAGGGCCGTCTCCGCCCCATTGCCGACGCGGACGCCGGCGGAGCCCCTCGCGGTGTCCTCGTCCTCTCCCGCCATGACATGGGCCCCGGCCTCGAGCCGGTCGATGAGGCCGCGCGTCCACTCGGCTCCCGTCTCGGCGGAGTGGACCCACAGGCCCAGCAGCTCCGGCAGGCCGTGGTCCCACGCGCCGGCATGGGGCAGGACCGTGGCGCGCCACTCCTCAAGGCCGGCGAGGCGCTCCTCGAGCAAGGCGATCGCCTTGGGACGCGGCAGTTCGGACAGGAATCCAAGGCCCGCCCAGAGCATGTCCTGCCGCGGGTCCACGTTCCTCAGCGCGTCGGTCAGCAGGCGGAAGAACTCGTCCTCCCCCCTGCCGGTCAGCTCATAGTCGGTACGGGGAGGTCCCGCGTCGCTCTCCCGTACCTCGTGTGAGCGCAGCAGCCCGTCCTTGGTCAGCTGCTTGAGAGCGTGGTAGATCGATCCCGGGTTGACGTTGGCCCACTCGTGCGCGCCCCACGACAGGAGCTCGCCGCGGATCTGGTAGCCATGGGCCGGCCCGAGCGATCGAACCGCTCCGAGAACCAGCAGCCGCGTCGCCGACATCGTCTCCCCCAACCCGTCGTCCACCTGTGGCCGTGTCCGCTCCTCAGGCTAACGGCGGTCACCCGCGACGACCGTGAAGCCGTACGCCGGTCAGTCGAGCGGCCGCCGGCCGGCGAAGCCCAGCTCGGTGAGGTGATACCACCCCAGCGCGGGCTCCCCCTCGATCCAGCAGAGCCGTACGGACCGGTCCCCGAGCCGGGCCGGGAAGTCCACCAGCAGGGGGGCGAGACCCTTCACCTCGATCTGCCGATCGGTGAACCACGAGATCCGCTCCTGGAGCCGGGCCTCATAGGCCTTGGCCTCCGGAATCCCGCCGAGGTCCGACGAACCCGTCCTCCTGAGGTCCAGCGTGAGCTCCGCCAGGTCGGCGCGGAGCCGTACGATCTCCGCCGCGGCCTCCAGTACCCCGGGCATCAGGGCACGTGCCTGGGCGATCGTGAACTCCCGGTCGTTCATCGGATCTCCGCTCCTCGGGTCTGCACGACATCGGCGACACGGCATCGACGCCCGGCCGGCATCGCGTGCGGGCCTAGTCCTCCAACCACGCTTCGCGGATCACCGGGAGCCGCTGGGTGAGCAGCGTCCCAGAGGTGATCACATGGCTGGACAGCATGGTCTTCTCGTGGCGCAGGGCTCCGTTCTCCCGCAGGAGCTCGTCGACCTCGGCCCGGAGCCTCGTGACCCGGCGGCCGATCCGTGACTGGACCGCGAGCCCTCCGGCGATGGCACCCAGGACGAACACCGACAGCAGGGGGATCCACAAGCCCGCCACAGCGACGATCGCCAAGGTGGCGACGAGGATGAGCAGACGGATGTGAGCGTCCACCCAGTCCCAAACCATGTTGACGTGCTTGGGAATCTTCACTCGGCTCTCCTCTCGGTGCGGCGGATCGGCCGCCCGCAACAACGATAGGAGCCGGATCCCGTGTTCCGGACAGTGGCCGGGTTCACCCCCGCGCGGGCCCGGCCGTACGGACGTCCGGACGGCGCGGGCCGCGCGGGGTGAACTGGTCGTCGAACCGTCTCGGGAACGGGACCATCCGCCTCGGCGAGCACCGCCAGGTCGTGGACGGCCAGGTCGTGGACGGCCAGGTCGGCCTCATTCGATCAGCATTCGATCAGCGCCGTACGCACGGACCATCACGAGCGGCGGGCCGTTATCGCGTGGCCCGGAGGAGCGGGTCCGCGTTACCGTCGCCAGATGACCGATCAGGACTGGCGCGGGCTCAACAAGGCACTCTGGGACGAGCGGGTTCCCATCCACGTCGGGAGTCCCTTCTATGACGTGGCCGGTTTCCGGGCCGGCGGCGACCCGCTGCGGTCCTTCGAGCTCGACGAGGTCGGCGACGTGTCCGGGCGGAGCCTCGTCCACCTGCAGTGCCACTTCGGGCTCGACACGCTGTCGTGGGCGCGCCACGGGGCGCGGGTGACCGGGCTGGACTTCTCCGAGCCTGCCATCGAGCAGGCCCGCGCGCTCGCCGGGGAGCTCGGGCTCGAGGCCAGGTTCGTGGCCGCCGACGTCTACGACGCCGTCGAGGCGCTCGGCCGGGAGCGCTACGACGTCGTCTACACCGGGCTCGGCGCACTGGTCTGGCTGCCCGACCTCGACCGGTGGGCCCGGACCGTCGCGTCGCTGCTGGCCCCCGGCGGCTTCCTCTACCTCGCCGAGTTCCATCCCTTCGCCGACACGCTCGACGAGGAGGAGGGACGCACGGTCGCCTTCGACTACTTCGACGCGGAGCCGCGCGTGTGGACCGAGCCCGGGACCTACGCGGAACTGTCCGCCCCCACGGAGCACAACACCTCGGTGGAGTGGGCGCACGGCCTCGGCACCGTGGTCACCGCGATCGCGAACGCGGGCCTGCGGATCGAGTTCCTGCACGAGCACGACCACACGCTCTTCGAACGCTTCACGACGCTGGAGAAGCGGCCCGACGGCACCTACCACCTGCCCGCGGAGCGTCCCCGCATACCGCTGATGTACTCCCTGCGGGCCCGCCGCGCCTAGCCGTACGGAGCCGGGACGGCCGGCGGCCGCAGCCGGCCGGAGGACCCGCCGGAGTCCGGGCGGTCACCTCTTCGGAGGCAGGCGCGGGAGGAGGTCCGAGAGCTCGCCGGGCAGCACGCCCGGGGGCTCGAGCATGGCGAGCCGGTTGTCACGCCACCAGAAGGTCCCCCGGGAGCACGGGTCGCCGCTCCCGTCGTGCATCTCCGCCACCACGTCCGCGAAGACCGGGAGCACGTCGAACACGGCCGTGGTGGCGATCGGATAGAGGAGGACCGTGCTGTGGGAGGGCACGCCCACCAGTGCGCCGTACGGGCACGGGCCGGGCAGGAAGCGCTGCAGCTCGGTCAGCGCCGCGCAGACATAGCGGTTCCCGGGCTTGGTCAGAACGCGTACGGACTGCCCCTCGGTGATGGGGTGTTCGGTCGCGGTGAGCCCGGCGAGTTCGTTCGCGTGGGTGTTCCCCACGGCCAGGGTGCCCAGGCGGGAGAGGCCCAGCCGGGCGCACCGGTCCTTGGTGAGGAGCCCGCCGTAGCGCGGGTGGTCGATCACCACGACGGCGTCGAAGTGCGGGCCGAAGTCGGTCACCACGAACCGCGCCCGCATGTCCTCGGAGGTCTTCGGGACGATCCGCAGGCGCAGCAGCTTGCGGACGTCCCCCAGCAGTTCGATCTCACCCACGGCGATGGCCGCCCGGTCACTGACGCCGAGCAGCCACGCCTCGACCAGCCGCGGCCATGTGTGCTGCGGGGCCCGCGCGCAACGCTCGACGATGACCGACGTGGCGGCCCGCGGCTCCGCACGGCCCACGGGCACGATGACCTCGGCCTCGTCCGGAGTAAAGCGGGCATCCGGCACCAAGACCGGCAAAAGGTCCTGGATAAGGGCATGGACATCGGCCGTGACGTCCAACGGCTCGCTCATCGGCCCATTCCCCGCGTTAGGGCATGTGTCACAGGTCCTTCCTACCATTGCCGGCCCATATCCGATTGCGGCTTCAATGGTCGGATGGAAGCACTGGCTTCGCGGTATTTCGGGTCTATGCCGTAATCTCCCGGTTTCGACCGCCGACCCGGATCATGAGGCTGAACGACCGGGTACGACTCCGCCGTCCGGCGGGCGGGGACCGGTGGGGCCGAGCGGAGCAGGCCGGAACGGCTCGGCCGGGGTACGGCTCGTCAGGACCCGCGTCAGCACCGCGGGCCGGAACAGCGACGGAGGCGCGGACCGGAGGGCGAGCACGTCCAGGAGCCGTGCGCAGACCCGGGGATCCACGTCCGCGGCGGCGACGACGCGGGACACGTACCGGTTGACGACCCGGGTGCGCAGCCGGACCGGAGAGCCCTCGGTCTCGGCATAGCGCAGGTCCTCCCCGGTGGCGACGAGCCACGCGCCCGAGGCGGCCCGGGCGACCCGGCGCTGGAACGCCCGGGCACCCGCGTGACCGCACAGCCAGTCGCCGAGTGCCACGGCCTGAAGGGCCGCGACGCTCATCCCCTGGCCGTAGATCGGGTTGAAGGTGCAGGCGGCGTCTCCGAGCACGACGAACCGCTCCGGCCAGGCCGGCATCCGCTCGTAGTGCCGGCGGTGGTTGGCCGTGTGGCGAAACCCCATGATGGGCGTGAGAGGCTCCGCGTCGCGGATGGCCTCGTACAGCACGGGGCTGCGCAGCCCCTTGGCGAAATCGAGGAAGGCCTCCTCGTCCGTGGGGGCGTAGTCCCGCCCGGCCCCGCTCAGGCTGCACATCCACCGGCCTTCCCCCACCGGGAAGAGCCCACCCGTACGCTTGCCGGCGGGCGGGTCGGCCTGGATGTAGAGCGCCTTCCAGTCGGCGTCGAAGCCCGGCGGGACCGCATAGTGGCGGCTGGCGTAACCGAGCAACGGATCCACCCGGGTCTCGGGCGGCGCCGGATAACCGAGCCGCGACAGCCACTCCGGCGTCCTGGCCCGCCGGCCCGTGGCGTCGACCACGAGGTCGGCGGCCAGCGGCTCGCCGGGTCCTCGCTCGCCACGCCGCCGCACCATGACTCCCCCGACCCCGTTCCCCCGCGCGACGAGGGCGGTGACCTCGTGCCCGGCCAGCCCGACGAGGTCCGGGGAGAGGCGCCGCCACAGCGTCCAGTCCAGGAGCCCGCGGCCGAAGGTCAGCAGCCGGGTCACGTCGAACCGCTCCCGCCAGCCGGCCGCGGTGAGCCAGAGCACGTCCTTGGGCACGCCGATCTCGGCCGCCCCGCCCGACCGCATCTGCGTCACGAAACCGGGGAACAGCTCCTCGATGATCTCGATCCCCCGGGTCCAGAGGACGTGCAGGTGATGGCCCTGCGGGACTCCAGGGCGAAGTTCCGGGCTCTCGGGGAAACGGTCACTGTCGATGATGGTGACGCGGCCGAAATGGCCGGTGAGCACCCGAGCGGCCAGCAGGCCGGCCAGGCTGCCTCCGATCACCACCGCGTGGTCACGGGTCTCTGGCACGAGCCGCCCCTCCCTGATCCGGTGGTCGTCGCCCGTCCGCGCGTCGGCGGCCCGAGCCAAGGATTACAGGGATGAAAGCCCGCGGGGCGGACATATTTAGCTCAATAGCGAGAAATTCTTCATTGAAGCCCTAGCGCGGTGTGCCGATACTCGAATCCTTCGCATTCAGGGATAGGGCCGGGCGAGATCACCGAGGAGCGCGCATCGATGAGCACTGTGACACGACCGCCATCCCGTACACGCCATCACCGCGCGGTCAAGGAGGAACTCACCGAGAGCCCGCATCCGGCCTGGATGGAGACGATGATCGCCGGCCTGGAGCCGGAGTGGACCGGTGTGCTCGACTCCCCGCTGTTCGCCGCGACCCTCGAGGACCCCTTCCCCGAGCAGGTCTGGCGCCGGGTGCTCCTGGAGTTCTTCTCCGTGGTCGAGGCGTTCCCCAAGTACATGGGCGCCTATCTGGCCAAGACCACGTTCGGCCGGGCCCCCGGGGACGTCCTCGCCCGGGACTGGCTGATCGGGAACATCCGGACCGAGGCCCTGCACGCGCAGTGGTACATCGACTGGGGCGGCGCGTTGGGCATCTCCTACGAGGAGATGGTCTCCCACCGGCCCGGGCCCGAGGTCGGGGCGCTTTACGAGTTCCTGTGGTCGGTCGCCTACCGCGGTTCGCTGGCCGAGGCCTTCGGCGCCATCAACTACGCCATCGAGGGCGTGACCGGTGAATGGACCCGGGTCGTGCTGCCGGCCTTCAAGCGCCGGTGCGGCGATGACGCGCACGCGCTGATGTGGCTCGTCGAACACGCCGAGTACGACGACGCCCATCCCCGCGAGGCTCTGGAGCTCATCAAGCTCACCGCCCGGGAGGACGAGCGCGATCGGGTGGAATCGGTCATCCGCCGCTCACTCGAGCTCTTCCGCCGCGCCTTCGACGGCGCCTCCCTCAACTGACCCGCCCCGGCCGGCTCGCGCGGTCGTCCGCGGGGGGGTCACTTCGGCCCGTCAGGGGAGCTTCCAGTCGACGGGCGGGACGCCCTGCTCTTCCAGGAGCCGGCTCGCCCTGCTGAAGGGACGCGAGCCGAAGAAGCCGCGGTCGGCGGACATCGGGCTGGGGTGTGCCGACTCGACGCAGGGGACGTCCCCCAGCAACGGCCGCAGGTTGCGGGCGTCGCGGCCCCACAGGATCGCGGCCAGCGGCGTGCCGCGCCCGGCCAGCGCCCGGATGGCCTGCTCGGTGATCTCCTCCCAGCCCTTCCCGCGGTGCGACGCCGGCTTACGTGGCGCGACGGTGAGCGCCCGGTTGAGCAGAAGCACGCCGTTCCGCGTCCACGGGCCGAGGTCTCCGGTGCTGGGCGGCGGATGTCCCAGGTCCTCGCCGTACTCACGGAAGATGTTGACCAGGCTGCCCGGCAGCGGCCGTACGTCCGGGGCGACCGAGAAGCTGAGCCCGACCGCGTGTCCCGGCGTGGGATAGGGGTCCTGGCCCACGATCAGCACCCGCACGTCGGCGAACGGCTGCTGGAACGCGCGGAGCACGTTCTGGCCCGCGGGCAGATAGCGGCGGCCCGCGGCGACCTCCTCGCGAAGGAAGTCGCCCATCGCGGCGATCCGCCCCGCCACCGGCTCCAGTGCCCCGGCCCAGCCGGCTTCCACGATCTCGTGCAGAGGACGTCCCGCCATGGCCGATCAGCTTAGTGACAACCCAGGGGGCCGTGGTCCCGGCCGCCGTCTTCAACAGGGCGCTAAGTCCGCGCTACTTCCCTCCCATCTCTCTTGATCTACCGCCCGGTACTGCGTAATTGGAGATGAGGATCGCTTGTGCGCGTACGACCGTGGGGGCCTCACATGAGCCAACTGACCGCAGTGGACACCAACTTCCTGCACGTCGAGAGCGGTCGCACGCTCGCGCACATCGGCGGGCTCGGGATCGTTGATCCACGGTCGTGTCCCGGCGGGACGCTCACGCGCGAGGCGATCGTCGAGCTGGTCCGGCAGCGTGCGCACCTGGCCAAGCCGCTGCGCCGCAAGCTGTCCGGCACGCCCTTAGGGATCGACCGGCCCTACTGGATCGAAGACCCCGGCTTCGACCCGTCCTGGCACGTGCACGAGGTCGGCCTGCCGTCCCCGGGGACCGATCTGCAACTCGGGGAGGAGGTGGCACGGCTGCACGAACGTCCCCTGGACCGGCGGCGTCCCCTCTGGGAGCTCTACCTCGTGCAGGGCCTCGAGGGCGGCCGGGCGGCCCTGTTCTCCAAGGTCCACCACGCGGCCATCGACGGGGTCCTGTCGGTGGAGCTGCTCGCGGCCCTTCTCGACACGAGGCCCGAGCCCCTGCCGGTGCCGGCGCCCGCGGAGGCCGAGCTCGAGCAGCCGCCGAACACGCTGCAGATGATGAGCACCGGGGTCACCAAGGCCGCCCTCCATCCCTTCCGCGCGGCCCGGTCGGTCCTGCGTGCCGCACCCTACCTCGACCAGATCCCGGTGATCGGGCAGTATCCGGGCGCGGACCTGCTGACCCGCGCGGTCCACGGCCTGCTGCGGCGCGACAGCCCGCCCGGGCTCGCCCGGCTGAGCCCTCCGCGCACGCCGTTCAACGGCCCCATCGGGGCACGCCGGGCCTTCGCCTACGGCTCACTGCCGTTGAACGAGGTCAAGCGGGTGCGGCAGGCCTTCGGGATGAGCGTCAACGACATCGTCATGGCGATGTCCGCGACGGCGCTGCGGCGCTGGCTGGTCAAGCGCGACGCGCTGCCGGACCGGCCGCTCGTCGCGGCCGTGCCGGTGTCACTGCGCAGAGGAGGAGGCTCGGGCTGCGACGGCGCCAACCGTCTCTCCGCCATGATCGCTCCGCTGGCCACGCACCTCGACGATCCCAGGGAGCGTTTCGAGGCCGTACGGGACTCCATGCGCACGGTCAAGCGGAGGTTCGTGCAGGCCTCGGCGGGAGGCTGGTTCGAGGAGCTGAGCGCGATGGTCCCGGGGACGTTCTCCGGCATGGCCACCCGCCTGGTCCTGCAACTGGCGCCCGCGCTGGTCCAGCCGGTCAACCTGATGATCTCGAACGTCCCGGGCCCGCAGGCACCGCTGTACATCCGCGGCGCGCGGCTGCTCTCCTACCATCCCGCGTCGGTCATCAGCGACCTCACGGGGGGCCTCAACATCACGGTGTTCTCCTACGACGGCAGCCTCGACATCGGCATCGTGGCCTGCCCGGACCTGGTGCCGGACGTGTGGGAACTCATCGACTACCTGCGCGACGCCCTGGAGGAGCTCAAGATCCTCGCCGACGCCTGACCCCCGGCCGCAGCGCCCGGGATCCTTCGCGCCGGCGGCATCAGCGCGTGTCCAGAAACCGGTCCAGGGCCCTTGTCCCGAACCTCAGGCCTTCCACCGGGACCCGTTCGTCCACGCCGTGGAACATGCCGAGGTAGTCGAGGTCGGGGGTGAGCAGCAGCGGCGCGAACCCGAAGCTGCGGATGCCCAGGCGGGCGAAGGACTTGCCGTCGGTGCCGCCGGACATGACGTAGGGCACCGGGTGGGCCTCCGGGTCCTCGGCCCGGATCGCGTCCGCCAGCGCCGCGAAGGTGGGGCCCCGCGCGTCGGCGGCCGCGGCCTCCTCGAAGTTGATGAACTCCCGGCCGACCTTCGGGCCGAGCAGCCGGTCCACCGTCTCGAGGAACTCCTCCCCGGTTCCGGGGAGGAAGCGGCCGTCGACCTGGGCGGCCGCATGGCCCGGGATCACGTTGACCTTGTAGCCCGCCTCGAGCACGGTCGGGTTGGCGGAGTTGCGGATCGTGGCCTCGAACAGCCGGCCCACCGGGCCGAGCCGCCGGGCCTCCTCGTCGAGCCGGTCGTGGTCGATGGTGGTGCCGAGAGCCCCCGCGAGCCCGTCGAGCAGCGCTCGCACGGCCGGGGTGAGACGGACCGGCCACTCGTGGGACGCCAGCCGCGAGATCGCGTGGCTCAGCTCCGCCACGGCGTTGTCCTTGGCCGGCTTGGAGCCGTGCCCCGCGACGCCGTGCGCGGTCAGCCGCATCCACGCGGTGCCGCGCTCGCCGGTCGCGATGGGATAGATCCGCCGGCCCCCGCCGGCGGTGACGCTGAACCCGCCGGACTCGCTGATCGCCTCGGTGCAGCCGGTCAGGACGTCGCGGTGCCGGTCCACGACATGGCGGGAGCCGAAGTCCCCGGTCGACTCCTCGTCGGCGAGGAAGGCCAGCACCAGATCACCGGCGGTGCGGCGTCCTTCGCGCAGTCGCCGGCGTACGACCGCCAGCGTCATGGCCACGGTGCCCTTCATGTCGACGGCTCCGCGGCCCCACACCTGCCCATCGCGGATCTCACCGGAGAACGGGTGCACGGTCCAGTCGGAGGCGTCCGCCGGCACGACGTCGAGATGGCCGTGCACGAGGAACGCCGGGCGGGACGGGTCGGTGCCGGTGATGCGGGCGAGCACACTGGCCCGGCCGGGAGCCGACTCCACGATGGTCGAGGCGACACCGACCTCGTCGAGCAGCCCGGCGACGTATTCCGCGGCCGGGCGCTCGGGACGGCCCCGGCCATCGCCCTCGTTGGTCGTGTCGATGCGGATGAGGTCGGAGCAGATGCCCGCCACCTCGTCGGCCGCGGCCGGACCGGCGACGATCCCCTGAGTCGCCTCAGTCACTCGGCCCCCTCGGTCCGCTCAGTCAAAGACGGCCTCCTTGGCCCACCCCGCCAGCGCGGTCACCGCGCGGAAGCAGCGCACGGCCTCCATCATCGTCGGGAGCGTGTAGCCGACCGTGCGGGCCGCCGACTGCTCCACCCCCGGGATGGCCGTGACGGCCTCGGCCACGTGGGTGGCGCTGAACTCGACCTCGAAGTGGAAGGGCCCCTCGGGCGCCTCCGGCTCGGGGAGCCCGTCCCGGGAGAGCGCGCGTTCGGCCGCTTCACGGATGAGCACGGCCGTCCGCGACGGCGGCAGGCACCGCGCCGCGTAACGGCTGATGCAGAACTTCACCGGCACCCGCTCGGCGTCCACGGCATAGGTCTCCGCCTCCGCGCAGGCCAGGTCGTCACCGGTGACGAGCACGACCGGGACCCCCAGCTCGGCGGCGAGCATGGCGTTCATCCTGCCCTCGCCGGCGGGCGCACCGTTGATCCGGAGTTCCTGCAGGCCCGTCCAGATGTAGGTGTGCGCGAGCACGCCCTGCTGACCGGCCCCGGTGTGATAGCCGAGGAAGACCACGGCGTCGGCGTCCTTGACGCCCTGCATCATCGCGAGCGGCTTGTGCCGCCCGGTGATCATGGAGGCGCGGGGATCCAGGTCCTCGATCAGCACGTTGCGCTGGCTGGCATGCGCCTCGTTGACCACGACCTCCGTGGCTCCGCCGGCGAAGAGCCCCTCGACCGCCGCGTTGACGTCACCGGTCAGCAGCCGGCGGAACCGTTGCCACTGCTCGGTGCCCGGCTCGACGTCCGCCGGCGCGGTCACGCCGGTGGCGCCCTCCATGTCGGCACTGACCATCACGCGCACGGCTGCTTCCTCTCGGTTCCGTCCCGGATCGACTGGCCCGCGACGTTAGCCCCAATGAATCTCGATCCGGTGACGATCTCCGCCCGGGTGTACCCCAGCCCGATCCCGAGGGTGAAACATCCCAGCAGCGCGCTGTGTCCCTGGCGCGGACTCGTCGGTGAAGGAGAAGCATGACCAGGCTAAAGGGTGCGGGCGGCTGGGCCGCCGGCCTCACCGCCGTGATGCTGGCCGCGGCCGCCTGTGGCGGCGGTGGCGGCGACAGGGCGAGCGACGGCACCTTCACGGTCGGCCATCCGGAGCCCGACCACCTCGTGCCGGGCAACACCACGAGCAGCTACTCCTTCGAGGTCCTCGCGGGCCTGTTCGACAACCTCGTGGGGCTGGACAAGACGGGCGCCACCTTCGACCAGGCCGCCGAGTCGATCACCTCCAAGGACCAGAAGACCTGGACCATCAAGGTCCGGGCCGGGCAGAGGTTCCACAACGGCGAGCCGGTCACCGCGAGCAACTTCGTCGACTCGTGGAACCACACCGCCTACGGCCCCAACGGGTTCGAGGCCAACTCGTACTTCTCCCAGATCAAGGGCTACGGGGACCTCAACCCCGAGGACGCGAAGGCCCAGCCCAAGGCCGACAAGCTGTCCGGTCTGAAGGTCATCGACGACGGCACGCTCGAGGTGACGCTGGACGCGCCGTTCAGCCAGTTCCCGAAGCTCCTCACCTACCCGGCCTTCGCGCCGCTGCCGAAGGCCGCCTTCAAGGACCTGAAGGCCTTCGAGAACCACCCTGTCGGCAACGGGCCGTACATGATGAGCGGCGACTGGCAGCACAACCAGTCGATCAAGCTGGTGGCCTACCCGGGCTACACCGGCCCTCGCAAGCCCAAGAACAAGGGCGTCACCTGGAAGAGCTACTCCAGCGCGGACACGACCTACACCGACCTGCGGGCCGGCCGGATCGACGTGATGCAGACGATCCCGGCCGCGAAGGCCCCCGAGGCCAAGCGCCTGCTGGGCGACCGGTTCCTGGTCAGGCAGACCGGCACGTTCGACTATCTGGGCTTCCCGCTGTTCGACAAGCGGTTCGAGAACACCGACCTGCGCAAGGCCATCTCGATGGCGATCGACCGCAAGGGGATCATCAACGCGGTCTTCAACGGGACCTACACCCCCGCGGACTCGCTGCTGCCACCGCTGATCAAGGGTCACCGGCCCGGCGCGTGCGGTGAGGCGTGCACCTACGACCCGGCGAAGGCCAAGGAGCTGTTCGGCAAGGCCGGCGGGTTCAAGGGGACCCTGGAGCTGTACTTCTCCAACGCCCAGCCGACCTACGAGCAGTGGATGCAGATCGTCGCCAACCAGCTGAAGCAGAACCTCGGCATCACCGACATCCAGTTCCGCAAGATCCCGGTGTCGGACTACCTGTCGATGCTGTCGGACAAGAAGGAGGCCGGGCCGTACCGGCAGAACTGGGAGGCCGACTATCCCAGCGCCCAGAACTACCTCGAGCCGCAGTGGGGCCCGGGCAACCGCATGGGCTGGAAGGGCGCGGCCGCCGACGAGTTCAAGAAGCTGATCGACAAGGGCAACGCGGCCCCGACCGAGGACGAGGGCCTGAAGTACTACAACCAGGCCGAGGACGTCGCACTGCGTGAGATGCCCCTGATGCCGCTGTGGATCTGGCAGGGCCAGGGCGGCCGGTCGGAGCGGGTCGGCAACGTGACGATCACCCCGTTCGCCACCGGCCTGCTCGCGCACGAAGTGACCGTCAAGTAACGATGTGGCGCTACGCCCTACGGCGTCTGTTGCAGGCGATCCCCGTCTTCTTGGGCACGACGTTCCTGATCTACGGCCTGGTGTTCGTGCTGCCGGGCGATCCGATCCAGGCGCTGGCCGGGGAGAAGCCGCTGTCGCCCTCGGTCGTGCACGCGCTACGGGAGAGGTACAACCTCGACGATCCGCTGCTCATCCAGTACGGCAAGTACCTGATCGGGCTCTTCCGGGGCGACCTGGGCGAGACCTTCGACGGCCAGGACGTGTCGGCGGTGCTGAGCGGCCGCTGGGCGGTGACCGCGCAACTCGCGGCCACCGCCTGGATCTTCGAGCTGACGGCCGGCGTCGCCCTCGGCGTGTGGGCCGGGCTGCGGCGGGGCAAGCTGGCCGACACGCTCGTGCTCGGCGGCACGACGATGGTGATCGCGGTACCCGTCTTCGTGCTCGGCTACACCGCGCAGATCCTGTTCGGCCTGCACTGGCAGATCTTCCCCACCGCCGGGACCGACGACGGCTGGCCGCTGAGCTATCTGCTGCCGGGCATGGTGCTCGGTTCGCTGGGCCTGTCCTACGTCGCCCGCCTCACCCGTACGAGCCTGGCCGAGAACCTGCGGGCCGACTACGTCCGGACGGCGCACGCCAAGGGCCTCAGGCGGACGCGGGTCATCGGCAAGCACGCCCTCCGCAACTCGCTGATCCCGGTGATCACCTACCTCGGCGTGGACTTCGGCAGCCTCATGGGCGGCGCGATCGTCATCGAGGGCATCTTCAACCTGCCCGGCGTCGGTCAGCAGGTCTTCCAGTCGATCCAGCTCAAGGAGGGTCCCGTGGTGGTGGGGGCGACCACCCTGCTGGTGCTCATCTTCCTGCTGGTCAACCTGGTCGTGGACCTGCTGTACGGCGTGCTCGACCCGAGGATCCGCCATGAGTGAACCCGATGAGCGAGCAATGGGCCATGAGTGAGACCACCCCCGGCACGGAGCCGGGCGCCGGTGCGGGCTCGCCCGGCACCGCGGCGGCGATCGTCGCGGAGGCCGGAGGATCGCTGTCCGGCCGGTCGGCCTCACTCTGGAACGACGCGTGGCGCGATCTGCGGCGCCGCTGGGTCTTCTGGGGCTCGGTCGCGATGTTGTCGCTGGTGACCGTGATGGCCACCGCGCCCTGGCTGTTCACCGACATCGGCAAGAACGAGGGCTGCGACCCCAACCTGTCCAAGGTCCATCCCGGCGGCGGCCACCTGTTCGGCATGGACGTGTCGGGCTGCGACTACTACGCGCACGTGGTCCACGGTGCCCGGCCCACTCTGCTGATCGGCGTGGCCGTGACGCTGTTCGCCATGGTGATCTCCGTGGTCTTCGGGCTGCTGGGCGGCTACTACGGCGGGCTCGTCGACGCCCTGATCGCCCGGCTGACCGATGTCTTCTTCGGCCTGCCGTTCGTCCTGGGTGCGACCGTGATCCTGGTGGCCTTCCCCGGACACGGCATCGGGGCCATGACGATGGTCCTCGTGCTGCTGGGCTGGACGACCATGATCCGGATCATGCGGGCGCAGGTGATCGCGGTGAAGGACGCGGACTATGTCCAGGCGGCCCGGCTGCTCGGCGCCTCGGACCTGCGCATCATGCTGCGCCACATCCTGCCCAACGCCATCGCGCCGGTGATCGTCGTGGCCATGCTGAACGTCGGCAATGTGATCTCGGGGGAGGCGACGCTGGACTTCCTGGGCGTCGGCCTCCAGTATCCCCAGGTCTCCTGGGGTCTGCAGCTCAACGTCGCGCAGTCGTTCTTCATCGACCACCCGCACCTGCTGATCTTCCCGGCCGTGTTCCTGTCGGCGACCGTGCTGAGCTTCCTGATGCTCGGCGACGCCGTCCGCGACGCCCTCGACCCCAAGCTGCGGTGACGAGTGACCACGAAACCGACCATCGAGTCGAGCACCGAAGAGACCGGGCCGCTGCTGTCGGTCGAGGACCTGCACGTGGAGTTCCGGGTGCGGGACTCGACCGTACGGGCGGTCAACGGACTGTCCTACACCCTGGCCGAGGGCGAGACGCTGGCCATCCTGGGTGAGTCCGGGTCCGGCAAGAGCGTGGCGGCACAGGCCGTCATGGGCATCCTCGACATGCCGCCGGCCCGTATCAGCCGGGGAAAGGTGCGCTTCCGCGGCAAGGACCTGCTGCCCCTCCCCGAGCGACGGCGCCGGGAGTTTCGCGGCGACCGGATCGCGATGATCTTCCAGGACGCGCTGAGCTCCCTCAACCCGGTCTTCACCGTGGGCGACCAGATCTCGGAGATGTTCCAGGTGCACCGGGGCATGCGCGGCAAGGCGGCGCGGGCCAAGGCCGTCGAGCTCATGGAGCGCGTCCGCATCCCCTCGGCGCGGCAGCGGCTCGACGACTATCCGCACCAGTTCTCCGGGGGCATGCGGCAGCGCATCATGATCGCGATGGCGCTGGCACTCGAACCCGACGTCCTCATCGCCGATGAGCCGACCACCGCGCTCGACGTCACCGTGCAGGCCCAGATCATGCGGCTGCTCACCGATCTGCAGGACGAGATGCGCATGGGCCTGCTCCTCATCACCCACGACCTGGGCGTGGTGGCCGGTGTCGCCGACCGGATCGTGGTGATGTACGCGGGATCCGCGGTCGAGGAGGCGCCGGTCCGGGAGCTCTACCGGCGCCCCGCCCACCCGTACACCGTCGGGCTGCTCGCCTCCGTGCCGCGGCTGGACCGCAGGGGTGAGCCGCTCGTGCCCATCAAGGGCTCGCCACCGGATCCGGCCGCCCTGCCGGCCGGCTGCCCGTTCGCCCCGCGCTGCCCGCGGGCCGAGGACATCTGCATCCGCGAGCGGCCGGCTCTGACGCCGGTCGGCTCGGACGGGCACTCCGCCGCCTGCCACTTCGCCGAGGAGGTCATCGGTGCCGTCTCCCAGTGACCCGAGCCCTGACTCGAGCCCTGCCCCGAGCACTGGCCCGGGCGCCCGGCCCATCCTCGAGGTCAAAGGGCTGGTCAAGCACTTCCCCGTGACCCAGGGCGTGATCTTCAAACGCGAGGTCGGCCAGGTCAAGGCGGTCGACGGGGTGGACCTCGAGCTGGGCCGCGGCGAGACACTGGGCGTCGTGGGCGAGTCCGGCTGCGGCAAGTCGACGCTGGCCCGGCTGCTGCTGGCGGCCGAGCGGCCGACCGCGGGCACCGTGCGGTTCGACGGTCAGGACGTCTTCGCGCTACCGCGCGGGGAGCTGCGCGCGCTGCGCCGCAGGATCCAGATGGTGCTGCAGGATCCCTACTCCTCGCTCAACCCGCGGATGACCGTGGGGGACATCATCGGCGAGCCCTTCGAGATCCATCCGGAGGTCGCGCCCAAGGGGGAGCGCCGGGCCAAGGTACGGGAGCTGCTGGAGCTCGTCGGCCTGGACCCGGGCCACGTCAGCCGCTATCCCCACCAGTTCTCCGGCGGCCAGCGGCAGCGCGTCGGGATCGCGCGGGCGCTGGCGCTGCGCCCCGAGGTGATCGTCTGCGACGAGCCGGTGTCGGCGCTCGACGTGTCGGTGCAGGCCCAGGTGATGAACCTGCTGGCCGAGCTGCAGCGCGAGCTCGGCCTGTCGTACGTCTTCATCGCGCACGACCTGGCGGCGGTGCGCCACATCTCCGACCGGGTGGCGGTGATGTACCTCGGTAAGGTCGTCGAGATCGGGGACGAGACGCAGATCTACGATCACCCCACCCATCCGTACACCCAGGCTCTGCTGTCGGCCGTGCCGATCCCGGACCCGGACGCGGCCGGCCGGGCGGTGCGGATCACGCTCGAGGGCGACCCACCGTCGCCACTGAACCCGCCGTCCGGGTGCCGGCTGCGGACCCGCTGCTGGAAGGCCCGGGACGTGTGCGCCGCGGAAGAGCCCGAGCTGGTGAGCCGGCCGGGTTCGGGACATCCGAGCGCGTGCCATTTCGCGGCCGGGGAGCAGATCACCGGCACCGGTTAGGTTACGGTTCCGGAATGAGCGAGATCGTATATCCGCCGGTGATCGCGGCGGCGCGCACCGTGTTCCGAGTTCTGGGTCTGCGCTTCCGGGTCGAGGGCGCCGAACGGGTGCCCCGCGAAGGCGGCGCGGTGCTCGTCAGCAACCACGTCAGCTACCTCGACTTCATCTTCGCCGGGTTCGGGGCCTACCCCGCGCGGCGGTTCGTCCGCTTCATGGCCAAGAACGAGGTCTTCGCCAACAAGGTCTCCGGCCCGCTGATGCGCGGGATGCATCACATCCCCGTGGACCGTGCCGCTGGGGCCGCCTCCTACCGCGCGGCGCTGAACGCGCTCAAGGACGGCGAGATCATCGGGGTCTTCGCCGAGGCCACCATCAGCCGGTCCTTCACCGTCAAGGACATCAAGACCGGCGCCATCCGGATGGCCGCGGCCTCCGGGGTCCCGATGATCCCCATGGCGGTCTGGGGCGGGCAGCGGCTCTGGACCAAGGGGCGTCCGCGCCGGCTGTTCCAGCGCAAGGTCCCCATCACCATCCTGGTGGGCGAGCCGATGCACCCCAAGCGCGGTGACGATTTCGACGCGGTGGCCAAGGAACTGCGGGACCGGATGACGGAGCTGCTGGACAAGGCCCAGCGCGAATACCCCGAGGAGCCGCGGCCGGGCGAGACCTGGTGGCAGCCCGCCCACCTCGGCGGTTCGGCCCCGACTCCGGAGGAGGCGGCCGAGATGGACCGGCGGGAGAAAGAGGCCCGATCAGCCAAATAGGCGGCTATATCCTCTTTGGCACTGGTTCTGACCGCTATTTCCCAACGATGTGCGGCACGCCGTAATCCGGTGGCCCCGCGGAGGCCTGAGGCCGATCATGGAGAACATGTCCCTTTCGCATGAGGCCCCGTTCCCGGTCCCGGTGGATCTCTCCGAACCGGCGGATCTCTCCGAACCGGCGGGCGGCGTGCCGCCGGGCATGCACTACGAGACCAACGACACGACCCGTGACGTCATCGACGCGCTGGCGCTGGAGCCCTTCATCACGGGTGCGCAGCCGTGCGCGCGGTCGGCCCGGCTGGAGCGGGTCCGCTCCGACGCGCCGCTCCGCCCGGCCCATGGCCGGGTGCTGCGGACGATGAACGAGCACGACGGCCGGCGCGCACTGCTGGTCGGCGGCGAGGGGTGGACCCTGCGGGTGGTGCGCTGGCACGGTGGCGTGGCCCATGTGGCCGTGACGGCGGTCAGCGACGAGCTCGCGCAGAGCGTGCTGCGGGAGGCGACCCACGACGCCACGGAGACCTCCGCGGCGGAGGACGAGCACGTGCAGATGGGCTTCTGGTATCTCACCGCCATGAGCGGGGGGCTGCGCAACGAGCGGGCGATCTCGGCGGAGCCATGGGCGGGCATCCGCCGCAACTACTCGGGCACGGTGGCGGCTCCCCTCGACCGGGTCATGGCGCTCACCCCCGCCGAGATCAAGGGGCGTCTGCTCCTGATGCACGGACCGCCGGGCACCGGCAAGACCACGGCGCTGCGCACCCTGGCCCGCGAGTGGCGGAGCTGGTGCCAGGTCGACTGCGTGCTCGACCCGGAGCGGCTCTTCGCCGAGCCCGGCTACCTGATGGAGGTGGCGGTCGGCGAGGACGACGACGGCGCGGAGGGGCGCCGCTGGCGGCTGCTGATCCTGGAGGACTGCGACGAGCTCATCCGCGGGGAGGCCAAGCACACCACCGGCCAGGCGCTGTCGCGCCTGCTCAACCTGACCGACGGGCTGCTCGGCCAGGGCCGTGACGTGCTGGTCGCCATCACCACCAACGAGGAGCTGTCCCAGCTGCATCCGGCGATCATCCGGCCGGGCCGTTGTCTCGCCCAGCTCGAGGTCGGCCCGCTCCCCTACGAGGAGGCCGCCGCCTGGCTCGGCGACCCCGCCGGCCTGAGCGGCGACGGCGCGACCCTGGCCGAGCTGCTGGCCCTCAAGAACGGCGAGGAGAAGATCACCGCCCACCGGGACGCCCCCGCCACGGGGTTCTACCTGTGAGGCGCCGCACCTGACAGGTGCGGGAGTCGCGGCCGGCGGGCCACCCGTCCGGGATTGGCCCTGTATTCCCGGCCGCTCCGCGCGCAGGCTGGTCATCATGAGCCGACATCACCGCGAGACCCGCGCCGTCCACGTGGCCGTACCCCAGCCGACCGGCAGCAGGCCCCTGAGCGTGCCCCTCTATCAGGGCGGCCTGTTCGCGTTCGATGACGCGGACGCGATGGCCGCCGCCTTCGACGGGCCGCCGCGGCCGGCCGGCGACGCGGCCGGGGGCGCGTTCTTCTACACCCGGTTGGCGAACCCGACCGTACGCGCGCTGGAGGACGCCGTGGCCGACCTGGAGGGCGGCGCCGGGGGGCTGGCCACAGGCTCCGGCATGGGGGCCATCACCTCGGTGCTGTACGGCCTCCTGCGGTCCGGCGACCACGTCATCGCCCAGCGCTGCCTCTACGGCGGGACCTACGCGACCCTGCGGGATCTGGCCGACCGCTGGGGCGTCGAGGTCACGTACGTGTCGGGCGAGGATCCCGAGGAGGTACGGGCGGCGCTGCGGCCGCGGACCCGCGTGCTCTACCTGGAGACGATCGCCAACCCGACCACCCGGGTCGTGGACCAGCCGGCGCTCATCGCCGCCGCGCCCGGAGTGGTCAGCGTGGTGGACAACACCCTCGCCACGCCACTGTTGTGCCGGCCCATCGAGCACGGCGCGGACGTCGTCGTCCACTCGGCGACCAAATACCTCAGCGGGCACGCCGACGTGCTGGGCGGAGTCGCCGTCTTCGCCGCCGCCGGGCTCCTGCGGGAGGTGTGGGACCACGCGATCGAGCTCGGCGCCACCGCGGATCCGTTCGCGGCGTGGCTGATCCTGCGGGGGATGGCGACGCTGCCGCTCCGGCTCGAGCGGGCGTGCGCCAACGCGGGGCTCATCGCCGAGCGGCTCGCGGCGCACCCGGCCGTCACGGCCGTGCACTATCCCGGGCTGCCCTCGCATCCCGACCACGAGGTGGCGCGGCGCCTCCTCTCCGGCTCCGGTGCCGTGCTGTCCGTCGAGCTGGCCGGCGGCCGCGACGCCGGCCGCGTCTTCATCGAGTCCGTACGGCTCGCCTCCCTCACGCCCTCGCTCGGCGATGTGAAGACGCTGGTGATCCACCCGGCCAGCACGTCGCACCGGCAGCTCGACGCGGCCGCGCTGGCCGCCGCCGGGTTCGGCGAGGGGACCGTACGGATCGCGGTCGGCATCGAGCATCCGGAGGACCTCTGGGCCGACCTCGACCAGGCGCTGGCCAAGGCGGGCTGATCCCCGGCCCGGCTCGGCTCCGGACCGGGGCCGTCCGCGCCGGTCCGGCCCGCATGCCTGCCGTACAGAGGGTATGACCAGGGTGAACGCGGAGTGCCGGCCACGGCGGCCCACGCCGTCGCGGACCGCACCGTCCACCGACGACCGAGTGCGAGTCAGGCCTATCCAGGTGAGGCCAGGTGAGGCCACGTGAGGCCGAGCAAGGATGGCCTGACCCGCCGAGGAACCCATGAACAGGTCCCGTCCCAAAGTGCGTCTGTCCCGTGCCCTCGGCATCCCGCTGACGCCGAAGGCGGTCCCGTACTTCGAGCGCCGGCCCTATCCACCGGGTGTGCACGGCCGCGGGCGCAAGCAGGAATCGGACTACAAGGTCCGGCTCCGCGAGAAGCAGCGGCTCCGGGCGCAGTACAACATCCGCGAGGCGCAGATGCGCAACGCCTTCGAGCGCGCGGCCCGCAAGGCGGGCAAGACCGGGGAGGCCCTGATCGCCGACCTCGAGTCACGACTCGACGCGGTCGTACTGCGGGCCGGCTTCGCCCGTACGATCTACCAGGCCAGGCAGTTCGTGGTCCATCGCCACGTACTGGTGAACGGCCAGCGGGTGGACCGCCCCTCCTACCGGCTGCGGCCGGGGGACGTCATCACGATCTCCGAACGCAGCCGCGACATGACGCCGTTCCAGGTCGCCGCCACCGGCGCCTATGCCGAGGCGCCTCCGCCCTATCTCGAGGTGCGTCATGACGCGCTCGCGGCCCGGTTCACCCGGGTTCCGGAGCGTTCGGAGGTCCCGGTGATCTGCGAAGAGCAGCTGGTCGTGGAGTACTACTCCCGCTGACCACTCAGCTCACCGCTCGCACCGCTCGCACCCGGCGCACCGGGATGTGACTTGGGCCACTTCGCTCGAAGAGGGCCCCAGGGAGCGAGACCCTACGGGAGCCCCTGTACGGCCGGGCTCGGGGCCCGTACGGCCGAACGTGACTGCAGAAGAGGATTGCCGAAAACCGAGCGAACGAGCACCAACATGGTGCAATCTACGTGTTCATGCGGCAACGTCAGGAGACCACGCCTCCGCGGTCCAGAGGAGAAGCACCGCGTCCGGGATCAGAGGCACGGCGGCCCCGGCAGAAGGCCCGGCCCCCTGAGCGAAGGCCACCGGCCAGGCCCGCGCCACGCCGGCCGCGGAGGGACGACGACGAGCCCGGCATCATCCGGCGGATCCTGACCCACACCGTCACGATCATGACTCTGGTCGCGGTCCTGCTCATGGGGGCGGTCGTCTATTTCAGCCCCGGTGGCGGCAAGCCGCCCACGGGCACCGAGAGCATGTCGACCAACGAGATGCTCGCCATGATGAACCAGTCCGACATGAACCCGGTGGAGGCCGCGGCCATCGCCAGGGCCAAGGAGCGGGCCTACCAGGAACAGCTGAAGGCCGAGAAGCTGGCCCGCGAGAAGGCGAAGCGGATGTCGCGGCTGGCCAGGGAACGGGCCAGGAAGCTCGCGCAGGCACGCGCCCGGGCCAAGGCCGCACGCCAGGCCGCCGAGCTGGCCCGCAAGAACAACACCACGCCGGCGCAGAACAGGGAGATCGGCAAGCGGATGAACGCCCTCCGGGGCTGGTCAGGCTGCTGGCCCTCGCTCCTGACGATGTGGAATCACGAGAGCGGGTGGAACCAGCTCGCCGACAACCCCTCGAGTGACGCCTACGGCATCCCCCAGGCCCTCCCGGGCTCCAAGATGTCCTCGGCCGGGGCCAACTGGCAGAACAACGCCACCACGCAGATCTCCTGGGGACTGGGCTACGTCAAGGCCCGTTACGGCGACCCGTGCAAGGCCTGGTCGTTCTGGCAGGCGCACCACTGGTACTGACGGGGTCCCGCCTCCGGCCCGCGAACTCCGGTGTGCGAACTCCGGTGTGCGAACTCCGGTGTGCGAAACAAGCCGCTCCATTTCGACACCGAACGCCGACACTGCTCCGGATTTGCACGTCGAACCGGTAACCTTACCTTCCGGCCCGACGCTCTATGAAAGCTGACGATTCATGCCAACATCGACCTGGTTCCGGCTCAATGTGGCGAACCGTGAGCGTGTCCTGGATGCGGCGATGCGCGAATTCGGCAAGCGCGGGTTCTCCGGCGGCGACCTCGAGGCCATCGCCCGTGAGGCGGAGATCCCCAACGGGAACCTGCTCCATTACTTCGCGGACAAGCAAGAACTCTTCGGTTATGTCTGTGACGAGGCCGCACGCCGGATGCGCGAGGAGATGGAACGCAGGGTCGGCGACCTCGATTTCGACCAGCCGTTCGAAGACTGGCTGGTCGACGTCATCTGCGAGTGGAGCGAGTTCATCGCCGAACATCCGCTGGAGCGCGGCATCACCGCCGCGGGCACCCACGAGATGGACGTGGCCGTGGCGGGCCTGGTGCGCGAGACGACCCACCGGCAATACCTTCAGATCATCGAGCCGATGCTCGCGGTGTGGCAGAGCAGCGGCCAGATCCGCGCCGATGCCGATCACCAGGTGCTGACCTTTCTCGCGCTCACGATCTTCCAGCACGTGGCCCTCGCGCCCTACTACGAGGGCGTCGACCCGGTGCTGAACCTGCACGGCCGTTCGGTCGAGGAGCAGCGTCCCGTCCTCCGGCAGCTGGTGGCCGGGCTGCGGCCGCTCTTCGTGAAGGTCTGACGCGGGTCCCCGGCCTGCGGGCCGGCTCGTGGCCCCGGTTCCCGGTTCTCGGGGCCGGGAACAGGTCCGCCGCCTGACGGCGGCTCCGCCGAGGCCGCGCCCCGGAGCCGCTCGGCGGTCCGGGGCGTGGGCCCGTGTCAGCGGGTGATGGTGTATTCCTCCGGCCGGACCTTGCGGGTGCCGGTCCAGTATTCGAACGTGAACCCCGGCCACAGGGTCCGGTTGACCCCGTTCTCGTCGAGATACCAGCTCTGACAGCCGCCCTCGCTCCACACGGCCTTGCGGAGCCGGCGCTGGATGCGGTCACCGTAGCGGCGCATGGCCGGCTCCTTCGCCTCGATGAAGCGGCCCTTCCGCTCCGAGAGCAGACGGAGGCACCCGAGGATGTGCTCGATCTGAGATTCGATCATGAAGACGACGGAGTTGTGCCCCAGGCCGGTGTTGGGGCCGAGGAGGAGGAAGAAGTTGGGGAACCCGGGGACCGTGATGCCACGGTGCGCCTCGATGCCGTCGCCCCAGACGTCCTGGATCTTCAGCCCGTTCCGGCCGGCGATCCGCTGCGCGGTGAGCGCCTCCGTCACCTGGAAGCCCGTGCCATAGATGATCGCGTCCACCTCGTACGTCGAGCCGTCGGCCGTCACGACTCCCGTCTCGGTCACCTCGACGATGTCGTCGGTGATGAGGTCCACGTTCGGCCTGTTCAGCGCCGGATAGTAGTCGGAGGACAGCAGGACGCGCTTGCAGCCGATGGTGTAGTCCGGCGTGACCTTGGCTCGCAGCTCGGGGTCGGGGATCTGCCGGGCGATGTGCCACAGGGCGACGCTGCGCATGGGCTTGGACAGCCGCGGGTGCACCGTGAACCCGACCGACCGCGCCTCCAGCGTCCAGTAGATGGCGTTGCGCAGTGCGCGCGTGGCCCCGGGGAGCCTGAACGCCCGCCGTACCGGCTCGGGGAAGGCGACATCCGGCTTGGGCTGGACCCACGGAGGCGTCCGCTGGAAGAGGTGGAGCCGCCCGACCTGCTCGGCGATGCGGGGCACGAACTGGATCGCCGAGGCGCCGGTGCCGATGACGGCGACCCGCTTGCCGCGCAGGTCGTAGGAATGGTCCCACTCCGCCGAGTGGAAGCTCGTTCCGGTGAACCGCTCCAGGCCGGGAATCTTCGGATACGACGGCACGTGCAGGGCGCCGATCCCGGAGATGACGGCTTTGGGCGTGTAGCTCGTTCCGTCGGCGATGCGCACCTGCCAGAGGCGCGCCTCGTCGTCCCACTCGAGCGCCTCCACCTCGCTGTCGAAGCGCAGGTGCTCCCGCAGCCCGTACTTGTCCGCGCAGCGGCGCATGTAGGCCCAGATCTCCTGCTGGGGCGCGAACATCCGCGACCACTCGGGGTTGAGCTCGAAGGAGAAGGAGTACATGTGCGAGGGCACGTCGCAGGCACACCCGGGGTATTGGTTGTCCCGCCAGGTCCCGCCGAGGTCCCCGCTCTTCTCCAGGATGACGAAGTCGTGGTAACCGGCCTTCTTCAGCCGGATCGCCATGCCCAGACCGGCGAATCCGGAGCCGATGATGACGATCGCCGGACCTTCTCCCATGGCCTCAACCTCTCGATCGCGTGATATCTACTCAAGGTAAGTTACCACCAGTAGGTTACCTCCGGTAGGCCTGGAGATATGGTTCACAGATGAACAGGCCGATCCGGACACGCCGGAGGATGTCCCGGGCCGACCGGGAGCGGCAGATGCTCGACGTCGCCGAGGAGGTCTTCGCCGAGCAGGGCTACCGCGCGGCCTCCATGGACGACATCGCCGAGCGGGTCGGCGTCTCCAAACCTATGTTGTACGAATATTTCGGCTCCAAGGACGGGCTGCTGTCGGCCTGCGCCACCCGTATCCGGACGGAGCTGTACGACGCCACCCAGGCGGCCATGGCCGAGGCGGGTTCACCGGAGGACGTGCTCTGGCGCGGGCTGCTGGCCTATTTCACCTTCATGGAACGCCACTCCCAGGCCATGGCGGTCATCGCCCAGGAGCCGATGGTGATCCCGGCCGCGACCGCGGACGCCATCGAGGCGACCCGCCGCCAGCAGAGCGGGCTCACCGCCACGCTTCTGGCTGCCTTCGCCCCGAGCGCGCCGCCGCGGGCCGTCGAGGCCTACTCCGAGATCATCATCGGCGCGTGCGAGCGGGTCTCACTGTGGCTGGCCCGGCATCCCGAGGTCTCGGCCGAGGAGGCCGCCCGCCATGTCATGGACTTCAGCTGGAGCGGCCTGCGCTCGCTCATGCCTCCTCCGGCAGGCGACTGAGCGCGGGCGGCGATCTCCCCCGGGCAGGTGCGGCACATGCGCGGAAATTGCGCCGGATCGGGCCGGCCGCCGGCCGGGAGAAGCGGGCCCCTATTAGGAAAGCCCTTTCCGAAACATCACTTCGGCAATCCGGAATCCCAGGGGCCCAATAACGCGTCCTTTTGCCCGGGACACGTCCGCGACCCGCGTCCGGGCCCCGGTTCGCTTAATCGTCTCGGCGAATCCGGCGGACGGTCACCACGGGAATACAAAGGGTCGCCGGACGCACTGCGTCCGGCGACCCTGACTCGGGATCTACGGTGCTCACCTGGGCTTACTAGCGCACCCAGGACACTCCGTCTCTTGCCGCGGTCACATCCGTCGCCTCCTTCTACAGGTGACACGCGAGCCGAAGGAACGCCTCAGCCGTTCTCCGTACCCCCAAAAAGAGTAATCAGACCGATGCATTCTGTTGCCATCGGCCGGCTGCCCTTTGTTTGGGCCCAACCATACGAGTCACCGTGCCGCTAAATCTCCGAGTCGGCCGGTTCAGGTCAGGAATGGTGACCGGGGATCACAGACGCTTATTTCAACGCCGCCAGCACTTCCCGTGCGACTGTGGTCGACGCGCTCAAGTAGTTTCGTTCATTCGCGGCACTCTGCCCGGGACCGGAGGCGACCCCGCTGTAGCTCACCGTGATCACCGCGTTGCGGAGCCGTACGGCCACCTCGCCGACCACCGTCGGCTGGCCCTTGTCGACCTTGTACAGGCGGTAGGCCTCGTCGCCCATCCCGTCCTGGCGTTTCAGGCTCACGATCCGCACCATCGGGTCCTCCCGGGTGCGGGTCCACTGGGCCCCGAAGAAACCGGAGGCCGTCGCCGCCGCGTCGGCGCCGCCGGCCGGGTCGAAGATACGGGTCTCCACCCGGAGCCACTGTGACCGCGCACCGGCGGAGGAATAGGTGCACGTACCCAGCGTGGTGTTGGCCGCCTGCACGGCCTTCGCCTTCGTGACCAGCCGGTCGACCGTCGACCTGCCGACCGTGCCGCAGGGCGGGGGCAGCGCCGCGAACGTCCGTACCTCCCAGGGGGAGGCCGGCCCGCCGCTCGGCGACGCCCTCCGCGCCGGTGAACCCGCCTCACCCTTGGGCTCCGTCCTTTCGGCCCTTTCGCGCGGAGTGACGTCCGAGCCGAGGGCCACGACGACCGCCCCGGCGGCGCAGACCGCGAGGACCGCGGTCAGCACACCCACGACCGCCGGCCTCCCCGCCGTCGAGGGAGGCTCCGGCGGCGAATAGACCCGATCGAATGACTGTGGAGGTCGCGGCAGACCCATCCCGCTCCTGACTCCCCCGTGTCGGCGCCTTCTCCCAGAAGCCTGAGCGCTCCCAGAAACCTGAGCGCTCCCAGAACCTAAGCACTCCATACCCCGTCGAGCCAGAGATGTGCGGTTCTGTCACCCCGGCGGGTCACAATGAGGATGTGCTGCTCACCGAGATAGCCCGGACCTCCCAGGCCGTCGCGGAATCGCCGGGCCGCCGGGCCAAGATCGAGCTGCTCGCGCGGTGCCTACGGGACGCGGGACCGGCGGAGGCGGCGGTCACGGTGGCCTATCTGTCCGGAGATCTCCCCCAGCGGCAGATCGGCGTCGGCCACGCGGCCCTGCGCCAGGCCCCTGGCCCCGCTCCCCGGCCGGCTCTGACGGTCACCGAGGTCGACACCGTCTTCTCCGAGATCGGCGCTCTGTCCGGCAAGGGCTCGGTGTCCGCGCGCCGGGATCTCCTGCACGGCCTGCTGGGGCGCGCCACGCGCGAGGAGCAGGATTTCCTCGTCCGGCTGCTGTCCGGTGAGCTCCGCCAAGGGGCGCTGGACGGGGTCATGGCCGAGGCCGTGGCCGCCGCGGCCCGGGTGCCGGCCGCGGAGGTACGGCGGGCCGCGATGCTGCGCGGGGCCCTGCCTCCCGTGGCCACGGCCGCGCTGGACCGGGGAGCCGAGGCGCTGCGCGAGTTCGGCCTCGAGGTCGGGCGGCCGATCAAACCCATGCTGGCCGCCGCCGCCTCCTCCATGGAGGAGGCCTTCGGCAAGCTGGGCGCACCGGCCACGCCGGTGGGGGTCGAGTGGAAGCTCGACGGCATCCGGGCCCAGATCCACATCGAGGGCTCGTCCGTCGGGGTGTTCACCCGCACCCTCGACGACATCACCGAGCGGCTCCCCGAGGTGGTCGCGGCGCTTCGCGATCTGCCCGTACGGTCGGCCGTGTTCGACGGCGAGGTCATCGCGCTGCGGCCGGACGGGCGCCCGCATCCGTTCCAGATCACCTCCGCCCGGACCGCGAGCCACAAGGATCCGGGCGTACCGCTGTCGATCTTCCTGTTCGACGCACTGCATCTCGACGGCGCGGACCTGCTGGACCGGCCGGGCGCGGAGCGGCACGGGGCCCTGGCCGAGGTGGTCCCCGGCGAGCTCATCATGCCGCGGCTGGTCACCGGCTCGGCGGCGGAGGCCACGGAGTTCTTCACCGGCGCCGTCGCACACGGGCATGAGGGCGTGGTGGTCAAGTCGCTGGACACCACCTATACCGCCGGGCGCCGGGGCGCCGGTTGGATCAAGGTCAAGCCGCGGCACACGCTCGACCTCGTCGTGCTCGCGGTCGAGTGGGGCCACGGGCGGCGCACGGGCAGGCTCTCCAACCTCCACCTCGGCGCGCGGGACCCCTCCACCGGCGAGTTCGTGATGCTCGGCAAGACCTTCAAGGGCCTGACCGACCAGATGCTGGCCTGGCAGACCGAGCGGCTGCGGGAGCTCGCCGTCAGCAGTGACGCGTGGACCGTCCGCGTACGTCCGGAGCTCGTCGTGGAGGTCGCCTTCGACGGGGTGCAGCGAAGCTCCCGTTATCCGGGCGGGATGGCGCTCCGGTTCGCACGCGTGCTCCGCCACCGCCCGGACAAGTCCCCGGCCGAGGCCGACACGGTCGAGACCGTGCGCACCATCGCGGCGCTTCCCGAATAGCCGGCGGGCCCGCCCTCAGGCTGCCACCGGCCGGGAGCGGCGGCGGGCGGGGCCGGCGAAGATCCGGATCCGGGCCGGGCGGGGACATGGGCCGGCGGCTACCGCCGTTTAGCGTCCGACGCCTGCTTGCGCTCGTCGCGCCTGCGGGTCCAGGTCGCCTTCCGCTGCCGGTGTTCGGCCAGGATCAGGTCGTGCCGTCCGGCGATGAACTCCTGGACCCAGATCTTGGCCTGGATGATCGGAAGCCGGATCCGCAGCTCCCGATGTCTGGCCCGGCGATATTTGCGCGACTCGGGATCATAGAACCATCGGGCCCATGGCGAGCCGGGGCGGGCGACCCGCAGCGCGCCGGCATAGACGAACAGCGGGACGAAAAGGCCGATGAGGCCGGTCCAGATCTTGCCCTTGAGGAGGGTGACGACGGCGAGGCTCAGGTTCACGACGAGTGACACCAGATAGATGCTCGCCGGTATCAACGGGTTGAGCAGCGACGACTCGCCCTCGTCGTCCACACCGGTGAAGCCGACCGGACGCACGCCGAGCAGCAGGAGCCCGGTGAGCGCGATGGCGACGAAGACCGCGTCGACCGAGGCTCGCCCCTCCTTGGCCCAATAGACGTCGCGCAGGTGCAGGATCAGGGCGAACTCGTCGAGCACCAGGGCCGATCCGACCCCGAACACCGCGGCGGCCAGCGCGTAGAGCCGGTCGTAACCGTCGGGCGTCGCGAAGGAGGCGACCCCGCCGACCAGCATCAGCACCACGCCGAACACGACGTGGTGGATGTGCAGGTCCCCCGCCTGGACGTTCGTGAACCACCAGCGCGCCTTGGCCCGGATGAGCCGTACGTTGACGCGGGTCAGCACGAACGTGACGATGAACGCCACGAAGAAGCAGAACAGCGGCAGCCGCCCGGTCGCGACGATCCGTTGGGCGAGCAAATGCCACATGTCCGTTCGTGCCCCCCCGCCGTCTACGGTCTTACGATCCCCCGCATACCGTGCGGGGACACTCCCGGCCACTCCCGCCCATCCGAATTATCGCACTGGAGAGAACCTGGTTATGGATCCAACCGATATCAGCATCGATCGCTGTGAACCGGCCTGCCGAGCCTGGACCGCCGAGGCCATCCGCAAGGTCGAGGCCGACGCCAACCGGAGCGCGGACACCCATCTCCATGTCTTCCCACTGCCGCCGGAGTGGGGCATCGACCTGTACCTCAAGGACGAGTCGGTGCACCCCACAGGCTCGCTGAAGCATCGGCTGGCCCGGTCGCTGTTCCTCTACGGGCTGGTCAACGGCTGGATCCGCGAGGACAGCACGATCATCGAGGCCTCGAGCGGCTCCACGGCGGTGAGCGAAGCCTACTTCGCCCGCCTCCTGGGGCTGCCCTTCATCGCGGTGATTCCCGCGTCCACCAGCCCGGAGAAGATCGCCCTCATCGAGTTCCAGGGCGGCCGCTGCCACTTCGTGGACCGCCCGGCGGCCATCTACGAGGAGTCCCGGAGGCTCGCCGCGGAGACCGGCGGCCACTTCATGGACCAGTTCACCCATGCCGAGCGGGCCACCGACTGGCGCGGCAACAACAACATCGCGGAGTCGATCTTCAACCAGCTGTCGCTGGAGCGCTATCCCGTACCCGCCTGGATCGTCGTCAGCGCCGGTACGGGCGGCACGTCCGCGACGATCGGCCGCTACACCCGCCACCGGCGCTTCCCGACCCGGATGACGGTCGTCGACCCGGAGGGATCGGCCTTCTTCGACGCCTGGGTGTCCGGCGACTACGGCCGTACGGCTCCGGGGTCACGGATCGAGGGCATCGGACGGCCCCGGGTCGAACCGTCCTTCCTGCCGAGCGTCATCGACCGGATGATACGGGTCCCGGACGGCGCGTCCATCGCGGCGATGCGCTGGACCACGGAGGTCTCGGGCCGCAGTGTGGGCGGCTCGACCGGCACCAACATGTGGGGAGCGGTACGGCTGATCACCGAGATGCGGGCCCGCGGTGAGCGGGGCAGCGTCGTGACGCTGATCTGCGACGGCGGGGAGCGCTACGCCGACACCTACCGCTCGGACTCCTGGCTCGCCGGGAAGGGCATCGACATCGACCCCTACCTCAAGGCCCTCCACACCTTCCTGCACACCGGAACGCTCCCTCCGCCCGACGTCCTCAGCCGGTGAAGTGGATGGGGTTGACCAGGTCGGCGTAGATGAGCAGGGCTCCCATCACGAGGAAGACGACGGCCATCGCATAGGTGAGGGGCAGCGCCTTGGCGACGTCCACATATCCCGGGTCCGGGCGCCTCACCAGCCTGGCGATGCCGCGCTTCACCGCCTCCCAGAGGGCACCGGCGATATGCCCCCCGTCCAGCGGCAGCAGCGGGACGAGGTTGAACATGCCCACCGCGAAGTTGACCGAGGCGAGCACGGAGACGAACCAGGAGATCTTGTCCAGGGTCTTGTTGTCCGAAGCGAGGATCTCACCGCCGATGCGGCTGGCCCCCACGACTCCGATGGGCCCCTCCGGGTCGCGCTTCTCGTCGCCGAAGGCCGCGTGCCACACCCCGACCATCTTCTGCGGCATCCCGATCAGCGCGCCGACCGTACGGCCGGTCAGCTGCGTCATCTGATCGGCCACCGCCCCCGGCCCCTGCCGCTCCTTGGCGATGAGGGGCGTGATGCCGAGGAAGCCCACGGTCTCGGTCTTCCCGGGCCTGTCGAGGGAGGGCAGCTGGTTGGTGGTCACCTTGACCTGCAGCGGGACCGTGTTCCCGGCCCTCCGGACCACGACCGGCACCGTCCGGCCCCCGGAGGTACGGATGAGCCGCTGCAGCTGGTCGAAGGAGCCGATCTTCTTGCCCTCGTAGGACAGGACCCGGTCACCGGGCCTGAGCCCGGCCTCGGCGGCCGGCGTCTGCGGCTCTCCGGCCTTGCAGTCGCGGCCGGCCTGGTCCGCCGGGATGACGCACTTCTGCACCGTGCTCACCACCGGCGTGGCGGTGTCGACGCCGACGCCCATGATCAGGGCCCCGAAGAACAGCACCGCGAGCATGATGTTCATGGCCGGCCCGGCCAGCATGATGAGGAACTTCTGCCACCATTTCTTGGCGTAGAAGACCCGGTCCTCGTCTCCCGGGCGCACCTCCTCGAGAGCCGCGCCACGGGCCGACTCGATGAGCCCCTGGAACGGCCCCGTGGAGGACGATCTCACCTTGCCCGGCGCGTCGGCCTTCCGCGGCGGCAGCATGCCGATCATCCGGATATAGCCGCCGAGCGGGATCCATTTGATGCCGTACTCGGTCTCGCCCTTGCGCCGCGACCACATCGTCGGCCCGAACCCGACCATGAACTGCGTGGTCCGGACCTTGAAGAGCTTCGCGAACGAGAAGTGCCCGAGCTCGTGCAGCGCGATGGACACCATGAGCAGAAAGAAGAACAGCAGCACTCCACCGAGATTGATCAGTGCTTCCATCCGCTCGCCTCCGTGATCCTCGCCAGGTCGAAGTCAGCGTACGTGATATGTCACGCCGCGCGCGGGCGGGTAAGGCGGGTAGGACCGGTAAGCCGGGTAAGGCGGGTAAGCCGGGCGAGGCCGGATGGGTTCGGATGAGGACTGTGGGCACTGCGCCGCGTCCGGCTCCGGCTGCTAGCCTCTTGCCAGCTGTTGATCCCGTACGGGAGAGAGCCCGCACAGCCGGTGCGGGCCGCCGAAGGAGCAACTCCCTCCCCGGAACCTCTCAGGCGAACGGACCGTACGGAGCAGGCGACCTCTGGAAAGCGGGGACTCGGGTCCCCCGCCGAAGGTGAAAACCCCTGGCGGGGTGAAGCTCTCAGGCACCGATGACAGAGGGGGAGGCGCCGACACCGCACGGTGTGCTGGTGGGACGATGAGGTCACCAGCCGCGCTTAAGGAGCCTGTCTCGATGTCCGCGCCACCCGACGCGACCGCCAAGAAGACGCCGCTGCACGAGGTCCACAAGGATCTCGGCGCCACCATCGTCGACTTCGCCGGTCACCTGATGCCGCTGCGCTATGGCAGCGAGACCGCCGAGCACGTCGCCGTGCGCACCGGTGCCGGCCTGTTCGACCTCTCCCACATGGGCGAGATCTTCCTGTCCGGGCCCGAGGCCGCCGCGGCGCTCGACTACGCCCTGGTCGGCAACCTGTCCGCGCTCGTCATCGGCCGCGCGCGCTACACGATGATCTGCGACGCCGCGGGCGGCGTTCTCGACGACCTGATCGTCTATCGCCTGGCCGAGGAGACCTTCCTGGTGGTCGCCAACGCGGCCAACATCGACACCGTACGGGCCGAGCTCCTCGAGCGGAGCGCCGGCCGCGAGACGGCGGTCGACGACCGTTCGGACGCCTACGGCCTGCTGGCGGTCCAGGGTCCCAGGGCCCAGGGGATCCTCGCCCGGCTGACCGACGCCCCGCTGGACGCGCTCAAGTACTACGCGATCATGGCCGGGCGGGTGGCCGGCATCGACACGCTCATCGCCCGCACCGGCTATACCGGCGAGGACGGCTTCGAGCTCTTCGTGTCCGCGGGCGAGGCCGTACGGCTGTGGCACGCCCTGTCCGAGGCCGGCGGCGAGGATCTGAGGCCGGCCGGCCTCTCCGCGCGCGACACGCTGCGCCTCGAGGCGGGCATGCCGCTGTACGGCAACGAGCTGTCGGCCCAGACCACCCCCTACGACGCCGGCCTCGGGCGGGTCGTGAAGCTGGACAAGCCGGAGGACTTCGTCGGCAAGACCGCGTTCAGCGCGATCTCGCAGACCCCGCCCGGGCGCACGCTCGTCGGGCTGGTGACCCGGGGGCGTCGAGTGCCCAGACATGGGTACGACGTCGTAACGTCCGACGGCACGCCATGCGGAGTCGTGACCAGCGGTGCCCCGTCACCCACACTGGGCACTCCGATCGCGATGGCCTACCTGAACACCGGCGTCGGGACCACGGGCCTCGCGGTGGACATCCGTGGCAGACACGAGCCGGTGGATGTGGTGGCCCTGCCCTTCTACAAGCGTTCCTGAATCTGGGGAGAGAGAGTCGTGACCGTTCCTGAGCAGCTCCATTACACCGAGGAACACGAGTGGGTCGCCGACCACGACAGCGAGGACGGCGTGGTCACGGTCGGCATCACCGCCTACGCCGCCGACGCCCTCGGTGACATCGTCTATGTGTCGCTGCCGGAGGAGGGCGTCGAGGTGTCGGCCGGCGAACCCTGTGGCGAGGCCGAGTCGACCAAGTCGGTGAGCGACCTGTACGCGCCGGTGACCGGCGAGGTGACAGCAGTCAACAACGCGGTGGCCGACGACCCCAGCGTGATCAACACCGACCCGTACGGCGAGGGCTGGCTTTTCAAGGTACGGACCGACGGCGAGCCCGGTGGCCTGCTGGACGCCGAGGCCTATTCCAAGCTGATCGAGGAGGGGGAGCAATGAGCATGTACGACTCACTCTCGGCGGTCGATCCCGAGGTGGCGACGGCACTCCAGGGCGAGCTGGACCGGCAGCGCTCGACGCTGGAGATGATCGCGTCCGAGAACTTCGCCCCGGTCGCCGTGCTGGAGGCGCAGGGTTCGGTCCTCACCAACAAGTACGCCGAGGGCTACCCGGGCCGGCGCTACTACGGCGGCTGTGAGCACGTCGACGTGACCGAGCAGCTGGCGATCGACCGGGCCAAGGCGTTGTTCGGGGCCGAGCACGCCAACGTGCAGCCGCACTCCGGCGCGCAGGCCAACACCGCGGTCTATTTCGCGCTGCTGCAGCAGGGCGACACGATCCTGGGCCTGGACCTGGCGCACGGTGGGCACCTGACCCACGGGATGCGGCTGAACTACTCGGGCAAGACGCTGAACGTCGTGCCCTACCACGTCGACCCGGACAGCGGCCTGGTGGACATGGAGGAGGTGGCCGCGCTCGCGGCCGCGCACCGGCCCAAGATGATCGTGGCCGGCTGGTCCGCCTACCCGCGGCAGCTCGACTTCGCCGCCTTCCGTGAGATCGCCGACTCGGTCGGCGCGATGCTCATGGTCGACATGGCGCACTTCGCCGGGCTGGTGGCCGCGGGTCTGCATCCGTCTCCGGTGCCGTACGCCGACATCGTGACGACCACGACCCACAAGACGCTGTGCGGGCCGCGGGGCGGACTCATCCTCTGCCGCGAGGAGTACGCCAAGAAGATCAACTCGGCGGTGTTCCCCGGCATGCAGGGCGGCCCGCTCGAGCACGTCATCGCCGCCAAGGCCGTGGCGCTGAAGATCGCCGGGACCGAGGAGTTCCGGGAGCAGCAGGCCCGTACGCTCGAGGGCGCCAGGATCGTCGCCGAGCGGCTCCTCGAAGAGGACGCGGCCAAGGCCGGGGTCAAGGTGCTGACCGGCGGGACGGACGTCCACCTGGTTCTGGTCGACCTGGTGGACTCGGAGCTCACCGGGCGCGACGCCGAGGACCTGCTGCACGAGATCGGCATCACGGTCAACCGCAACGCGGTTCCCAACGACCCGCGGCCGCCGATGGTGACGTCCGGGCTGCGCGTCGGCACGCCGGCGCTGGCCACGCGCGGCTTCCAGGCGGAGGACTTCGCCGAGGTGGCCGACATCCTGGCGCTGGCCCTGCAGCCGGGCTACGACGCCGCCGCCCTTCGCGCCCGGACGCAGGCGCTGGCCGACAGGTATCCGCTCTACCCCGACCTGTGAACAGCCGCTGGGGGGATGGCCCCTCCCGAGGCTGAGGGGGCCCACCTTCCACGGCCCGAGGACTCCGGCCGCCGAACGTACGGCGACCCGGAGTCCTCGACCACACGATCCCGTACGCGCTCCGGACAGGGGACCTCATCCGGGCGCTCGCCACGGGAGACAGCGTTGACGGCCGTCCCGCGACACCCGCGCACCGGCCGTACCCGCCCGGTCGCACCGCCGTGAACCGGTGGCGCGGCCGGGTGCCACCCCCTGCGGGCCGAAACACGGAGCAGCTCACCATGGCGATCAGCGTTTTCGACCTTTTCAAGATCGGCATTGGCCCTTCCAGCTCGCACACCGGCGGGCCGATGGCCGCCGCGCACCGGTTCGCCCGCGGGCTCCGTGCCGACGGGCTGCTGGAGGAGACCGCGTCCGTACGGGCGGTGCTGTACGGCTCGCTCGGCCTGACCGGTAAGGGACACGGCAGCGACAAGGCCGTCATCCTCGGTCTCGAGGGCGACAAGCCCGAACTCGTCGACGTCGACAAGGTCGAACAGCGGATCCACGACATCCGTGAGCGCGGCACGCTACGGCTGTTCGGCGGGCGTGAGGTGCCCTTCGTGGTCGGTGACCACCTCGTCTTCGAACGCGGGAAATCACTGCCCGGTCATCCGAACGGGATGCGGTTCACCGCCTACGACACCGCGGGCGGCGAACTGCGCTCCCGCGTCTATTACTCGGTCGGCGGTGGCTTCATCGTGGACGAGAACGCCACGGGCGCGGATCGGATCAAAGCCGACGACACCGTGCTCCCCCACCCCTTCGGCACCGCGGCCGAACTGCTGGAGTGGACCCGCAAGACCGGGACCCCGATCTCGGCGGTCATACTCGAGAACGAGAAGGCCTTCGGCCGATCGGAATCCGAGATCCGGGCCGGGCTGCTGAAGCTCTGGCGGGTCATGCGCGAATGCGTCCGCCGCGGCTGCGCCGAGGAGGGGCTGCTGCCGGGCGGGCTCAAGGTCCGTCGTCGCGCCCCTCAACTGCATCGCGAGCTCACCGGACAGCATCCCGGCGACGACCCCCTGGAGGCCATGGACTGGGTCACCCTGTTCGCGCTGGCCGTCAACGAAGAGAACGCCGCGGGCGGCCGGATCGTCACCGCCCCCACGAACGGCGCCGCCGGCATCATCCCCGCCGTCCTGCACTACTACGACCGGTTCGTCCCGGACGCGGACGACGACGGGGTGATCAGGTTCCTGCTGACGGCGGGTGCCATCGGCGTGTTGTTCAAGGAGAACGCCTCCATCTCCGGGGCCGAGGTGGGCTGCCAGGGCGAGGTGGGGTCCGCGTGCTCCATGGCGGCGGCCGGCCTGACCGAGGTCCTCGGCGGCACCCCGGAGCAGGTCGAGAACGCCGCCGAGATCGGGATCGAGCACAACCTCGGCCTGACCTGCGATCCGGTCGGCGGGCTCGTCCAGGTGCCGTGCATCGAGCGCAACGCGGTGGCCTCGATCAAGGCGATGAGCGCCTCGCGGATCGCCCTGCGCGGCGACGGAGAGCACTTCGTCTCCCTCGACAAGGCCATCAGGACAATGCGCGACACCGGCCGGGACATGCTGGACAAGTACAAGGAGACCTCGCGCGGCGGCCTGGCCGTCAACGTCATCGAGTGCTGACCTCCGCGGGGATCTCCGCTCAGGCGAACCGGACGTGGCGCGTCGCCCGGGGAGGCCGAGACCAGAAACCGGACCTGTAGGTCAGCCGTGCCAGCACCGCCTGGCCGTTGGCGTTGGGGTGGAAGTGGTCCCAGCGGCTCACCTGCGAGAGCCCGAAGGGATAGGAGAAGACGGCGTTGCCGTCGAACCGGCACCTGGGGTTCTCCGCGCAGACCGCGGCGAGCACCTGGTTGAAGCCTATGATCCGCCGACGCACCCGGTCGCGCCGGGCGGCGTCGGCCGCCGCCATGGAGTCCGGTTTGAAGAGCATGGACCGGCAGACCCCGAAGAGGGTCCAGGAGAAACGGGTGGCGGCGTCGTGGCGGCCGACCTCCCACAGCCGCTTGACGTCCGGGATGCTGGAGACGTAGACCAGCGCGTGCGGAAGTCCTTGGTGCAGGATGTTGATCGCGGCCCTGAAGCGGTTCTCGAACGCGCCGACCGGTGTCATGGTCCGCTCTGAGGACGTGCACGCGTCATTGGCGCCGATGAGGACCGTGACATAGTCGGCGCGCTGACCGACCGCCGATCTGGCCTGACCCTCGAGCGAGTCGGCCCTGGCGCCCCGCACCGCGTTGTTGTAGACCACCAGGGACCTGTTGTGTGCCCTCAGCCGCAGGTAATGGCTCCGCACCCCGGCCTCGGAGCCGCTGGCCCACGACCGGCTGGTGCAGTCGACGTACCATCCGCAGGCGTTGAATCCGCGCGTGATCGAGTCGCCGAGCGCGGCCATCCGCCGGGGCAGGGCCGCCGCGGCCACCGGCAGGGCCGGTGACCCCATCACCAGGGCCACCGTCACGAGGGGAAGAACCAGGAGACGGCGGAAAGGACACTGGGCCATGGACACCTGCTCGGGGGCGGCGATGGGACAGTAGCGTTCTACCCGCGACGCCATGGTCATTGTGCGCACGCGGTCACAGGTCGGCAATATCGGCTCGATACCTTTACCCTGTCCCGTTTAAAGGCCGAAATGAATTGCCACTAGAACCGATTTATCGGCATATTAGGCTGAATATCCAGATCTCTGCCGCATGGGTCAGCGGAAGATGATGGTTTTGCCGCCGTTCAGGAGGACGCGGTGCTCGGCGTGCCAGCGGACGGCGCGGGCCAGGGCGAGGCACTCCATGTCACGGCCGACCGCCATCAGCTCCGCCGGCCCCTGGGCGTGGTCGACCCGGGCCACCTCCTGCTCGATGATCGGGCCCTCATCGAGGTCCGGCGTCACGTAGTGGGCGGTCGCGCCGATCAGCTTCACACCCCGCGCGTGCGCCTGGTGATAGGGCTTGGCGCCCTTGAAGCTCGGCAGGAACGAGTGGTGGATGTTGATCACTTTGCCCTGCAGCTTCGAGCACAGGTCATCGGACAGGATCTGCATGTAGCGCGCGAGCACCACGAGGTCGGCCTGATAGTGCTGCACCAGCGCCAGGACCTCCGCCTCCTGCGCCGCCTTGCCTCCGGGCTGTACGGGCAGGTGGTGGTAGTCGATCCCGTACGACTGGGCGAGCGGGCGCAGCGCCGGGTGGTTGGACACCACGGCGACCACGTCGATGTCGAGCAGGCCCGACCGCTGCCGGTACAGCAGGTCGTTGAGGCAGTGCCCGCCTTTGGACACCATGATCAGCACTCGCGGGCGGGCCGAGCTGTCGTGCAGCCGCCAGTCGATCCCGAGGTCTGGGGCCAGGGCGGCGAAGGCGCTCCGTAGTTCGTCCTCCCGCAGGCCCTCGCCGGTCTCGAACTGGACCCGCATGAAGAACCTGCCGGTGTCGCGGTCGCCGTACTGCTGGCTCTCCAGGATGTTGGCGCCGCGTTCGGCGAGCACGCCGGACACGGCGGCGACGATCCCGGGGCGATCCGGGCACGACAGCGTCAGGACGTATTGAGCGCTCACGTGTCCACTCTCTGGTCTGTTCTCTGGTCTGGCCGGTCATGTCCGGGAGGTCCGTCGCCGCGGCTTCGGAGCCCGAGCCCGTCTTCGGCGTAACAGCAGGTCAGCCGGCATACGGGCGAGCGCCGGGCGGCCGGGTCAATAGTACGCTCCGTCCCCCTGAGCGGATCCGCGCTCGACACGCGCACAGCCCCTCCTCCCGGAGAACCCCGGCGGACGGCGCAGGCCTTTGGTCCCCGGGCGCTGTCCAACCGGCCTCCGTACGGCCGAACAGACACCGGGACCGAGGCCGAGGACGACGCAAACCTGCTGATCGACATGCAGGGCCCCGTATTTCGGTCCATAATTCCAGCCTGTCAAGATCACGACGGCCGTTCGACACAGCACCAGTTCGGCACAGCACCAGAAGGGTCATGCATGAGGAGTCCGCATCAGCTCATCGCCGTTCTCGGGGTGGGAGCGCTCCTCACCCTGACCGGCTGCGGCAACGTCAGGAGCGCGGGTGAAGCCCTGACCGCCGATGCCGCGAAGATCGACGGCTACGACTGGAAGGCCGCTCCGGACACCTCCAAGATCACGGCTCAGGGCACCGAACTGACGACGTACGGGCTCTCGGAGGACTGGGCCGGGTACGGCGAGGTGATGAGGGCCTTCTGCGCCGCGCACAAGGCGGCGTGCTTTCACAGCAACGTGAAGCTGCCGACCCTCGAGCAGATCCAGAAGTTCGACGCCGAACAGCGCGATCCCGTCGGGACCATCAGCGACATCGGCCTGCCGTGGGGCAGGGTCGCCGAGGCCAAGGGGGTCGTGCCGGGCTACCTGCCGCCATCCGCCCGCAGGCTGAAGGACTGGCAGCGTGGCAAGGAGGGCGGCTGGGTGGCGACGTTCGCCGGATCCGTGGCCTTCGTCGTCAACACCACCAAGGTGAAGCACCCTCCGAAGAAGTGGGCCGACCTGCTCAAGCCGGAGTACAAAGGCATGATCGGGGCCCCCGACCCGCGGCGGACCGGCATCGGCCAGTACATGGTCATCGCGGCCGCCCTGGCCAACGGCGGCGGTATCGACGACCCCGGCCCCGGCTACGATTTCTTCGCCCGGCTCAAGCGGACGGGCAACCTGAGCACCGCCAAGCTCAACAAGATCACCCTGAGGAGCGGCGAGGCGCCGATCCAGATCGACTATGACTTCAGCGGCATCGCGCAGCGCGCCAAGGCCAGGACATACAAGATCAAGGTCGTCGTCCCCGCGGACGGATCGATCTGGGCCCCCTCCGGCCTGATGATCAACAAGTACAACATCGCGAAGGGCGACTTCCTCAAGGGCTTCCTCGGCTATGTCCTGGAGGACAAGGCGCAACGCGCGTTCGCCCGGGCCGGGGCGCATCCGATCCGATACCTGAACGGTGACCTGAAGCTGCCGCCCGCCGCCAGGAGGAACTGGCTCCCGGCACGCTCGTACGCTCCGGTGCGGCAGATCGACGTCACCAGGATCGATCCGGCCCGGATCGGCCGGGACTGGGAGAGCAGGGTCCTCGTCCAGGGCGGCCCCGCCTGACGGCCGCGAACAACCGCAAGATCACGGCAGCTTTCCGGGGCGCCTGTGAGGGTGCTGGGACGGATGTGGCCACAGAGGATTTTTCATAAATAGTTCATGATCAAGATGAAGATGATCTGTACTCATATTTAGTGACTTTGTGGCACGCTGACCTGCATGGACCTCCGGCAGCGGTATGACAGCACCACCTCCGATCTGGAGCCGCCGTTCGCGATCGTGGACCTCGACGCCTTCCACTCCAACGCGGCGGATCTGGTCCGGCGCGCCAAGGGCAAGCCGATCCGCGTCGCCAGCAAGTCCATCCGCTGCCGCGGCCTGCTGGAGCAGGTCCTCGCCATGGACGGCTTCGCCGGCGTCATGGCCTTCACCCTCCCGGAAGCGCTCTGGCTCGCCGAACGGCGCGTCAGCGACGACATCCTGGTCGCCTATCCCACGACGGACCACACCGCACTCGGGAGGCTGGCCGACGACGACCGCGCCGCCGCGACGATCACGGTCATGGTCGACTCCATCGAGCACCTGGACCTGATCGACAAGGCGACCGGGGCACGCACGATCCGGGTCTGCCTGGACATCGACGCGGCATTCCGGGCGCTCGGTGGCACGCTCCGCGTCGGCGCGCGCCGCTCCCCCGTCTTCACCCCCGGGCAGGCCGCCGCACTGGCCGAGGAGGTCGGCAAGCGGCCCGGCCTGTCCCTGGTCGGCATCATGGCCTATGAGTCCCAGATCGCCGGGGTCGCGGACAACCCGCCCGGCAAACCGGCCCGCGGCCGGATGATCCGCGCCATGCAGTCACGGTCCCGTCTCGAGCTGGCCCGGCGCAGAGGCGCGATCGTCAAGGCCGTACGGGCCGTACAGCCGGAGCTGGAGTTCGTCAACGGCGGCGGCACCGGCAGCGTCGAGAAGACCGCGTCGGAACGGGCCGTCACCGAGGTGGCCGCCGGCTCCGGGCTCTACCAGCCGCACCTGTTCGACCACTATTCGAACTTCCGCGGCCGGCCGGCGGCCTTGTTCGCCCTTCCGGTCGTACGGCGACCCGGGCCCGGCGTGGTGACCTGCCTGGGAGGCGGCTATCTCGCCTCCGGTCCCGGCGACGAGATCCGGCTGCCCCAGCCCTACCTGCCGACCGGACTGTCCTTCGACCAGCGCGAGGGCGCCGGCGAGGTGCAGACTCCGCTCCTCGGCATCACCGCGGACCTGCTGCGCGTGGGCGACCGGGTGTGGTTCCGGCACACCAAGGCGGGTGAGCTCTGCGAACGCTTCGCCGAGCTGCACCTGCTGCAGGGCAATGAGGTCATCGGGGCCGTGCCGACCTACCGCGGCGAGGGCCACGCCTTCCTCTAGCCCTAAGACCTCTGGCCCTAAGATCTCTGGCCCTAAGACCTCCCGGTCGGCGGAGGCGGCAGGCCGTGGTTGCGCTCCCAGTACCCACCGCGCGGCTCGGTGTTGAAGCAGGCGGCGGCCACGGCGTTGCCCTCCACGTCGTTGTCCGCCACGCGGCCCCTGACACAGTTCCCGTGTTCGTCGACATAGAGCCCGTGGGTCTGGGTCTTGTGGTCCTGGTTGTCCCAGATCCGGTTGCCGCGGATGGTGAGGTCGGCCGTGGGGGCGCCGAGGGTGATGCCTGCCCGGACACCCGGCGGGTCCGGGAGGCTGTAGGCCGTGCCCGCGGGTGGGGTGCCGTATTTCCATGCCGTCGTCGCGCCGGGACGGTACGGACAGAGGATGAGCTCGGTCGCGGTGTTCATGAGGACGACCGCGTACTGCGCGTCGTCCTGTGCGCCGACTGTCAGGACCTTGCCGCGGTGTCCCTCCGCGCGCCATCGGGCGGCGGTGTCGCACAGGGAGGTGGCGGTGTAGGCGACCGTGTCGCCGCCGCCGCGCGTGGCGGGTTCGTCCTGCTGGCCGTTGTTGCGCACGCGGTTGCCGACGAGGAAGGCGTCGTTCATCTCCGCGCCGACGTGGATCCCGTCCAGGGCGTTGCCGAAGATGTCGTTGGACTCCAGCACGACCTCACGGCTCGCCCCGCGATAACCGCGGGCGATGCTGTGCTGGCGGTATCCGTGCCGGCCGTTGTAGCTGATCTGGTTGCCGCGGATGACGTACGGGCCGGGGATGTTGCCGATGATGATCCCGTCCTGCACGTTGTGGTCGATGAGGCAGCCGGTCACGATGCCATCGCGCCCGGCCACCGTGGACGTCCCCTGACCTGAGATGTCGTATCCCGCCACATGGTTGGCGGACATGACGCAGGCGGAGACGACCAGTCCCTCGGCCCCCCAGTCGGAGATGCCGAAACGATTGCGGATCGCGTGGCAGCCGACGATGCTGATCCCGCGCGGCGGCGGCCAGTACTCCCGCTGGAGTTCGAGGAAGATCCCGCTCGTGCCGTTGCCGACGGCCGCGCAGGAGGTGAGGGTGAGGTTCTCGGTGATCCCCCAGCCGCCGATGCCGATCCCGAATCCGGCGCCGCCCTTGTCCTCGCCCCTGTCCAGGCGCCCGCAGCCCTCCACCAGGACTCCGTCGACGATCGAGTTCTGGAGGAAGTCGCAGCCGAAGCCGGTGGCCGCGGTGTCGTGAATGTACAGGTCACGGAAACGGCCCCGGAGCACGTACTGCAGGCCGAGACCCTTGGCCAGCACGTCGTAATGCTCCATGCGGACCCCGGAGCCGTCGATCTCGAAGGAGGCGAACGTGCAGTCCGCCAGATGGTTGTCGCGGCCGGCGCCGTGCTCGATCGCGGTGAAATAGGCCAGCGGGGTGGGGTCGATGGGATTGCCCGGGTTGGCCAGCACGAACCGGGTCACCCCCGGACCCGCGCCGATCAGGGAGACCCCGCTGCGCCACACCGTGCCGGCGTCACGGATGGAGTAGACCCCGGGCGGGCAGTACAGGATGCGGCGCAGGCCATCGGCCGCGCAGGCCGCCCCCAGGGCATCCACCAGCGCGGCCAGAGCCGGCTGATCGTTGGTGACACCGTCGCCGACCAGCCCGTGCTCACGGGCATCGGCGATCAGGGGTTGCTCCGGAAGCGCGCCGACCGGGGCCGACGCCCTTTTCGCCGGCTCCCGGCGGTCGCCTCCGTGGCGGAAGAGATTTCCCATGAGGATGCCCTCGGCGGCCGCCACCGTACCGCCGGGCGACGGCCGCCCCCTATCGGGGACACATGTCCCTTACAGATTTTGTGGTCGGTGGCCGGAGTACGGCGCCCGCGTACGCGGCGACATGACGAGACGGTCGTGCCGGGGCGCGGGTCTCGTCTCAGGTAGGCATACCAACCGGTGCCATGTCCAAACGGGCCTTGGCCCGCTGTTTCCACCGATGATGTCTAGCCGCCGTACCGGCCGGTTGAAAGAGTGAGGCCATGAACGACACCACCGGATCTCCCATCCCCCCCGCCCCTCCGACCACGCCGCTGATCAGCGTGCGGGGCACTGCAGTGCTCGAGGTCGAGCCCGAGATCGCCCGCCTGACCGTGTACGTGAACACCCGGGACAAGGACCGCCGGCGTGCGCTCGAGCGGCTCAGCGAGCGCAACCGCGAGTGCCTGGACCTCATCAAGGGCTACGGCGACGCGGTCGAGCAGGTCGAGACCTCGGGGCTGGCGATCTCGCCGATCGTCCGGGACAGGCGCCGGGACGAGAAGGTGGAGCGCTACCAGGGCACGGTCCACACGACCGTCACGGTCGCCGACTTCTCCGTCCTCGGCGAGCTCGTCGCCCGGCTCGGCGACATGGAGTTCACGAGCGTGCAGGGTCCCTGGTGGTCCCTGCGCCGCGACAGCGAGGTCTACCGGCGGGCGGCGCAGCAGGCGGTGCAGGCGGCGGTCACCCGGGCGCGCGACTACGCCGAGGCGCTGGGCTGCCGCCTCACCGGCCTGGTGCAGCTCTCCGACGAGGGCCTCAGCACGGAGGTCCAGAGCGGCCCGCAGGTGTACGGGATGATGGCCGCCGCCACAGGAGCCGACGCGGGGGGCCCGCCGGCGATCGACCTCGAGCCCCAGGCCCAGGTCGTACGGGCCGGTGTCGAGGCCCGGTTCACCGCGACGGCGCCGGAACTGTAGCGCTCTGATCCGGGAGTTACGGCCGGTCAGGCGGTAATGTCGTCGTCGTTGAGCCTCATGGGGGGAGGCACGATGACCTCGACTTCGCGTGGTGCCGCGGTGCCGGACGGCTTCGAGGGCCCGCCGGCCGCGGCCTCGGAGGATCCCTGCGCCGAGCGCGATCTGGTCCGTGACTGGATCCACGGGGCCGCCGACGGCCTGGACGTCTTCCTGTCCGGCCAGGTCTTCATGGACATGATCTTCACCGGGCTCCCGGGCCTGCCGCCCCCGGGGACCGAACTCGTCACCGACGAGCTCGGGTCGGCCCCGGGCGGGATCGCCAACATCGCGGTGGCGATGAGCCGGCTGGGGCTGAGGGTCGGGCTCGCGACGGCCATGGGGGACGACCTGTTCGGCGCCTACCTCTGGCGGACTCTCGCCGAGCAGGAGGGCATCGACCTGAGCCGCTCGCACCGGCTGCCCGGCTGGCCGACTCCGGTGACGGTCTCGCTCGCCTACGACTCCGACCGCAGCATGGTGACCTACACCCGGCCGTCCTCGGTGCCACCCGAGGACACGGTCCGTGTGCCTCCACCGGCCCGTGTCTGCTTCGTCGACGTCGCCCGGCCGGTCCCCTCCTGGGCGCAGGCGATGCGCCGGGAGGGCGCGATGGTCTTCGCCGACACCGGCTGGGACCCGACGGAGACCTGGTCGGCCGAGGTGCTCGACCGGCTCGGCCAGGTGGACGTCTTCCTGCCCAACGCGGTGGAGGCGATGGCCTACACCCGTACGGACAGCCCCGAGGCCGCCCTGCGGGCCCTGTCCGCGCGGGTCCCGGTCGTGGTGGTCAAGCTCGGCGCACAGGGGGCGATGGCCGTGGACTCGGCCACCGGCCGGCGCGCCTGCGCACCGGCCCTTCCCGTACCCGTGCTCGATCCCACGGGTGCCGGGGACGTGTTCGCCGCCGGATTCGTGTTCGCGACGCTCAGCGACTGGCCGCTGGCACAGTGCCTGAGCTTCGCCAACCTGTGCGCCGGCCTGTCCGTACGGCACCACAGCGGCTCACTCGGGGCGCCCTGCTGGGGCGAGATCGCGGCCTTCGGTGAGTCCGAGGACGTGCCCCCAGAGGTGCTGGCGCGGTACGGCTTCGTGGTGCCCCACATCCCCGAGGCCGAACTCGACCGGGGTCTCCAGCACGTCACCCGGGCCCAGCCCACACTCCGGGAGAGCGTCCGGCCCGCTCGGGCCTGACCTGCGGGGCCGCTCCGCGGCGGCCGTGAAACCGCGGATCGGCCGAGGCGGGACCTGAGATCCCGGCCTCGGCGGCGTGGACGAGGCCGAGACGAGAAGGCGCCGGACCCCCACGGGGCCCGGCGCCTGCCGGCAGGATCACGGCGGCCCACCCGGTCAGCGGTGTTTGCGCCGCCACAGCAGCACTGCGGTCACCGAGACCGCGACCCCCGCGCCGACCAGGATCGCGGCGGTACGACGATCGCCATTCGGCAGGCCGGGCTCCTTCGGACCGGCGATCGCGCCGACCGCGGCGGCGACCTGGCCGGCCTCCTCCTTGACACGGGTGATACCGCGGCGAGCGGCCTTCTTGGGGTTGAGCCGGTCGGCGAGCGCGTCGACGGTCCGCGCCAGCTCCTCGCGAGTGCGCTCGATCTCGCGTTCCAGCGCCTCCGGATCGCGGGCTCTGTCGGCCATGAGGTGTCCTTATCGTTCGGGCATCCAGCGCGCGTGATGTGATCAGTAGTCTGTCAGGTCTTCCCGAGAATCGCTCGCCCCCACCTGCATGGTGCGAAGGTAGGACAGCGGTACGGTAAGAGGCGTCCACTGAGCGAAAGGCGGATCAGGTGTCCGAGCGGCTGCAGCCCGGCGATGTCGCCCCCGAGTTCGAGCTTCCCGACTCTGACGGTAGCCCGCTCTCCCTGTCGTCACTACGAGGCAGGCGCGTGATCCTCTACTTCTACCCGGCCGCCATGACCCCCGGCTGCACGAAGGAGGCCATCGACTTCCGCGACGGCCTGCCCCAGCTCGAGGCCGCCGGCGTCACCGTCGTGGGCATCTCGCCGGACGAGCCCGCCAAGCTGGCCAAGTTCCGCGACCGCGACTCCATCACCTTCCCGCTGCTGTCCGACCCCGAGACCGAGGTGCTGCGGGCCTACGGCGCCTACGGGGAGAAGAAGCTGTACGGCAAGACCACGGTCGGCGTCATCCGGTCGACCTTCCTCATCGACACCGACGGCACGATCGGCAAGGCCTACTACAACGTGAAGGCCACCGGTCACGTCGAGCGCATCCGGCGCGAGCTCGGCGTCTGACAGCTCGCCGGATCCAGGTACGGCCCCAGAGCCGACCATCTCCGGCGGTCGACAACGGGGCCGTAGCCCAACGGCAGGAGGCATGCGGTTTAGGTCCGTACCAGTGTGGGTTCGAATCCCACCGGCCCCACCAGTACATATCCACCCCCATATCCGGTCGGCCGCGGGCGCCTTCGATGCCGATGCCGGCGCTCCCGAGCGTTTGCCCCATCGCGGCGAGCGCGTCCGGCCGGTTGCCGAGGTGGATGGTGAGGTCCTGCATGACGGCGGCTCCGGGGTCCGGCTGGGGTGTCATCGGATGGTTTCGGTCATCGGTGCTGTCATCGGTGCTGTCATCCGTGGAATCCCCGGCTGTCGGCGGGCGCCTCGGTGCGATCGTCCGGGCCATAGTCCCTGATCACTTCGGCCATCCGCAGCCGGTAACCGGTGAAGAACCGGCCGCGTCCGAGGGCTTGGGCCCGGCGATGCTGGGGGGTGTTGCGCCAGGCCGTCACGCTGTCCTCGTCCCGGAAGAATCCGATGGCCACGAACCTGCCCGCCTCGCCGACGCTCTCGAAGCGCTCGATTCCCTCGAAGCCGTCGACCGCCGGCAGCAGCTCGCGGAGCTTCGCCGATTCGGCGAGGTACTCCTCGTACGTCGCGCGGTCGTCCGGGTCGAACCAGAACTCGAAGATCATCGCGATCATGAGCGCCGCCCCCACCCGCCGTGCTCGGAGCATCGGTGCGATGTGTCCACGTCGGTGTACCTCCCGATCCCAGGTGCGTCCTGTACGTACGGGACGAACCTAGGACGGCGATGTTCGCGTCCACGCCGAAGCGTGGATGTCGAGATGGCCACCGCCGCCGGTACCGCTACCGGCACGGCACGCACGGCACGCACGGCACCGGCACGGCACGGCACGGGTACGGGTACGGCGTCAGTACGGCCGCCGGTCTGAGAGGCTGAGGGGCATGACGGATCGGGTCTTCCTCATCACGGGAGCATCCAGCGGGATCGGCGAGGCCACCGCGCGGCTGGCGGTCGAGGAGGGGCACCGGGTGGTCCTGGCCGGACGGCGGCGCGAGCTGCTCGACCGGCTGGCCGGCGAACTCGGCGGCCCCGGCCGGGCCATCCCGGTGATGTGCGATGTCACCGAATGGGACCAGGTGCGGTCCGCCGTGGACCGCGCGCGGAAGGCCTACGGGCGGCTGGACGTGGTCTTCGCCAACGCGGGGGTGGCCAACCGGTCCTCGTTCCTCGAGGGCGGCTCCACTCCCGAGGACTGGCGGTCCATGGTCCTCACCAACGTCTACGGTCCCGCGATCACCGCGCGGGCCGCGATGCCGGCACTGCTGGAGAGCAAGGGGCACTTCGTCCTCACCGGGTCGATCGCCGGGCGGATTCCGACGCCGGGAAGCCTCTACTCCGCCACGAAGTGGGCGATGACCGGGCTCGCCCAGAACCTGCGAGCCGAGCTGGCCGACAGCGGCGTGCGGGTCACGCTCATCCAGCCGGGCCTGACCGACACCGTCCTCATCAACCCGGACCGGGCCGGGGACGTGAAGCTCGATCCGGCCGATGTGGCCCGCACCGTGATGTTCGCGGTGAACCAGCCACCGAGCGTGGACATCAACGAGATCGTGGTCCGCCCGACCGGCCAGGCCTGGCACCGATGACGACCGACGACCCGGGGAGCCGTATGACCGCGAACGGACACGGACCCACGATCCGGCAGCTCTCCTCGAGGGTGGTCTATGAGAACCCCTGGATGAGCGTACGGGAGGACCGGATCGAGCGACCCGACGGATCCGAAGGGATCTACGGCGTCATCGACAAGCCGGACTTCGCACTGGTCGTCCCGGCCGAGGACGACGGCTTCCACCTGGTGGAGGAATACCGCTACCCCATCGGCCGGCGTTCGTGGAGCTTCCCGCAGGGCGGCTGGCCCGATCGGCGCGACGGAGACCCCGAGGAGCTCGCCCGGGCCGAGCTCGCCGAGGAGACCGGTCTCCGCCCGAGGTCGCTGGTCGGCCTCGGCCACCTGCACGGTGCCCATGGCACCACCGGGCAGCGCTTCCACGTGTTCCTCGCGACCGGCCTCGAACCCGGCGAGCCGCATCGGGAGGCCGAGGAGCAGGACATGCGGCAGCGCTTCGTCACGCGGGCGGAGTTCGAGCAGATGATCCGCGACGGCGCGATCACCGACGACTCGACCGTGGCCGCCTACACCCTGCTCCTCCTGCACGAGGGATCCCCGGCCGCCCGGCGCTGACACACCGGCCAGGGGGACGGAGCTAGCCCGGGCAACCGACGGTCATGGGTCCCGATACGGATCAGCCGCAGGACCTGGATCGCGGTCGGCCGACCGGGTGCTCCTCCGAGCGCTTTGCCATGAGCACCTATACGCATCG